>NZ_JABBWU010000012.1:0-284403 GCF_012999525.1 Microbispora sp. H10836
GGTCGGCGACGCGCAGAGCGAGTTGAACACGGGACATGGGTGTCCTCCCTTGGCCGTGAAGCGGCGGGCCAAAGCCGCCCGTCTGCTTCGATGAGCTTCTAATCAACGTGTATCCGGAGTTTGTGCCCTTGCCTAGACCTGTGTCAAATTAGAGATATGTCGAATCAAGTGCTGCCGATTGTGGACGCGGACGCGGCGTGCTGTGTACCGCTGGGGTGCGAGCCCCTGTCGGAGAGCGAGGCCGCCGAGGTGGCGCCGCTGTTCAAGGCGATCGCCGACCCGGTACGGCTGCGCCTGCTGTCGTTGATCGCCTGCCACGAGGGCGGCGAGACCTGCGTGTGCGACCTGACGGCGGCTTTCGACCTGACCCCGCCGACGATCAGCCACCATCTCAAGGTGCTCAAGCAGGCCGGGCTCATCGACTCCGAACGCCGGGGCACCTGGGTGTACTACTGGATCAACCCCGCCGTCCTGGCCCGTATGTCGGCCCTTATCGGCCCGGTGTCGCCCGCCCTCGCCGGTACGGCGTGACCACGGGCATCGGACGGCGGGCGTTCGCCGAGTTCTTCGGTACCGGCCTGCTCGTCGCCGTGGTGATCGGATCAGGCGTCATGGCCGTGCGCCTGTCACAGGACGTCGGGGTACAACTGCTGGCCAACAGCGCGGCCACCGCGGCGGCTCTGCCGGTCATCATCATCCTGGTCGGGCCGATCTCCGGCGCGCACCTCAACCCCGTCGTCTCCCTGGTCGGCTGGCTGCTCGGACGCCGCGACCGGAGCGGGCTGAGCACCCGCGAGGTGGTCGCCTACCTGCCCGCCCAGGTCGCCGGGGGGATCGCCGGGGCGGTGCTGGCCAACCTCATGTTCGCCCTGCCGCCCGTGACCGCCTCCACCCACATACGGGCGGCCCCGTCGCTGTGGCTCGGCGAGGTCGTCGCCACCGCCGGCCTGGTCGCGCTGATTGTCGCCCTGGCCCGGCAGGGCCGCGCACATCTGGCCGCGCCACTCGTCGGCGCGTACATCGGGGCCGCGTACTGGTTCACCAGCTCGACCAGCTTCGCCAATCCCGCCGTGACGATCGCCCGGGGCTTCTCCGACACCTTCGCCGGGATCGCCCCGTCCTCCATCCCCGCGTTCGTCGCCGTCCAACTGCTCGGCGCCCTCGTCGGAGCGGTCATCGCCGTCGCCCTGTATCCCGCGTCCGGCCCGGCCGGAGCCGACGCCCTCCAGGACGACGGGGGCCATGACGTCGTCGTACCGCACTCGTCCTGATCACCGCCGCTGACCCCGCCAAGGAGTCCCACGTGTCCGACATCCCCGAGGTGCTGTTCGTCTGCGTGCACAACGCCGGACGCTCCCAGATGGCCGCCGCCCTGCTCGACCGCCACGCCGCCGGTCGGGTACGGGTCCGGTCCGCCGGATCGGCTCCCGCCGACACGATCAACCCTGCCGTCATCGCGGTGATGGACGAACTCGGCCTCGACCTGTCCAAGGAGTTCCCCAAGCCGCTGACGACCGAGGCCGTCCAGGCCGCCGACGTCGTCATCACCATGGGCTGCGGGGATGCCTGCCCGATCTTCCCCGGCAAGCGCTACCTCGACTGGCAGCTCGACGACCCCGCAGGCAAACCCGTCGACCAGGTCCGCCCGATCCGCGACGAGATCGACCGCCGCGTACGCGACCTGCTCGCCGAACTCGTCCCCGCCCACTAGAACGACGTCATCTCGGACCGGCTCGGCGTCCGCTGGGCCGGTTTTTGTTCTTCCACTTCAGCACTTCATCGTTTATCGTCGATGAACGATGAATCAGGGAACGACGCCGCTCGACCGGGCCACCGCCGCCGAGTACGCCAGTTGGTTCAAAGCCTTGGCCGACGCCACACGCATTCAGATCGTGACCCTGCTCGCCCGCGCCCAGAGGCCGATGGCGGTCAAAGAGATCGTCGAGGCCGTCGAGGTCGGGCAATCGACCGTCTCCGCGCACTTGAAGGTGCTGGCCGAGGTGGGGTTCGTCCTGGTCGAGCATCGCGGTACGGCCAGCCTCTACCGAATCAACGGCGCCTGTGTGGAGTGCTTCCCCACCGCCGCCGACGTCGTCATGGGCCGCCCCGTTCCCGACCCTGCGCCGCCCTGCTGAACGGAGATGACGTGTCCGAGAACGTGGAAGCAGTCAGAGCCGGTGTCGTCACCCGCTACGGCGAACTGGCCAAAGCCGCCCAGGCAGGCAAACAGGTCATCGACTGCGAGCCGCAGGAGTTCACCGACGGCTGCTTCGGCTCGGCCGGCTACGACGACACCACCGGCCTGCCCGACGGAGCCCTCCGGGCCAGCCTGGGATGCGGAAACCCGGTCACCGTCGCCGACCTCCAGCCCGGCGAAACCGTCCTCGACCTGGGATCGGGCGGAGGCATCGACGTCCTGCTCTCGGCCCGCAGAGTCGGCCCGACCGGCAAGGCGTACGGCCTGGACGCCACACCCGAAATGATCGAACTCGCCCGAGCCAACGCCACCGAGGCCGGAGCGACCAACGTCGAGTTCCTGCACGGCCACATCGAAGACATCCCGCTCCCCGACGGCAGCGTGGACGTCGTCATCTCCAACTGCGTGATCAACCTGTCCGCCGACAAACCCCGCGTGCTCGCCGAAGCCTTCCGCGTGCTCAAGCCCGGCGGCAGGCTCGGCGTCTCCGACGTCATCGCCGACGACGGACTCGACCCCGCCCAGCGCGCCGAGGCCGAACACCTCGTCGGCTGCTCGGTCGGCACCCTCACCGAAGCCGAGTACCGCGCCCTGCTCGCAGAGGCCGGGTTCACCACGTACACGATCACGCGCACCCACGCCGCGAACGGTGTCCTGCACTCGGCGATCGTTCATGCGTCCAAGCCCTCCGCCCCGCCCGGCGTCCATCCGCCCCATGCAGGAGGCTGACGCCGCCCAGGTCCTCGCCATCGACTAGGCCGGTCTCGACGGCGGAAACGCCGGCTTCGAGACCACGGCACCGAACTGCAAGCCGTGAGGCAGCTCTCTGCGTGAGGATTCCCAGCTCGCGGCGGCGTTCCCGGACGGCTGAGGATGTCAGCCCGTTCCAGCTGTTCCCTCTGGAGCGTGGCCGGGCACGCCGTTGCCCCGGCGGCGCTGGAGCTGCACCGGGGCAACGGAGCCGGTTGAGGAGCGAAAAGGGGGGGCGAGCTCAGCGGGTGGAGCCGTAGCCGTCGCCGGAACCGTAGGCGCGGCCGGTTCCGTCGACGTCGCCCTCGACGTCGATGCGCTCCTTGCGGACCTCGCCGCCGATCCGCTTCCGGTCGGTGACCTGCTCCTTGGCCATGTGGACCCGCTCGACCGGCACGGTCCGCTTGTCGACCACCGGGCGCTCCTCGTGCAGCGTCACCTCGTGCTCGGAGCCGGTGATGTCCGGGCCGTTCAGCGCCTCGTCCCGGTTGGTGTCGGTTATCGGCTCACGCTCGATCCGCACCTTCTCCCGGGTCACGGGTACGTCGACCTGCTCGTGCTCGGTGACCACGTACTTGCGTAGCCGGGCCTGGCCGGTGCGGTGTCGTTCGGTGCCGATCTCCAGTTGCTCCTCCGAGCGGGTCATCGCGTCGTCGCGGCCGATGCCCATGCGGTCGCGCTCCCGGCGTCCGCCCGCGTCGGCCCAGCCGGTCTCACCCGGCTGGTTGGCGCGCTCCCAGGAGGAGTCCCAGTCCAGGTCGTAGTAGCGGTACAGCTGCCGCTCCTGCTCGGGCGGCAGGTGCTCGTCGGCGTCCAGGTCGACGTCGGGTGCGTCCTTGATGCGGTCCTTGTCGTAGGGAACCTCGACATGGTCGGCCACCAGGTCGGCGTCGCGCAGCGGGACGAAGGTCTCCTTCATGTTGAACAGCCCGCTCTTGACGCACAGCCATTCGGGCTGCCCGGTGGCATCGTCGAGGAAGACGTGCTTGACCTCGCCGATCTTGTCGCCGTTGAGGTCGTAGACCGGGTGGTCGAGCACCATGGGGATCTGCTCGTGAGTGATCACGTGCTTCTCCTTGCGTTGTCGCTTGATCGGTCCTTTGCCGACGTACCGCTCACATGAGGATGAAAACCACTTATCTAGACATTTTTGTGACCTTCCGGGTCCGGGCCGGACGCCCGGCCGGCGCCGCAGCGTCGCGTGACCACTCTGTAGCTCCCGGCACATCTCGGCCTACACTCCGCATCCTGGTCCGCGCCGCGTGCGACCCCCGGGTAGCGAGCCTTTCCGAGCGGGGCGCGAGCGGCAAAGAAGCGACCACCCACAGCCCAGATATCACACGTTCGAAGAAGAGCCGTGGGGTGAGGGGTATGAGTAGGTTTGTGGCACTTGTGCCCAAGGCGTACATGTCCAGACGCGACGACCAAGGCGGGTGTGGATCAGATGGGTGCCAAGGGTGCGCAGAGCTTTTTCGGCGTAGAGGTGTCCGCCCGAGGTGTGGCTGTCGCCGCGCTCGTCATCGGCATGTCGGCTCTCGCGGATGTGCCGCAGGCGTCGGCAGCGCCGATACCGCAGGGCGTCCACGCAGTGAATCGTGATTGTCACGGCCTTTACGGCCATGGATCCGGCAAGGGCAAGGGTAAGGGCAAGCGGCACGGCAGAGGTGGCGTCAGGCAGAGCACGAGCGGCGTCAACACGGCCAACGCGCCCACGATCAGCAGCCCAGCCCGTCAGCGGATCAAAGGCAGGCGCAACGTGAACGCCCCGGCAGCCAACAGCGCCGTCGACTTCTCCGGCGTTCAGCAGGTGTCAAGCGTCAGCGTGTTCACCAACTCCCTCAGCGGCAACTGCAGGAGGGGAAACGGGGACTGCGTGATCAACCAGAACCTGCGCAGTATCGAGAGCAGAGGAGGCATCGGGCACTAAGAACCATGCCCGCAGATCCATAGGCATGGCGCTCCTTATCACCGACACTCCTGAGCTCCTGATCACCGCAGGGCTCTCCAACTGACGGCATCTGGCCCTCGCCCACATCTACATAGCCATCCAGTGGACGGCGGTGCCTGGCCCAACCCCCGATGGCCGGGCACCGCCGCCGCAGCACCGTCACGGGCGCATGACCAGTTCGGGTATGGCTTGGGCCGCCAGCATGATCCTTGTGATGCTGCCGGTCAGCGCCACGAGCAGCAGCAGGGAGGGCGGTGGCAGAAGTGTGAGGACCGTGCCCAGCATGACCGTGTCCAGGACGGCCACGGTTCCCGTGCCGACGAGTGCGGCCAGCCGTACCGTGCGGTAATGCCGTCCCTTCCGGATGGCGATCAGCAGCATGAGCACGGCCGACCCCAGGAGGAGGCCGAGGGCCAGGCGCGATGACAGCGGGATCGTCGAGGCCCAGACGTTGCCGGTGACGAGAACGGCTCCCCAGCTCAGCCCGACGATCGGCCCGGCCACGAGCAGCCTGAACGCGGCTTTCCTGCCGGGAGAGGCGCGGACGAAGGCGGCGGTGACGGTGTCGGCGTCGCCGAAGTCCGCCAGTGCGGCCCGGGCCGCCGCGTCAGGATCGCCGAGCCGCTCCATCTGGTCGTCGTACGCGGCGAGGAGGCCGTCGGCGAGCTCCTCCACCACGGGATCGGGCAGCCGCTCGGCGAGCGTCTGAAGGTGACGTTCGATCAGTTCGTGGCCGGCCACGGTCCACCACCCAGTGCCGCGGATATGACGGCGGCGAACTCCTGCCAGCGGTCGCGTGCCCCCGCCAGCGAGCGTCGCCCCTGCTCGGTCAGCTCGTAGGTGCGTCGTCTGCGACCGCCCACCACCGACCAGCTTCCCTTGATCAGGCCCGCGCGCTCCAGACGGTGCAGCGCCGGGTAGACGGTGCCGGTGGGCAGGTCGAGTCTGCCGCCTGTGGCGTCACGCAAGGCTTCCTTCACTGCGTAGCCGTGCTGCGGCCCGTCCTCCAGCGTGGCGAGCAGGAGGCCATCCAGGTGTCCTTTGAGTGCTTCCGCCCTCATAGGTAGTAACGCTACATCTGCTCTTTCCATCGGCCAAGACCCGGAGTAGCGTCCCTATAGGTAGCAACCCTACGCATTGGAGATGCGATGGACACCATCGACATCTTGGGCACTCCGATCCCCAACGCCGGACCGGTCTTTCTCTCCGCGCTCGCGGTCCACGTAACCGCCGGGATCACGTGTGTGATCTGCGGCGCGATCGCCGCATTGACGAGAAAGGGAAGCCCACGACACATGCGATTCGGACGCGTCTACCTGTGGGGACTGGCCGTCGTCTACGTCAGCCTTACCGTCATGTCGGTGATTCGCTGGCGAGAGAACATTCACCTGTTCGGCATCGGTACTTTGGCGATCATCACTGCGCTGACGGGGTACGCCAACCGCCGGCAGCGGCCCGACGTCCACATCCTCGGAATGGGAACGTCCTACGTCCTGCTCCTGACCGGCTTCTACGTCGACAACGGCCCACATCTGCCGCTGTGGGACAGGCTTCCGGCCATCGCCTACTGGCTGCTCCCGGCCCTGATCGGCTCCCTCTTGATAACACGCGCCATCGCCCGCAGACGCCATCCGAACGCACCAGCCCGAACGTGACACTCGACCACAGCCACATGCCCTGCCGAATTGTGCTCAGCCGATCCCGGCCGGCGGCGACTCGGGCCGCCTGCCGCACACCAGCCCGCCGTAACTGGCCCCGCGTGCCGCTGCAAGTGATCGCCAGTCAGCGCGAGCACGAGCTCGTGACCTCCTCCGTGAGGACCAGCCGGCCTGTAGGTCACGCGTCACTTCTGGCGATGTCTTCGCTCCCCGACAGGGCCGTGTCAGCGATCCGTTCCTGCTGCGCGATCTCGGCGTGTAGCTGCCCAAGGTCGTCGGCATCGACGGTACGGAAGGCACCTGCCATCTCGGCTGCGCGGCCGAAGGGGCGCTCGCGGGTCGCCCATAACCGCCCGGCATCGCTCCGCAGGATCCGCCAACCATCGTGCGACCGGGGTTCGGGGAGCGTGTTCACGTGCGCAAACACTATCTGGTCATGATCACTGTGAGATGCACGGGGTGTGTTTTTATCCTCTCGGACGGCCGGGGGGGAGGCGGCGGGAGATAAAACCACACCGAGTAGAAGATCTTTTGTACCGGGGGTTCACGCAGGGAATGGCACATGCGTAGCCGTCAGCAACCGGTTCATGTCGCTTTCGACCGTCACAAGCCCGGTGGCCGGATCGACCTCGACGCCGGTGACACCGGGAACCTCACCGACCTCCTCCTTGACGGAGCTGACGCGGTGGCCGCAGGTCATGCCGGTGGCGGTGGTCATGACGCTTCTCCTTCGCTCGGTCGGTCAGGAACGGACGAGACGGGCGACGGCGTCGGAGGCTTCCTTGATCTTGACGTCGGCCTCGGTGCCGCCCTTGGCGATGGCCTCGGCGACGCAGTGCGCCATGTGCTCTTCGAGCAGTTCCAGGGCGAACGCCTGGAGTGCTTTGTTAGCGGCCGAGACCTGGGTGAGGATGTCGATGCAGTACTTGTCCTCGTCGACCATCCGCTGCAGTCCGCGGACCTGCCCCTCGATCCGGCGCAGCCGCCTGAGGTGGTCTTCCTTGGTCCCCGTGTATCCGGCCATCTCCCCGCCTTGCTCCGCTGACGTCTGTTGTTTCTATTAACACCCTACCCCCCTAGGGTATTTCGTGGGCCCGCCACTTCCAAGGACGGGCCCACTCGGCGTCACTCACACCTGTGCGGATGCCGCTTCGGCGTCCGCTGCGGGGGACACGGCGGATGCGGGCGTGCGCATCAGTAGCAGGGTCAGCACGGCCCCCGCCGCGGCCACGACCGCCGCACCGGTGAAGGCGGCCTGGAAACCGTCGGTGAGCGCGGCGGGGCCGGCCGCGCCAGCCGCTGTCCCGGCGGTGGCGAGTGCGGTCATCACGGCCAGGCCGAGCGCCGAGCCGATCTGGTAGGTGGTGTTGACGATGCCCGAGGCCAGCCCGCTGTCCTCGGGCCGCGCGCCGGACATCGCCGACATCATCGCGGGGATGTAGGCCAGGGACATTCCCACCGCCGCGACCAGCGAGGCGGGCAGCACGTCGGCGACGAAGGTCCCGTCCGGCCGGACCAGGGACAGCCCGGCAACTCCCGCGGCCAGTACGCCGAGCCCGATGACGATCAGCGGCTTGGCGCCGAACCTGCCGAGCAGCCGGGCGGTGATCCCGATCATGAAAATCATGATCGCGATCGTCATGGGAAGCAGGGCCGCTCCGCTGGGGAAGGCGCTGTAGCCGAGGACCTGCTGCAGGTAGAGGTTGAGGAAGTACCACATCGGGATCCAGGCCGCACCGAGCAGCGCCATCGCGAGGTTGGCGACGGCCAGCCCGGGGGTGCGCCAGATCCCCAGCGGCATGAGCGGCTCCCGGATCACGCGCTGCACGAGCAGGAACAGCGCGAGCAGCACGACCGCCCCGGCCAGTTCCAGCAGCGTGGCGGCAGAACCCCAGCCCTGCTCGGGTGCCCGGACGATCGCGAACACGGCCAGGGCGATCCCGGCGGTGACGGCGACGCCGCCGAGCGCGTCCACCGACCCGCGTCTGCCGGCCACCGCTGGCAGCAGTGCGGGCACGGCCAGCAGGGTGGCGACGCCGATGGGGACGTAGACGATGAAGATCCACGGCCAGCTCAGGTACTCGGTGATGACCCCGCCGAGGAACACTCCGGCGGTGCCGCCGGCCGGAGCCGCCGCGCCGTACAGGGCCATGGCCTTGCCGAGCTCCCGCGAATCGTGTCCGAAGAGCATCATGAGCAGGGTCATCGAGGCCGGGGCGATGAGCGCGCCGCCGACACCCTGCACACCACGGCCGAGAATCTCCACCCAAGGACTGCTCGCCGCGGCGGCGACGGCCGACCCGGCGATCAGGACGATCCAACCGGTGGTGAAGACCCTGCGGGCACCGAACAGGTCGGACAGGCGGCCTCCGAGCAGCAGCAGGCCGCCGAAGGCGATGACGTAGGCGTTGAAGACCCACTGCAGCGCGTCCGGGGAGAAGCCCAGATCGCGCTGCATGTCGGGTAAGGCGACACCGATGATCGAGGTGTCCATGATGACCATGAACTGCGCGGCGGCGAGCACGACCAGTGCCCGCCACCTGCGCGGATTGACGGCGTTCATGCCGCACTCCTGTTCTACGCATCCGCCGTGCTGGGAGGATGCGCTAGAGGGTTGGGTGTGATGCCGAATCGGACCGGCCCCGCAGGTGGGCGTGCATGCCAGTGCACGCCCACCGCCTTCTTCAGGGCGCGACCCGCTAGGACCGGCTCGCCAGCTGGTAGCCGGCCTGCTCCACCGCGGCGCGGATCTCCTCGTCGGTGAACCCCGCGCCGCTGACGGTGACCGCGCCGGCCGGCAGGTCGACCGCCACGCCGGTGACGCCGTCGATCTTGCCGATCTCCCCGGACACCGACGAGACGCAGTGGCCGCAGGTCATCCCGCTCACCGAATAGACCCTGCCGTCCGCCGCATTCGCCTCAGCGGCCACCTCGGCCTGAGCCGACTCCGTACCGCACGCGCATGCCGTGCACATGTCCGTCCTCCTTCGTTTACTACCCCCTGGGGGTATGTCGGGAGAGACCGTAACATACCCCTGAGGGGTTTGTCCTCCAGGGCTGTCGGCCGACTTCCACCCCCCGCCCCGCCATCGCCGCGACTTCTGAACCGAAGAGATGTGGTAGACGAATCTCCTATTGGAGATAGGCGAACCGAGACCACACCATTGCTTCCTGTGTGCACCTGTGCTCACCGCTTTGACCTGAGACGTCCGGCATTGGATGCGTAAGCAACACAGGTCTACTAAGGTGCGTCGTAGTTCGGCCCGGCCTCAGGAAGAGGACTAGGACGTCGCGGACCGCGGCCGGTGGGCCAGGAAGCGGTCACGCAGGTCCGAGACGTGCCTCGCGACAGGGGAAAAGAGCGGAGAAGTGTGGGACGTAAGCCTGAGGCGCCGCTTTCGCACATCCTTTTACGGATAGCCGGGGCGCTGGTCGCTGTCGCCGGGATGCTGATGCCCACGGTCGCCCTTGCTGCGCCGAAGCCGACCCCGAAGGAGCTCAAGGCTCAACTCGCCCGCCTGAACGAGCAGGCGGAGAAGCTCACCGAGCAGTACAACGGCCGGCGCGTGGAGCTGGCCGCGGCGAAGCGTGAGTCGCGGCGGCTGAACACCGAGGCCGCACGGACCGAGGAGCGATACGCGCAGGTACGGGCGGCTACCCGTGCGCTCGCCAACACCCGGTACATGACCGGGTCCCTCGCTTCGCCGTCCCTCGTCTTGGCCGGAGGGAACCCCCGGGCAGTATTGTCCGCCGCTTCGCTCACTGCGCAGTTCTCCGAACAGTGGGCGGCGCAGATGAAGGACGCACTGCGCCTACAGGCCCAGGTCGATCAGGCACGCGAGCGCGCGAACGCGCACAAGAAGCAGCTCGGAAACCTGGTGAGCGACCTGGCAGGGAAGAAGCAGCGCATCGAGAAGCTCATCGACGAGGTGAAGATCAAGATCGAGCAACTCGGCCCGCCTCCCGTCGCCAACCTGCCGACAGTGTCCGTCGAGGGCCAGGGCAAAGCCGCCGAGGCCGCACGATGGGCGGTCAGCCAGGTCGGCAGGCCCTATGTGTGGGGGGCCGCCGGCCCGAACAGCTTCGACTGTTCAGGCCTGATGTTGTGGGCGTACTCGAAGGTCGGGATCACCCTGCCCCACTACACGGGAGCCCAGTGGCAACTGGGGACACGAGTCCCCAGCATGGACCAGCTTCAAGTAGGGGACATCGTCTTCTTCTACTCCGACCTCCACCACAACGGCATGTACGTCGGCGACGGCATGATGGTGCACGCGCCGCAGACGGGAGACGTGGTGAAGATCGTCAGCATCAGGACGCGCCCCTTCATGGGCGGTGTACGGCTGGTCTCTTGACCGTCGCCGGTGGCCGTTCTCGTCAGGGTCGGCCTGCCGAGGCGAGGAACAGCGGTATCGCAAGGAAGAGCCGTCCCGCCTTGGCCCGCGTAGCCTGCTCGTCGATCCACATGTCGGCCTGCTCCCGGTCGAGCGCGCCGGCCGCGAAGGCGGCCTCGGCGATGCCCGAGAGCATCGGCAGCATGGTGGCGTCGGTGAAGATGCCGGTGTGGACCTCTACCGCCACGTCCTCGAACCCGGCTTCGAGTAGGAGATTGCGGTAGCGGCGAGCGGCGCGAGGATTCGGAACCGTATCGGCGCGCGCCTGGACGATGGTGCGGGTGATCGCGGGAGTGTCCGAGTCGATGACGAAGCTCTCCCAGTCCTGGCCGATCAGGGCGATTCGCCCGCCAGGTGTGAGCACGCGGAACGCTTCACCGAGCGCCTTCGCCGGATCGTCGAGCTCGTGGTACACCTTGTCGGCGCGGTAGGCCGCCACAGAGCCGTCCGGCAGGGACAGCTCGTAGGCGTCGCCCACCCTCAGGTCCGAATCTGGCCGGCGTCGACAGCCCTCTTCGATCATCTGCACGCTTGCGTCGATGCCGAGGGCCCGGGCCCCACGCTCGTTCATCTCCGCCACTGCGCGGCCGGTGCCGCACCCGACGTCGACCGCCGGGATGCCGGGCGCGATGTGGAGCAGTTCATAGGAGCGAGCGCGGAGGGCTGCCGCGCCGGGGGATGCGTCGGCGGCGTCGAGCAGCCGGATGAACGGGTTGAGATCTTCGGCGGGGACACGGTTCGTCTCGTCGTTGGACATGTGTCCCACCATGCGACTTAATGTCGACATGAAGTCAAGCTCGAACCTCCCGGCGATGAGCATCGGACAGGTGGCGGAACACTTCGGCCTGGCCACGCACGTCCTGCGGCACTGGGAGTCCGTCGGCCTGCTGGAGCCGGCGCGAATCGGAGGCGATCGCCGCCGGTACGGTCGCGACGACCTCTACAGAATCGCGGTCATCCTGCGGGCGAAGGAAGCCGGGTTCGGGCTCGACGACATCCGGGAGATGATCGCAGCCAGGGAGCCGGCGGAACGGCGCGTAATACTGCGGCGTCTCGAGAACGATTTGAGGCGGCGCATCGCACAGGCGGAAGCCTCGCTGGAGCTGATCCGATGTGCACTGGACTGCGACCATGAGGACTTCACCTCGTGCGCGCACTTCCAAGCCGTGATCACGGAGAGGATCGGGCGGGAGGCGCGACCGCATGTCCCTGTCTGAGCACGCCGAATCGAATCGGAACCTGTTGGTGGGCGGGGATCAGTTCGGGGGGACGATTTTCAACGCCTGCCGAAGCGCCTCCGCCTCCGTAGGGGTCAGCTCGGCGAGGAAGTGGACGAACGCCGCCGCCTGGTTGTTGCTCGTCGCCAGCGCTCCGCGCATCAGACGAGCCGTGTACGCCTCGCGCGAGGCCACAGCCTCGTAACTGTAGGCGCGGCCCTCCAACCGACGGCGCAGCCAGCCCTTGCCGTGCAGGGTGTCCATCACCGTCATCACCGTGGTGTAGGCGATGTCGCGGCTCTTCTGGAGCTCGGTCAGCACCTCGCGTACGGACACGGGCCGGCCGAGAGCCCAGACGCAGTCCATCACCGCCGCCTCGAGCTTGCCGAACTCGCGCACGTCTCCTCCGCCTTCGTCCTTCCTAGGTAAGGTAGTAGATCAGGCCTGGCGCGACAAAGCGGTCACCCATGCCGGGCTCCTGTCGTAGGCAGTGACAGTCGATCAACCGCTGCCCTTGGGATCCCGCGACGCGATCAGCGGTGTCTCCCCGGCGCTCACGATCACACTATCCCTGTTCTGCCCCACCCGCCTCGGTCGACGATCGTGGCTGAGCGCCAGACGCCAACGGTCCGACATGGGTATCGATAGAGGCCATCGGGATTACTAGTACGGGTAGTAGTGAGTTCTTGGTGTGGCATTGCGAGGCGGTGCGGGAAGCGCGCGGATCCGTGAGTAATGTGTCCACTGTGACTACGGGCGGTGTGGCGCGCAGGCTCGCTCCTTTGAGCGGACTGCTCCTGCTTGCCGCCGTCCTGTGCGGCCTGCTCGCCATGCACGGGCTTCAGCCCTCACCTGGGCCTCTTCCCACTCCTAGCGTCCTGGCCCTGCACTCCGCTCAAATCGATCATGCGGCGATGCCGATGGCCGGACCCCACGACCGGCACGGCGACGAACCCGGCTCTCCCCACCAGGGTCACGGCGGCGGCCAGGTCTGTCTCGCCCTCCTCCTGGCCGGGTCGGTCCTACTACTTCTCCTCGTCATAGTGGGTGCAGGCCGCTTCGGTGCCCCGCCAAGCCGGCTGTTCTTGCAGTCGTTCCTCCCCCGCGGGCCCACCGCCCGTCCCAGAGGTCCGACCCTCGCGCAACTCTGTGTGATCCGGGTGTAGAAGGCGCGCTCGTCGGCCTGACTCGCCGTCGAGCTGCAGCGACCTGCATGCACCTACACACGGAGAGTGTTCATCCATGAAGCGTCTTGCCATTTCCGCCGCCCTGCTCGGAGCCGGTCTGCTGGCCAGTGCCTGCGGCTCCACGGACACCGCCGCCCACGACATGTCCGCCACGTCGTCGATGTCCGCGGTGCCTGCCGAATCACCGGCTCCTGCCACCAGCCCGGCCGCGGACCACAACGACCGGGACATCTGGTTCGCGCAGATGATGATCCCGCACCACCGCCAGGCCCTTGAGATGGCGAAGCTGGCCGAGGATCGCGCTGGTAGCAGCAAGGTCAAGGAGCTGGCCAAGCAGATCGAGGCCGCCCAGGATCCCGAGATCCAGACGATGACCGGCTGGCTCGAAAGCTGGGGTGTTCAGGCCCCCGGCGAGGACGGCATGCCGATGGACCATACGGACCACGGCATGCCCGGCATGATGTCCGGCGAGGACATGAAGAAGCTCGAAGGCCTCAAGGGCGCCGCATTCGACAAAGCGTTCCTGACGATGATGATCCAGCACCATGAGGGCGCCATCACCATGGCCAAGGAGGAGCAGGGAGCCGGCGTCTACGAACCGGCCAAGCAGATGGCCGACTCCATCATCACCGGCCAGTCCGCGGAGATCAGCACCATGAAGAAGCTCCTGCAGTAGGACGCCCGGCGGGTGGGCGACGGTGGTCGTCGCCCACCCGTCCCTCGAATCCCAGGTGCGAGAAGGTGAGGACTGGGAATGATCGCCGCAATCATCGCCTTAGCCGGATGCGTGTTCCTGCTCGGGCACCTCGCGGGCCCGATGCTGCTGCGCGCGCGATGGTCCGCGGGGTTGCCCGGCACCGCCGTAGCACTGTGGACCGCCGCCCTCGCCGGCACCATGCTGGCCTTGACCGGGCTGACCGCTATCGCACTCGTCTGGCCCTCCACTCCCGGTCACCGGCTCGTCGACTGGCTCGCCGACTGCCTGCCGAAGGACGGCCATGCCATATCCCCGGTGGCGGCGCTCGCGACAGTTCTGCTCCTCGCGGCGGGGATCACCTCGCTCAGCCTGGCCGTGCCCAGGGTGGTCCGGACCGTACGGGAGCGCCGCGAGCACCGGCAGATGCTCGACGTGGTCGCGAGGGACCTCGCCGGGACACCGGATGTCCGCGTGCTCGAGCACCCCATGCCGTTGATCTACTGCCTCCCGGCGCGAGAACGACCCATCGTTGTGACCACAGGCGCGCTCGACCAGCTGGAACCGGCCGAGGTTGAGGCGGTGCTGGCCCACGAGCGCGCGCACCTGCGGCAGCGGCACCACCTGGTCCTGATGCTGGCCGACGCACTGCGCGCCGCGGTCCCCTGGCTCGGAACGCTACGGCTCGCGCACACCACCCTGCCCGGCCTGCTGGAACTGGCCGCCGACGACCACGCGGCACACCATCACGGGCGGGCTCCCCTGATCGGTGCGCTGCAGAAGCTCGCAGTCACGTCCTGCTCAGCGGGTGCCTTGGCCGTCAACCCCGCCACCACGCACATAGCCAGGCTGAGAATCGCCCGGCTGACCTCTCCGCAGACGCCCCCACGGCTGCCTCACGTCAAACCCCTGTCGTGGCTCGCCGTCGCCTCTGCGGTCGGCGTCCCCGCCGTACTGGTGACCCTGGGCGTGATGATGCTGCCGCTTCCTTGCTGAGCGTTCACCGGACATGCCATGACGCTCGGCTCTACAAACGGGCAGGAACGGGCGCCGATTTCACTGTGCAGGGGATTGCGGCCGAAGCATGGCCAGCAGTGTCGAAGTCAGCAGCGAGGGAGCGGCATCCTCCGTGACCTTTCCCGCCTCTACTTCGTCGGCGGCGGTGTGGATCAGGCTGAACAGGCTGGTAACCATCCAGTCGATCGGCAGGTCCGTACGGAAGACACCCTCCTCCTGCCCCCGGGTGACGAGGTGTTCAACCCGGTGGCGTACGGGGTCGTGGTGCCGGCTGAGCCGCTCGGCTCCCAGCGTGGCCGTCGCATGGGTGCGCAGCCGCCGGTAGTGATTGAGCACCTGCCAGGTCGAATCGATCAGGTCCGCCAAGGCTCGGTCTGCTGAGCCGTGGGAGCGGGCCAGGCAGTCGTCCATCGCCTGCTCCGCCTTGCTGATCGCGTGCACGACCAGCGCGTCGATCAGGTCCGCCCGGGAGGGGAAGTGCGCGTAGACGGTGACCCGGCCCAGCCCGGCGGCGCGGGCGACGTCGGCCATGCTGACGTTGTCGTTCCTGCCGAACAGGTCCAGGGCGGTGGCGAGGATGGTGGCGATGTTGCGCTCGGCGTCGGCCCGGCGGGGCGAGTCGTCCTCGTCCCGCCGCCCGTCCGCCGTGCGGGTGTCGCGTGCCGTGACCATGGATGCAGCCTAGGTCCTCAGTGCGCGTGCGGCCCTGCGACGTGATGTGGTCTGCCGCGTGGGACCAGGACCAGGGTGACGAGGACGCCGAGAGCGGCACTGACGGCGCTCACGGTGAAGGCGGTGCCGAAGCCGGTGATCGTGCCGGTCTCGATGCCCGCGGCTGCGACGGTGGAGACGACGGCGACGCCCACCGACCCGCCGACCTCGTGGAAGGTGTTGACCACGCCCGATGCGAGGCCGGCCTCCTGATGGGAGATGTAGCCGAGTGCGGAGGTGGTGGCTGCGACGAACACCGCACCGAGGCCGGCCGCGGCCACGGCGAAGCCCGGGACCAGGACCGCCCAGACGTCGGCCTCGGCGGACAGGCCGGTGAGCAGCCAGGCGCCGACGGCGGCGAGCGCCAACCCCGCGGCGGCGATCGGGCGGCTGCCGGCGCGCCCGATGAGACGACTGCCGACGTGTGCACCGATGCCGGTGGCGACCGCGACGGGCAGGAACATGAGGCCGGTGCCGAGGGCGCTGTACCCGCGTGCGTGCTGCAGGTAGACGGAACCGAGGAAGAAGAAACCGATCAGCAACGCGCTGGCGACCAGCATGAGGAAGGCACCTGCGAGGACGGGACGCCGGGAGAGCATGCGAACGTCCATGAGCGGCGCGCGAACCCGCCTTTCCACGATGGCGAATCCGGCGTACAGCGCCAGGGCGGCGATCAGTGCCACGAGCGTCGCCGTCCCGCCCCAGCCGGCGTCGCCCGCTTTGACCAGTCCGTAGATGAGGGAGGCGGTCGCCCCGGTGACCAGCAGCGCCCCGAGCAGATCGACCCGACGCCGCTGAGCATGGCGTGCCGGGGCCGGGACGGTGAACGGCAGGGCGACCAGCACCACGACGCCGACAGGGACGTTGATGAAGAACACCCATTCCCAGCCGGGGCCGGCCGTTATCGCGCCGCCCAGGATGACTCCCGCCGCCGATCCGATGCCACCCAGGGCGGCCCAGACGCCCAGCGCTTTGTTGCGCTCAGCGCCGTGGAAGGCGGTCGTGACGATGGACAACGCCGCCGGGGAGAGCAGGGCCGCTCCGACTCCCTGCGCGACGCGACCGGCGATCAGCACCGGTCCGCTCGCGGCCAGGCCCGTCCCAAGCGACGCGAGGGTGAAGACGGCGAGACCGGCCAGCAGGGTCCGCCGCGCGCCGAGCACGTCCGCGAGCCGGCCGCCCAGCAGCATCAGCCCTCCGAAGCAGAGGGTGTAGGCGGTGACCACCCACGTGAGCGTTTCGCGGTCCAAGTGAAGGTCGGCGCTCATGCTGGGCAGCGCGACGTTCACGACGGTGACGTCGAGGATCAGCATGAACTGGGCCAGGCACACCAACGCGAGGGCCACCCAGCGGCGCCGGTCAGGTGGGGTCTCGGGATGGCCCTGCACGTCATGCGGATGGCGAGCAGAGACGGGATGGCTCACGAGCGACCTCCGGAAGGGGGACATGAAGGCTGCACGACGAACCCAAGCGCATCGGATAAGTCGAACAACTGTGTACGGGTTAGCGTAGCTCAATAACCCGAACAATGGTGTACGAGTTTGAGTGTGGGTGAGTCGCCTTGTGGCCGTTTACGGTTTCGCTTCGCCCCGGTCCCGCTCATCGTGTTGCTTATACCCCCTAGGGGTATTAGCCTCGGAGGGGCAAAGAGGCCTACCTGCACGCGTTGGAGTTGCCATGACCAAGCCGCACCACCACGACCAGATGGAGCATGGGCACGGCGAGCACCCGTCGGCTATGGATCACGAGGCCCATCCGCATCACCGCGTGGTCGAAACGAAAGCGTCCTGGCGGACGGCCGCGTCCGCGACGCTGCACTGCCTGACCGGATGCGCCATCGGCGAAGTGCTGGGCTTGGTGATCTCCACCGCGCTCGGCTGGGCCACCGGCCTGTCCGTCGCCTTGGCCGTCGTGCTCGCCTTCTTCTTCGGCTACCTGCTGACCCTGCTCCCTCTCCGTAAGGCTGGAGTGGGCTGGGGCAGCGCGATCAAGCTGGCGCTGGCAGCCGATACCGTTTCCATCATCGTCATGGAGATCGTGGACAACGGCGTCATGCTCGCCGTCCCGGGCGCCATGGCCGCTACCCTGACGTCCGCGCTGTTCTGGGGCACCCTGGCGCTTGCCCTGCTCGTCGCCTTCTTGGTCACCACGCCGATCAACAAGTGGATCATCGGCAAGGGCAGGGGACACGCCGTTGTCCACGCCTATCACCACTGAGCAGCGGTGCGGGCGGTGTGTGCGGAGCGGTAACGGGGCCCCGCCGTGACCTTCGCGTGCTCACTGAGGTCGCGAAGATCGCCGCCGAGAAAAATCAGGGCCGACGCTCGGTGAGGCCGCCGGCGGCGCGTCGCCAGGCGGCGCCGCGCAGGAGGCGCAGGCCGTTGAGGCCGACGATGACGGTGGAGCCTTCGTGCCCGGCGACGCCGAGCGGCAGCGGCAGGTCGCCGAGCAGGTCCCAGGCCACCAGCACGGCGATGAACGCGGCGGCGATGGCGAGGTTGGCGATGACCAGGCGGCGGGCGCGGCGGGCGAGGGCTATCACGGTGGGGACGGTGTCGAGCTCGTCGCGGGTGATGACGGCGTCGGCGGCCTCCAGGGTCAGGTCGGCGCCGGTGTGGCCCATCGCGATGCCGGTGTGCGCGGTGGCCAGAGCGGGGGCGTCGTTGACGCCGTCGCCGATCAGCGCCACCTGTGCCCCCTGCTGCTGCAGGTCGCGTACGGCGTCGACCTTGTGCTCGGGCAGCAGGCCGGCGCGGATGTCGGTGATGCCGGTCTGGGCGGCCAGGTGGGCGGCGGCGCGGGGGTTGTCGCCGGTCAGCAGCACCGGTGCGGCGTGGGTGAGGGCGGTCAGGCGGTCCACGGCGCCGGCGGCGCCGGGCCGGATGCGGTCGGCCAGGGCCAGCACCGCGGCAGGGTGGCCGTCCAGCAGCATCACCACGGCGGTGTGCCCGCCGTCTTCGAGTTCGGCCACGAGGGCGCGGGCCGGGCCACCGGTTCCTTCGGGTAGCAGGTGGGCGGGGCTGCCGATCTGGACCAGGTGGCCGGCGACGTGGGCGCGCACGCCCTGTCCGGGCACAGCCCCGAAGTCCGTGGGCGTGGGCAGGCGGATGCCCCTGGTGCGGGCCGCGGCGGTGACGGCCCGGCCGAGTGGGTGTTCCGAGCCGTCCTCGGCCGCGGCGGCGAGCGTGAGCAGCTCACGCTCGCTGAGGGTGGTGCCGGGCAGGGCGCGGAAGTGGGTCAGGCGGGGGCGGCCCTCGGTGAGGGTGCCGGTCTTGTCGAAGGCCACCTGGGTGACGTCGGCGAGCTGTTCCATGACCACGGCGGACTTGACCAGCACGCCGTGGCGGCCTGCGGTGGCGATGGCGGCCAGCAGCGGCGGCATGGTGGCCAGCACCACCGCGCACGGCGAGGCGACGATCATGAACGTCATCGCCCGCAGCAGGCTGCCCTGCAGGTCCTGCCCCAGCGCGAGCGGGATCGCGAACAGCGCGAGGGTCGCGGCGACCATGACCACCGAATAGCGCTGCTCGACCTTCTCGATGAACAGCTGGGTGCGTGCCTTGGTGGCGCTGGCCTGCTCGACCATGGACACGATCCGGGCGATCACCGTCTCGCCGGCCGGGCGGCCCACCCGCCGTCGGCGCCGATGCGCTCCCCGGGCCTGACCACGATGACGTCGCCGACGGCCAGATCGGCGGTCTCGACGACCTCTTCCCGGCCCGCCGGATCCAGCCGGTTGGCTGTGTCGGGGGCAAGGTTCAGCAGGGTGCGCACCGAGTCGGCGGTGCGCTTGGTCGCCACCGCCTCCAGCGCCCCGGAGGTGGCGAAGATGACGATCAGCAGGGCGCCGTCGAAGACCTGCCCGATCGCGGCGGCGCCGATCGCCGCGGCGACCATGAGCAGGTCGACGTCCAGCGTCCGCTCACGCAGTGCCCGCAGCCCGGCCAGCCCCGGCTCCCACCCGCCGGCGGCGTAGCAGGTCAGATACAGGGCCCACCACAGCCGGGAGGGCGCTCCTGCCAGCTGGCAGATGCCGCCGGCGGCGAACAGAAGAGTCGCCGCGATCGCCCAGCGCACCTCGGGCAGCGAGCCCGCTCCGGAGTGCCACCACCCCCATGGGCGGCCGGGTGCGGCGTCGGCCCCGGGAGCGGGACCTTCGTCTACTACAGCGCCGCCGACGAGCACGTGCGCCGCCTGCTGGCCGAGGGCCTGTTCCACGCCGACCACATCGACCGCGGCGAAGGCCACGACCAGGACTCCGCCGCTACGTCGACCGTGAGCGTCGCGTCCTGACGCTCGTGAGTGTGGCGACCGGCGGTCCGCCTCGGCTCCTCACCGTCTTCCCGCCCTCGCCCGTCGATGCGGGTCCATCGCCCGTGCTTCGGCTCACCGCCTGAAGGCGGTTTCCACACCCGGTGTCACCACAGCGCGAAACGCCGCGTCCATCTCGGCCGGCGTGGCGGTCAACTCGCCGTCGGCCCACTTGCGCAGCAGCGCCATGAACGCCCCGACGACGCAGGTGACCATCAGGTCGAGCGAGTCCGGTGGTGTGCTTCGCGGAGGGAGTGCTGCCAGCAACTCGTCACGCACGACCGTGGCCAGGATTTGCTCTCCGCGCGCCATCACGGCGCTGCCCCCGCGCCGCCCGAGCAGCGCTCGCGCCAGCCGGCGCTGCTCATGAAGGTGCTCGAACATGGGCAGGCTGAAGGCGAACAGCGTGCCCGGCCTGGACGCGGGAGCGAGACGAAGAAGGCCGGAGAGCTCGTCGAGGTTGCTGAACAGCACATCCTGTTTGTCGGTGAAGTGCGCGTAGAAGGTCGAGCGGCCGACGTTGGCGCGGTTGATGAGATCAGTGACGGTCACCGCCTCATAGCCCTTCTCCAGAATCAGCTCCACCAATGCCTGCTGAACGGCCTTCCGAGTGCGCCGCACCCGGCGATCGGAGCTCTCCCGCCGTGAGTTCCCGAACACGTCCCCCACCTCTGTCCAGTACGGCACAGCCCAACGAATTTGCTTGTTGACCGTGCCGTGCCGACGAATCGATCATTTATAACCGAACACATTGTTCCGAAACAAGAAGGAGAAGCCTTATGGGCAGGGGAAAGTTGCTGCATGGTCACTCGAAACACGGTGACGGTGGTGGGCCCATCAATTATCCGCGGGGTTATGAGATTTTGGCCGAGCTCGGTTTCGCCGGGCGGCGTCGCAGCGTTTTCACCCGCCTGGCCGCGTTGTCCGGCGCGGGGCCGGGCCATCAGATCTTGGACGTCGGCTGCGGCACCGGCTACCTGACCCGGCTGCTGGCTCCTCTCGTGGGCCCCGAGGGGCGCGTGACCGGCGTTGACCCGTCACTTCCGATGATCGAGCACGCCCGTCGTCGCTCACCTGACAACTGCTCCTATCAGGTGGGCGAGGGGCAGGCGCTCCCCTTCCCCGACGCCTCGTTCGACATCGTGGTCTCCAGCTTCGCCGTTCACCACATGCCCGTCTCCGCCCGCAGCACCGCCGTGAGGGAGATCTCCCGCGTCCTGCGACCGGGCGGACGGCTGCTGATCGCCGAGTTCCGCCCGCCGGTCAACCCCCTCGCCGCCCGCCTCGTCGGGGTACTGGCCGGTCCCGCGATGCGGCCGACCATGCCGGACCTGCTCGCCGAGCTGGTCCCCGGCGCCGGTCTCAGCGTCGAGAGCACAGGCACCGTGGGGCCGGTGCTGTACTACGTCAACGCCGTTCGCCCACCCGAAATCCGTTCCTGAAACAGCCCGCTATTCAGACGAAAAAATGATCTCCATTGTGGGGAAGAAAAGTCAGGGGCGTGACGACCGGATTGCTTCCTGCCGAGCAGTGACGATTTGGGGCCGTTCGGCTCTATCGGCCGGTAGGGCAGGGCGATCGTATGGAAGGCAGCACTCTGTCGTCTCGTCATTGTGGAGGCACGACATGCTGCGCGTTCTCAGTGCCCTGGATGATCGGTGGCGTGAGCCGGTGTTCCTGGCGGCGACCGGTGGCGCGCTGGTCGGCGGTGGTGTGGCCTGGTTGGCCGGGGCCGTGGGCGTCGCGGATGGGTTCTGGATGGCGGGGACCGCGGTGGCCGTCGTGCCCGCGGTGGTGTGGGTGGTCGCCGCGTTGCGGAAGGGGCGGGCGGGCGTCGATCTGATCGCGGCGCTGGCGCTGGCCGGGACCCTGGCGGTCGGTGAGTACCTGGCCGGGGCTTTGATCGCGGTGATGCTGGCCACCGGGCGGGCGCTGGACGCGGCGGCGGAGCGCCGGGCGTCGCGTGACCTGCGCGCGTTGCTGGAGCGTGCGCCGCGCTCCGCTCGCCGCCGAAGCGGCGATGAGGTGGTTGTCGTCGCTCTGGCGGACGTACGGGTGGGGGACGTGGTGGTGGTCGGCCCGGGCGAGGTGGTGCCGGTGGACGGCCGGGTGCTGGCCGGGCCGGCGATGCTGGACGAGGCCGCGCTGACCGGGGAGTCCACCATCATCGAGCGCGGTACCGGCGAGGCGGTCCGCAGCGGGGTGGTCAACGCCGGCGGTGCGGTCGACATCGAGGCGACGGCTACCGCCGAGGACAGCACCTACGCGCAGATCGTCCGGCTGGCCGAGCAGGCGGGTGCGCAGCGGGCGCCGGTGGTGCGGCTGGCCGAGCGATACGCCGCGTGGTTCCTGCCGCTGTCCCTGGGGGTCGCCGGGGCGGCGTGGTTGATCAGCGGATCCGCGGTGCGGGCGGTGGCGGTCTTGGTGGTGGCGACCCCGTGCCCGCTGCTGCTGGCCGCTCCGGTCGCGATCGTGTCGGGGTTGTCGCGGGCGGCGCGCCAGGGCGTCATCGTCCGGGACGGTGGCGCGCTGGAACGGCTGGGGCGAGCCCGCACTCTGCTGCTCGACAAGACAGGCACGTTGACCAGAGGCCGTCCGCGGGTTCTGCAGGTAGCCGCCGCTCCCGGCCGGGCGCCTTCGGAGGTGCTGCGGCTGGCGGCGTCACTCGACCAGATGTCCGCTCACGTGCTGGCTGAGGCGATCGTCGCGGAAGCACGGGCCCGAGGCTTGGCGCTGTCGGCGCCGCGGGAGGTGACCGAGGAACCCGGCCGCGGAGTGACCGGCATGGTGGACGGACAGCGCGTGAGCGTGGGCAAGACGGGGATACCGCTCGAAGCCCGTCCCGGCTGGGCTCGCGCGGCCGACAACCGTGCCGCCTTGGACGGCGCCGCCGTCGCCTGGCTCACCGTCGACGGCGTGTTGTGCGGTGCGATCTTGCTGCTGGACCCGTTGCGTCACGACGCTCCCCGTACGCTGCGGCGGCTGCGCTCGGCGGGCATCGACCGCCTGCTGATGCTGACCGGCGATCGCGCCGAGCCCGCCCGTGAGGTGGCCGCGGTGGTCGGGCTTGACGAGGTACGGGCCGAGCAGTTGCCCGCCGACAAGGTCGCCGCGGTCAGAGCGGAAACCTCAAGGGCCGTGACGGTCATGGTCGGCGACGGCATCAACGACGCCCCCGCGCTGTCGGCGGCCGACGTCGGGGTGGCGATGGGAGCGCGCGGGTCCACCGCCTCCTCCGAGGCCGCGGACGTGGTGCTGGTCACCGACCGGGTGGACCGGCTCGCCGACGCCATGGAGATCGCGGTGCGCACCCGGCGTATCGCCGTGCAGTCGGCCGCGGGGGGCATGGCCATGTCGCTGGTGGCCATGGTGGCCGCGCTGCTGGGCTGGCTGCCGCCCGCGGCCGGGGCGCTGCTGCAGGAGGGGATCGATGTGGTGGTGATCCTCAACGCGTTGCGTGCCGTGCTGCCCCGGCGCGGCGCCCGGCTGGCGCTGGAGCCGGCCACCGAGGACCTGATCCGCCGCTTCGCCGCCGAGCATGACGATCTCGCCGACGTGCTGGACGCCGTGCGTGATGCCGCGGGCCTGCTGGCCGTCGAGCACGGGCCGCAGGTGCTGGGCGCCGTGCGGGAGGTCGACCGGTTGCTGACCGAGCGGCTGCTGCCGCATGAGTACGCCGAAGAGCACGAGCTCTACCCGGCGCTGGCCGGTCCCCTCGGGGGAGGAGAGGCGACCGCGACCATGAGCCGGGCCCACAGCGAGATCGATCGCCTGGCCCGCCGAATCGCCACGCACGTGAAAGTCGCCGAAACCGCCGGCCAGTTGCGACCCGAGCAACTGGAGGATCTACGGGCCTGCCTGTACGGGTTGCACTCGGTGTTGCGGCTGCATTTCGTCCAGGAAGAGGAGAACTACTTCTCCCTCGCCCCCTGATCCCTCGGCGTTCGCGGAACCGTGTACGCACCGGAGGAAGGCATGGCGGGGCTGACCACAGCCGAGGTCACCGAGCGGATCGTCCGCGGCCAGGTCAACGACGTCCCCGCCCGGTCCTCCCGGTCCACTGCGGAGATCGTGCGGGCCAACGTCTTCACCCGGTTCAACGCGATCATCGGCGCCTTGTTCGCCGTCATCGTGGTCGTCGGCCCACTGCGGGACGGTCTGTTCGGCCTGGTGGTAGTCGCCAACACCGGGATCGGCATCCTCCAGGAGCTGCGCGCCAAGCGCGCCCTCGACGCCCTGGCCCTCATCGGGCAGGCCAGGCCCGTGGTCCGCCGCGACGGCGTGCGTGTCACCGTTCCCATCTCGCAGATCGTCCTGGACGATCTGATCGAGATCGGCACCGGAGACAAGTGCGTCGTCGACGGCACCGTCACTCAGGCGGACGGGTTGGAGATCGACGAGTCGCTGCTGACCGGCGAACCGGACCCGGTGCCCAAGCAGCCCGGCGATGCCGTGCTGTCCGGCAGCTTCGTGGTGGCCGGCAGCGGCGCCTTCGTCGCCACCAAGGTCGGCCGCCACGCCTACGCCGCCCAGCTCGCCGAGGAAGCCAGCCGCTTCACTCTGGTCCACTCCGAACTGCGCTCCGGCATCAGCCGCATCCTCAAATACGTGACCTGGATGATGGTCCCCGTCGCGGTCGCGCTGATCGTCAGCCAGCTGTACCTGCAGCACCACGACTGGCCCGAGGGGGTACGGCGGATGGTCGGTGGCATCGTGCCCATGGTCCCCGAGGGGCTGATCCTGCTGACCTCCGTGGCCTTCGCCATCGGAGTGATCAGGCTCGGCCGCAGAAGGTGCCTGGTCCAGGAACTGCCGGCCATCGAGGGACTGGCCCGGGTGGACATCGTGTGCCTGGACAAGACCGGCACCCTCACCCAAGGCGGCATGCGCGTCAGCGACCTCGTCACCTTCGACCGCGCGAGTTCGACGCACCCGGCCCAGGCCCTGGCCTGCCTCGCTGCCGCGGACCCGCGACCGAATGCCAGCCTGCAGGCCATTCTCGACGCCTACGGGACCAGTGAGCACAATGGCTGGCGCTGCACCGCCGTGCTGCCGTTCTCCTCCACCCGAAAGTACAGCGCGGCCGTACTCGACAGCCCGGACGGCGCGCGTGGCACCTGGCTGCTCGGCGCTCCGGACGTCCTGCTGCCGGCCGGTGATCCGCACCTGGCCACGGCCGACACCCTCGCCGCACAGGGACTGCGTGTCCTCCTCCTGGCCACCAGCGGCAACGACCTGAACCATCCCACACTCACCCAGCACGCCAACCCCGTCGCCCTGGTCGTGCTCGACCAGCGTCTACGCTCCGACGCGGCCGCCACGCTGCGCTACTTCGCCGACCAGGGCGTCGCCGCGAAAGTCATCTCCGGTGACAGCGCGGTCTCGGTCGCCGCCATCGCCGCCCGGCTCCACCTGCCCCACGCCGAGCATCCCATCGACGCCCGGCGGCTCCCCACCGAACCGGACCGGCTGGCCAGGACAGTGGAGGAGACGACGGTCTTCGGACGCGTCACCCCCAGGCAGAAACGCGACATGGTCGCCGCCCTGCAGGCGCGCGGTCACACGGTCGCCATGACCGGCGACGGGGTGAACGACGTGCTCGCGCTCAAAGACGCCGACATCGGTGTCGCCATGGGCACCGGCAGCGACGCCACCCGCGCCGTCGCGCAGATCGTGCTACTCGACAACGACTTCGCCGTCTTGCCGGCGGTGGTCGCCGAAGGCCGGCGCGTCATCGGCAACATCACCCGTGTCGCCAACCTCTTCCTCACCAAAACCGTGTACTCGGTGCTGCTCGGCCTGCTGGTCGTCATCTGGCGGGTTCCCTACCCGTTCCTGCCCCGCCACTCCACTCTGCTGTCCGCCCTCACCATCGGGCTGCCGGCGTTCTTTTTGGCCCTGGCTCCCAACACAGAACGCGCCCGGCCCCACTTCGTCCGCACTGTCATGCGGTTCGCCCTGCCCAGCGGGCTGATCGCAGGCACCGCCACCTTCGCCACCTACCTGATCGCCCGCCACCACTACGGCGCTGCGGGGCTCGGCGCCGCGACCAGCGCCGCCACTCTGACGCTCTTCTTGATCTCCTTGTGGGTTCTGGCCATCATCGCCCGCCCCTATACCCGATGGCGTGCAACCCTCGTGGTCGCGATGGCCGTGTCCTTCATGGCCGTGCTGGCCGCCCCATGGCTCCAACACTTCTTCGCCCTGAAACTGGTCGGCTTCCCCATCCCCTGGACTGCGGCCGGCGTCGCCGTCGTCGCCGCAGCCGCGCTCGAACTGGTCTGGAAACACAGCCGCAGAACCCCGACGAGTCGTCCTTCCCCGCCTGCCTGACCCGGGGATGCCGTCCGGCCTCGTCCTTCGCATTGTGCGAAAAGCGCGTCGCCGCCCGGCCGGGCACGCCGTTGCCCCGGCGGCGCTGGAGCTGCACCGGGGCAACGGAGCCGGTCCGCAGCCGGGCCTGGCCGGTGCGGTGCCGTTCGGTGCCGATCTCCAGCTGTTCCTCCGAGCGGGTCATCGCGTCGTCGCGGCCGATGCCCATGCGGTCGCGCTCCCGGCGTCCGCCCGCGTCGGCCCAGCCGGTCTCACCCGGCTGGTTGGCGCGCTCCCAGGAGGAGTCCCAGTCCAGGTCGTAGTAGCGGTACAGCTGCCGCTCCTGATCGGGCGGCAGGTGCCCGTCGGCGTCCAGGTCGACGTCGGGTGCGTCCTTGATGCGGTCCTTGTCGTAGGGAACCTCGACATGGTCGGCCACCAGGTCGGCGTCGCGCAGCGGGACGAAGGTCTAGACATTATTGTGGCTTTCGCCCTCTTGGGTCCGCCTGGATGTGGCCTCAGGTAACCACCCTGTAGCTCCCGGAACATCTCGGCCTACACTCCGCATCCTGGTCCCTTGACCCGCATTGAGTGAGGTGAGGGTGGATGACGGCCGATTCTCCCGACACGACTCGTCAGGCAGGGCGTTCCCGCGCGAGGGGGGCGTTGGCCGTCCTGGCGCGCCTGCTGGCGGCCCTCGCCGTGCTGGTCCTCGCGCCGGTCCTCGGCTTGGCGTCGCTGGCCGGCATGGCGAGCGTGACCACGAACCCGGCCCTGGCGGTGTTCCTCGGCCTGGCCGTCTTCGCGTCGGTGTTCTTTCTCGGCCTGCTGCTGTTCGTGCCGCGGCCGAGGACGGCCCCCTGGCGCCGGGTGCGAGCCGCGATCCTTGTCCTCGTCGAGACCTTCGTCGTCGTACGTGTCGTGCCGGCGACCATCCGGCCGTTCCCCGACACCCTGTCGGCCCGGCCCGAGGTGGCGGGGCAGCGATACTGGGACCTGCCGACCGGGTCCCGCATCGCCTATGTCCGCATGGCGCCCAAGCAGCCTCAGGCCTCGACGCCGGTGGTTTTCCTGCACGGCGGACCGGGGGTCGCGGACATGGAGCGGGACGCCGCCTTCTTCGGCGCTCTCACCTCCGACGGGTACGTCGTCTACGTGTACGACCAGGTGGGCGCCGGCAGTTCCGGGCGGCTCGCCGATCCCCGCGGCTACGGGCTCGCCCGCGACGTCGCGGACCTGGAGGCCATCCGCCAGGCCGTCGGCGCCGAGCAACTGATTCTGATCGGCCACTCCTACGGCGCCCAGGTCGCCGCCGCCTACCTCGCCCACCATGCCGATCACGTCGCCAAGGCCGTCTTCTCCTCGCCCGGCTCCCTGACACCGAGCCCGACCGGCGCCGCCCTGCTGAGCCGGCTCGACCCCGGCCAGGGCCGTGCGCTCTCCCTGGACCTGCTCCACCCGCGCGCTCTGGCCGCCTACACCCTGGTGCAGGTGAATCCCCAAGCCGCCCACGCCCTGGTCGGAGACGACGAGATGGACGCCCGCTTCGCGCGCTACTACGAACTCCTCCAGCCCGCGCTCCACTGCCGGGGCGCGACCGTCGGGCGGAGCGTGGCCGGCGTGGGGGCCTACGCGAATCTGTCCCCCCAGGCGTTGGGGGCCCCGCCGCACCCCGACCTGCGACCCGCGCTCGGCGCGACCACCACCCCTGCCCTCGTCCTCAAGGGCTCGTGCGACTACCTGAGCTGGTCCTCGGCCATCGAGTATCGGCGGGTGCTGCGCGGAACCGAGGTGGTCTACCTCCGTCACGCGGGTCACGACGCGTACCAGGATCAACCGGGCGCCTATCTGGCGAGCCTGCGAGCGTTTCTGGCCGGCCGTCCCGTGCCGGCGTACGACAGTGACCAGCCGCCCGCTGACTACGAAGGACCTCGGTGATCGGCCGGCCATGGCGGACAGGGTTGCGCCGCCGCGTACAGATCGTCACTGGCCAATACGCCGGAATCGCGGCCCTGGTCGTCATCTCCGTCATCGCCGCCCTCGGCCTGACCATCATCTCGACCAATGGGTCGGCCTGCTCGGCTTGGTTCCCCTCGCCCTGGGCGTCCGGGGCCTGATCAAAGCCATACGCGCCAAGGATTCCGACGACCAACCCCCATCGGCCGTGGCCTGCGGCCTCTTTTCTGTAGCAAGCGTCACTGTCGCCAACGGCGCGGACAACATCTCGGTCTACACGCCGACGTTCCGCACCATCGGCGTGAGCGCAACCCTGATCACCGTCGCCGTATTCGCTGTCCTGGTCGCCCTGTGGTGCCTGATCGGAACCTTGCTCGGCTCCCACAAAAAGATCACCGAGTTTGTCGAGCGCTACACCTTCTCTGAACTCAGGATGCGAACGGCTCACTCGTCGGCATCGGCCGACCGTGCTCCCGCGATGCTCGGGTGAGGACAACCCGGGGTCATGTCCGCATGAGGCATGCGAGGAGCGCCAGCTTGTCGGCACTGTCGGTGCCGGGGTCCGGGTGGAGGACGACGAGCGTCTGACCTGGCGCGCCGCTGACGCCCAATCGCTCCCGGTTCAGCCAGAGGCCACCGACCTGAGGGTGCTCGATGTGCTTGGGTGTGCCTTCGCACGTGTTCACGTCGTGGCGGGCCCACAGCCTGCTGAAGCGGGAACTGGCGAGGGAGAGTTCGCCGACGAGTTCGATGAACCGGGGGTCGTCCGTGTCGGTGCCGACGGACTCGCGAAAGCCGGCGACCATGCCCTGCGCGGCGTCCTCCCAGTCCGGGTAGAGGGTCTGCTCGGCGAGGTCCAGGAACACGTCGCGCAGGCGGTTGCGCCCCGCCACGAGTCGCGGCGACAGAGCGGTGGCCGGCGCGTTGGCGGCGAGGACATCGAAGTAGCGGCCCTCCACGTACGCGGGGAGCGGGAGCGTGGCGACGAGCTTGGCGACGCCGGCAGGGACGGTTTCCTTCCGGGGCCGCCGTCGCCCCCGCGGTTTTCCCGCCCCGAGGCGGAGCAGGTAGGCCGTCGCGTCGTCATCGAGCAGCAGCACGCGGGCGAGGGACTCGAGGACCTGCGTGGAGGGGTTGCGGTCGCGGCCCTGTTCCAGGCGCAGGTAGTAGTCGGCGCTGATGCCGGCGAGCATCGCGACCTCCTCCCGGCGCAGGCCCGGCACGCGCCGTACGCCCACGGCAGGGATGCCGGCCTGTTCAGGAGTGACGAGCTCGCGGCGGGCGCGTACGTAATCGCCCAGGAGGTTGGACTCGTCCCTCATGGCCCCACTGTAGGTCGCGCGCTTTCGTGTGTACCTGGTCCTGTCACCCCCAGGATCGCGGGGGCTCTGGCTCTGCCAGCGGGTGAGCGGAAACCTCGCCTCAGACGAACGCCGGCTGAATCGGCTGGTGGTCCCTTCCGCGAACAAGGAGCTACACCATGTCGACCTTTCTGCTCGTACACGGGGCCTGGCACAGCGGGCGATGCTGGGAGCGGGTGGTCCCGTTGCTGGCATCGGCCGGGCATCGGGTGATCGCGCCGTCGCTGACCGGCTTCGGCGACAAGGCACATCTGTTCGGCCCCGAGGTAGGGCTGGACACGCACGTCGACGACGTCGTCAGACTGATCACCGAAGAGGACCTCACCGACGTGATCCTGGTGGGCCACAGCTACGCCGGGCTGGTCATCTCGTCCGCCGCCAACCGGATCCCGGATCGGATCGCCCATCTCGTCTATCTCGACGCGATGGTCCCGGAGGACGGCGAGAGCGCGGTCGATGTGCAACCGGTGACCCAGACCCTCATCGATCGCGCCGCGGAGTCCGGGGCCGGCTGGCGGATCCCGCCGATGCCCGAGTCGCCGCCGCCTCTGGGCCTGTTCGGGGTCACCGACCCGGCGGACGTGGCGTGGCTGCGGACGATGTTGTCGGATCAGCCGGCGCTCTGCCTGCGGCAACCGGTCCGGCTGGACAACCCGGCCGTGCACGCGATTGCGCGGACGCACATTCATTGCGTCGCGGACATGCCGGAGGGCATCGAGCGGCGGCCCGTACCGGCGACACAGCCCAACGGCAGCCCGGCACAGGTGTGGGAACTGCAGACGGGCCACGACTGCATGATCACCATGCCGGCCGAGCTCACCGACCTGCTGCTCAAGCTCGGCTGACCCGCCCGCGGTGGCCTCGGCCCTCATTGACCTGGCCTGGTATCTGGGGATCGTCCGGCTGGTCGGTGCGGCCGAGCGGTTCTTCAAGCGGCCCGCCGTACGCCGTTACCTGGAGTACGTGTCAGGAACCCTGCTGATCGGTCTGGCCGTCCGCCTCGCTCTGGCGACCAGGCCCTAGAGCGTTTTCGTCGGTGGGACCTTCCTGCCGCTACTAAGGTTGTGGACGTGAGTCCGAGGCCGGTGCGCGCGGTGGACGCCGAGGAGAAGGTCGACCGGCAGGCGCGGATCCTCGAGGCGGCGCTCCGGCTGCTGTCCCTGCAGGGCATATCCGGAGTCAGCATGCGTGCCGTCGCCCGTGAAGCCGGGGTCTCGCTGGGGCTGGTGAACTACCACTACGAGGACAAGACGAGCCTGATCCGTGCGGCCCTGCACCGCATCGAGGAGCAGGACATCGCGCTGGTCGAGCCGGACCTCACCCTGGAACCGGAGGAGCGGCTGCGGGCCGCGCTGAAGCGGGTGGCCGACCCGGAGTTCCTGACGACGGAGTACCTGTCTCTGCGACTTCAGCTCTGGGCGCTCGCCCAGGCCCACGAGGACTTCGAGCGCATCAACACCGCGGCCCAGAGACGCTACCGCGCCGGGCTCGCCGCCCTCATCCACGCGGCCCGCCCCGAGCTGTCACCCGACGAGTGCGGCGAGCGGGCCGCCGACATCGACGTCATCCAGAACGGCCTGTGGCTCACGGCCCTGCTGGGGCTCGACCGCGACTCGATCGGCAGGAGCGTCCGTCGCTGTGAGGAGATCGCGCTCGCCGACTGACCGCCTGTGCGACGACGACGAATCTGAACGATCGTTCAGGAACATATTGAACGATCGTTCAGGCGCTCGTATGCTCCCATCATGGCACCTGTCACGATGGCCGACGTACGCCGCGTCGGCACCGGTTTCCACCAGGACCCCGAACGATCGATGTCGCTGCGGTCGGAGGCGTACACGGACCCGCGGTGGCTCGATGTCGACGTCCGGGCCGTTTTCGCCCGCACGTGGCAGTGGGTCTGCCACGTGGAGAAGCTCCGGTCGCCGGGCAGCTACGTGTCGGCCACCGTGGCCGGCATGCCGATCGCGATCGTGCGCGATCGTGACGGAGCGCTGCGCGCGTTCTACAACGTCTGCAAGCACCGCGCCCACGAGTTGCTCACCGGCTCCGGCACCACGCGCAACATCGTCTGTCCGTACCACGCGTGGACCTACGGCCTGGACGGGCAGCTGAAGGCGGCTCGTCGCGCCGACAAGATGGCGACCTTCGACAAGAGCGAGATCTGTCTCGACCAGGTGCTGGTGGAGGAGTTCGGCGGCTTCGTCTACGTGAACCTGGACTCGGGCGCCGCTCCCCTGGCCGAGCAGGCCGGGGACCTGGCGGCCGAGATCGCCAGGTGGGCCCCCGACGTGGCCGGACTGACCCTCGCGAAGCGGCTGACCTACGACATCGCGTCCAACTGGAAGAACGTCATCGACAACTTCCTGGAGTGCTACCACTGCCATATCGCCCACAAGGAGTTCGTCGACCTCGTCGACATGGACACCTACGAGGTGAAGACGTACGGCATCTGGTCGAGCCACTTCGCCGAGGCCGGCAAGCAGGAGAACTCCGCGTACGACGTCGCGGGCGCGTCGGTCACCGAGCACGCGGTCTGGTGGCTGTGGCCCAACACCTGTCTGCTGCGCTACCCCGGCCGCGGCAACTTCATGGTCCTGCAGGTGATTCCGGCCGGTCCCGACCGGACCCTGGAGACCTGGGACTTCTACTTCGAGACGGCCGAGCTCATGGATGCCGAGGTGGAGGCGGTGCGGTACATCGACGAGGTGCTGCAGCAGCAGGACATCACCATCGTGGAGAGCGTCCAGCGCGGCATGAACACCCCGGCCTTCGACCAGGGCCGCATCGTCTACGACCCGGACGGCTCGGGGCTGTCCGAGCACGGCGTGCATCACTTCCACGGTCTCGTCCTCGACGCCTACCGGTCGTGGGTGGAAGGGACCGCCGCCGGGCGCGACCACGCGGACGCCACGTGGCGTCGTCGGCATCCGGCCTGACCCTCACCGAACTGCAGGCCGGCTGGGACCGTCCGGACCGGCTCGTCCTCGGTCCCCCCTTCAACCCGCCGCATCTGATCCCCCTCGTCGAGGTCATGGGCAACGACCGGACAGGCGCCGGCGTGGTCGACCGGGCCCGTGACTTCTACGAGTCCGTCGGCAAGGTGACGATCGAGGTCAAACGGGAGGTCCCCGGCCACGTCGCCAACCGGCTGCAAGCCGCCCTGTGGCGAGAGGTCATCCACCTCGTCAACGAGGGCGTGGCATCCGTGGACGACGTCGACACCGCCATCTCGTACGGACCGGGCCTGCGCTGGGCGGCCTGGGGACCGACGACGCTGTTCCACCTCGGCGCCGGAGAGGGAGGCATCGCCGCCTTCTGCGAGCGGTACGCCGACAGCTTCAACCGCTGGTGGGACGACCTGGGTCACCCCCATCTGGACGAGGCCACCGCGGCCCGGCTGGCCGGCGGGCTGACGGCCGCCGGGTCCGGTGACCTCGATGCCCTGGCCGCGCAGCGCGACGCCATGATCGTGGCGGCGATCCTGGCGGCGGGGCGCGTCAAGGGAGGTGTGGAATCGCCGGCGTAACCCTCGACCACACGTCGTTCGCCGTCCACGACGCGATGGGCTGGGCACGGCGGCTGCGGCGCGAGCTGGGCGCGACCCCGATCTTCGGTGAGCGGCTCGCGGAGTTCGGGTACCTGCTGCTCCACGTCGGCACCGCCGACGAGGGCGCGAGACTGGAACTGCTCGAGCCGAGGGACGAGGGGTTCCTCACCCGATTCCTGGACGCCCGCGGCGAGGGCCCGCACCACATCACCTTCGTCGTACCGGACCTGCGTACGACGGTGCTGCGGGCCCGCGCGCTCGGCCTGACCGTCGTCGGCGAGGACTACGACCACCCGCCGTGGCGCGAGGCGTTCATCGCGCCCGACCGCAGGCACGGTGTCGTCATCCAGCTCGCGCAGTCCGACCGGAGCTACCCGCCTGCCGGCCGGCTGCTGTCGAGCCGTACCCGTGTCGTCGAGGACTTCCCCAGCTCCCGGGGAGCCACCGAGCCGCTGTGGTGGACCGGGCTGTGGGAGACCGCACCGGGACCGGTCGCACGGCTGGGGACGACACATCTCGCGTCGACGGACCTCGAGTTCTCCCGGCTCGTCTTCGGGGAGCTGCTGGAGGCCCGGGTGGCCGGAGACGACTCGGAGCTGGACCTGTCGTGGCCCGGCGGATCGGTCCGGGTGCACGCCTCGGACCGCGCGGGCGTGACCGGGATGAGCCTGCGCGGCGGCCCCGCCGGCGGCATCGCGATCGGCCCCGCCCGGCTCGACGACAGGACCCCCGGCGCGTCACCAACCTACTGACCGAGTACACCTAGTCGCGCGGCGCGTACATGATGACCAGGACACCCAGCAGGCAGACGGCCGCTCCGATCAGATCCCACCGGTCGGGGCGGAAGCCGTCCACCACCATGCCCCAGATCAGCGAGCCCGCGACGAACACGCCTCCGTAGGCGGCGAGGATCCGGCCGAAGTTGGCGTCCGGCTGGAAGGTCGCCACCAACCCGTAAAGGCCCAGGGCGACGAACCCCGCCCCGACCCACAGCAGCCCGCGCTGTTCTCTCACTCCCTGCCAGACGAGCCAGGCACCGCCGATCTCGGCGAGCGCGGCGACGACGAACAACAGGAGAGAACGCGCGACGGTCACGGCTGCGACTGTAGAGGAACGGTCACCGTCTCCTGCTTCCGGCAGCCGCAGGCGGCCCGGTACAGGATGCAGCCCCGCGATATGCCTTCTGTGGTGGTTCATCCCTGTTCTCCTGGCAGGGGTATCCTGCTGCGCACATGTCACCGACTTCCCCCCGACATCAGTGGGGCCCGCGGTGTGGCAAACGGCACGGTACGGGAGTCCGGTGCGAGCGAGCTGGGCTCGGCGTGGACGGAGGGGTGTCGAGTGACGCGCTGCGAGGACGCTGAGCAGCAGCCGCGGACAGCGGCCGGGGCCGGAGTGTTCGCCGTAGACGACGAGGTCGGCCGGGATCTGGCGTTGGTGGACTGGGCGGCGACGCCCCTGGGACCGCCGGACGAGTGGCCGCAGAGCCTGCAGACGGCGGTGAGCATCCTGCTGTCGTCCCGGTTCTCCATGTGGATGGCGTGGGGGCCGGACCTGACGTTCTTCTGCAACGCCGCCTACCGCCGCGACACCCTGGGCCGGAAATACCCGTGGGCGCTGGGCCGGCCCGCGAGCGAGGTCTGGGCGGAGATCTGGGGCGACATCGGCCCGCGGATCGAGGCCGTGCTGGCCACGGGGAAGGCGACCTGGGACGAGGCGCTCCTGCTGTTCCTGGAACGAGCAGGCTACCCGGAGGAGACCTACCACACGTTCTCCTACAGTCCCCTGCGCGACGACTCCGGCGCCGTGGTCGGCATGCTGTGCGTCGTCAGCGAGGAGACCGAGCGGGTCATCGGCGAGCGGCGCATGGCGACCCTGCGGGACCTCGGCTCGGACCCCAGCGTGGTCCGCACCGAGCAGGAGATGCTGGCCTTCGCCTGCAGGCAGCTCGGCCGCAACCTCCAGGACCTCCCGTTCACCCTGACCTACCTGTACCAGGAGGGCGGCGGCGTGCGGCTGGCGGGGGTGACCGGGATTTCGGCCGGGCATCCGGCCGCCCCCCTCACACTGCCGGCCGACGATCCGGACGCGGTATGGCCTTCGACGGTGCTGGCCCGGGGAGAGCCGGTGCTCGTCCCGCTCGACGGCGCCGCGTACGCCGGTCTCCCGTCCGGAGACTGGCCGGAGCCGCCCGTACAGGCGCTGGTGGTGCCGCTGCTCCAGCAGGGCAGTGCGCCGTACGGGTTCCTCGTGACCGCGCTCAACCGCTACCGCCGCCTGGACGACGCCTACCGCGGGTTCATCGAGCTGGCCGCGGGGCACGTCGCGGCGGGCGTCGCGAGCGCGCGCAGCTACCAGGCCCAGCAGCGGCGGGCGGAGGAGCTGGCCGAGCTCGACCGTGCGAAGACGGTCTTCTTCTCCAACATCAGCCACGAGTTCCGCACTCCGCTGACCCTGATCATGGGGCCAGTGGAGGAGCTGCGCGGCCGTCTCCAGGAAGCCGACGCGCAGGTGCGCGAGGAGCTGGAGGTCATCCGCCGCAACGGGTTGCGGCTGGGCAAGCTGGTCAACACCCTGCTGGACTTCTCCCGCATCGAAGCCGGCCGGATGCAGGCCAGCTACGAACCGGTCGACCTCGCCACGGTCACCGCCGAGCTGGCCAGCCTCTTCCGCTCCGCGATCGACAAGGCGGGGCTCGGGTTCCGGGTCGAGTGCCCTCCCCTGGACGAGCCGGTGTACATCGACCGCGGCATGTGGGAGAAGGTGGTGCTCAACCTGCTCAGCAACGCGTTGAAGTTCACCTTCGAGGGCTCGATCGGCGTCGAGGTGCGCGGGGAGGACGCCCAGGCGGTGGTGACCATCACCGACACGGGCATCGGCATCCCCGCGACGGAGTTGCCGCGACTGTTCGAGCGGTTCCACCGCATCGAGAACGCCCGCTCGCGGTCCAACGAGGGCAGCGGCATCGGGCTGGCCCTCGTGCAGGAGCTGGTCGGCCTGCACGGCGGCACGATCACCGCGGACAGCATCGAGGGCGAGGGCACCCGATTCACCATCCGCGTGCCGTACGGCGCCGCGCACCTGCCCGCGGACGCGATCACGACGGCCGGCGCCGGCACCACCGGCACCCTCGCCGACCCCTACGTCGAAGAGGCGCTGCGCTGGCTGCCCGCGGACGGCAGGGGCGAGCCCGCCGGGACCGCCATGGGGAAGGTGTCCCACGAGGGACTCGCGGCCCGCGCCGAAGACTCCGCCGCCCCGGCGCGTGTGCTGGTCGCCGACGACAACGCCGACATGCGCGGGTACCTCGTCCGTCTCCTCCAGGGCGCCGGCTACCTCGTCAGCACCGCGGGCGACGGGATGGAGGCCCTGGACGCCATCCATGCGGACGCCCCCGATCTGGTGGTCAGCGACGTGATGATGCCCCGCCTGGACGGCCTGTCCCTGGTCGCGGCGCTGCGGGCCGATCCACGCACCGCGACCGTGCCCGTGGTGCTGCTGTCCGCGCGGGCGGGCCAGGAGGCGTCAATCGAGGGACTGCAGGCCGGGGCCGACGACTACCTGGTCAAGCCCTTCGCCGCCGCGGAGCTGCTCGCGCGGGTGCGGGCCACCATGGACATGGCGCGGCTGCGCCAGCACCAGGCGCGCTGGCGTACGGCACTGGTGAACTCGCTGCAGGAGGCGTTCTTCGTCTGCGACGAGGACGGCGCCGTCGTCGAGATCAACAAAGCGTTCACCGACATCCTCGGCTACGGCCCCGAGAGCCTGCCCTACACGCCGATCCACCCGTGGTGGCCGGACGCCGCCGGCGATCCCGAGGCCCATCAGCAGGTCGCCGACGCGTTCAGCGGCCTCGTCGGCCCCGGGCAGGGCAGCTACACCATCCCCGTCACCCACAGCGACGGGCACCGGCTGTGGGTCAGCGTCAGCTTCAACCAGGCACAGGATCCCGACACCGGACGCCGGGTCGTCGTCGGCACCCTTCGCGACGTCACGGCCGAGCACTACGCCATCCAGCGCGAGAGCGCCCTCGCCTCCCTGAGCACCTGCCTTTCCCAGGCGGGGAGTCTCTCCGACGCGCTGACCGGCGCACTGGAGGAACTACGGAATCTGTGGCGCGCGAAGTCCGTGCTGGCCGCCGTCTTCGGCCAGGGCGACGAAGAGCCGGCCCTGACCGCGACGGACACCTCGGTGAGCTGGCACGGTATGCCCGCCGAACGCCGCCGGACGCTCGCCGGCATGCCGCAGCGGCCTCTGCTCACCCCGGTCGCCGGGCACGACGGGGTCGGCATCCTCCTGGAGCACCCCGACGGCCCGATGGCGCTGTGGATCGAACTGGGCGACCGGTCTTTCACCACCGAGGACCAGCTGCTGCTGTCGCTGCTGGCCGGGCGGCTGGCCCAGGGACTGGTCCGCGCCCACCAGATCGACCAGCAACGCGAGACCGCGATCGCGCTGCAGCGCGCCATCCTCGGCCCCGCCCAGCTTCCCGACGGGTTCGCCGTACGCTACGAGCCCGCCACCCGGCCTCTGGAGGTCGGCGGCGACTGGTACGACACCATCGCCCTGCCCGGCGGACGCATCGGCATCGTCGTCGGCGACTGCGTCGGACGCGGGGTGGAGGCCGCCGCCGTCATGGGACAACTGCGCAGCGCCTGCCGCGCGCTGCTCCTGCAGGACGACAGCCCGGCCCGCGTGCTCATGGCCCTCGACCAGTTCGCCGCCGGTGTCCCCGGCGCCCGGTGCACCACGGTCTTCTGCGGCGTCCTCGACCCGGAGACCGGGCACCTGTCGTACTCCAGCGCGGGACACCCCCCGGGCATACTCGCCCACCCCGACGGCAGCACCGGCCTGCTCGACGGCGGACGTTCCGTTCCCCTGGCCGTCCGCCCGGGTGCGACGCGCCCGGAGGGCGAGGCGGTCATCCCCGCGCGTGCCACGCTCATGCTCTACACGGACGGCCTGGTCGAACGTCGTCGCCGCTCGCTGTATTCGGGCATCGACCAGGCCAGCCAAGCCGTACAGGACGGCAGGAACGTCGCGGTCGACGACCTCGCCACGCAGGTGATGATCCGCCTGGCGCCCGCCGACGGCTACGACGACGACGTCGCTCTGCTGCTCTACCGGCACCCGGCCCCACTGGAGATGACGTTCCCCGCCGAGTCGTCGCAGCTCGCGCCCGTTCGCAAGGCGCTGCGGAGCTGGCTCGGCCAGTGCGACCTACCGGCCCAGATCGTGCAGAACGTCCTGGTCGCCGCCGGTGAGGCGTGCGCCAACGCGATCGAGCACGGCCACCGCCACACTCCCGGCGACACCGTCCGGCTCCGGGCCGAGGCGTCCGTCGACAACCTGCGCCTCACCGTCGCCGACACCGGCCGCTGGAAGGCCCCGCAACCCGAGGTGAACAGCCACCGCGGCCGCGGCGTCGCCCTCATGCGCGCCATGATGCAGCAGGTCACCATCACCCCGGGCCCGTCCGGCACCACCGTCGACATGCAGATGAGGATCGCCTGATGACCACGCCGCTCACCCTCACCCCCGGCCATGGCCCTGACGGCGCCGCCCTGCTGACCGTCGCCGGTGAGATCGACATGAGCAACACCGACAGCCTCGCCGCCGCTCTCGACCGCACGCCTGGCCCCGTCGTCCTCGACCTGACCCTCGTCGAATACCTCGACAGCGCGGGCCTGAGCGTCCTGTTCGCCCACGCCGACCGCATCACCCTCATCGCCAACCCCCTGCTGACCCCCCTCCTGACCATCTCCGGGCTCGCCGACCTCGCCACCGTCCAGGACGGCGGTCCCGACGTCCGTTAGGGCGGGCGTTCTCGGCCTCGTCCTGTGGCCGGACCGCTGGGCACCTCCTGTGAAGGGTTGACGCGAACAGGGGGAAGGGATACGTTCCGGTGGATTTCACGATCGTCCAAGGGAAATCCGGTGAGATGCCGGTGCGGACGCGCCACTGTATTCGGGACGTACATCCCGGGAGCCAGGTCGCTTGGGCCTTCGTGACCTCGCATGGTGGGACGCGTCATCCCTGAGGAGGCCTGTATGAGTGGAATGTCCACTCCTTCCGTCATCCCGATCCCGCGACTGAGGCTGTGGCTGCTGACCGTGCCGGTGTTGCTGCTGATCGCCTACCTGGTTCTGATGGACAACGGGGCGATCTCGCAGAGCGGCGCCTATCTGCACGAGCTCATGCACGACGGGCGCCACCTGCTCGGCGTGCCCTGCCACTGAGCGCGGGCGTGGTACGCACCCTGGTGGTCAGGGGCCTGCTTCTGGGCCTGCTGGCCGGATTGATCGCGGGCGGCTTCGCCTTCGCTTTCGGCGAGCCGCGGGTCGACAGCGCGATCGCGCTGGAGGAGGCCCACGTCGCGCACGACGCGCATGGTCACGACCACGGCGAGGAGGAACTGGTCGGCAGACCGGGGCAGAAGGCCGGGTTGTTCCTCGCCACCGGCCTGTACGGGCTCGCTGTGGGAGGGATCTTCGCCCTCGCGTACGCGGGGCTGCGCGGGCGGGTCGGCCCCCGGTCGGAGGGCGGGCTGGCACTCGCCGCGGCAGGGACGGCGTTCGTGGCGGTGATTCTTGTGCCATTCGTGAAATATCCGGCCAACCCGCCGGCCGTCGGAGACCCGGAGACGATCAATAGCCGTACCGTGCTCTACGTGGTGATGGTCCTCGTCGGGCTCGCGGCGGCGGTGATCGCGGTGGCGACCGCCCGCAGGGTCACCGCGGGGCCCTGGGCACGGTGGACCGCGGCGGCGCTGGCGTTCCTGGTCCCGGTGACAGCCGCCTGGATTCTGCTGCCCACCGTCGACGAGGTGCCCGAGGGCTTCCCCGCCACCTTGTTGTGGCAGTTCAGGCTCGCGTCGCTGGGGACCCAGCTGGTCTTCTGGACGGCCTTCGGCGTGTTGTTCGGGTGGGTGAGCGACCGGGCGGCGGGACGTGCGCGGGCCGTCCCGGCCACCGCCGCCACGCCGATCTGAGCCGGGCACGGTGCTGCTCGTCCGGCATGCCGGTACGCCGGAGATGCGGGCCGCCCGATTTCCCCTGGCCGATCGGGACGCCGACGCGGCGAGCCTGGCCAGGGCCGCCGCCCTGGCTCCGATGACGGCGGGCTCGGCCGGGTGGGCCGGTCCCGCCGTCGCCGCGCGCCAGACCGCCGCCGCCATCGGTCTGGAGGCGCGGGTGGCGCCGGCGCTGGCCGAGGTGGACGTCGGCCGGTGGCGCGGCCTGCCGTACGAGCAGGTCGCGCGGGAGGAGCCGGACGCCTTGGTGAGCTGGCTTACCGACCCGCACGTGGTTCCGCACGGCGGTGAGAGCCTGGCCGCGCACGCTGAGCGGGTCGCCGCCTGGCTCGACCTGGTGCGCGCGGAGCCCGGCGTCGTCGCCGTGTGCGACGCGGGCACGATCCGGGCGGCGATCGGCCACGCGCTGGGGCTCGATCCGCTGGGCGCCGCTCTCTTCGATCTCGCGCCGCTGTCGGTCACCGAGTTGCTAGCCACGCGGAGCGGCTGGCGGGTCGCCTACGTCAACCGGAAGGTCCCGTCGTGAGCCGGTCCGCGCCGTACGGCCGGACATCTGGCGGAAATGGCGCTCCCTCTGAGTCGGCCGAGGGCTGACTTCGGCCGGGCGCCTGCCGAAAGGCGCCCGGTGCCCACCGTGGGCCCGACGAGTTCCGCGGACATGCACGAATGCGAGTTTCCTCGCCGGACGGCGCACGGATCGGGCCGGACTTCTTCCCAATCCTTCTCGGATGAGATGAGTGCGGCGGATTTCCGGCCGGACCGGGAGTTTCGCGCGGATGACGAATGAGGCGTCACCCGATGAGAAACTTGGCATGTGGAGACTTCGGTGCCAGGGCGAGCCGAAACACGGCTCCAGGCCAAAATCCTGACGCGATTGCGAGACGCCGGTCCGCAATCTCGCATTCAGCTGTCGGAACACTTCGAAGTGTCACGAACGACGATCGGGACCGAACTCGGCCGGCTCACGGCGCTTCATCTCGTCGAGGAAATCGGACCGGCCGCGTCCCGCGGAGGCCGCCGCTCGACCGTCATCGATCTCGCCGGTCACGTTCGGTTCGTCGGCATAGCCATCGGTGCGACCTCTGTCTCCACCGCGGTCACCGATGGCCGGCTGCGAGTTCTCGCGTTCGAACGCACCGAATGCGACGTACGCCGGGGGCCTGAGCCGGTGCTCGAACTCGCCGCGGAACAGACCCGGCGGCTGCTCGTGAAATTGGGAGTGGACAGGCCGCTGGGAGTCGGCGTGGGCGTGCCCGGCCCGGTGGACTTCTCCCGTGGTATCCCGGTGTCGCCGCCGATCATGCCGGGATGGGACGGTTATCCGGCCCGCGATCTGCTCGGGCGGCGGTTCGATTGTCCGGTCTTACTGGACAACGATGTCAATGTAATGGCACTCGGCGAACAACACGCCGGTGCGGCGGGCACCGTGGAGAACTTCCTGTTCGTCAAGGTCGGCACGGGCATCGGCTGCGGAATCGTGGCCAAGGGTGAGCTCTATCGCGGCATGGACGGATGTGCGGGGGATATCGGACACATCCCGGTCGCCGATTCGGTCGCCGTCTGCGCGTGCGGCAACACGGGATGCCTGGAGGCGTCCTTCGGCGGCGACGCGCTCGCTCGCGACGCCCTCGCCGCGGCCCGGTCGGGGCGCTCGCCCCTGCTCCGGGAACTCCTCGAACGCACCGGGACGCTCACCGCCGCCGATGTGGGGGAGGCGGTCGGCGCCGGGGACGCGACGTCCGTCCAGATGGTGCGCGACGGGGGACGGCGGGTGGGCGAGGTTCTGGCGGGCCTGGTGTCGTTCTTCAACCCGAGCCTCATCGTCCTGGGTGGCGGGCTCACGCTGCTGGGCCACGTCCTGCTCGCCGAGATCCGCGGGGCGATCTACCGGCGCTCGCTGCCGCTCGCCACCAGGAACCTGCCGATCATGATGAGCGATCTCGGCCCGCAGGCCGGCGTTATCGGGGCGGCCAGACTCGTGAGTCAGGAGGTCTACGGGGTCGCCCGGTGATCGGCGCTCGCACCCGCACTCCGCACCCGCACCCCGGCACCCGCACCTGAGGGCCCGCCGGCACTCGGCCGTCGGAGACTTCACGCGCCGGATTGCATGATCATGCATTCCCGTGTATATATTCTACTCGTGTCCAAGGTGCTCACTTCTCTGCCTGTCGGCGAGCGTGTCGGGATCGCCTTCTCCGGTGGCCTCGACACTTCGGTAGCGGTCGCGTGGATGCGGGAGAAGGGTGCAGTGCCGTGCACCTACACCGCCGAAATCGGCCAGTACGACGAACCTGACATCGCCTCGGTGCCGGGGCGTGCCACCGCGTACGGCGCGGAGATCTCCCGGCTGGTCGACTGCCGGGCGGCCCTGGTCGAGGAGGGGCTCGCGGCTCTCGCCTGCGGGGCGTTCCACATCAGGTCCGGCGGCCGCACGTACTTCAACACCACCCCGCTCGGGCGGGCCGTCACCGGCACCCTGCTGGTGCGCGCGATGCTCGAGGACGGCGTGCAGATCTGGGGAGACGGCTCCACCTTCAAGGGCAACGACATCGAGCGGTTCTACCGCTACGGTCTGCTCGCCAACCCCTCCCTGCGGATCTACAAGCCCTGGCTGGACGCCGACTTCGTCAACGAGCTCGGCGGGCGCAAGGAGATGTCCGAGTGGCTGCTCGCCCACGGGCTGCCCTACCGGGACAGCGTGGAGAAGGCCTACTCCACCGACGCGAACATCTGGGGCGCGACGCACGAGGCCAAGTCTCTTGAGCACCTCGACACGGGCATCGAGATCGTCGACCCCATCATGGGTGTGCGTTTCTGGGACCCCACCGTCGAGATCGCCACCGAGGACGTCACGATCGGCTTCGAGCAGGGACGTCCGGTGACGATCAACGGCAAGGAATTCCCCTCCGCCGTCGATCTGGTGCTGGAGGCCAACGCCATCGGCGGCCGGCACGGCCTCGGCATGTCCGACCAGATCGAGAACCGGATCATCGAGGCCAAGAGCCGGGGCATCTACGAGGCCCCGGGCATGGCGCTGCTGCACACGGCCTACGAGCGGCTGGTCAACGCGATCCACAACGAGGACACCCTCGCCAGCTACCACATCGAGGGGCGGCGGCTGGGCCGGCTGCTCTACGAGGGCCGCTGGCTGGACCCGCAGGCGCTGATGCTGCGCGAGTCGCTGCAGCGCTGGGTCGGCATGGCGGTGACCGGGCAGGTGACCCTGCGGCTGCGGCGCGGTGAGGACTACTCCGTGCTGGACACGTCCGGGCCGGCGTTCAGCTACCACCCGGACAAGCTCTCCATGGAGCGCACCGAGGACTCCGCCTTCGGCCCGGTCGACCGCATCGGGCAGCTGACGATGCGCAACCTCGACATCGCCGACTCCCGCGCCAAGCTGGAGCAGTACGCCAGGCTCGGCATGGTCGGCACCCAGCAGCCGGCCTTGATCGGCGCGGCGCAGGCGGCCTCGACCGGCCTGATCGGCGCGATGGCCGAAGGCGGGGCCGAGGCCATCGCCTCCCGCGGCGAGGCTCCCACGGAGGAGGAGCTGCTCGACCAGGCCGCGATGGAGCTCGGCACCGACTGAGGCCACGACGTTCGCTGAGGGCGCCCGGCACGCCGGGCGCCCTCAGCACGTCCTCGCCGGTCATGGCGACCACGGGGCGCGGCCGGACCGGCCACCACGCGGGGAAGGCGCCGGCGTCCTCGCTCCTGCCGTTCGGCCTCCCAGGAGCCCGGTGATCGCCGGGGGCGGCGCGCTAGACGAGGACCCGGGGGTTGAGGATCTCGGTGATCCGGGTGAACCCGTCGGCGCCGTGGCCCTTTCCGATCACCCGGCGTGCCCAGCCCTCGGCCGCGCGCATCACGCTCGCGTCGATGCCGTGCGCCTCGGACACGTGGACGATGTGGGCCATGGACGAGGCCGCCGAGGTGATCGGGTTGCCCTCGCCGGGGAACGCGCCGCTGTCCACGTCCCGCGCCGCCTGCTCGAAGAGGGGCGGCAGGATCGCGCCGATGCCCTTGGCGAACGGCGCCAGCTCGCGAGCGGTCACCCCCTCGGCCCGCGCCACCGCCAGCGCGTGCGCGTAGCCCGCCATCGCGGTCCAGAAGACGTCGAGCAGCGCGATGTCGTAGGCCGCCGCCCGGCCGATCTCCTCACCGAGATGGGTGTGCGTGCCGCCGAGCGCGTCCAGCAGCGGGCGGTGCCGCTGGTAGAGCTCCTCCGGGCCGCTGTGGAGGAACACCGCGGCCGGGGTGCCGATGGTCGTGGTCGGCGTCATGATCGCGCCGTCGAGGTAGCCGATGCCGTGCTCGGCCGCCCAGGCCCCGGCGCTCCTTGCGCGGTCGGGCGTGTCGGCGGTCAGGTTCACGAGCGTGCGTCCCCGCAGTGCGTCGGTGACCGCGTCGCGCCGGAGGACGGCGTCCGCGGCGTCGTAGTTCACCACGCAGATCACGGTCAGCTCGCTCGCCGCGACCGCCGCCTCCGGCGTGGGGGCGCCCACAGCGCCCCGCTCGGCCAACTCGCGATCCCTGCCCGGTGTCCGGTTCCAGACCGTGGTCCGGACGCCGGCGTCCAGGAAGGCCCCGGCCAGGGCCCGGCCCATCGGGCCCAGGCCGAGCACGGTGACGGCAGACTGGTCGGTGTGCTGGATCATGTCTCAACTCCTGCGTGCATGACAGTGGGAGCGCTGAACGGGATGGACGATGACGCGTAGCCGTGCCCAGGACCTGAACGTCTGCGGGGTGACCGCCGCGATCGCGGTGATCGACGGCAAGTGGAAGACGATCCTGCTCTGGCTCCTGGAATCCGCGCCGCGTCGTCCCGGCGAGCTGGTCCGGCGACTGCCGGGCCTCACCGAGAAGGTGCTGACTCAGACGCTCCGGGAGATGGAGGCCGACGGGCTCGTGCACCGTGAGGTGCATGGCGGCCGCCCGCTGAAGACCGTGTACTCACTGACCGAGTTCGGCCGTGAGCTGTCCGAGGCGCTGGCGCCGCTGTCCGACTGGGGACACCGCCGCCTGGAGAAGCTGGCTCTGGAGAGGTCGGTCCCGGAAAGGCCGACGGAGTCTGAATCGGTCTCCTGACACACCACCGGCACCTCCGTTCCGCCTGAAGTCGGGCCGGCCCTCCGGCCGCCGGAACCAAGCTTCACGCCGCCCCGGCAGTGCGGACAAGTACCCACAAAAAGGTGGGTAGGCCGCACCCGTTCGGCTGTCGACACTTCTTTGCACAGTGCATACGTTGCCTTTGCTCGGGTAGCGCGGCCTTGTTCGCGAGATCGACCCCCGAAGGGGGAACGTGGTGGCACTGCGGATCGAGGACTACGGGCTGCTCGGTGACCTGCACACGGCCGCGCTGGTGGGGCGAGACGGGTCGATCGACTGGCTGTGCCTGCCCCGGTTCGACGCGCCCGCGTGTTTCGCCGCCCTGCTCGGCGACGACCGGGCCGGATTCTGGCGCCTGGCCCCCGTGAGCGGCGGTCTCTGCACGCACCGCCGCTACCGCGGCGACTCTCTCGTCCTGGAGACGGAGTGGGACACCCCCGAGGGGTCCGTACGCGTGATCGACGCGATGCCGCCACGCGGCGAGGCGGCCGACGTGGTGCGGGTCGTGGAAGGCGTCAGCGGGCGGGTGCCGATGCGGATGGCGCTGCGGCTGCGGTTCGACTACGGGCACATCGTGCCGTGGGTGCGGCGCCAGGACGGGCGGCTCGCGGCGGTCGCCGGCCCGGACGCCGCCTGGCTGGAGACACCGGTGCCGCTCCGGGGCGAGGACATGACCACCTACGCCGAGTTCGAGGTGGCCGCCGGGCAGCGGGTGCCGTTCGTGCTGACCTATCGGCCGTCGCACGAGCGCGTGCCGCGCCCGGTCGACGCGGAGAAGGCCCTGGCCGACACGGAGGCGTACTGGACGTCGTGGATGCGCGGCTTCCGATACCAGGGCCGGTGGGAGGAGGCCGTACGCCGGTCGCTGGTCGTGCTGAAGGCGCTGACCTACGCGCCGACCGGCGGCATCGTCGCCGCGGTCACCACCTCGCTGCCCGAACGGCCGGGCGGCCCGCGCAACTGGGACTACCGGTTCTGCTGGCTGCGCGACGCGACGTTCACGCTGCAGGCGCTGCTGGGCACCGGCTTCGTCGCCGAGGCCAAGGCCTGGCGGGAGTGGCTGTTGCGGGCCGCCGCCGGAGATCCGGCCGACCTGCAGATCATGTACGGGATCGACGGCACCCGCCGTCTGCCGGAATACGCCCTCGACTGGCTGGCCGGTTACGAGGGCTCGGCTCCGGTCCGGGTGGGCAACGCGGCGTCCGGGCAGTTCCAGCTCGACGTGTGGGGCGAGGTCCTCGACGGGCTGCATCTGGCCAGGACGGCCGGCATTCACGCCGAGGAGCCGGCCTGGGACCTGCAACGGGCGCTGCTGGACTTCCTGGAGAGCCACTGGGACGACCCGGACAACGGGCTGTGGGAGGTGCGCGGCGACCGCCGCCACTTCGTGCACTCCAAGGTCATGGCGTGGGCGGGCCTGGACCGGGCCGTGCGGGCCGTCGAACGCTTCGGCCTGGACGGGCCCGTGGATCGGTGGCGCGCGACCCGCGACAAGATCCACGCCGAGGTCTGCGACCGCGGCTACGACCCCGAGCGGGGCACGTTCACCCAGTTCTACGGCTCCAGAGGGCTGGACGCCGCCCTGCTGCTGATCCCCCGGGTGGGGTTCCTGCCCTGGGACGACCCGCGGGTGGCGGGCACCGTCGAGGCGGTGCGGCGCGAGCTGTGCTCCGACGGGTTCCTGCTGCGCTACCGGCCGCAGGCCGACGGCAACGTGGACGGCCTTCCCGGCACCGAGGGAGCGTTCATCACCTGCACGTTCTGGCTCGCCGACGCCCTGTACGGCATCGGCCGCCACCGGGAGGCGTACGAGTTGTTCGAACGGCTGCTGAGCCTCCGCAACGACCTCGGCCTGCTGAGCGAGGAGTGCGACCCCGCCACCGGCCGGCACCTCGGCAACACCCCGCAGGCGTTCAGCCACGTCGGGCTGGTGAACTCCGCCCGTCACCTGTCCGGCACCCGGCCCGCCGAGCACGCCGCGCACGGCCACGACCACGACGGAAGCGGGCACTTGTGACGGCTCTCCGGTTCACTGCCACAGGAGCAGCACGGCGGTGAGGCCGAGGCTCGCTGCCACGAAACCGGCCGTCCTGTGCTGCAGGGCGGCCTCCCGGCGCGAGGAGACCACCAGTACGGCGCCTATGGCGAGCGCCACCACGAGGTGCAGGCCGTACCACACGGGGATCGGCACCCTGGCCAGGAAGGTTCCGGACAGGAGGTCGTCGGCGGAACCGTAGCCGGCGAGTGCGCCGAGCGCTGCCAGGCCCAGCACCGGGAGCGCGTACCGGTACCGGCCGAGCAGGGCCCAGACGACGGTCCCCAGGGCGAGCAGTATCTGGAAGCGGTGGTGCAGTTGCCGTGCGATCAGCCCGCCGTGGTCGTCGAAGCTGATGTCGAGGATCGAGTGGTAGGCGGCGGACATCGGGACGCCGCGCAGCGGCTCGTAGACGCCGGTGTAGGAGAGCGTCTCACCGCTCGGCACATAGGAGAACGCGAGGTAGCCGCCGGTGAGCAGGACGAGCACATACCAATAGACCAGTATTTCGCCCATCAACTGCCTCGCCCGATTCACCGGCACATTTCAGCACATGCGTGCGCTTCAGGAGGGCGGAAACAGATGGGCCGCCTTGGCGGGTGTCTCCCGGGTCGTGAACGGAACCGGGCTGAGCGCGTCGAGGCGCTCGGCGAACTCGGCCGAGAGGCCGGTCAGGACCAGCATCCCCGCCGTCTCCGACACGCGCTGGTGCGCCATGATCAGGGCGGTGATGCCGGTGCTGTCCCAGTAGGTCACCGCGGAAAGGTCGATCACCAGCCCCGGCGCCGGTGTGCCGGCGACGATCTCACCGATCGTCGCCGTGATCTTCGGGGCCGCCTGCTCGTCGAGGGCGCCGTCCAGCTCCAGAACGGTGTGCGACTCGAGACGGCGCAGCCGTGGAGTGGCGGACCACGACCCGGGCCCGGGGAGGGCGAAGTCGGCCGTGGCGAGGGTGCCGTCCGGGCCGGAAGCGATCGTGAACCGGTCCGACAGGTAGCGGGCGAGCCACAGCCCGTGCCCGTGCCTGACCGGCCAGGCGGCGGTGTCGTGCCCCGAGGAGCCGGGGTCGCCGACCTCGCACCGCAGCACGCCGCCGAACTGCCAGATCCTCGCCCGTCCGGTCCCCGAGCCGTGGAAGACCGCGTTGGTGGCGAGCTCGTGGACGGTGAGCACCAGGTCAACGGACCGCCCGTGCGGAAGCCCGGCGTGGACGACGTGTGCCTGCAGCGTCTCCCGCAGGGGGTAGAGCGACCCGCGGTCGAACGCGTGGTCGAGGATCAGTACCGACGTCCCGGCGTTCCGATTCCCGCTGCCGGGGTCCGAGGCGACGTGGGAGGCATGGTTGGTCGCGTCATCGCTCATGCGCGGTCACCAGGCTGATCCCGGGAATGCCCTGAGCGCCGAGCAGCACGAACCTCGGCACGATGGCGGGGTTGCACCGCAGGACGACCGTACGGGCCGGCGCGAGGCTCCGTGCCACGTCGATGATCGTCCGGGTGCAGGAGAGGTCGATGAAGGACAGCTCGGCCATGTTGATCACGACGGGACCATCCGTCCTGATCGCCTCGCTCAGCGCCAGGGCCAGGGCGTCCTCGGCCGCCCGGTCGATCTGTCCCGCCATCCGGATGCCGGGTGGCGCGTACTGGCGGCAGATCCGCAGCAACGGGTCGTCGTAGTAGGTGGCCGCGGCGACCGCCCGAGTGTGGAACGGGGAGACCGAGGCGAGGGTGACCGGGTCGAAGCGTTCCCGGTCGTACTGGCACAAGACCGACACGCTGCTGTCCGAAAGGACCGTCGCGATCTTCTCCTCGAAGGCGGGCAGCTGCTCCACACCGTGGACCGGCCGCAGCGCCCAGCCCATGTCGAGGGCCACCCGAAGACCCGAGTAGCCCCCGCGTGAGGTCAGCTCCATCTGGGAGCTCAGCCATCCCATCGCATGATCCACGCTGAAGGCCTGTTCGGACAGCAGGCCCTCCTGAGAGGCGACGACGTCCATCCGTCCGTCGGCGGTGGCGGACCGCACGGCGATCCCGCGGCGGCTCAGCTCGGCCAGCGCTCCCTGGGGCTCCTCGCACAGCCAGACGACCCGCAGCCCTCCCGACAGCCCGTCACGTACGTACGCCGCGGTGAGGTCGAGCAGCTCTTCGGGCTCGCCGAAGGTCAGACACGCGTGATCGTTGATCGCCAAATCAGTGATCTGCACCTCAGCACTGACCGTCACCGCGCCACCATCCTCAGGCGGCCCCGCCGCCCACCGCCCCATCGAGGTACCCATCGTAGTGACGGGCATACGTCAAGAATCGGTATCGGCGGCGCTGCTACAGGTACGTCGGCGTACGACCGGCCCGGTGGCGGAACAACCACCAGTTCCACGCCTGGGCGAGGAGCATCAGCGGCACCATCACCGCGGCGAAGCCCACCAGGATCCGCAGCGTGGCCGCATCCGCCATCGCCTCCGTCAGGCGCAGGCCGGTGCCGGGAGCGCCGGAGGAGACCAGCACGAAGGGGTGCAGGCCCGCGCCGAGGGCGACGACGGGCAGGGCGGCCGCGCACGAGGTGGCGGCGAAGGCCCGGCCGCCGCGTCCCGCGCCCAGGAGGGCCGCCCCCGCGAGGAGCGCGATCACCAGGGCCGCGCCGGTCGCGAGTGCGGGCCAGGAGTTGACGACGGTGTGCCGCGCCGGGGAGAGGTACCCGGCGACGAGGACGGCCGCCGCCGCCACGGCCGCCACGAGCAGGGCGCGCCGGGCGGCTCTCGCCGCCCGGGCGCTCGGCTCGCCGCCGGTTCGCCAGGCCAGGAAGGACGCGCCGTGCGCGAGGAACACCGCGGTGGTCGTGGCGCCGCACAGCAGCACGAAGGGGTCGAGCAGGTCGGCCGGGCCGAGGGAGAAGGCGTTGCGCGCGTCGAGCGGCACCCCGGCGAGCAGACGGCCCGTCACGAGCCCCCACCCCGCGGCGGGCACCAGCCCGCCCACGAAGATCAGCCCGTCCCAGATCCGGCGCGCCGAGGCGCTCCGGTGGCGGCTACGCACCTGCACGGCGGCGTTGCCGACGACGATCCCGGCCAGGATCGCCGCGAACAGGAAGTACATCCCGGACAGCAGCCGCCCTTCCAGGAAGGGGAAGGCGCCGAACAGCACCCCCGCCGCGGCGACCAGCCAGACCTCGTTGCCGAGGAAGAACGGGCCGAAGGCGTTGAGCAGTGATCGGCGCTCACCGTCGTCGCGGCCCAGCGTGGGGGCGAGCATCTGCACGCCGTAGTCCAGGCCGGCCAGGACGAAGTAACCGGCGAGCAGCAGCCCGAGCAGGGCCGGCCACACGAGTTCGAGAGTCACGGGTTCCTCTTGGGCAGGTCGGGCTACAGGGCGAGCGACGCGGCGGGCCGCTCCGCGTGCCCGTCGGGAGGCGAGCCGCCCAGGTCGGTGTCGGCCGGGCCGCGGCGGGCGTACCGAATGATCAGCGCCCAGTCGGCGATCGCCAGCGCGAGGAACACCGAGCCGAACAGCACCAGGGATGCCAGCATCGAGCCGACGTGCGACCGTGCGGCGGCGGTCGTGAGCTCGCCGTACACCGCCCAGGGCTGGCGCCCCACCTCGCGCAGCAGCCATCCGCCGAGCGCGGCGACGAAGGGCAGGGGAACCGCGACGAGCATCAGGTACGCCGCCGGACGGAACCGGAGGTACCAGTCCCGGTAAAGCAGGATCAGAGCCACGACGATCAGCAGGAGGATCAGGTATCCGACGTCCTGCATGACGTCGAAGGCGGTGGCGATCCAGGCGGGCGGCCGGTAGTCGCCCGCGCCGAACCGCTGCACCAGTTGGGCCTGTACGTCCTCGACCCGCAGGGAGCCGATGTCGTCGACGTGGCCCCGCAGGGTCGCCGCCTTCATCGGCTGGGTCTCCACGAGCGTCGGGATCTGCACGAACCCGTAGTAGAGCGCCACGAACGCCGCAGGCGTCGCCACGAACAGGCCGAGGCGCAGCGAGGCGCGGAAGAACGCACGCTCGGCCGTGCGCTTGAGGAAGTGGTAGGAGCTCATCCCCGCCATGAAGACCCCGCCGGTCATCAGGGCGGCGGACGCGGCGTGCACCAGCGCGTTGATGGCGTTGGGGTTGGTGAGCATGGCCCCGAAGTCGGTGAGCCGGGTCACGCCGTCGCGCACCTCGTGTCCCACCGGGTGCTGCAGGAAGCCGTTGGCCACCATGATCCAGTACGCCGAGGCGTACGCGGTGAGCGTGACCAGCCAGATCAGCGTGACGTGCACCGCCTTCGGCAGCCTGCCCCAGCCGAAGATCCACATACCGAGGAAGGTCGACTCGGCGAAGAAGGCGACGATCGTCTCGAGCGCGAGCGGAGCGCCGAAGACGTTGCCCGCGTACTCCGACAGCCCGCTCCAGGCGAGCCCGAACTGGAACTCCATGACCAGGCCGGTGACGATGCCCAGCACGTAGTTCACGACGTAGATCTGGCCCCAGAACCGGGTCATGCGCTCCGTGAGCGGTGAACCGCGGAGGGCGTGCCGGGTGTGCGTCACCGCGATCAGCGGGGCGAGCCCGAGGGTGAGCATCACGAACAGCCAGTGGAAACCGGCCGTGGTCGCGAACTGCAGGCGCGCCAGTGTCTCGTCCGTCATCGGCGTCCGTCGTCCGTAACTCGAAGGAGACAGGCCCAGGACGCATGGTGAAGCGACAAATCAGCCCTTTTCTCGCAAAGTCCGCAAGAGTGGACGGATCATATCCCTCATCCACGTCTCGCCGGAGCGCGAGGCCCTCGCCCACCAGCCCGGCGTGATGGCTATTCGGGGTCGATGAGGAAGGTCTGTCCGGGCGCGGAGGCGCAGGGCCGTTCGACGGCCTCCGCCCCGGGCGCGCCGTCGACGGCGAGGCACAGGTCGCTCGACGCCGGTCGGATGCGGTAGCCGTCCTCGCCGACGGGTTCGAGCCGGAAGCGCTGGTTGGGCCTGGCGCCGGTGCAGTCGCTCCAGGGCTGCAGCATGCCCGCCGTGGGGCCCGCCACGATCACCGTCAGGCAGCCGACCCCCTTCGCCGGGTCGGGGTGATCCCATTGCAGGTGGATCAGCCCGCCACCCGCCGGGGTGAGGAAGGTCCGCGGCGGAACCGCCGTGGCACAGGGACGCAGGACCGCGACCTCGGGATCGTACGGGACGTCCCTGGCCCGCCCGGCGGTCAGGCACAGGGACGGATCGGCGGCCGGCCGCACGCGAACCCACCTGCGGCCCGGCGCCGGTCCGCCCGCGCCGTCGGCCAGGTCGGACGGTGCCGGGTCAGACGGTGCCCGCTCAGACGGTGCCGGGGCGGCCGAGATCGACGAGGAGGGGCGGGAGGCCGCCTCCCCGGTGGACATGCGGTCGAACTGCCAGGCTCCGACCAGGCAGAGCAGGGCCGCGGCCGCGGCGCCCGCCACCAGTCGCCGGGCCGGGGCCTTCCGCCGGGAGGCCCCGCCCACGGGAGGCGAGGCCGGGACCCCGCCGCTGTTCCTTCCGCTCGCGTCGATGTCCAGGAGTTCGTCCGGCCGGGAGACGTCTCGTCCGGGAGCCGTCGGGGCGGACGCGGGTGGCGGCGCTGCCGGCGTCCCAGCGGAGGCCACGACGCGCGTCCCACCCCCGGGTGCGGCGGGCGTGTCGCCGGGCGGCGGGGTGGTCGTCTCGCGGGCGACGGCCAGGCGCCGGCGGGCGTCCACCCACTCGGCCACGGCGTCGTCGTCCGCCCCGCATGCCCGTACGAACGCGGCGAGCAGGTCTTCGCGCGGCAGATCCCGGCGATTGAGCGCGCCGGCCAGAGTGGCACGCGGCAGGACGTCGCCCACGGCGTCGGCGCGGCGTTCGAGCTGCCGGTAACTGCACCCGCTCCACGCCCGGAGCCGCCTCATCAGGGCGACGAACTCCGCGGGCGTGGCGGCGGTCCGCGGCTGCGGCCGGCTGTCGGTCACGCTTACTCCATCCCGTAGATCCCCTGCGCTCCCACGGCAGCCTATGCACGCTCCGGAGTGTCCGAGATCGTCCGGGAGTGTCCGGGACGCCGCCGATGTGTGGACGTGAGCCCGCGTGCCGGGCCACGGTGGCCTTGCACGACGGCCCGTCGGCGCCGGAGCACCCAGGTGCTCGGGGGCGGCGTCGCGGGGGCGGGCCGTGGCGGCGGACGTGACCGCCCATCCCGGCACCGAGTGGCGGCGCACGCATTCTCCGCGGCCGGCTGGGCGCACGTCCGCCGCCGCATCTCACCCGACATGAGGGATACGAACCATGGGACGCATAGTTCTGTCTGTTTTCACCACCCTTGACGGCGTCATCGAGAACCCGCACGAGTGGGCTTTCGGATTCGTCAGCGAGGACTCGATGCAGGCCGGCCTCGACCAGATCCGCGCGGCGCGGGCACTGCTGCTCGGGCGGGTCACCTACGAGGGCTTCGCGGCCTCCTGGCCGTCGATGACCGACGAGGCGGGCTACGCCGACGCGATGAACACCCTGCCGAAGTACGTCGTGTCGACCACGCTGACCGAGGCCACCTGGAACAACAGCACGATCATCGGCGCGGACGCCGCGGCCAGGATCGAGGCCCTGAAGAAGGAGGTGGACGGCGACATCCTCGTCTTCGGCAGCGCGGCGCTGGTGCGGTGGCTGCTGAGCGAGAACCTCCTCGACGAGATGCGCCTGGCCGTCTACCCGGTACTCGCCGGTCGCGGCGCCCGCCTGTTCGACGACGACTCCGCGGACCCCGCCACGCTGCGGCTCGCCGGCACGCAGGCGTTCTCCTCCGGCGTGGTCCTGCTCACCTACGAGCCGACCGGTGAGGGCCTCGCCGACCCGGCCGCCGCTCGCCGGGCGGCCGAGGCGAACGCCGGGGGGTGATCGAGCGCCCGCGACCCGGCTCAGCGGCGCAGCCGGGTCGCGGCGGCGTACAGGGTGAGGGAGACGGCGGCCCAGGCCAGGGTGGCGACCGTGAGGGACAGCCACAGCGGCCAGACGGCCACCGTGGTCGTCACCACGACGGCGAAGCCGATCAGGCCGAGGGCGCCGAAGGTCGCGCCCCACACGTCCTGCCCGGCCTGGCGTACGCCTTCCTCCTTGGCGATGAGGGTGACGCTCGCGAGGAGGATCGCCGGGAACGCGAGGAAGAGCCCGCCTGCGCGCGGACCGGCCAGCACCGACACCGCGCCGGCCAGCGCCGACACCCCGGCGCCGAACGCGAACCGGACCACCCAGTCGCGCGGGGGCGGCCGCCTGAGCTCGCCGATGCGCAGCCGCACCTTCTCGCCGCCGCCACGAGAGCGGCCGTCGCCATGAGATCGGCTGCCGTCGTGAGAGCGGCCGCTGTCGTGAGACCGGTTGCCGTCGTGAGACCGGCCGCCGTCACGATCGGCGCTCACGGTTCCGGCGCCGGCGGCGGGGGGAGCTCCGGCGTCCCCGGCCGGGAGAGCGAGGCGGGGACGGCCGCGGCCGGAAGGGCGAGCAGGCCCGCCGGCGCCAGCGCGTACCCGGCGGCCACCGTGGCGCCCCAGACCGCGAGCGCGGCCAGCGCCCCCCACCAGGCGCCCCACCTGCCCAGAAGGGGAGCGGCGACCAGACAGTAGAGCACGAAACCGGCCGCGCCGATCCACATGCCGCGGGCCGAGGCGAGGACGTCCGGGATGCCGGCGATGCCAGCGGTGACGATGAGGCTGGCCAGGGCCACGGAAGGGGCGGCGCAGAACACCCCGGCGAGCCGTTTCGGCGTCAGCATCGCGGCCAGCGCCGCGAAGGCCAGCACGAAGACGCCCCCGGCCAGCGCCTTCAGAACGACCTCCACGATCTGGTCGGTCACCTCGCCCACGCCGCGTCCCCTCCCCGGAACCGACACAGTTGTTCGGGGGGCGCCGCTCGCCGGTTGAACCGCGTTGATTTCCGGCACGCGAACGCCCGAAACCCCTGGCGTGGCCCGTGTACAGGGGGCGTCAATACTCGGTCCGAACCCGTATGGAAGCCGTCAAGAGCGGTCATATGCCCCCGATCTCGGACTTTGCTTGTGCTGAGAGTGCCGCAGCAATCACAACCGAGGAGTGGGGATGGCGGACGTCGTCTTCGTCGCCCTGACGATCGCGGTCTTCACGATCGTCGGGCTCGTCGTACGGGCGGTGGAGCGCCTGTGAGCGTGGTCAACGCCGTGGGCCTCGGAGTGGCCGCGGCCCTGCTGGTCTTCATGGTCGCGGCCCTGTTGTTCCCGGAGCGCTTCTGATGGGCGCGGCAGCGGCAGGGGCCGTGCTCGTGCTGTCGGTCGTCGCGGTGCTCGCCGTCGTCTACCTGCTGCTGGGCGACTACCTCTACCGGGTCTACACCGGCACCCGGCACAGCGCGGCCGAGCGCCTCGTCTACCGCGTGATCGGCGTGCGGCCGGACGCCGAGCAGCCCTGGGCGGTCTACGCACGCGCCCTGCTGGCCTTCTCCGCGGTCTCGGTGCTGGTCGTGTACGGCATGCAGCGCCTGCAGGACAGGCTGGTCCTCGGCCTCGGGCGGCCCCCGGTCCCCGCCCACGTCGCCTGGAACACGGCCGTCAGCTTCGTGACGAACACGAACTGGCAGGCGTACCCGGGCGAGACGGTCATGGGCCACCTGGTGCAGATGGCCGCCCTGGCGGTGCAGAACTTCGTCTCGGCGGCGGCCGGCATGGCCGTGGCCGTCGCGCTCGTGCGGGGCTTCGCCCGCAGGCAGGCCGACACCATCGGCAACTTCTGGGTCGACCTCGTGCGCGGCACGTTCCGGGTGCTGCTCCCTATCGCGTTCGTCGCAGCGCTGGTGCTGGTCGCCGGTGGCGTGGTGCAGAACTTCGCGTCGCCGCACGCGGTGACGACGCTGACCGGCGGCGCCCAGGAGATCCCCGGGGGCCCGGTGGCGAGCCAGGAGGCGATCAAGGAGCTCGGCACCAACGGCGGCGGCTTCTACAACGCCAACTCCGCCCATCCCTTCGAGAACCCGGCCGGGTGGACGAACTGGCTGCAGATCGTCCTGCTCCTGGCGATCCCGATCGCGCTGCCGCGCACCTTCGGCCGCATGGTCGGCCAGGTGCGGCAGGGACACGCGATTCTCGCCGTCATGGCGGTGATCGCCCTGGTGAGCGTGGTGCTGACGAATATCTTCGAGCTCTCCGGCGGGGCCGCGGTCCCCCGGGCGGCCGGCGCGGCGATGGAGGGCAAGGAGATTCGTTTCGGCGTGCCCGGCTCCGCGACGTTCGCCGCCGCGAGCACGCTGACCTCGACCGGCGCCACCGACGCCGCCCACGACTCCTTCACGCCCCTGGGCGGCATGATGACGATGCTGAACATGATGCTCGGCGAGGTCGCGCCCGGCGGCGCCGGTTCCGGCCTGTACGGCATCCTGGTGCTGGCGGTGATCACCGTATTCGTGGCCGGTCTGATGGTGGGCCGTACACCGGAGTACCTGGGCAAGAAGATCGGCGCGCGCGAGATCAAGCTGGCCTCGCTCTATTTCCTGGTCACCCCGGCCCTGGTGCTCGCCGGCACGGCCGCGGCGATGGGCAACCGGGCCAGCCTCGCGGCCATGCTGAACGGCGGGCCGCACGGCCTGTCGGAGGTCCTCTACGCGTTCACCAGCGCGGCCAACAACAACGGCTCGGCGTTCGCCGGGATCTCCGCGGGCACGCCCTGGTGGTGCGTGGCGCTCGGTCTGTGCATGGCCTTCGGCCGGTTCCTGCCGATCGTCTTCATCCTCGCCCTGGCCGGATCGCTGGCCCGGCAGGCGCCGGTGCCGGTCTCCGCCGGGACGCTGCCCACCCACCGCCCCCAGTTCGTCGGGATGGTGGCCGGCGTCACGGTCGTCCTCGTCGCCCTCACGTTCCTGCCGGCCCTCGCGCTCGCGCCGCTCGCGGAAGGACTGTCCTAGCCATGTCGTCGACGGCATCACCCCGCACAGGCGGCAGGATCGGCGGCGGTTCGCACGATCCCCGGCAGCTCGTGAGGTCGCTGCCCGACGCCGTACGCAAGCTGAACCCGGCGACGCTGTGGCGCAACCCGGTCATGTTCGTCGTCGAGATCGGCGCGTTCCTCACCACGGGCCTGGCGATCGCGAACCCCTCGGTGTTCGCCTGGGCGATCGCGGTCTGGCTGTGGCTGACCGTGCTGTTCGCCACCCTGGCCGAGGCGGTGGCCGAGGGCCGGGGCAAGGCCCAGGCCGCCACGTTGCGGGCGGCCAAGCGCGACACCATGGCCCGGCGCCTGGCGGACCCGCGCGACCCCGCCCGGTGGGATGTCGTCGGCGCCCAGGAGTTGCGACAGGGCGACCACGTCGTCATCGAGGCCGGGGAGGTCATCCCGGGCGACGGCGACGTGGTCGAGGGCATCGCCAGCGTGGACGAGTCGGCGATCACCGGGGAGTCCGCGCCGGTGATCCGCGAGTCCGGCGGCGACCGATCGGCCGTTACGGGCGGCACGAAGGTGCTGTCGGACCGGATCATCGTACGGATCACCCAGAAGCCCGGGGAGAGCTTCATCGACCGGATGATCGCCCTGGTCGAGGGCGCCGACCGGCAGAAGACCCCCAACGAGATCGCGCTGAACATCCTGCTGGCCGCGTTGACGATGATCTTCCTGATCGCCACGGTGACCATGCAGCCACTGGCGATCTACTCCAAGGCCCAGAACCCCGGCGTACCGGACACGACCGCGCTCGGCGCCGACGGGGTGAGCGGGCTGGTGCTGGTGTCGCTGCTGGTCTGCCTGATCCCGACCACGATCGGGGCGTTGCTGTCGGCCATCGGGATCGCGGGCATGGACCGCCTGGTGCAGCGCAACGTGCTGGCCATGAGCGGGCGGGCGGTCGAGGCCGCCGGTGACGTCACCACCCTGCTCCTCGACAAGACCGGCACGATCACGCTCGGCAACCGGCAGGCGTCGCAGTTCGTCCCCGCCGAGGGCGTCTCCGAGCTCGACCTGGCCGAGGCGGCGCAGCTTGCGAGCCTCGCCGACGAGACCCCAGAGGGCCGTTCGATCGTCGTCCACGCCAAGCAGGCCTACGACCTGCGTGAACGCCAGCCGGGCGAGCTGGCTCACGCGGAGTGGATCGCCTTCACCGCCCAGACCCGGATGTCCGGGGTGAACGTGGACGGCCGGCAGGTCCGCAAGGGCGCCGCGACCTCGGTCATGAAGTGGGTGCGCGACAACGGCGGCCATCCCACCGGGCATGTCGGTCACCTGGTGGACGGGATCTCCGCCTCCGGCGGCACGCCTCTCGTCGTCGGCGAGGTGTCCGGCGGAAAGGCCCGGGTGCTCGGGGTGATCCACCTGAAGGACGTGGTCAAACAGGGCATGCGGGAGCGGTTCGACGAGATGCGCCGGATGGGCATCCGCACCGTGATGATCACCGGGGACAACCCGATGACCGCCAAGGCCATCGCCAGGGAGGCCGGGGTGGACGACTTCCTGGCCGAGGCGACCCCCGAGGACAAGCTCGCGCTGATCCGCAAGGAGCAGGAGGGCGGGCGGCTGGTCGCCATGACCGGCGACGGCACCAACGACGCCCCGGCGCTGGCGCAGGCCGACGTGGGGGTGGCGATGAACACCGGCACCTCGGCCGCCAAGGAGGCCGGGAACATGGTCGACCTCGACTCCAACCCCACCAAGCTCATCGAGATCGTCGAGATCGGCAAGCAACTGCTGATCACCAGGGGAGCGCTGACCACGTTCTCCATCGCCAACGACATCGCGAAGTATTTCGCGATCATCCCGGCCATGTTCGCGGCGGTCTACCCCGGGTTGGACACGCTGAACCTCATGCGGCTGCACAGCCCCCAGTCGGCCATCCTGTCCGCGGTGATCTTCAACGCCCTGGTCATCGTCGCGCTGATCCCCCTCGCCCTGCGCGGCGTCCGGTATCGCCCCTCCAGCGCGTCCACACTGCTCGGCCGCAACCTCTACATCTACGGGCTGGGCGGCGTCGTCGCGCCGTTCATCGGCATCAAGCTCATCGACCTGTTCGTCCAATTCCTTCCGGGGATGTCCTGATGGCTGGGAACGTGATGGAACGCCTGCCGAACACACTCCGCCGGCACCTCGCGGCGGTCCGGGCCGTCGCCGTGCTCACGGTGATCCTGGGCGTCCTGTATCCCCTGCTGGTGACCGGCATCGCCCAGGTCCTCCTCCCCCACAGGGCCGGCGGCTCGATCCTGCGCGAGGACGGCAGGGACGTGGGCAGCGCCCTCGTCGGGCAGCTCTTCACCGACCGGAACGGCCGCCCGGTGCGCGGATACTTCCAGAGCCGCCCTTCCGCGGGCGGCTATGACCCGCTGGCCTCGGGCGCGAGCAACCTCGGCCCGCAGGACGTCGTCGACCGGCTGCCCGACCCTCGCGGGACGGACCAGGCCGCGAGGAAGGGGAGGGTCTCCCTGCTGACCCAGGTGTGCGCGCGCTCCAAGGCGGTCGGTGAGCTTGAGGGCGTCAGCGGCGCCAGGCCGTACTGCACGGCGGACGGGGCAGGCGCGGTGCTCAAGGTCTTCCCCGCAGTCGGCAGGCCCGCGAGGGTGGTCAGCGTCAACCAGGCGTGCCCGGCCGCGCCGTTCGCCGCCACGTACCAGGGCGTGCGGGTCGAGTGCGGCAGGCCCGGCGAGGACTATTCGTCAGGGCGTACGGTGCCGGTGCGCGGAAGGGCCGGAGCGGTCGTCCCCCCGGACGCGGTGACGGCGAGCGGCAGCGGCCTCGACCCGCACATCTCCGTCGCGTACGCCGAGCTGCAGGCCCCCCGGGTGGCGAGGGAACGCGGGCTGGACGTGCGCAGGGTGCGCACACTGATCGGAGAGCACACGACCGGCCGCGCCCTCGGCTTCCTGGGGGAGCCCGGCGTGAACGTGCTGGAGCTCAATCTGGCCCTCGACAGGGAGAGGTGAGCGGCCATGCCACGCGGGCGGCTGCGGATCTACCTCGGCGCGGCACCCGGGGTGGGCAAGACGTACGCGATGCTCTGCGAGGGCCACCGCCGCAAGGAACGCGGCACGGACGTCGTGGTCGGCCTCGTGGAGACCCACGGCCGCGTACGCACCGCGCGGTTGCTGGACGGGCTGGAGATCGTCCCCCGCAGGAGCGTGACGTACCGGGGGGCGGCCTTCCCCGAGCTGGACGTGGACGCGGTCGTCGCCCGGCGCCCACGGGTCGCCCTGGTCGACGAACTGGCGCACACCAACGCGCCGGGCTCGCGCAACGCCAAGCGCTGGCAGGACGTCGACGAGCTCCTCGACGCCGGGATCGACGTGATCTCCACGGTGAACATCCAGCACCTGGAGTCGGTCAACGACGTCGTCCAGCACATCACCGGCATCCCGCAGCGCGAGACCGTGCCCGACGAGGTCGTACGGCGGGCCGACCAGGTCGAGCTGGTCGACATGACCCCGGAGGCGCTGCGGCGGCGGCTCGCGCACGGCAACGTGTACACGCCGGAGAAGGTGGACGCCGCCCTCGCCAACTACTTCCGCGTCGGCAACCTCACCGCGCTGCGCGAGCTGGCCCTGCTGTGGCTCGCCGACGAGGTGGACGAGCAGCTCGACCGCTACCGGGCCGAGCACGGCATCGCCGACACGTGGGAGGCGCGCGAGCGGGTCGTCGTCGCGCTCACCGGGGGGCCCGAGGGCGACACCCTCGTGCGGCGGGCGGCCCGCGTCGCCGCCCGGACGAAGGGGGCCGACCTGCTCGCCGTCCACGTCACCCGCGCGGACGGGTTGGGCGGCGGCGACCCGGGGCTGCTGGCGCGCCAGCGCGCCCTCGTGGAGAGCATGGGCGGCACCTACCACCAGGTGGTGGGCGACGACGTGCCGCGGGCGCTGCTGGAGTTCGCCCGCGGCGTCAACGCCACCCAGCTCGTGCTCGGCGCCTCCCGGCGCGGCCGGTTCGCCCAGGTCCTCAGCAGGGGCGTGGGCGTCGAGACGACCGCGCGGTCCGGTTCGATCGACGTCCACATGATCACCCACGAGCACGTCAAGAAGGGACGGGAACGCCCGCACCGGTCGCGGGCGGCGCTCACCCGGCGGCGCAGGCTGGCGGGGTGGGCCGTGGCCGCCATCGGCCTGCCGCTGCTCACCGCCGCGCTGCTTCCCTTCCGGGGCACGCTGGCGCTGCCGAGCTTCATCCTGCTGTTCCTGACCACCGTCGTGGGCGTGGCGCTGATCGGCGGCATGTGGCCGGCGATCACGGCGGCGGTCGCCGGCTCCCTGCTGCTGAACTTCTTCTTCACCCCGCCGCGGCACACCCTGACGATCGCCGACCCGGAGAACCTCTTCGCCCTGGTCGTGTTCGTGTTCGTCGCGGCGGCGGTCAGCATGATCGTGGATGTGGCGGCCCGCCGTACGCGGGAGGCGGCCCGCGCCGGGGCGGACGCCGAGATCCTGTCCGCGCTCGCCGGTCACGTGCTGCGCGGCGAGGCCGCCGTGCCCTCCCTGCTCGCGCGTACGCGGGAGACGTTCGGCCTGGTCGCGGTCACGCTGCTGGAACGGCGCCCCGAGGCGGGGCAGGGACCGGACGACCGGTCCGACCCGGGCTCCTGGCGGATCGTGGCCACCGCGGGAGCAGAGCCCTGCGTCTGCCCCGGCGCCGCCGACGCCGACGTGGACATCGACGACGACCTCGTGCTCGCCGCGCGCGGCCGGCTGCTGGACGCCTCCGAACGCCGCGTGATCGAGGCGTTCGCCGCGCAGGTCGCCGTGGCTCTGCGGCAGGAACGGCTGGAGGAGGAGGCCGAGCAGGCCAGGCCGCTCGCGGAGGCCGACAGGATGCGCACCGCGCTGCTCGCGGCGGTGAGCCACGACCTGCGCACCCCGCTCGCCGCCGCGAAGGCCGCCGTGGAGAGCCTGCGCGCCACGGACGTCGAGTGGTCCGCGGAGGACCGCGCCGAACTGCTGGAGACCGCGGACGAGTCGCTGGCCAAACTCGACCGTCTAGTGGCGAACCTGCTCGACATGAGCCGCCTGCAGGCCGGGGTGCTCGGCGTGGCCGCCCTGCCGGTCGCCGTCGAGGAGATCGTGCCCCGGGCGGTCGACGACCTCGGGCCGCTCGCCGCCGAGGTGAGGATCGACATCCCGCCCGACCTGCCCGAGGTCGTCGCCGACCCGGCGCTGCTGGAGCGCGTGCTCGCCAACGTCGTGGCCAACGCCGTCCGCTACACCCCCGCCGGGGAGAGCGTGCTCGTCACCGCCAGCAGGTACGGCGACCGGGCCGAGATCCGGATAATCGACCGTGGGCCCGGCGTGCCGCGCGACGCCTACGACCGGATCTTCCTGCCCTTCCAGCGGCTGGGGGACCGGGACAACCACACCGGGGTCGGGCTGGGCCTGGCCCTGGCGCGCGGGCTGGCCGAGGCGATGGGAGGAGAGTTGACACCCGACGAGACTCCCGGAGGAGGGCTCACCATGGTCCTCACCCTGCCCGTAGCCGTACACACCGACGACGTGCCCGGGCTTCCGCTGGAGCTCGGCGGCGGAGCGCCATGAGCCGCATCCTCGTCGTCGACGACGAGCCGCAGATCCTGCGCGCGCTGCGGATCAACCTGGCCGCGCGCGGATACGAGGTCGCCATCGCGGCGGACGGCGGCTCGGCGCTGCGCGAGGCCGCCGACCGGCGTCCCGACCTGATCGTGCTGGACCTCGGGCTGCCCGACATGGACGGAGTCGAGGTCATCCACGGCGTACGCGGCTGGAGCAGCGTGCCGATCATCGTGCTGTCCGGGCGCACCGGCAACCAGGACAAGATCGACGCGCTGGACGCCGGAGCGGACGACTACGTCACCAAGCCCTTCGGGGTGGACGAGCTGCTGGCCCGCGTGCGTGCGGTCACCCGGCGCGCCGGTCCCCGGGAGAGCGAGCCCGCCCGCGTACGGATCGGGGACCATGTGGTCGACCTGGCCGGCAAGACCGTCTCCGGCGACGTACGGCTGACCCCGACCGAGTGGCGCATCCTCGAACTCCTGATCCGCAACCCCGGCAAGCTGATCGGCCAGCGGCAGCTGCTGCGCGAGGTGTGGGGCGTGCGGTACGTGAAGGAGACGCACTACCTGCGCCAGTACATGGCCCAGCTCAGGCGCAAGCTCGAGGGGGATCCCGCCCATCCCGTCCACCTGATCACCGAGCCGGGCATGGGCTACCGCTACGTCCCCTGACGTCCCGCCCGGGGCTCAGTCGTCGGGGTTCGTCGTGCCCGCGAGGAACGTCGTCCGCAGCAGGGCGGGGGACAGGTCCACACCGGTGATGACGCCCGCCAGAGCGAACGCGGCGGCGATGGGATCCTCGGGCATGGCATCGTCGAAGCCGTCACGGCCGAGCCCCACGTCGCGCATCTCGCCGACCCACCGGTCGGGGTCGTCGCCGGACCGCAGGTGCGGCGCCAGGGGTTCGAACCGCGTGATCACCCGGCCGTCGATCGCGTGGGCGAAGTCGTCGGAGGCGTAGTCGTGCCTGCTGACCGCCACGACCTCGGTGCCCCGCGAGACGCGCTCGAGCACGCCCGTCTCGGCGGCGACCCGCCAGCCGCCGGGCTCGACGAGCACGGTCCAGTCGCCCGTCCGCACGGCGCCGGCCCAAGCGGCGTCCATGCCGTCCGAGATCTCCAGGCACTCCTCCGCGTTCTCGTCCAGCTCCTCGAACGTCATCTCGTCGATGGTGCTCTCGTCCACACCCAGGCGGACGAGCACCTCCCGGGGCGCGAGCCCGCGGACGAAGGACACCCCGAATATCGAGCCCAGCGGCCCGTCACCGGATAACCAGCCGAATTTCACGTCGATGTCCGACATGGCGACCTCTTTCATCTGCTGCCGGACATCATGGCAGCGATCAACGCCAGGCGCCCGGCCTCTCGGCCGTCGCCGGGGGCGGGAATGTCGGTCGCGTGCGGAAGAATCACTCTCATCATGACCACCACCACCGCGCCGATCGAGGTGCCCACCCGTTCCCTGCCGGTCGAGCTGGTCGACGGTCCCGGGGGCAGGCTCTACCTGCTCCCCTTCGCGCCGCTCACCCCGGACGACTGCGAGGCCCTGTCCGTGCTCCTCGCCGCCCGGGCCGCCGCCGTACGGCGCGACGCGTCCGCCGTGCCGGAGCAGAGCCGGCCCGGGCTCGACCTGTGATCATCTGGCTGAACGGGACGTTCGGCGCGGGCAAGACCACCACGGCGGCGGAACTCGTGCGATCGATCCCGCGGGCTCACTTCTTCGACCCCGAACAGGTCGGCGTCATGCTCACGCATGCCACGGGCCTGCCGAAGGTCGGAGACTTCCAGGACTGGACGCTGTGGCGCACGCTCGTCGTGGAGACCGTCACACGGCTGGCCGACCAGGTCGGCGGCGTCCTCGTCCTGCCCCAGACCGTCCTGGTCGAGGAATACTGGCGGGAGATCCGCGCGGGCCTGGAGGCGGCCGGCATCCCGCTGCACCACTTCGTGCTCCACGCCGACCGGGCCACGCTCCTGCGGAGGATCGAGGGGGACACGCCGTCGAACTCGCGGTGGAGGCTGGACCATCTGACGGCCTACCAGGACGCCCTCCCCTGGCTCAGCCGCGAGGGCCGGCTCGTCGACACGACGGGCATCCCGCCTGCCGGCGTCGCGGCACGCATCGCCGCCGCCGTCGCACCCGATCAGCCCTGAACCGCCTCCCACCTCCGATCACGGCTCGGATCCGCGCTCAGGCGAGCGTGTATTCCGTCTCCCCGAAGTCGGCCACCACGCGCAACCTGCCGCCCAGCGCCTCCACGTAGGACCGGAGGGTCGATGGGGTGTGGCGAGCGTCACATCGGGCGCGTGTCACGTACGGGCGGGCCGCTTCCATCTGGTGGTCGTCAACATCGGAGCGAGGAGGCGGAACGATGAGCGCACGGCACGAAGACGGCGTGGCGACCACACACCGGGTGGTGATCCTGGGAGCGGGGTACGCGGGCCTGTCCGCGGCGATCCAGCTCGCGTCGCGGGTCAGGCGCAGCGGCGACGTGCGGGTGACCCTGGTGAACGCGCAGGAGCGGTTCACCGAGCGGCTGCGGCTGCACATGTCGGCGACCGGGCAGCGGCTCGCCGAGCTGAGCATCCCCGAACTGCTGGAGGGCACGGGCGCCCGCTTCGAGCGCGGGTGGGTGACGGCGGTGGACGTGGACGCGAAGACCGTGCGGATCGACGACGAGCGCGTCCTGTCCTACGACACCCTGGTGTACGCGCTGGGCGGCGTGGCCGACACCGCGGCGGTGCCGGGCGCCGAGGACCACGCCTACACCCTGGACGGCCCCCAGGACGCCGGGATGCTGGCCGACCGGCTGTCGCGGCTCGGCGGCGGCACGGTGGCGGTCGTCGGCAGCGGGCTGACCGGCGTCGAGTCGGCCGCGGAGATCGCCGAGCGGCACCCGGAGCTGAACGTCGTGCTGCTGGGCCGCAGTGAACCCGGCGCGACGATGAACCCCAAGGCCAAGGCGTATCTGCACGCCGCGCTCGAGCGCCTGGGCGTGACGGTCCGCAGCGGGGTCGAGGTGGTGAAGGTGCTGCCCGGCACGGTCGAGCTGGCCGGCGGGGAGAGCGTGGCGGCCGACGCCGTCCTGTGGACGAGCGGCACGCGGGTGTCGCCGCTGCCGGCCGCCGCCGGGCTGACCGTCGACGCACACGGCCGCATCGTGACCGACGCCGCCCTGCGCTCGGTGTCCCACCCCGACGTGTACGCCGTTGGCGACGCGGCGGCGATCCGCCAGGGCTACGGCGTCATGCACGGCACCTGCCAGGGCGGGATGCCGACCGGTGTGCACGCCGCGGTGTCGATCGTCCGGACGCTGAAGGGCGGGCGGCCCAAGCCGTTCCGCTTCGGCTATTACCACACGCCGGTCAGCCTGGGCCGGCACGACGCGGTCGTGCAGTTCACCCACCCCGACGACAGCCCCCGGCGGCTGTACCTGACCGGCCGCGCGGCCGTCCGTTATAAGGAGACGGTGACCGCTTCACCCTGGCCCACGTGGGGCCGCATGAAGAAGATGCCGGCATCGGGCGCGTTCTGGCCCCGCGGTGGCCGCTTCACCCGGGTCGGGCAGGCGCGATGACCGAGACCTCCGACCCCGGCCAGCAGGTGTTCGTCCGGCATCGGAACCTGCTGTTCTCGGTGGCCTACCGCATCCTCGGCACCGCGGCCGACGCCGAGGACGCGGTCCAGGACGCCTGGATCAACTGGTCGGCGGCCGACCGTTCGCAGGTGGCCGACCCGAAGGCGTACCTGACGCGGATCGTGTCGAATGTGGCGCTGGAACGGCTGCGCTCCACGCAGCGCAAGCGTGAGGCCTACGTGGGGCCGTGGCTTCCGGAGCCCGTCCTCACGAGCGGCGACACCGCCGAGGCCGTCACGGAGGCCGAGTCGGTGTCGATGGCGATGCTCGTGGTGCTGGAGACGCTGAGCCCGATCGAGCGCGCGGTGTTCGTGCTGAAGGAGGTCTTCGACTTCAGCCACGCCGAGATCGCGGAGGCGGTCGAGCGCTCCGAAGCCGCGGTACGGCAGGCCGCGCACCGCGCTCGCGAGCATGTGCGGGCCCGGCGGCCGCGCTTCGCCGCCGACCGGTCGCGGCAGCGTGCGGTCACCGAGCGGTTCTTCGCCGCCGCGACCGGCGGTGACGTGAACGCCCTGATGGAGCTGCTGTCCCCGGACGTCACCCTGTGGACCGACGGCGGCGGCAAGGTCCGCCAGGCCCTGCGCCCGGTCGTGGGCGCGGCGACGGTGGCCGCCTGGTTCGCGGCCATCGGCACCGTCACCTACCAGGGCATCGAGCCCGCCGACATGACCGCCGAGCTCGCCGAGATCAACGGCGGGCCGGGCGTCGTCTTCCGCGGCCAGGGTCGTGTGATCGCCACCGTCACCTTCGATTTCGACACCGAGGGCCGGATCACCACCATCCACAACGTCGCCAACCCGGACAAACTCCAGGCGATCGCCGACGGCACCGCCCGCAGCCTCGGCACCCGGTGAGCGCCGGGTCAGCGTACGCAGCAGGTGGAGCAGGGGTCGGCGTCCGGCAGCGTCACCCACAGGCAGCACGTGCGGCGGCGGTATCCGTCGCCGTCGGGCACGAGCAGTCCGGCCACGGGCGGCCCGATCTCGTCGAGCAGCCGGGCCGCCTCGTCGTACGACCCGAGCGTGAGCAGGGGATGGGCGACCGCCTCGGCGGTGGACCCCCACAGGGTGCGCTCGCCCACCTTGGTCGCGGCACTGAGGGCTCTGACGAACGGATACTGGCTCTCCAGGAGGGCCTCCCTGATGGCCGCCGCGAGGTCGGGGACGACGACGGTGCCGTCGGCCCCGGCCAGCGGGTCGCCGGGGAGCACGGCCACGGTCACCCGGGACGCCGCCACCGTCACACCGGCCGCGGACGGCCTGAGCAGCGTGTCCTCCAGGCGCATCAGCGGCACCCGGCGGCCGAGACTCCAGCCCAGGGCCATCGGCATCGTGTGCCAGTAGCCGTAGGTCTTCCACAGCAGCGCCGCCGCCACGTGACGCGGCGCGCTCCAGCGGGCCGCCGTCTCGTCCACCAGCGCGAGCAGGCCCTCGTACGGCTCCCGCACGAGGGAGGCGGCGGGGATCCAGCCGGGGGAGTCGTCGGCGATCAGCCTGGGCAGGACCCCCAGCACGCCGTCCCGCTCCGCCGCGAGGCCTTCCAGATGGTCGGAAAGGGCGTCGAGCAGCACTCGCACTCCTTGTGTCAGCGGTCGTGTCTGGTCAGGAAGCACAGCCGGGCCCGCTTGTCCGGCAGGTCGATCTCGGGGCCGAGGGTGAAGCCGGTACGCAGCATCCGGGCGATCATCTTGTCGTTGCGGGTGTCCGGCTCGGCCACGATCCGGGTGTGGCGCGGGTCGGAGAACGCGTACGCGACGAGCACGGACAGCAGGGCGCCGGTGAAGCCGCGCTCGCCCTCCCCCGCCGCCGGCCCGAGGAGCAGGTGGACCCCGACGTCGCCCGGCTGGACGTCGTAGCACTCCCCGACCGGGTCGGCTCCGGGCTCGTACGTCTGGAAGAGCGCCACCGGCAGGTCGTCGCGGTGGACGAGATAGGCGTGGTGGGTGGTGAGACCGTCCAGGTAGTCGTAGATCTCCAGCACCCCGTCGCGGCTCGCGTCCAGCATGCCCCAGAACCGGGCCCGCTCCTCGGTGACCCAGGAGTGGATCAGATCGGCGTCGGCCGGCGGGTCCACCGGGACGACGCGGATGGCGCCGAATCCCTCGACCACCTGCTCCCACACGGCTTCGCGCCGCGGGGAGGCCGTGGTGTGCGCCCCAGTGGTCGGCGGCTCAGTGGTCAGTGGTTCAGCGGTCAGTGGCTCAGTGGTCATGCTGCTCCTCGACGAGTCGGTCCCAGTCCGTGATCACCGGCACGAGTTCACCGCGCGACCACAGCGGGTGCTGGTCACGCCGATGGGGGTCGCCCGGCACGCCGCTCGCGCCGAACGGGACGATCCACAGGCTCCCGTCGCGCCGGGAGAGGTCCCACACGTAGCGCGCGGCGGGCCCCCGGGCGAAGTGGTGGGTGACGCCGGGCACGCTCGACGTGGACAGCACGCAGTCGTGGTCGCCGGAAAGGCCCGCCTCCGTCGACGTCGCGCCCGGGATCGCGGGGTACGGCACCGCCCGCCAGGGGTCGAGCCGGTGCAGGTCGCCCCACCGGACGCCGGTCGCCTCGCCGCGTGCGGTCACGTCCTCCAGCGCCGCCCGGGCCAGGTCCGCGCGGGCTGCCCGGTCCAGCCCGGGTAGCCGGTCGGTCGTCAGCAGCTTCTCCAGGGCGTACGCGACGCGGGGAGTGAGCGCCAGCCACGGCCGGAAGACCTCGGGAGCCTCCGCGTCCACGCCGGCGAGGGCGGCCAGGGCGGGGTGGGCCGCCAGGCGCCGCACCACCTCCGCACGGACGGCGGCGTACTCCGCCGCGCCGGTGCCGCCGGCGTCCATGCGCCGGTCCCAGCCGAGCAGCCGGTCCCGCAGGCGTACGGCCTCGGGACCGAGCCCGTCAAGCCCGGCGAGCAGGTCCAGGAGAGGGCCCGCGCCCGGCAGCAGCGTGTCGGTGTGGACGGCCGCCATCTCCCCCGCCGACCAGCGCGGTGAGCCGCCGAGCAGGCGGCTGATCCGGGCGGCGCGGTACGGCGCGGCGAACTCGACGCCGAGCGGCGCGGCGAGCCCCCGCTCGTTGGCCATGACAGTGATGCCGGACACCGCGCGGCGCGGCATCGGCGCGTACAGGCCGCTCCACTCGTGCCCCGGCTCCCAGGCGGGCACGATCCGCAGCGCGTTGTCCGGGTGGCGCACGGGCACCACACCGGCGACCCGGTGCAGCAGCCCGCCGTCGACGTCCGCGGCGAGCACGACGTTGACGGGCTCGGCCCAGCGGTCGAGCGCCCGGTCCACGTCGGCCACGGTCTTGGCCCGCAGCAGCGCCGGCAGCGCCGCGAACCCCAGGTCGCGGCGCACCCGGGGCGGATACCGCAGGCTCACCGCCTCCCACGCGGTCTCCCGCTCGCGGTTCCGCGCGTCGTCCGGGAAGCCGTTCTCGTGGGGCCGGCCCTCAACGGCCGGTCCTTCGTGGTCCGCGCCCGTCGGCCCGAGCCTGTCCGGGCCGGACCCGCCGAGCATGACGACCGGGCCGCGCTCGGTCTCGACGACCTCGACCTCGGCCGGGCTCTCCCCCGCGACCTCGACGACCTCGACGTGGGCGGCGCACGGACGCCAGCCGTCCGGCCCGAGCGCCTCGAGGTGGCCTTCGCGGCGCCGGAGCCGTTCCCGGTAGAGGTCCTGGTAGTCGGCCATGGCGTTGGTGATCGCCCAGGCGACCGAGCCCGCGTGCCCGAAGTGGGCGATGCCCGGGACGCCCGGCACGGCCAGCCCTGCCACGTCGAACTCGGGACAGGCCAGGCGGATCTGCTGGTAGAAGCCGGGGTCCTCGATGAACCGGTGGGGATCGCCCGCGATCAGGGCCGCGCCGGTGACGGTGCGATCGCCGGGCACCAGCCAGCCGTTGCTGCCCGAGGTGCCCGGTCCGTCGGCCGCGAACAGCGCGACCGCCTCGGGACCCAGCCGTTCGGCCACCGCCTCGCGCCACAGCTTCGCCGGGAAGTGCGCGAAGAGGATGTGGTGGGACAGCCAGATCGCCATCGGTGTCCACGGCTCCCACCGGCCCGGCGCGAGCCCTGCCGCATCCGGACCTGCCGCATCCGGACCTGTCGCGTCGGGCCCGGCCACGCCGGGCCCTGTCGTCTCTCGCGGTGCCGTTTCCCCCGCGGCGGCGAACTCCGGTGCGCGGCGCGCCCCCTCGGGGAGCCCGGCGTTGACGCCGTCCACGTAGGCGCGCACCCACGCCGCCGTGTCGCCGTCCAGCGCGTGCAGGCAGCGTTCGGCGGTGTCCGCCAGCCGGGCCTGCCGGGCGAAGCGGTCCCAGGGCACGGCGTCCGGCCCGAGGACCGCCGCCGACGTGCCGGTCGCCCGGCGCCGCTCCACCTCGATCTGCCAGGCCCGGTCCAGGGCCGTGACGCGTCCCTGGGCGAAGGCCAGTTCGTACGGATCGTCCGCGCGCAGGTGAGGGATGCCGAAGGCGTCCCGGTACACGCTGCTCATGACGTCGTCTCCGACACCGGGATGCTCATGACGTCGTCTCCGACACCGGGATGCTCATGACGTCGTCTCCGGCACCGGGATGTTCACGACGCGGTCTCCGATATCGGGGTGCTCACGACGCGGCCCTCGCCGCCGATTCGGCGCGGCGGCGGGCGGCGGGGACGACCAGCGGAGTGCCGGTCTCCGGGTCGTCGATCACCCGGCAGGGCAGCCGGAAGACCTCCTCCACCAGACCGGCGGTCATGACCTCACCGGGCGCGCCTGCGGCCACGACCCGGCCGTCGCGCATCGCGATGAGATGGCCGGCGTAGCGGGCGGCGTGGTTGAGGTCGTGGAGCACCGCGACGAGCGTGCGGCCGCGCTCCTCGTGCAGCCGCGCGCACAGGTCGAGGACCTCGATCTGGTGGGCGATGTCCAGGTAGGTCGTCGGCTCGTCCAGGAGCAGCAGCGGCGTCTCCTGGGCCAGCGCCATCGCGATCCACACGCGCTGGCGCTGCCCGCCGGACAGCTCGTCGACCAGGCGCCCGGCCAGGTCGGCGACCCCGGTGGCCTCCATCGACTCGCGCACCACCCGCTCGTCGTCGGCCGACCACTGGCGCAGCAGCCGCTGGTGGGGATAGCGCCCGCGGCCGACCAGCTCGGCGACCGTGATGCCGTCGGGCGCGACGGATGTCTGGGGCAGCAGGCCGAGGGTCCTGGCGACCTTCCTCGCGGGCAGGGAGGTGATGTCACGCCCGTCGAGCAGCACCGTCCCGGCGGCGGGCCGGAGCGTGCGCGCCAGCGCCCGCAGCAGCGTGGACTTGCCGCAGGCGTTCGGCCCGATGATCACCGTGAAGGACCGGTCGGGGATGGCGACGTCGAGGCCCTCGGCGACGACCCTTCTGTCGTAGGAGAGGGTCAGTGCGCTGCCGCTCAGACGCGGCCCGTCGTCGTGCATGCCTGCCATTGCGTTCCTGTCCACGATGGTCTCGGTCATATCCGTCCCGCCTTCCGCTGGGCGGCGAGCAGCCAGACGAGGTAGCCGCCGCCGAGCACCCCCGTCACCACCCCGACCGGCAGCTGGTGGCCGGCGAACAGCCGCTGCGCGGCCAGGTCGGCGCCCGTCAGCAGCGCGGCGCCCGTGCACGTCGCGGCGAGCAGGTTCGGCCCGGGCGTCCCGGTCATCCGCCTGGCCAGGTGCGGGGCGGTGAGCGCGACGAACGACACGGGCCCGGCGGCCGCCGCCGCCAGGGACGTGAGCAGCACGGCCGCCCCCAGCAGGACCAGGCGCATGCCCTGCACCCGTACGCCGAGGCCGCGCGCCAGGTCGTCGCCCATCTCGGTGATCGCCAGGGGGCGTGCGCAACCGAGCAGCACCACCGGCGCCAGCACCGCCATCGCGGCGAGCAGCGGGAGGACGTCCTCCCAGCCGCGCCCGTCCAGGCTGCCGGTGAGCCACAACATGGCCCGCGCCGCCTCCATCAGCCGCCCCTGGGTGAGCAGGTAACCGTTGACGCCGGTGAGGATCGCGGTGGCGCCGATGCCCACCAGCACGAGGCGGTGCCCGTGCAGGCCGCCGCGCCAGGCCAGGGCGTAGATGGCCACTCCGGTGACGACGCCGCCGAGCACCGCGCCGCCCGCGAGCGCCGCGCTGCCGCCCCCCGTGACGACCACGAGGAGCGCCCCGGCCGCCGAGCCCTGGGTGAACCCGAGCAGGTCGGGGCTGCCCAGTGGGTTGCGTACGAGCGACTGGAAGACCGCGCCGGCCAGCGCGAGGGCCGCGCCCACGAGCAGCGCGGTGACCACGCGGGGCAGCCGGAGCCCGTGCACGATGAAGTCCTCGGCCGGGCTGCCGCCGCCCAGCACGGTGCGTACGACGTCGGAGGGGCTCATCGGGTAGTCGCCGCCGCCGACCGCGAGCACGCCGAACACGAGCGCGAGCAGCAGACAGCCGGCTCCCACGGCGACGGCCCTGGGCCGGACGATCACATGGCCGGCGGTCACACCCGGACCTTCCTTCGCACGAAGTACAGGAACAGCGGGCCGCCCAGCACCGCCGTGACGATGCCCGCCTGTAGCTCGCCGGGCCGGGCCACCAGCCGGCCGAGCACGTCGGCGCCGAGCAGCAGCACGGGCGCGAGCAGCGCGCAGCAGGGGAGCATCCAGCGCTGGTCGGGGCCGGTCAGCGCCCGGACGAGGTGCGGCACCATGAGCCCGACGAAGACGATCGGCCCGCAGGCCGCCGTCGCCGCCCCGCACAGCAGCGTCACCGCCACGATGGCGCCCGCTCGGACCCGGGCGGGGTGCGCGCCGAGCGAGCGGGCCGAGTCGTCGCCGAGCGCGAGCGCGTTGAGCGGCCGGGCCAGGGCCATGGCCGCCAACAGTCCCGCCGCGATGAACGGCGCCATCATGGCCGCGGTCCCGCCCTGCGCGCTCGCGAGGGAACCGACGGTCCAAAAGCGCATGGTCTCCAGCGAGGCGGTGTCGAGCAGCATCGTCCCGTTCACGTACGAGTAGAGCGCGGCGTTGATGGCGGCTCCCGCGAGCGCCAGCCGCGCCGGGGTGGCCGCGCGACCGCCGCCCACCGCGTACACCAGCACCGACACGGCCGCCGCGCCGGCCAGGGCGAACCAGACGCGGCCCTGGAACGACGCCACGCCGAGCAGTCCCGCGGCGGTGGCCACCGCGGCCGAGGCGCCCGCGTTGATCCCCAGCAGGCCGGGATCGGCCAGCGGGTTGCGGGTCAGCGCCTGCATGACGCCGCCCGCGACCCCCAGCGCGGCGCCGGCCAGCAGACCGAGGAGGGTGCGCGGCAGCCGCATCTGGTGGACGACCGTGTAGGCGGCCGAGTCGGCGTCCACGAGTCCGTGCCAGACCTCCACCGGCGAGAGTTGCCGTGCGCCGAGCCCGAGGCTGAGCACGAGGACGGCGGCCAGCGCGATCGCCGAGCCCAGCAACGCCGCCGCGCGCCGGCCGTTTTCCGCGCGTTTTCCCGGCGCCCGCGCAGGCCTGCTGATCTGCGAGGACTCTGTGACGACCACGACCTGCTCCGGTGGGGGGCCGGGGACGAATTTCATCGCCCCTCTGGACAAGAACTTAGGTAAGGGTAACCTAACTAGCGATCAACCCCAAGGCCCAGTGTCAGCTGTGCCATGTGAGAGAAAGACGAACCGTGCGAAACCTGAACTCCCCCATGTCCCGTCGCGGCCTTTTCGCGGCGGGCGGAGCCGCCGTACTCACGCTGGCGCTCGCCGCCTGCGGATCGAGCGACCCGGCGCCCTCCGCCGCGGGTCAGAGCGCGACGTCGGGCCAGAGCGCGACGTCAGGTCAGAGCGCGACATCGTGGTCCTTCACCGACGACAGGAAGGAGGCGGTCACGGCCGCGGCCGTCCCGTCGCGGGTCGTGGCGTTCACCGGCGCGGCGGCGGCGCTCGCCGACTACGGGGTGCGGGACGGGATCGTCGGCGTCTTCGGCGAGACGAAGCGCGCCGACGGCTCGCCCGACCCGCAGGCCGGCGACCTCGACGTGAACAAGGTGACGATCCTCGGCAACGTCTGGGGCGAGTTCAACATCGAGAAGTACGCGGCGCTGCGCCCCGAGCTTCTCGTCACGCACATGTACGACCCCGGGGCCCTGTGGTACGTCCCGGACGAGAGCAAGGACAAGATCGTCCAGCTCGCCCCGACCGTCGCCGTCAGCGCGGCCCGCGTCCCGATGACCCAGCCGATCGAGCGCTACGCCGCCCTCGCCGAGTCGCTCGGGGCGGACCTGAAGGCCCCGAAGGTCGCCGAGGCGAAGGCCAGGTTCGAGGCCGCCGCCGAGAGCGTCCGCAAGGCGGTCGCCGACAACCCCGGGATCAGGGTCCTGGCCGCTTCCGGCAGCCCCGACGTGCTGTACGTGTCCAACCCGGAGGTCAACACCGACCTCATGTACTTCGCCCAGCTGGGGGTCGAGATCGTCAAGCCGGACAAGCCCGGCGAGGGCGGTTACTACGAGAACCTGAGCTGGGAGAACGCCGACAAGTACGACGCCGACCTGATCCTGCTCGACAACCGCAGCACCGCGCTGCAGGCCAAGGACCTGACGTCCAAGCCGGCCTGGGCCAAGCTGCCCGCCGTGGAGGCCGACCAGGTCGTCGCCTGGGACCCCGTGCCGCGCTTCTCGTACGCCGGAGCCGCCCCGATCCTGGAGAGCCTGGCGACGGCGATCCGGAACGCCAAGAAGCTCGGCTGACCACACGTCCGAGAAATCACCGGGGGACACGTGTCGACTCCCACAAGTTAGGTTCGCCTAACCTAACCTCTCACGGTAAGGATGACAATGACCTATCCCCATGCCGGGGCCGCGCGGGCGTACCTGTTCAACGACCGCACGGTGGAGGGATACCGGCGGGCGATGGCGGCCGGGACCGAGCGGGTGGCGGAGCGGATCCGGCGCGCCGACCGGCCGTTCAGCGGAGTGTCCCCAGAACGGCTCGCGCCGCGGATCGCCGCGATCGACCTCGAACGGCCGCTGCACGACCAGGCCGCCGTCCTCGACGAGCTCGAACGGGTCTACCTGCGCGACGCCGTCTACTTCCACCACCCCCGCTACCTGGCGCACCTCAACTGCCCGGTGGTGATCCCCGCGCTGCTGGGCGAGGCGGTCCTGTCGGCGGTCAACTCCTCGCTCGACACGTGGGACCAGAGCGCGGGCGGCACGCTCATCGAGCGCCGCCTCGTCGAGTGGACGGCCGGCCGGGTCGGCTTCGGCCCCGCCTCCGACGGTGTCTTCACCAGCGGCGGCACCCAGTCGAACCTCCACGCCCTGCTGCTCGCCCGTGAGGGGGCCCGTACGGACGCCTCGCCGGCGCGGCTGCGGGTGATCACCTCCGAGGCCGGGCACTTCAGCGTGCGCAAGGCGGCGAACCTGCTCGGCCTCGGCCCGGACGCGGTCGTGACCGTGGAGACCGACGCGCAGCGGCGCATGCGGCCGGCCGCGCTCGCCCGCGAACTCGGCCGCTGCCGCCGCGCCGGGCTGGTGGTCATGGCCGTGGTGGCCACCGCCGGCACCACCGACTTCGGCTCGATCGACCCCCTGCCGGAGATCGCCGATCTGTGCGCACGGGCCGGGGCGTGGCTGCACGTGGACGCGGCCTACGGCTGCGGGCTGCTGGTCTCCCGCAGACGGCGGCACCTGCTCGACGGGATCGAGCGGGCCGACTCGGTCACCGTCGACTTCCACAAGTCCTTCTTCCAGCCGGTCAGCTCCAGCGCCGTGCTGGTGCGCGACGGCGCGGTCCTGCGGCACGCGGCCCACCACGCCGACTACCTCAACCCCCTGCGGATGGCCGAGCAGGGCATTCCCAACCAGGTGGACAAGAGCCTGCAGACCACCCGCCGCTTCGACGCGCTCAAGCTCTGGCTGACGCTGCGGACGATGGGCCCGGACGCGGTCGGCGAGCTGTTCGACGAGGTCGTCGACCGCGCGGCCGAGGCGCACGCACTGATCACGGCGGACCCGCGTTTCGAGGTCGTCACGCGGTCGCCGCTGAGCACGCTGGTCTTCCGCTACCTGCCGCAGGAAGGTCCCGGCCGCGAACTCGCCGACGACGCCAACCTGTACGCTCGCGAGGCGCTGGCCGCCTCCGGCGCGGCCGTCGTCGCCGGCACCAAGGTCGACGGCCGCCACCACCTGAAGTTCACCCTGCTGAACCCCGAGACCACGCTGGACGACATCGCGCACGTCCTCGACCTCCTCGCGGGGCACGCCCGGCGCTACGTGGACGAGCTCGCCCCGCCCGCCGACCATCCGGGAGTCACGCATGTCCACGCATGACTTCGTCGCGATCGGGCTGGGGCCGTTCAACCTGGGCCTGGCCTGCCTGACCGAGCCCATCGCCGAGCTCGACGGCGTGTTCCTGGAGGCGAGGCCCGGCTTCGCCTGGCACCCCGGGATGATGCTCGACTCCGTGACGCTGCAGACGCCGTTCATCGCCGACCTCGTCACGCTGGCCGACCCGACCTCGCCGTACTCCTTCCTGAACTACCTGAAGGAGACCGGCAGGCTCTACCCCTTCTACATCCGCGAGAGCTTCTACCAGCTGCGCGCCGAGTACGACGCGTACTGCCGCTGGGCCGCCGGGCGGCTGGGCAGCGTCCGCTTCGGCCACCGCGTGACCTCCGTGACGTACGACGAGACCGACGGCCGCTACGTGGTGCGCGCGGTCACCGACGGCGGGGAGGTGACCGAGCACCGTGAGATTGAACACCGGGCCCGGCACCTCGTGCTCGGCACCGGCACCCCGCCGTACGTGCCGGAGGCCTGCCGGGGCCTCGGCGGCGACCTCGTCCACACCACCGGCTACCTCGACGCCAAGGCCGCGCTGCAGGCGAAGGAGAGCATCACGGTCGTCGGCAGCGGGCAGAGCGCCGCCGAGATCTACCGGGACCTGCTGGCCGACGTCGACACGCGCGGCTACCGGCTGAACTGGGTGACCAGATCCCCGCGGTTCTTCCCGCTGGAATACACCAAGCTGACCCTGGAGATGACCTCTCCCGAGTACGTGGACTACTTCCACGCGCTGCCCGAGGACACCCGCTACCGCCTCGAAGCCGAGCAGAAGTGCCTCTACAAGGGCATCGACGCGGCGCTGATCAACGACATCTTCGACCTGCTCTACGCCAAGACCGTCGGCGGCCCGATCCCCACCCGGCTGCTGACCTGCACCGAGCTGCGCGAGGCGGCCTACGACGCCGGCCGGGGCGAGTACACACTCGGGCTGCGCCATGTGGAGCAGGAGCGCGACCACACGCTCGTCACCCAGGGCCTCGTGCTGGCCACCGGCTACCGCTACGAGCCCCCCGCCTTCCTGGAGCCCGTACGCGACCGGATCCGGTGGGATCGGCACGGCCGGTTCGACGTGGCGAGGAACTACAGCATCGACGTCACCGGCAGGGGGATCTTCCTGCAGAACGGCGCCGCCCACGCTCACAGCGTCACCTCGCCCGACCTCGGCATGGGCCCGTACCGCAACTCGTGGATCATCAGCCAGATCCTGGGCCGCGAGCACTACCCCATCGAGAAGGCCATCGCCTTCCAGGAGTTCGGCGCGCCCGAGGGCGTGGTCGCATGAGTGAGCGCAGCGAGCGAAGCGGTAGGCACAGCGGCGTCCTGTTCCGCCGTACGGACGCCCAGGTCGGCGAGCTCGCCGTACGCCGCCTGGACCCGGAGGCCGACGCGCCGACGGTGCACGCCTGGGTGACCCATCCCAAGGCGGTGTTCTGGATGATGCGGGACGCCGACGTCGCCGACGTGGCGAAGGAGTATCGCGAGATCGTCGATCACCCGCAGCGCGACGCGTTCCTCGGGCTGGTGAACGGGCGCCCGGCGTTCCTGGCCGAGAGTTACGACCCCGCCCGGGTCGAGCTGGCGGGGCTCTACGAGGCCCGGGACGGCGACGTCGGCATGCACTTCCTGTGCGCGCCGACCGGCACCCCGGTGCACGGCTTCACCCGGGCCGTGATCACCACGGTCATGGAGTTCCTGTTCGCCGATCCCGCGATCCGGCGGGTCGTGGTCGAGCCCGACGTGCGCAACACGGCGGTCCACGTGATCAACGCGGCCGTCGGTTTCGAGGTCGCCGGCACGGTCGCCAAGCCGGAGAAGGACGCCCTGCTGAGCGTCTGCACCCGGGAGCGGTTCCTCGCGGCGACCCGGGAGGCGACGGCGTGAACCCCATCCAGGCGGTCTCCCACCTCACGCCGGAGCTGTGGGAGAAGGCCAACCGGCGGCTGGTGCGCAAGGCGCTCGCCGAGTTCGCCCACGAGCGGCTGCTCACTCCGCGCCCCACAGGCGACGGCCGATGGGCGGTGCGCGCCGACTCCGGCGCGGTGGAGTACCGCTTCACCGCGACGGTGATGTCCCTCGATCACTGGCACATCGGCGAGATCACCCGCCACCGGGCCTCGGGCGAGGCCCGGCCGCTCGACGCGCTGGAGTTCGTCACCGAGACGCGCGGCCCGCTCGGGCTGAGCGACGAGATCCTGCCGGTCTACCTGGAGGAGATCACCTCCACGCTGGCGAGCCTCGCGTACAAGCTGAGCCGGCCGCCGGTCGGCGCGGCCGAGCTGGCCAGGGCCGGTTTCCAGGAGATCGAGGCCGCCATGACCGAGGGCCATCCGTGTTTCGTGGCCAACAGCGGCCGGATCGGCTACGGGATCGACGACCATCACCGGTACGCCCCCGAGGCCGCCGCGCCCGTACGGCTGATCTGGCTGGCCGCCCACCGCGACCACACGACGTTCACCTGCTCGCGCGACATCGACTACGAACGGCTGACGCGCGGGGAGCTCGGAAAGGAGGTCCTGGCCCGCTTCGCGGGCACGCTCGCCGGTCTCGGGCTCGACATGGCCGACTACCTGCTCGTGCCGGTGCACCCCTGGCAGTGGTGGAACAGGATCTCGGTGACGTTCGCGGCGGAGGTCGCCGAGCGGCGGCTGGTCTGCCTGGGCCCCGGCGACGACGACCACCTCGCCCAGCAGTCGGTCCGCACGTTCTTCAACGCCGGCGCGCCGTCCAGGCACTACGTCAAGACGGCCCTGTCGGTGCTGAACATGGGCTTCATGCGTGGCCTGTCCGCCGCGTACATGGAGGGCACCCCGGCGATCAACGACTGGCTCGCCGATCTGATCGGGGACGACGAGGTCCTCCGCGCGGCCCGGCTGACGATCATCCGTGAGCGGGCCGCCGTCGGGTACCGCAACCCGCGGTACGAGGCGGCCACCGACCGCCACTCGCCGTACCGGAAGATGCTGGCGGCGCTGTGGCGGGAGAGCCCGGTCGCGGGGCTGGACCCGGGCCGGCGCCTGGCCACGATGGCCTCCCTGCTGCATACCGATGAAGAAGGACGGTCGTTCGCGGCGGCCCTGATCGAGCAGTCGGGCCTCGCCCCCGAGGTGTGGCTGCGGCGCTACCTCGACGCCTACCTCGTCCCGCTGCTGCACGCCTTCTACGCCTACGACCTGGCGTTCATGCCGCACGGCGAGAACGTCATCCTGGTCCTGGACGGCGGCGCGGTGGAGCGGGTGATATTCAAGGACATCGCCGAGGAGATCGTGGTGATGGACCCGGACGCGGACCTGCCGCCCGAGGTCCGGCGGATCCGCGCCGAGGTGCCCGAGGAACAACGTCTCCTGTCGATCTTCACCGACGTCTTCGACTGCTTCCTGCGCTTTCTCAACGCGGTGCTCGCCACGGGCGGGGTGCTGGACGAGGACGCCTTCTGGCGGACCGTCGCCGAGTGCGCGACGGCCTACCAGCGGTCGGTCCCGCACCTCGAGGAGCGGTTCCGGCGCTACGACCTGTTCGCCGGCACGTTCGCCCTGTCGTGCCTCAACCGCCTGCAACTGCGGAACAACCGGCAGATGGTGGACCTGACCGACCCCGCGGCCGCGCTGCAGATGGCCGGCGACCTGGTCAATCCCATCGCCCGCTTCGCCCCGGTTCGTCCTGAGGGCGGAGGCGCTACGCGGGCGCGTACGTGAGGCAGTCGGCCTCGTCCAGGGAGTAGCCGATGTCGATGCCGGGCGCCTGGCATTCCAGTTGCACGTTGTGCTGACAGTCGGACATCTTGCAGGCGCCCACCCGGCCCGTAGTGGACGGGTCGCCTCCCGGCGCGGGCGCGGTGAAGAACGTGTCGCAGTGCGCGTGGGACGCGTCCCCGACCGTGATGGCGGTGGCGTGGCACATGCGGTCGCGGTTGTACGCGCACGAGGTGGCCTCGCATCGGTTGACGACGGGCATTTCCATGAGCGGCTGTTCCCTCCTGACGAATCATGGCTTTCGCCCTGGCTCATACCGTCGGCGACCGGGCCGCTAAGCCCCAGGGTGGATCTAGGCTCGGCAAGGAGGCGCCCGGGCGGAACCTAAACTGGGTGCTCCGACGGCAGGGGCGGGAAGGAGGAGCCCATGAGCGGCCGTCCTTCCCACGACCGGACCGCGGGGACGGGTCCCGTCGATCCGGACGCCGACCTGCGCGACGAGCGCGCCCACGCCGGTGGCGTGTTCCGTTCGCCGGCGGCCCCCGCCCGCCACCGGACCTGGGACGTCCTCGCGGTGATCGCCCTCGGCGGCGGGGGCGGCAGCGTGGCCAGGTATCTGGTCGGCCGGGCGTTCCCCGCGCCGCCCACCGGGTTCCCCTGGGGGACGTTCGTCGCCAACGTCACCGGCTGCCTCGCGATCGGGGCCCTCATGGTCTTCGTCCTGGACGTCTGGCCGCCGCGCCGCTACGTCCGTCCGTTCCTCGGGGTCGGCTTCCTCGGCGGATTCACGACGTTCTCCACCTTCGCCGCGGAGATCGTGGACAGGTCGTCGCGCGGCGCGTGGCCGACGGCCGGCGTGTACGCCGCGAGCAGTCTGCTCGCCGGGCTGGTCGCCGTCTGGTGCGGCATCGTGCTCGCCCGCGCTCTGGCGGGACTCCCCGTACGGCGGCGTGGCAAGGGGGACGCATGAGATCGTACGGCCCGGCGCAACGATTGACGATCTTGATAGGGGAGGGCGACCAGTATCGGCACCGGCCTCTGTACACCGAGATCGTGCACCGGGCGCACGCGATGGGCCTGGCCGGGGCGAGCGTCTTCCGGGGCGTCGAGGGCTTCGGCGCCTCCTCGCGCATCCACACGAGCCGCCTGCTGTCGCTCGGTGAGGACCTGCCCGTCGCCGTCGTCATCGTGGACGTCCCGGAGAGGATCAGCGCGTTCCTGGCGGAGCTGGACGAGCTGGTGACCGAGGGCCTGGTGATCGTCGATCCCGTGGAGGTCTACCGCTACGGGGGGCGCGAGGAGCGGTGATCCTCCTGCTGGTGTTCCTCGGCGGCGTGGTCGGCGCGCCCGCCCGATACCTGGCCGACCGGCTGGTCCAGCGGCTGCACGACAGCGTTTTCCCCTGGGGCACGCTGTCGGTCAACCTGGCCGGGTCGCTCGTGCTCGGGCTGCTGCTCGGCGCGCGGGACGGCGTCGGGCTGCCCGCCGACGTGGTCACCCTGCTCGGGACCGGCTTCTGCGGCGCGCTCACGACGTTCAGCACGTTCGGTTTCGAGACCGTACGGCTGCTGGAGGAGGGCTCGGTCCTGGAGGCGGCGCTCAACGCGCTCGGCAGCCTGGTCCTCGGCGTCCTCGCCGCCGCCGCCGGATTCGTCCTGGCCGCCCTCCTCATATGAGGGACCCGGCGAGCCGGAGGGCTCGCCGGGCGTTCCGCCGGATCAGTGGTGACCGTGACCGTGCCCGTGGCCGTGGTCGTCGTGCTTCTGGGTCCAGGGGCCGGTGATCGCGAAGACGTAGCCGGGGCTCTGGATGTTGGCGAACAGGATGCGGCCGTCGTCGCTGAACGTCGGGCCGGTGAACTCGCTGTCGTTGATCTCGTTGCGGGCCATCGGGTAGGGGGTGCCCTTGTCGGTGACGCCGACCAGGTGCGACAGGCCCTCGCCGTCCTCGGCCAGGATGACGCCGCCGTACGGCGAGACGGTGATGTTGTCCGGCCCGTCGTAGTTCGTGTCCTGCTCCGGGTCGGGGTTGACGCCGAAGATGGTCTTCAGCGTGACGGTCTCCGACTCGGGGTCGTAGAACCAGACCTGGCCGTCGTGCTCGTTCTTGCTGCCGTCGTCGTGCCGGGCGTAGCTGGCGACGAAGTACGCGCCGCCGTCGCCCCACCAGGCGCCCTCCAGCTTGCGGCTGCGGGTGACCTGGTCGTCGGTGAACTGCTTGCGCACCGAGGTGGTCTTGGCGTCCCGGTCCGGCACGTCGACCCACTCGACCTTGTAGCGGGTGCCCGGCTGGGTCGCCTCGGACAGGTCGGCGATGTGCCTGTTGCCCTTGCGGCACCGCATGGCCTGCAGCTTCCCGGCGGTGTCACCGCCGGGGCCGAGCGCGAGCGCGCGCAGCGCGCCCTTGCGGGCGTGGAAGTGCTTCGGCGGGACCCACCGGAAGTAGAGCCCGTTCGGGCCGCTCGCGTCCTCGGTCAGGTAGATCTCCGAGTTGCGGGGGTTGACCGCGACGGCCTCGTGCGAGTAGCGCCCGAGGAACTTCAGCGGCACCGGATCCCTGTTGGCCTCGCGGTCGAACGGGTCCACCTCGAAGACGTAGCCGTGGTCCTTCTGGTACGCGCCCCCGGCCCGCTGCTCGGTCTCCTCACAGGTCAGCCAGGTGTTCCACGGCGTGATGCCGCCCGCGCAGTTGTTGTGCGTGCCCGCGACGCTGACGTACTCGCGGATCCGGTTGCCGTTCCTGTCGACCTCGATGTTCGTCGTGCCGCCCTTGGCGCCGGGGTCGTAGGTCAGGCCGGGCAGGGCCGGTACGCCGTAGGGCTCGCTGCCGTTGATCTCGTGGTTGTTCACCAGGACCCAGCCGTCGCGGCCGGCGAAGCAGCCGGTGCCGTCGGCGTCGCTGGGGGTCGGCTCACCCGACTCCAGGACCGTCTTGCCGGCCTGGGCGACGATCTTGTAGGAGAAGCCCTTCGGCAGGGCGAGCAGACCGGCGGGGTCGGCGACGACCGGGCCGTAACCGGTCGTCTTGCCGATCCCCGACTGGGCGGCCTGGGCGGCGGCGGGACCGGCGATCGCCTCGATGCTGCCGGCGATGGCGATGCCGAGACCACCGGCGGCGGCCGAGCGGATGAGATCGCGGCGGGAGAGGGAGGAACTCACAGACGTACCTTTCGGTGCATTCGGCAGGCGCTGTGATCCCATTCCTCCGTTCTGAACCCCTCCTTCCGCGAAACGGACGTGGGGGTTAACACGTCGCGACGATCTCAGGAAAGCAGATCACACCCGGGCGTCACTTGGCCAGGAAGGCGATGAGCGCGTCGGTGACCTCCTGGGCGTGGGTCCACAGCAGGCCGTGCGGGGCGCCCTCGATCTCGACGTACTCGGCCTGGGGAAGCGCCCGGTGGAAGGGGCGGCCGGTGGAGTCGATGGGCAGGATGCGGTCGGCGGTGCCGTGCACGATGAGCGCGGGCACGTCGATCTTGGGGATGTCGGCCCGGAAGTCGGTCGTCCATGTGGGTACGCACGCCGCCGAGGCGTACCACGATGCACCCGCCGCGGTGTTCCAGTTGGCCCGGACGACCTCCTCGCTGAGGCGGGTGCCGAGGTTCTCGTCGGTGTTGTAGAAGGCGTTGTAGAAGTCGGTGAAATAGGCGTAGCGGTCCTTGGCGACGGCGGCGGAGATGCCCTCGAACACGCTGCCGTCGACGCCCTCCGGGTTGTCCTCCGTCTTGAGCAGGAACGGTTCGAGGGAGGCCAGGAACGCGGCCTTGGCCACCCGGTCCGAGCCGTACGTGCCGAGGTAGCGGCCGACCTCGCCGGTGCCCATCGAGAAGCCGACGAGGATCACGTCACGCAGGTCGAGGGTCTCCAGCAGGGTGTTCAGGTCGGCGGCGAAGGTGTCGTAGTCGTAGCCGACGGTGGGCTGGCTCGACCGGCCGAAGCCGCGGCGGTCGTAGGCGACGACGCGGTAGCCGGCGTCGAGCAGGGCGGGGATCTGCTTCTCCCACGAGTGACCGTCGAGGGGGTAGCCGTGGATGAGCACGACCGGCTGCCCGGTGCCGTGGTCCTCGTAGTACAGGTCGATGGCGGTGCTGTTCTCCTGGCCGACCGTGATGTACGCCATGGCGCGCTCCTTCTGAATCTCCGCTGCGGTTCCGCAACCCGTTTCTTGGTACGCGCTAGAGACTATACCACGATTAAATTGTGCGCAAGGTAATTGGGCACGCTCCATCTTGGGGTGATGGGCGGAGGGTGTCAGCCCTGCCGGTTCGCGTACGCCGTGACGTTGTCCGTCAGCCGGCGCAGCGTCGCCAGGGTGCGGGTGAACTCCTCGGGTTCGAGCGCCATGGCGTCGCCGACCGCGGCGAAGACGCCGTCGCTGCGCTCCCGGAGGTTCGCGCCCTTCTCGGTCAGGGTGATCTGCACCGTGCGCTCGTCGTCGGCGCGGCGCTCCCGGCGCAGCAGGCCGTTCGCCTCCAGGCGCTTGAGCAGGGGTGTCATCGTGCCGTAGTCGAGGTGCAGCGCGGCGCCGAGCTCCTTGACCGTGACACCCTCCGTGGGGCCGTCCCACAGGACCAGCAGGACCAGGAACTGCGGGTAGGTGAGGCCCATCTCGTCGAGCAGGGGCCGGTAGAGGCCGGTGACCGCGCGGGAGGCCGCGTAGAGCGCGAAGCACATCTTGTCGTCGAGGACGCGGGGAAGCCGCTGCTCACTCTGGGTGCTCGTCATCCTTCCACTGTAGGAGCCTGGCCCGCCATCTGCACGTGGGCGGTCCAATCGGGCACGAGGTGTTGACGACGGCGTGACCCGGCGCGGGCCGGGTCACGCCCGGCCTCGTCAGCGGCACGCGCGCACCACTCGGGGGGTGCCGCAGCTCGTGGTGCCCGCGCCGACGCCCGCCTGCGCGTTCAGGTCGAGCCCGACGTTCAGGTCCACGGCGAGACCGAGGCCGAGGCCCAGGTTGAGGCCGGCGTCGACGCCGAGGGCGGCCGTGGGCTTGGTGGCGGCCTTCGGCGCGTCACAGCCGCACGCGGCGTACGCGGGGGCGGTGGCGAGCAGGCCCGCGCAGGTCAGGGCGGCCAGAGACAGAAGGCGGATAGGGCGGCGCATGAAGATTCCTCATCTCAGATGTCACTAATCGTGTTCGATCGTCACTCTTCGTATCCGAACATCGGTTGTGGCAAACCCAGGGCGCTCCCGGTGGAGCACCAAAAGCCGGAGTGAAGACGCCATTGCCCCCGGGAGAGCCCGGAAGTACCGTCGATGTCGTGGCCGTCATCCACAGGGAACGCGTCGCGTGGGAGAGCGCGAGAGTGTTCGTCGCGGCCGCGACGGACGACGCCTACTGGTGGCTCGGTGAGACGCTCGGCCGCCATCTCGGGCAGACGTACGAGCTCGACCTGACCCGCACCCGTTTGCGCCTGCGGCGGGACGAGGTCTCGCGAGCCGGCCGCGCGCACGAGGACGCGCTGTCCGCCGAGGTCGCCGCCTGGCGTGCCCGGATCGAGGACGTCCTGACGGAGCGTCCGGAGATCGCGCCGGTCCTGCGGCAGGTGACCGAGGAGACCGGCCGGCGTCTGCGTCACAGCCCGCGCCGCTGACGACCGTGTTACGACGACTGCGGCCGAGTCGTCCACAGGCTGTGGACAACTCGGCCGTGAAACCTCTCAGCGGAAGCGTCGCAGGCGGAGGCTGTTGCTGACGACGAAGACGCTGGAGAAGGCCATCGCCGCTCCGGCGATCATCGGGTTCAGCAGCCCGGCGGCGGCCAGCGGCAGGGCCGCGACGTTGTAGGCGAAGGCCCAGAACAGGTTGCCCTTGATCGTGCGCAGCGTGCGCCGCGACAGCCGGATCGCGTCGGCCGCCACCCGCAGGTCGCCCCTGACCAGGGTCAGGTCGGCGGCCTCGATGGCCACGTCGGTGCCCGTGCCCATGGCCAGACCGAGGTCGGCCTGGGCGAGCGCGGCGGCGTCGTTGACCCCGTCGCCGACCATGGCGACGGTCCTGCCCTCGGCCTGCAGCCGCTTCACCACGTCGACCTTGTCGGCGGGCAGCACCTCGGCGATCACCTCCTCGATGCCCACCTCCGCCGCGACCGTACGCGCGACCCGCTCGTTGTCGCCGGTCAGCAGCACCGGGGTCAGCCCGAGCGCGCGCAGGTCGCGGATCGCCTCGGCGCTGGTGGCCTTGACGGCGTCGGCCACCACCAGGACGGCGCGGGCCTGGCCGTCCCAGCCGACGGCCACCGCCGTACGGCCGGCGGCCTGCGCCTCGTCCAGCGCCCGCGCGAGGCCGGGGGGCAGGTGCTGGGACCACTCGGCCAGCAGCGCGGGCCGCCCCACCAGGACGGCGTGGCCGTCCACGATGCCCTGGACGCCGAGGCCCTCGACGTTGGCGAAGTCCTCCGGCGCCGGCAGGGGTCCCACCCGTTCGGCGGCCCTCCGCGCGATCGCCTGCGCGATCGGGTGCTCGGAGGCGTGCTCCAGGGCCCCGGCCAGCCGCAGCACCTCCTCGGGGTCCTGCCCCTCGGTGGCCACGACGTCGACCAGCGTCATCTTCCCCTCGGTGACGGTGCCGGTCTTGTCGAGCACGACCGTGTCGATCGTGCGGGTGGACTCCAGCACCTCGGGGCCCTTGATCAGGATGCCGAGCTGGGCGCCGCGGCCGGTGCCGACCAGCAGCGCGGTCGGCGTGGCCAGCCCCAGCGCGCAGGGGCAGGCGATGATCAGCACCGCGACCGCGGCGGTGAAGGCCGCCTGGGTGCCCTCGCCCGTACCGAGCCAGTAGCCGAGCGTGGCGACCGACAGCGCGATGACGATCGGCACGAAGACCCCGGAGATGCGGTCGGCCAGGCGCTGCACCTCGGCCTTTCCGGTCTGCGCCTCCTCCACCAGCCGCGCCATCTGCGCGAGCTGGGTGTCGGAGCCGACCCGGGTGGCCCGCACGACCAGCCGGCCGCCCGCGTTCACCGTCGCGCCGGTCACCGCGTCATCGGGCCGCACCTCCACCGGCACCGACTCGCCGGTGAGCATCGAGGCGTCGACCGCCGAGGTCCCCTCCTCGATCACGCCGTCGGTCGCGATCTTCTCGCCGGGCCGTACGACGAAGCGGTCGCCCACGGCCAGCTCGCCGACCGGGACGCGCACCTCCCTGCCGTCGCGCAGGACGGCGACGTCCTTGGCGCCCAGTTCGAGCAGCGCCCGCAGGGCCGCGCCCGCGCGCCGCTTGGAGCGGGCCTCGAAATAGCGCCCGGCCAGGATGAACGCCGTGACCCCGGCCGCGGCCTCCAGGTAGATGTCACCGGAGCCGTCGCTGCGTGCGATCGTGAACGCGAACGGGTGGGTCATGCCGGGGATGCCCGCGTCGCCCAGGAACAGCGCCCACAGCGACCAGCCCAGCGCCGCGATCGTGCCCAGCGACACGAGCGTGTCCATCGTGGCCGTGCCGTGGCGCAGGTTGGTCCAGGCCGCCCGGTGGAACGGCAGGCCGCCGTACACGACGACCGGGGCCGCGAGCGTGAGCGACAGCCACTGCCAGTACGTGAACTGCAGGGCGGGGATCATCGCCAGCGCGATCACCGGGACGGCGAGCACGACGGAGACGAGCAGCCGGGTCCGCAGGGAGGCGAGCTCGTCCTGCGGTTCCCCGGGCGCCTGCTCCGGTTTCGGCGGCTCGGGCAGCTTGGCCGTGTATCCGGCCTTCTCCACCTCCGCCACCAGGGACTGCGGGTCCAGGTCCACGGGGAAGGTCACCTTGGCCTTCTCCGTGGCGTAGTTGACCGTCGCGGTTACGCCGTCCAGCTTGTTGAGCTTGCGCTCGATCCTGTTGGCGCACGACGCGCAGGTCATGCCGCCTATCGAAAGCTCGACCGCGCCTGTCGGCCGGTCACCGGTTGTCGCCGGCATCACCACTCCTTTCTCGCGTCATGTCGTCAACGGCTGTGCCCGGCCGCTTCCGCGTGAACCGTGAAGGCGGCCGTGCGGACGGTTCCCTCGTGTTTGAAGTCGAGGAACAGGCGGTAGTCGCCGCCGCTCGGCGCCGACGCGGCGAAGGTGACTCCCGCCGCCGTCGTGCCCTCCTCGGGGTGCACGTGCAGGTAGGCCAGGTCGCCCGCGCGGATCGCGACGAGGTGGCCGTAGGCGCCCAGGTAGGGTTCGAGGTCGCCGACCGGCTCGCCGTCCTTGCTCACCGTGAACACGAGCTTACTCACCCGGCCGGGCGCGAGGTCGCCCGCCAGCGTCACCGTGTATCCGTCCACCCGCGCCGTACGATCCGCCGACGGCAGCGGCCGGGGCTCGTAGGCGCCCGGGACGTTCAGGTCGGCGCCGAGCGTCAGGTCCGGCCCGCCCTCCGGGGCGAAGTCGGCGTACGCGCGGTAGGTCCCGGCGGCCGGCAGGGTGAGCCGGACCGTCCAGACCCCGTCGCCGGCCTCCTCCGGGTGCAGGTGCCAGAAGCCGCCGAGGTCCCGGGAGACCACGATGAAGTGCAGCTTCTTGTCGTGCTTCACCTGGTAACGCGTCACCGGCGCGCCATCGGGCCCGTTGACGGTGAAGCGGAACTCGGCGGCCTTCCGCGGCGTGAGCGTCGTGGTCAGCGGGACCAGCGTGTAGCCGTCCTGGGAGATCTGCAGACCCGGTGGCACCGTGGTGGCGGCGTCCTCGGCGTCCTCGGCGCCCGTGTGGGCGTGACCGGCCGCGGGGTCCGGGTGGCCGTGGACGGGTCGCGGTTCCGCGCGCGGGGGCTCGCCGGCGCCGAGCGCGGTCCCCGCGCCCAGGGCCGCCAGGAAGATCACGCCGAGGCCCGCGGCGTACGCGCCGAGCCGGGCCGGGGTGTTCACGAGACACCCGCCACGTCGTACCCGGCCTCCCGGACGGCCGCCACGACGGCCGCGTCGTCCACGCCGCCGTCGGCCTCGACCGTCAGCAGGCCGGAGGCGAGGTCCACGCTGACGTCGGTCACCCCGGGAACCGCGCCGACCTCCTCGCTGACCGAGCTCACGCAGTGGCCGCAGGTCATGCCGGTGACGGTGTAGGTGCTGGTCATGACGATCACTCCTGTAACTCGTGCTTCATCGATGTCAACACCATACCCCCCTATGGTATTTCCGCGTCAAGTCGGGGCCCCGCTCGGGGGCCCGCAGGTCTACAGGAGGTAACGCAGCCAGAGGTACGGCACGCACAGGGCCACCGTGACGACGGTGACCACCAGGCCGTACTTGGTGAACTGCCAGAAGCTGATCCGGGCGCCGTTGCGCTCGGCGATGCCGAGGATGACGACGTTCGCGGAGGCGCCCACGGCGGTGGCGTTGCCGCCGAGGTCCGCGCCGAGCGCGAGCGCCCACCACAGGACGTTGGGGTCGCCGGGCACGTGCTGCGCGAGATCGGCCACGATGGGGCTCATCGTGGCGACGTAGGGAATGTTGTCCACGATGGCCGACAGCCCGGCCGACGCCCAGAGCAGGACCATGGTGGTCACGCCGGGCCGTCCGGCCGTCGCCTCCGCGGCCGCCTGCGACACCTGCGTGATGACGCCGGTCTCCACGAGCGCGCCGACCATCACGAACAGCCCGGCGAAGAACACCAGCGTCGGCCACTCCACCTCGCGCAGCGCGTCGTCGGTGGTGATCTTGGTGACCAGCACGAGCAGCCCCGCGCCGAGCAGCGCCACGACCGACGGCTCGTAGTGCAGCACCGGATGCAGCACGAACGCCGCGATGACCACGCCGAGCACGGACAGGCTCTGCACCAGCATGACCTTGTCCTGGATGGCCGCCCGCTCGTCCAGCTGCATGATCTCGGCCGCCCGCTCGGGGTCGTACCGGAACGCCTTTCGGAACAGCAGCCGGCACAGTCCGATGAAGACCGCCGTCAGCACGATGACCAGCGGAGCGAGGTGGACGAGGAAGTCGTTGAAGGTCAGCCCGGCGCGGGAGGCGATGATGATGTTCGGCGGGTCGCCGACCAGGGTCGCCGTGCCGCCGATGTTGGACGCCATCGCCTCGGCGATCAGGAACGGCGCGACCGGCAGCGCGAGGCGCTCGCAGACGAGGAACGTGACCGGCGCGATCAGCAGCACGGTCGTGACGTTGTCCAGCAGCGCCGACGCGAGGGCCGTGATCACCAGGAGCAGCACCATGAGCCGGAACGGCCGGCCCCTGGCGCGCTTGGCGGCCCAGATGGCGAGGTATTCGAACACGCCGGTCTGCCGCAGCACCCCGACGATGATCATCATGCCCAGCAGCAGGAAGACGACGTTCCAGTCCACGCCGGACTCCTGCGAGAAGAACGCGGAGCCGGCCGCGGTCGCGTGGACCAGCAGCATGATCGCGGCGCCGCCCAGGGCGGCCTTGACCCGGTGGACCTTCTCGCTGGCGATGAGGACGTACGTGGCGACGAAGACGACCGTCGCCACCCATGCGGTCAGCGTCATGTGAGCCGCTTGAGCAGCGCGGAGAGCGTGACCGCGCCCAGCAGGCGGCCGCCGTCCAGCACGGCGACCAGAGGGCTGCGGGTGCGCGCCATCAGCGCGCCGATCTCCAGGAGCGTGGCGTCCGGGTCGGTCACCGGAAGCTCGCGCGGCTGTTGCGGCAGCGCCTGGCGGACCGTGCGGCCGCCCAGCGCGCGGACGAACGCGTCGGCGTGCGCCTCGTCGATCACCCGGGCCAGCGCGGGGTCGTCCTGGCAGTACCGGGGCACGGCCAGGCGCAGCACCTGTGTGCCCGGCAGTATCGACACCGGCGCGCCGCGCTCGTCCAGCACGATCAGCCCGGGCAGTTCGCGTTCGGCCATGAGGCGCGCGGCCTCGGCCACGGGGGAGTCGAGCCCCACGGTGGGGAACGGCACTACGAGATCCCGGGCACGCATGACCTCACCTGCCCGCCGCGTGTGGGTGTGCTCACGTCAGCCTTCCGGTCGCCGGTACGGCCCCCGGGTACGGGGGACCCCTTCGCCGACCAGACTTCCCGGCACGCCCCGGACCAGGCTATCGGCCCGGCAAGCCGTACAAAAGCCCCGGCGACGCGCGGTTGACGTATACCCCCTCGGCGTACGGCAGGCGGCCGAGCGACCCGGCCGGCAGCGGGACCATGCCCTCAGGCGCCTCCGTCAGCCGGGCGGAGAAGGCGAGACGGCGGCCGGCGCGTCCCCGGGCCGAGACGTAGTCGTCCGCGCCGGCGAAGGTCACCTCGCCCACCGAGCCGAGCCGCGCCAGCGCCGCCTCCACCGGCTCGCCCGGCCGGACGACGGTGGCGGGCAGGCGGTCGGTCTCGTCGTCGGAGCGGACGAGCACCGCGCCGTCGAGCCGGGCGACCAGGCAGACCGTGACCTCCTCGAACCCGGCGCGCACGGCCTCGGCCGCCAGATCGGCGCAGCCGGGCACGTCCCACCCGTGCAGGGAGAAGACCGGCGACCCGGCATCGAGCGGCACGGGCAGGCCCGCCGGGGACGAGGCGAGTGCCCGCCGCACGGCCTCGACGCCCGCCCGCGCGTACGGCACGGTCCGCTCGGGCAGCCGGTCCAGCGGAAACCAGCCCAGTTCGGCGCACTTGTGCGGCTCGGCGTTGACCGGCGTGCCGGTGATCGAGCGCGCCACGAGGAACATCCCGATGCGGGCCGTCCCGCCCGCGTTGCGGTGGTGCATGACGTGCACCACCTCGCAGCCGTCCACCTCGACGCCGAGCTCCTCGCGGGCCTCCCGGACGGCGGTGTCCACCACCGACTCCCCCTCCTCGAGATGCCCGGACGGCATGATCTGCCACTCCCCGTCGGCGTAACCGGTGCCCTCGCGGCGGCCGAGCAGCACCTTCCCACCGTCCGTCAGCACCAGATGCACGTCGACGACCGGGCGGTAGCGGCCCGGGGCGTACGTCGCGGCGTCGAGCAGCGCGGGCAGGGTCGCGGCGTTCGCGGAGATGAACTCCCCCAGCTCGGGCGGCACCATGTTCAGGTCGCGCGCCTCCTCCGGACGTACGCGCCGCACCTCGTGCAGGCCGATGTCCGGTTCGAGGAACTCCGGGCCGCTGCGGCGCGACAGGTCGAGCGACACCAGCCGGCAGGCGAAGACCGTGCTGAGACGGCCGGGCTCGGCGAGGGTGAACACGTGCAGCGCCGGCCCCGCCGTCGCCCCGAGTTCCTCGTCGAGCTCGCGGCGCAGCGCCGCCTCCGGCGAGGCGTCGGCCGGCTCCACCCCGCCGCCCGGCGTGACCCAGTACGGCTCCCGCTCCGGTCGTACCCGGCGGAACAGGACGATCTCGTCGCCGTCGAACAGGATGGCCCGGACGCCGTGTCGTACGGAGGTCATGCCCGGAATCCTCTCGCGGACGGTCCGGCGTCCGCTGCCGGAAGGGGCCGAAATACGGTGAGGAGAGCTCTCCCGGCGGAGGGCTTCGTGAAGAAGGGATGTTGCGCGATGACGGAAATGACCTATCGGCGGCTGGGGGACTCGGGACTCGTCGTCTCGGCTCTGGGCCTCGGTGGCAACAACTTCGGCCGCAGGCTCGACCTCGACGCCACCCGCGCCGTGGTCGACGCGGCGCTCGACGCCGGCGTCACGCTGATCGACACGGCCGACATCTACGGCGAGTCGGAGACGCTGCTCGGCGAGGTGCTGAAGGGGCGGCGCGACCAGGTCGTCCTCGCCACCAAGTTCGGCGGGGACGTGCACGGCGCCAACGGGCCCGACTGGGGCGCGCGGGCCTCGCGGCGGTACGTCCGCCTGGCGGTCGAGCGGTCGCTGCGCCGCCTCAAGACCGACTGGATCGACCTCTACCAGCTGCACTTCCCCGACCCCTCCACGCCGGTCGAGGAGACCTTGTCGGTCCTGACCGACCTGGTGCGGGAGGGCAAGGTCCGCTACGTGGGCTCCTCCAACTTCGCGTCCTGGCAGGTCACCGACGCGGACTGGATCGCCCGCACCGGGGGCTTCGAGCGGTTCGTGAGCGCGCAGAACGAGTACAGCCTGCTCGACCGGGGCGTGGAGCGGGAGCTGGTCCCGGCGCTGCTGCACCACGGCATCGGCCTGCTGCCGTACTTCCCGCTGGCCAACGGCCTGCTCACCGGCAAGTACCGGCGCGGGGAGGAGCCGCCGGCGGGCACCCGCCTCGCGGACCGGCCGCAGTACCTGACGGACGCGCGGTTCGCGGTGGTGGAGCGGCTGCGGGAGTTCGCCGAGCGGCAGAGGGTGACCCTGCTCGACGTCGCGATCGGCGGCCTGCTCGCGCAGCCGTCGGTCTCCTCGGTGATCGCGGGGGCGACCCGGCCCGAGCAGATCAAGGCGAACGTCGCGGCGGCGGCGTGGCGGCCGGACGAGGCGGCGCTGAAGGAGCTCAACGAGATCGCGCGCTGACCGGGGCGTGGCCGGCGGGAGACGCCGGCGCAGTGACTGCTCGCCCGAGCCCCGGGACGGGGCCCGGGCGGGGCCGTCAACCGTCGAGCATCGCCATGAGGCGGCGCAGGTAGGGCGGCACGTTGCGCAGCCGTACGGCGCTGCCCGCCACGGGGGACGCGGGAGCCAGCAGGGCCCGCAGCCCGGCCAGGTCGACGAACCGCAGGGCGCCCGCGTCGATGGTGATCTCGCCGCGCTCGCTCCTCGCCTCGGCGAGCGCGGTCGCCAGGGCCGCGCTGTTCGAGACGTCCACCTCGCCCTCCACGATCACGGACGAGTCCGCGGGGGACCACCTGACGCTGAGGTAGGTGTCCGTGTAGAGAACGCCGGGGTGACCGCCGGGTGGATTCACGAGATGCACCGGCACAATGCACCGGTGCGTAACGCGATGCGCGCCCGTTCCGGACGCGGTGTTGCGGAGCAGGACACGGTGAATGTCATCACGGTCCCACCTCCCTGCTGAAGGCGGAAATACTCACTGAGCGTTGCCGTCCGACAGCGCATCTGTCAATGGTTAGCCCAGTTGATATTCAACGGAAGTCGACGATCATCGCTTGCGGCCCACGCCGCCGACCGCCCAGACCGTGTCCTTCGGCGGCCGCAGCTCGTCCGGTTCCGGCCGCCATTCGGGCACCTGGACCAGGCCGGGCTCCACCATCTCCAGATCGCCGAACAACGGCAGGATCTCGTCCTGCGTGGGCAGCCGCAGGCGGCCGTCGTCCTTGACCGCCCACTCGCTGGCGAACAGCAGGGCCAGCTTGTCGGTCACCTCCGGGCGGATGTCGGAGATCGCGTGGCTGATGACCATGTAGCTGCCGGGTGCGATCGCCTCACGCAGGCGGGCGGTGATGGCCATGGTCAGGTCGTCGTCGTTGATCGCCGCCAGGACCGCTACGAGCAGCACGCCCACGGGCTCGTCGAAATTCACCAGCGCCCGCAGTCGCGGATGCGTGAGGATCGAGTCGGGGTCGCGTACGTCGCCGCGGATCACCACGACGCGCTCGTCCTCCTCCACCAGCGCCTGACCGTGGTTGACCACGACCGGATCTTTGTCGACGTAGACCACGCGGGCGTCGGGGGCGCACCCGCGTGCGATCTCGTGCACGTTGCCCTGGGTCGGCAGGCCGCAACCGATGTCGATGAACTGGCGGATTCCGGCGCCGGCCAGGAACCGTACGGCCCGGCGGAGGAACTTGCGGCCCTCGCGGCACATCAGGGGCAGCTCGGGCGCGATCAGCAGCGCCGCCTCGGCGGCCTCGCGGTCCGCGGCGAAATTGTCCTTCCCACCGAGCCAGTAGTCGTAGACCCGGGCCTCGTTGGGGACGGACGGGTCGAAACCCACAGGCTCGACCGGGGAGATACCCGGCATGATCCTCCGTTCAGCCCTGATGACCGATAGTACCGGTGCGAGATGGGCCTAAGTGAGGATTAGTACGTGTTTCCGGATGGGGGCCTTCGGCGGGATCAGCGGTAGCCGGCGCCTTCCGCGGTGAAACCGGCCCACACGGCCTTGCCCACGGGGCGTAGCCGCGCCCAGCCCCACATGCGGCTGACCCCGGCGACGACCTGCAGGCCGCGCCCGGTCTCGGCCACGTAGTCGGGCTCGCGCAGCACCGGCGCGTCGTTGCTGGGGTCGGTGACCACGCACAGCAGCGCACGCGACGATCGGAACATCAGCAGGCGCACCGGCAGGGGATGGATGGCCTGGTGCCGCAGGCCGTGCCGTAGCGCGTTGGTGACCAGTTCGCAGACCGCGAGCCCGGCGTCGTCGGCGACGTCCTCCATGGCCCAGGTCTGCAACACCCCGGTTGTGAAGTGCCGCGCGGTGCGCGCGGCGAGGCTCTCACGGTGGAACTCGTGCACCGCCACCTGAGGGACGCCGCACGGCTCCTCACCACCGGTCCAGGGCCAGCGCTTGCCATCGGGAAAGACCTGCTCAAGCGTGCCAAGCCAGGGATCCCGGGCAACGCTATCGGCTTCTGCAAGGGAAGCGCGGTCTGTCCGATAACCAGTCATTGAGAGCCTTATGAGGTTGATGTCGACCATGTGGCGGGATGACTCAGTAAGTCATACTGCTCCCATTGATGCTCGTGTGCAAGTACAGATGCACGTGCAAACGCACGAAAGCTGTGGTTCGGTCGGATTGCGAAACGAGGCGCCCCATGTCCGTGATCTACAACGGAATGCCCTCATCTCACCTGGGGCAGCAGGCCTGGCGCAAGAGCCGGCACAGCAATCCGAGCGGCAACTGCGTCGAGATCGCCGCGCTGCCCGACGGCCGGGTGGCCCTGCGCAACTCCCGGCACCCGTCCGGTCCGGCGCTTATCGTGCCGCTTCAGGACATGGCGGCATTCATCCGCTCCGTCAAGGAGGGCGAATTCGACGACCTCCTCGGTTAGTGGAGAAATGATCTCGCCACTTGCGCGGGCCGATGTGACGAGTATCGTGAACGTGGCGTAAACATCGGTGCACCTCAAAGGACCCCATATGACTGCGGCCCCTGCGGAGGGTGTGCCTCACCCGCTCGACCTGGGCGCGCGATCGCGCCGCAGCCCGACCGTCCTGCGCATCCTGCTCGGCACCCAGCTGCGACGGCTCCGTGAGAGCAGGCACATTCGCCTGGAAGAGGCCGGCAACGCCATTCGCGCCTCCCACTCGAAGATCAGCCGGATGGAACTCGGGCGGGTCGGGTTCCGCCGTCGCGACGTCGCCGATCTCCTCACCCTGTACGGCGTCACCGACGAGAGCGAGCGGGAGGCGCTGCTCTCGCTGGTCGCCCAGGCCAACGCCCCCGGCTGGTGGCACAAGTACGACGACGTCCTGCCCTCCTGGTTCGAGGCGTACGTCGGCCTGGAGCAGGCCGCGAGCACGATCCGCTGCTACGAGGTGCAGTTCGTGCCGGGGTTGCTGCAGGCCCCGGGATACGCGGAGGCCGTGGTGCGGCTCGGCCACCCGGACGCCTCGGACCAGGAGGTCGAGCGCCGCGTCCGGTTGCGGATGGACCGGCAGGAGGTGCTGGTCCGGCCGGATCCGCCCCTGCTGTGGGCGGTGATCGACGAGGCCGTCCTGCGCCGTCCCGTGGGAGGCGCGGAGGTGATGCGGGCCCAAATCGAGCACTTGCTCGAGATGATCTCGCTGCCTCGTGTCACGCTCCAAGTCATCCCGTTCAGCGCGGGCGGGCACGCCGCCGCGGGAGGGCCGTTCAGCATCCTGCGCTTCGCGGGGGTCGGCCTGCCCGACGTCGTCTACCTCGAACAACTCACCAGCGCCATCTACCTGGAAAAACGAGAGGACATCGACCGCTACCTCGCAGTTATGGAGCGCCTGTGCATCCAGGCCAGGCCGGCCTCGGAGACCGCGCGGATGCTGCGGCAGCTCATGACGGAGCTGTGACGATGCGCTAGCGTCGCGTGGGTGACCTCCGCTGTCGCACGCCCGCAGGAGACGGTGGCGCAAGCCGTACCCGAAAATGCGTGTCAGGTGCGCGTGGGCGGTAAGTGGAGTAGTACCACACTGTGGGGCAAGCAGGAGGGCGGTGAGAACCTTGGCGGGCAGCCTGCTCAGCCTGGAGTTCGACCGAAGCTCGGTCACCAGGGTGCGGCATCTCGTCATGGTTTCGGCCCAGGAGGCCGGGCTCGAAGGCGTGGTCCTGGAGGACTACGTGCTCGCCGTGCACGAGGCGGTCACCAACGCCGTCCGGTACGGCTCGCCGCCGCGGGGGATCGCCATGTGGCATGAGACGGGGACGCTGGTGTGCGAGATCACCGACAAGGGCCCCGGCATTCCCGACGAGGTGCTGGAGCGGGAGGAGCCGGCGACGCGGTTCGACTTCGGGGGGCGCGGACTGTGGCTCATGAACCGCCTGGCCGATCGCGTCGTGCGTACGGGGGCGGATGGTACGACGATCCGTCTCAGCGTGCCGCTTTCCTGATCGACCTTTGACTTCCGCTGAGAGCGGAGCACGGACCGCCTGACCGAAACCAGGCCTCCCCACTTCCCCCCGCGCCCTCTGGCGTCAGGGTTAACGCCACTGCGAGCTGGGCACTTCTGATCTCGTCACTCTGTCGTCAGGGGCGAACGCCAGGTCGGACGGGTGAGCCGTAATCGCGAGTTTGGCTCACCGAAATTTCGGGCAATCCGGGTCGGACGCCGAGACCTTGCTAGGCTGCAGGGAACCGTAGAACCGGGCGTTGTCTCACCCGGCAGGTGAGACCGTCGAGAAGTGGGGTCACACCGTGAAGAAGCTGCTTGTTCTCGCTCTGGTCGCCGTCGGCGGGCTCCTGGTCTGGCGCAAGGTACAGGCCGACCGTGCGGAGCTCGATCTGTGGACTGAGGCCACCGGCAGCGAGAACTGACCACCAGGGATGGTGCTTGATCGTGGCAGAGGTGCGGGAATGACCCCCGTGAAGCTGGCCTGCCTTGACTTGGCCGGGACCACGATCGGTGACATCGACATGGTGGAACGGGCGTTCGCCGAGGCGATCGCCACGCAGGGCATCGTCCCCGGGACCAGCGCATATGCCCGTGCCATGGTGCATGTGCACAGGTCCCGGGGATGTCCCAAGATCGAGGTCTTCCGGGGCATCTTCCCCGGCAACGAGGCCCAGGCGCAGGCCGCGAACCTCACCTTCGAGCGTTCCTACGAGGGAGCCATCGAGAGGACCGGTCTCGTGCCGCTGCCGGGGGCGGTCGAGGCCGTCGCGAAGCTGCGCGACGCCGGCCTGAAGGTCGCCCTGATCACCGGCTTCAGCCGCGCGACCCTGGGGCGGGTGCTGAGTACCCTCGCCTGGGTCGACATGCTGGACCTCGCGCTGTGCCCCGAGGACGCCGGACGGGGCCGTCCGTACCCTGACATGGTGCTCACCGCCGTCCTGCGCTCCGGCGTCGACGACGTACGGCAGGTGGCCGTGGCGGGCGACTCCGAGAGCGACATGCTGTGCGGCCGGCGTGCGGGCGCCTCGATCGTCGCCGGAGTGCTCACCGGCGTGCACAGCAAGGAGCGTCTGCTCGGCGGCGGCGCCACCCACATCATCGACTCCCTCGTCGACTTCCCCGGGCTCGTCCTCGGCAGCGAGGTCGGCGCGTCTCCGGTGGCCACCTCGGCCCCCTGATCGCCGGCTCGCTCCCCTGGGATTTTTCTCCGGTGCCCAGGCGGCACGGGGTGGTATCAAGTGGCGCTCGGGTGCGGGCTGTTGCTACGGTGTACGCACCGGCGGCCTGTGGATCTGCGTGTTTGCGCAGTTCGCACCGTCACGGGGCCTTAGCTCAGCTGGCAGAGCGCCTGCTTTGCAAGCAGGAAGTCAGGGGTTCGAATCCCCTAGGCTCCACCCACTCAAAAGCCCAGGCCAGGGACCCTTTCCCCACCTGGGCTTTGATCGTTAGTCGGCCTTCGCGCTCTCCGTGCCCATTGCGTGCCCGATCTCGAGTCGTCCTCGCGCGAGGCTGTCGAGCTGCTTGGCCACTTGGGCCGCCGCTCGTCCGTCGCGTGCTGGTGGACGTTCGTGGAGCACATGCGATCACGCCGCCTGTGTCCTGGGTACGCCGAAGGCATGACTCGGGCACTGGCCGGCTTATGGATGGAGACCGGAGCTTCTCGGTCGCCGATCCGCGCTCGGCCTGGCACTATCGGAGATGAGGGGAGACACCATGGACTTCGATCGCATCACTGCTGAGCCGGACAAGCTCGAAGGCAGACCGACAATCAGAGGACTCCGCATCACTGTCGAGACGGTGGTCCGACTCGTTGCCGCCGGATGGTCCTTCGATGACATCGTGTCGGACTACCCAGACCTGGAACGTGCGGATATCAAGCAGGCTCTCGAGTACGCTGCTGCCTCCACAAACGTCCATTACTATCGGCTCCGCGAGACGGCGTGAACTTTCTGGTTGACGAGAACCTCTCCCCTCGCGTCGCTGAGCTGTTGGCCAAAGCCGGCCATGACGTGGTGCACGTCCGTGACCTCCAAGCGACGAGCGCACCAGATTCGACGGTCATGGCCCTTGCCGCAGCGGACGGACGGGTCATCATCTCCGCTGACACCGACTTCGGCGCCCTCCTGGCTTACGCCCGTGCAAAGGAGCCCTCGGTTGTCCTTGTGCGAGAGATCGTGGAACTTCGGCCACCTGACATGGTGAACGTCATCCTGGGGCACCTCGACGTCCTCGAACCACACTTGCGCGCGGGAGCGATTGCGACGTTCACCGCGACAGGCATCCGTGTACGGGCGCTGCCTCTCCGTTGAGCGCACCGTTGAAGGGCCCACGGGATACAGGCAGGCGGGCCAGGTGGTGTGGATCAGATGAGAACGCGCACGTGGCAGCTAGTCGGCCTTCGCGCTCTCCGTGCCCATTGCGTGCCCGATCTCGAGTCGTCCTCGCGCGAGGCTGTCGAGCTGCTTGGCCACTTGGGCCGCCGCTCGTCCGTCGCGTGCTCATCCTGCTCTGAGGAACTGCTCAAAGGCTTCCCGTGCCAGCGCGGACACGCTCTTGCCCTCTTGCTCGGCGCGGGCCTTCGCGCGTTCACGCAACTCCTCGGGGAGTCTGAAGGAGACCCTTGGGGAATGTGTGCCCTCGCCTGTGAGCGATGGACGTCCGGGGCGACTGGTCGGCACGGGTACGCGGCCTTCGTCGATCGCGCGGTGGACGTCGCCGATTGCGTTGCGTACGTACTCGTCCGTGATCAGGTTGCCTTTGGCGTCGTGGATCTCTTCGGAGTCGCTGTCGATATCGGAGTCGTGGTCCAGAGCCAGCTCGATGTCTTCGGGTGGCCAGCCTGCCTCGTGCTCAGTCATGGCGTCCTTCTCCGTAGCGCGGTCGGCATCACGTGGATGATCACTAGAGCTTTGTCGGTGAGGATGCCGATCACCTCCAGCTCTATGCCCCGATCATCGGGGCCGATCCAGACCCATCGGTCCTCCAACGTCGGGTCGGTGGCCGGCACGATCGCTGGCGGACCGGATCGGACGACGTGTAAGGCATGCGCCTGCCCGATGCGATGCTTGCGCGCCGACCGGTAGAAGCGCAACTTCTTCATGCCCATATTATGTCCGACACAACCTCTGTAGGTAGGGAGTTCTGGTCTGCAGCGTGAGCCCCTTCGAACGGCGGTCCCGTCCTGGGGGGTCGGCAGCTACGAGGAGGACGGGGGCGGTCCAGGAGACGGGCCGCGTCGGCCCCTGTCTGGGCAGGTCGGATCGCGTGATCGTCGTGCCATTAGCGTGCCATTAAGGGTGGTCAACAGGGGGTACTCGCGGTCACTCGCGGGCTGTCTCTCGCCCAGGTCGGATCCGTTGTCCCTGATGATCAGGCCGATTTGCAAGCAGGAAGTCAGGGGTTCGAATCCCCTAGGCTCCACCGTTTGGTCGAAGTCGCTGCCCTGCCTCGTGATCGGTGGGCAGAAGTGGGCTGATCGACTCGTGGAGCGTACGTGTCCGAGTGGCGATGGGCGAGTACGCGGTAGGAGCGCGTGTCTGCGCTCTCCGATCGGCGTGATGGTCACGGGCACCCGGGCCAGAGAGCAAGACCGGTGTCGCCAGTAGGGCGACGTCGGCGAGGACGATGGCGGCTTAAGCGCCGACGAACCCAGCGAGGACACCCAGGTGGCGGTTAGCGCCGCAATGGTCGTGTTGCCGCTGATTCGCCGAGCTGTGGGGGCTCGCGCGACCCTTTGGGGTTGGAGCCTCTGTAGCCGGTAGGGCGAACACCGGCGATGCTGGGGATGCGCTCGAACTCCCCCACTTGGCCGCCCGTCGGAAGCCGCTGATAATCGGTGCCGGGTTCGCAACCGCTCAGGGAAGTGAGGTGGTGGCGGCGCCGGGCAGCCGTTGGCGCACCCGGCGCCGCCCCCGTCACATCGTGGGGTCCACGATCATTTTGCCCACCGCACCGTTCTGCGAGGCGAGCTGCGCTGCGGCGGTCTCGGCCAGCGGGAAGCGAACCACGGGCAGTCCGTGCTCCTCGCCCACTCCCATCGCGCCGTCCCGCACCGCCGCCGTGACGTCGTCGGCCGCGACTGCCATCCGCTCGCGGTCGAGGAAGATTAGAAGGAACTGGAACCGAGCGTTCAGCTGGAGGGCCTGGAGGATGTCCAGCTCCACCTTGGGGCGGTCGTCGGCGTAGACCGCGATCGTGCCGCCGTTCTTGAGCGTCGCCAGGTCGAGGTCGATGTTCTTCGCCACGGCGACATCGACGATGATGTCCACGCCGTCCTTCGCCACCGCGCGGATCTCGGCCGCCGGGTCGCCCTCTCGGTAGTTGACCACGTGGTGCGCGCCGGCCGCGCTGGCCAGCGCCGCCTTCTCCGGCCCGCTGACCGTGGTGATCAAGGTGGCGCCGGCCCAGCGGGCGAGTTGGATCGCGGCGTGACCGACCGCGCCCGCGCCGCCGGTCACCAGCACGGTGCGGCCGTCCAGCGCGTTGGGGGCCAGGCGCCGTGGGCCGTCCTCGGCGACGGTGAGCGCCCGGTGCGCGGTGAGCGCGGGGATCCCGAGCGATGCGCCCACGTCGAATGACGCGTTCTCCGCCAGTGGTCGCACCCAGGACGCGGGCACGACGGTGAACTCCTGGGCGGTGCCGGTGTTGTAGCCCAATCCTGCCATCATCACCCACACCCGGTCGCCGGGCGCGAACGTCTCGACCCCCAGGCCGACCGCGTCGATCACGCCGCCGCCGTCGTGGTGCGGGGTCACCTCGGGATATGGCATCGGCCACGCGGTGCTGGAGCGTCCCCTCCAGTCGGTCGGGTTGATGCCGGAGGCGTGGATGCGGATGCGGACCTCGCCGGGGCCGGGCACGGGCACGTCACGCTCGATGAGTTCCAGGACGGAAGGATCACCGATTTTGCGGTACACGATGGCTTTCATCTGCTCTCCATGGTGGTGTGGCAGCGGCCGGGCGGTCTCGTCAGGAGTCGTCCGCCGCGAGGTTGATGGTGAAGTCGTCACTCGCCGAGCATCCGAGCGAAAGTTTCGTTGGCCGCATCCCGTGCCCGGCGCCGGGTCGGCGGGGTCACGCCTGGAAGCAGGGTCGGTCAGGCTGGGCACATGGGCCACGGGAGTTGCTGAGGACGACGTCCAGACCGGCGTCGGCGGGATGGCCGTCCCGCTTGTCGATGGGGAGGTGCGGGACCATGACCGACGAACGCGCGTTGCGGGCCGACGCGCGGCGTAACCGGGCACGCGTGCTGGAGGTGGCGGCCGAGGTGTTCGCCACCGAGGGCCTTTCCGTGCCAGTTCACGAGATCGCCCGCCGTGCCGGGGTCGGTACCGGCACGGTGAGTCGGCACTTCCCGACGAAGGAGGATCTCCTCATCGCGATCATGTCCACCCGGCTGGTGAAGCTCACCGCCCAAGCCGACGAGCTCGCCCGCCGAGAAGATCCCGGCACCGCCTTCTTCGCTCTCTTCGTCGCTCTGGTGCGAGCGGGGGCGGCCGACTGCGGGCTGGCCGAGCTGGCCGTAGCCGATCGCCGGTTGGACGACATCGGCGAACGCGCGGGCGCCGACCTGTGTGGTCGGCTACAGGAACTGCTTGCCGCGGCCCAAAAGTCGGGCGACGTGCGAGCCGATGTCAGCTACCCGGACATCAGGGCGCTGATGTCCGCTTGCATGGCCAGGAGAGAAGATTCGCTGGAACCGATCCTCGCCGTCGTCACCGACGGACTGCGGAGAGGTCCTACATGAGGTGTGGGCGGCCCTCCGTGGCACCGGAGGGCCCGTCATCTTTGAACGGACCCGGGCCGACCACGGGTAGGAAGCTATCTGGAGTTGCTCCTAGCGTCTGGTTTCGATCACGCCTTCTGACCTGCGATTACGCGAAGGGCCCACACAGGCCAGGACGCTCGTATCAACATATGTTGATGGCAGAGACAACCGAGGACTTTGATGCCTTCCTCGCGAGGGTGACCCGCCGGCTCGTGTCTCCCCTGACGGGTGGGACGACGGCGACGGGATGATCAGGCAGGGGGAAGCGTGCGCGTCCGCGCGGGATCGAGGCTCCACCGCGTGCCCGTCGCGTGCCCGATGGGGCGGTGATCAAGGGGGAGTCACGGGGAACCCGATCAGGGCGCTGAGCAGCGTCTGTGCAGATCGGGCAAGATCGACAGGTGTCTTTGCAAGCAGGAAGTCAGGGGTTCGAATCCCCCAGGCTTCACCCACTCGAAAGCCCAGGCCAGGGACCCTTTTCCCCGCCTGGGCTTTGATCGTTATTCGGCCTTGTCGCTCTTGCGCGCCTGTTGCGTGCCCGATCCACTCTTGAGTTGTCCTCGCGCGAGGCTGTCAAGGCGGCGGCGCGTCGCGCCGCCGGTCAGACCACAGGTCAGTCTTGGCTGGATTCGAGATAGCCGGTGAGATAGGTCAACGATGCGGCGATGTCCTCACCGGTGCCGTGCGGCCGGCGCAGCTCGTCGACGAAGATGGCGATGTCGGCGAGCCGCCACCAAAGCGGATAGAGAGCGAGGCCGGCCGGTGAGACAGCCCGGCCGGTGGCTCGGGTGTAACGGACGAGTGCGCTATCGTCGCCAACCGGGTCCTCGCCGAGCATGCGGGCGAGGGCGGAGGTGAGCATCCACAGGTCCCGCTCCGGCGGAGCGATCTGCACGGTGCCCCAGTCGATGAGCCGCAGTCCAGCCGAGGTACGCATGACGTTCCCGGGGTGCGGTTCGCCGTGCGTGACCACCCATACCGCCGCGCTGTCTCGTACCTGGTCGACCCGCCGATCGAAGTCGGCGAGCAATCGTTGGACGTGCCCGGCCTGGGCGGACAGCATCTTACGGGCTGGCTCGGCATAAGGCCCGCCGGTCCACTCCCGATCGAGGTTCTGCAGCGCCTCCTCCAGCTTGTCCCGACCGGGCAACACCAGGTCGGTCCGTGATGCGGTGTCCGCCACAATCGGGGTCGCCTTGTGCAGCTCGGCCAGCAGGCCGATTACCTCGACGTGATCCTCGGGCCGGTGCGTGCCGAAGCGCCCGGCGGCACCCGCCACCTTTGGAAACACCGACAGGGCGTACCGCGAGGTCAGCCGCCAGACCGCGGTGTCGGTGGCGGTCGGGATCGGCGCGAGGACGAAATCGAGACCCGCGTCCCGGCGCAGTGCCAGGGCGGCACCAAACGATCGACCGAGTCGGTCGAACGCATCATCACGTCCTGCCTCCTCGACGCCGAGGTCATCCACCTTGACGAACCACGCCGTCCCACGTTGATCCACCATCGACCAGTGGTAGCTGCCTGCGCCGACCGGGAGGTACTCGACCGAGTGGGGCTCGATGCCCCAGCCCTCGGTCAGTGCCACCATCAGTTCGGCCTCCGCCAGACCTGCCGGTCTATCCCTCATGCGCCCGTATTCTGTCTCACCCGTCGCAGGGCCGCAGATCGTTTTAGGAAGGGCTCTTGAGGCCTGTGAGGCAATACGGGTTGCTCTCTCTGCCTCGCTTCTGCCTCCGGCAGGGGCCTCGAGTCCAATTTGGTAGCCCGTCCTCCCCGCTACCCAAGTGCCTCGGCCGTTCCTTACCGAGTCAAAACCAGGGGCGGGACGCGCATAGCCGGCCGCTGCGGGTCGGCGAGCGTGATCGAGTGCCATTAGCGTGCCATTGAGGGCGGTAAACAGGGAGCACTCGCGGTCACTCACGGATCGCCTCTCGCCCAGGTCGGGGCCGTTGTCCCTGATGATCAGGCCGATTTGCGAGCACGAAGTCAGGAGTTCGAATCCCCCAGGCTTCACGCACTAAAAGCCCAGGCCAGGGACCGATTTCCCCGCCTGGGCTTTGATCGTTAGTCTGCCTTCGCGCTCTTCCGTGCAGCGAAGAAGGCTCGCCGTCAGGCGACTCCTTGCCGAATTGTTCTTCGCTGAGCGCCGCCGCACGGCCCGTCGCCCGCCCGCCGTCCGGGCATGGGGCCTGGGGGCCGGTCCCAGCCGGCAGCGGCTCGGGCCGCCCGCCGTACACCGCTCGCCGTACCAAGCCGCACCCCCCCCGACTACAGGCGCGCCGCCGCCGTACTGATGCGGCACGACGATCGCCCTGCTGTGGCCGGCCGTTACACGGGTGGGGGCGATCGATGGTCCGGCACTTCGTTCCTAGCCCCGGCCCAGCGGAGAAGGCGGGTTGCTGTCCTGTCTGCCGCTGATGCCCTGCGGTGCGTCGGGAAGGTGCCAGGTGTGACCAGAAATCAGGAGAGGGTGTCCTTGACCACGATCTGGCCGTCGTCGATCACGAATTTCTGGTTGTTGTTGGGCACGCACTGCCACAGGTAAACCGGCGAGAGGTTGGCGCGGCTGTTGGTGACGTCCAGACAGATGCGGTTGCCTGTGTTGAGGGTGGACTTGAGGATGATCTGGCCCCTCTGGAGGACCCAAAGCTGGTTAGCGTTTCCGACGCACTGCCACTGGTACACGCGAGTACCGTTGGCGCGGCTGTTGGAGGCGTCCAGACACATCTCCCGGGCCTTGCCGATGGTGTCTTCCACCTTGATGAGGCCGTCCTGGAAGACGAACTTCTGGTTGGCGTTGTTGTTCTGGCACTCCCACAGGTACATCTGGGTACCGTTGCCGCGATTGTTGCTGACGTCGACGCAGGCCGGGGGGCCGACCAGGGCCGGGCTGCCGGCGTACTGGTGAGCCGAGGCCGTGGCGGGCACGGTGGTGACCGCACCCACTGCGGCGGAGATGACGGCGACGGCGAGTAGACGGTGAGCAAGCATGGTTTGCCTCCGAGAGAGTTGATCGAGACGTAAGCACCATGGCATCACTCAATGTCACTGATCAATTACCGAGTACATGCGTCCTATCGTGTGGCGGAACCTTGGGCTGTGGGCGACGGCGGCGCCGACAGGGAAGGTTCACAGCTTCGGCAAGATCTGGAACGCGCTTGGAATGATCTCATCGTCAAGCGATCAAGAACAGCGAGATGAGCAGGTTGGAGCCATGCCTGAGCAAGGAAAATCTTCCACTTCCGATCCGATGGCCTTCGTCCTCCTCGCTGGCCGAATGTCCCGGACGTGCCCGCCCAGTCAAGGGCGCCTGCGGCGTCGCTCGCCGTGCCCGTTGCGTGCCCGATGGGGCGGTGATCAAGGGGGAACTGCGGGGACCCACGGGGAACGCGATCAGTAGCCCCAGCAGCAGAGACGCAGATCAACCATGATCGGCTTACGTGTTTGCAAGCAGGAAGTCAGGGGTTCGAATCCCCTAGGGTCCACCAGCCAAAACGCCGCTTCCACGATCATGGGAAGCGGCGTTCGTGTCATTAACGTGCCATTAGCTCTTGTCGGCATCGCGCTCCGCCTCGACTCGCGCGCTCAGGGCATCGGCGATCTTCCGGTCGGCGTCTCGCGTGGCGTGCTGGTAAATGAGCGCGGCCCGGCCGCTGTTGTGGCCATCCGGGCCTTGAGGTCGGCGAGGCTCGCGCCCGACTGCGCGGCGAGGGTGTTGCCCGTGTGCCGGAGGTCGTGGAAGTGCAATCCCTTGACGCCCATCTCCTTGAGGGCTTCCGCCCACTTGGCCTCACGCCGGAAGTCGCCACCGCAGAGGTAGGCGCCGCGCTTGCCGAGACGAACGCGTCCTCGCCTGTGCCGGTGAACTGGCCGAGGTGGTCGACGAGGGCCGGAACGATGGCCGAGGGGATGCTGGCAGTGCGCTTGCCGGCCCGCCACTTGGGCGGCGTGAGCACCATGTCTCCCCCCGCCCAGCTCTATGAGCTGTTCGCGTACGCGGACCGTACGCGCGTTGAGGTCGATGTCCGAGCGCCGCAGCGCGATCACCTCGCCCCAACGCAAGCGGCCGATTGGCACCTCGCCGAGGCCGGGAACGATGTGTCGCTCAAGGAGCCAGGTGTAGAGCTCTACCGTTTTGGGCCGCAGGCCCGGCCGCTCTTTGATCCAGGTCCGCGCGTAGTCGCCGAGCAGGACCTTTCCACGGTCGGGGTCCGTCCACTCTGCTTCGCGTTGCGGGGCATCGTCAGACGCCTCGCCCGAGCGGGGAGGCAATTGCGTGGTTCAGCGCATGAAGGGTTTGAAGATGGAAACCACCTTCGTGGCAGCACGGTCGGCGTCCCCGTCCGCGATCGCCTCGACCAGCTCGTGGTGGTAGCGGTGTGCCGCGTCCTCGTCCTCGTTCTTCTCGTCGCGCATGTGGGCAGCGAAGACGTCGAGCATGCTGGAGTACAGCTTGACGTAGAGAGGGTTGTGCGTCGCTGCCACGATCGCGTGGTGCAGGGCGAGGTCCGCGCTCGCTCTCAGGTCGAGATCATCGGTCGACCAGCTCGCTTCTCGACGGTCGCGCAGCTCGCGCAGCAGCTCGACGTCGGCATCTGAGCGGTTCAATGCGGCCAGTGACGCTGCAGCGCTGTCAAGGGCAAGGCGTAGTTCCAGGTAGTGGCGACGGGTGCCACCGGCGAACTGACGTTCAAGAGTGCCTGTCAGCTCGGAGCTGGAGATGACGAAGGTGCCGCGGCCCTGCTCACGGCGCAGCAAACCTGCGTGCACCAGCGACTGCAGCGCCTCGCGCACCGTGTTCCGGCCGATCCCGAACTCCGACACCAATGCGGCCTCGGTCGGTATTCGCTCACCGACCGGCCAGCGTCCAGAGACCACCTCCTCGCGGAAGCGTTCGGCGGCCTGGTCGATGAGTCCCACTCGACGTACCGGCTGTCGCGTGCCAGAATTTTCCGAACTCATCCCATAATCCCATCATCTGCTGACGTTACACCGGAGTATAACGTGACATCGCTCTCCTCAACGGTCGTTCCGCTGCACCGTGGGCGTTTGACCTTGTGGGCCGGGCTCGCTATCGCCCTGACAGCGGTCAACCTGCGAACGGCCGTGACCGGGTTCACTCCGCTCCTGGAGATCATCGGATCCGATCTCGGCTTCGGGGTGACGCTGTCCGGCCTGCTCGGCACTGTGCCAGCGGCGTCCTTCGGCATCTTCGGGTTTCTCGCCCCAGCGGTGACGAAAAAGTTCGGACTCGAGCGCACGGCCACTGTGGCGCTGGGCCTGACGGCTCTGTCGCTCCTGATGCGCGCCTTCTCTCCAACGCCCTCGTTGCTGGTGCTTTCGACCGTGCTGGCACTGGCCGGGATCGGAGCCGCGAACGTCGTGGTCGTTCCGTTGGTGAAGGCCTGGTTCCCCGATCGACTGGCCCTGTGGACTTCGCTTTACCTGATCCTCTTGCAGACGGGCCAGTTCAGCGCCCCGCTCCTCGCGGTCCCGGTGGCAGAAGCGGCGACGTGGCGGCTCTCGGTAGGTATCTGGGCGGGACCAGCTGCTGTGGCTGGTGTGGTCTGGCTCATCCTGGCAGTCAGGCTGCCCGCCGATCACCACGCGCCCGCGGTCGTGACGGCGACCGACGCGGGACCGAGGATCAGCCGATCATCAACCGTCTGGGGCCTGGTGATCCTCTTCGCGATGATGTCGCTGTCCAACTACGGGATTATCACCTGGGTCCCGGCAGTGCTCACCGACGCAGGAGGCAGCGCGGCCCTGGGTGGCTCCATGGTCGCGCTCTACTCGGCGTGGGGCATGCTCGCGGCCTTGGTGGTTCCACACCTGGCCACGCGCATGACGAACCCGTTCATCGTGGTCGTCGTGTGTGCGATCTTCCTGGTAGCGGGATACCTGGGCCTGCTTCTGTTCCCGCTCGACGGCACGCTGATGTGGGTGTGCGCGCTGGGAATCGGGGTGAGCACCTTCCCGCTCTGCATGACCCTCATCAACCGTCGAACCAAGAGCCCGCAGACAGCCTCTGCCGTGTCGGGCTTCGTTCAGGGCATCGGCTATGGGCTGGCGTGCTTCGGCCCGATCGGTTTGGGCCTTCTGCGCGAGGCGACCGGATCATGGTCGATCCCGCTCCTGGTGCTCGCTGCGACCGCCATCCCAGGGGTGATCGCCGGCTGGTTCGCTTGCCGTCCTCGCTTCGTGGAGGACTCTGCGCCACAGCCGACGAAGTTCGACGCTGACCAGCAGTCGCGACGATAAGGGTCATGCGTCGAACAGATCCGAATTCGTGTCGACCGAGTATCGCGAAGCAGGAGTCCGCTACTTGACTCCGCCTCGGTTCGATGCAGCAGAACGCCGCTTCTCCGATCATGGGAAGCGGCGTTCGTGTCATTAATGCGCCATTAGACTAAGCAGATACTTCGCTTGTCCATAGGAAGATCAGGTGATCTGGTGGCCTATTTATACGAAGAGCGAGAAGAACTTCCGTCCGGGTCTTACGGTGACCTGAATCTGGAGCGGGAGTTCTACGTCCACAATTCAGATCTGGCAGCCGACTGGCTGGACGCCTTACCTCCCTCCGCTCAAGCAGACATGTGGGCCTTGGAGATACGGAGCCTTTTCAACCTGAAGTGGCAGGTCACGGGCGCGGCGTGGTGGGCTGTACCTGATCGACAAATGAAGAAGCCCCTGGTAGAAGGGTTGTCGACCAAGATCAACCTATGCACCAGAGGCTTCGAGTTGTTGTTCTATCGTGCCGCGCTGCCGTTGTCACATCGGGCGCTGTCCTACCTTGCCGGTCTCATCCGCCGTCACCGCAAGTCGATCGGCTCGACGTGGCGCCGCCTTAACCCCGGCCGGCAGGCCCTGCTCGTGCTGGTCCACCTGCGCAAAGGCGAAACACTCGCCGAGGCCGCGGCCGGGTTCGGCGTGGGGGCCTTGACGGCGAGGTTCGCAAAGCCCTCGTCGAAGTGGGCTTCCAGGAGATCGTGCCACCATTCGGTGTCGATCGAGGCGCCGCAGTGCGGGCAGCCGATCCTTTCCAGGTTCGCGCCACAGGCGATGACGGCGATGTTGTCGTGCCATGTCACGTCTATTTCGGCATCCACGCCGTCTGGCTCACCCGGAGCCAGGTCCGCCATGATCGCCGCAGCGCGATCGGCCGCGTCCTGGACGGGTTGCCAGTGCGGATCGGTCGGAATGATCGACAGGATGTCGTCGCTCACAGACTTACTCGATTCGCCCCACTACCTCTACATGGATCATGACGTTAACCGCTGTTGCCTCGTCGTGGGTCTTGCTGCGTGGCCAGCGTTCGCCGTGGGGGTCGGAGCGCTCGGCGTCGGCGGCTCCGTCGGTTAGCACGGCCGCGGCGTGTACGTGGTTGGTGAGAATGGTGCCGGTGAGGGCTTGGTCGGTGGCGAGGGGGTCGCTGGAGGCGATCCAGAAGCCGCCGTCGGGGTACGGGGCGTCCTTCCTCCGGGCCTCTTCTGTACCTGCAACTCCCCTGTGATCTTCTATGCGCAGACTGGGCTCGTCGGACGGGGAGGGCCTGTGAAGCGTCTTGTCGCCAGCATGGCGATTGTTGTGTTGTCTGTTCTAGGGGTTGTGGCCCCCGCCCATGCGGTCACGGACCCGGTGGCCATACTCAAAAAGCACCTCGTCCCCGATCATGGCGTACGGATCTCCATTGCCTGGAAGATGGATCAGGGCGGAGCGGCGATAAAATTCCGGCATGCCGGTGACCTGGGCTTCGATGCGTCTGGAGTGGTCACCTTCGATCTGGCCGGTCAGGCCAAAGTCGAAAACAAAGCGAAAGACATATTCGTCGGCACGAACGAGGGCCCCACCCGTTCCATCGCCATTGGCAATGAGACCTACAGCACCGGTGCCTACGACCACCTTCTGCCTGACGGTAAGGCCTGGGCGCGAATCGTCTCGCCCAAGGGCACTGTCGCTGCCCGACGCTACTCCCTCCTCAACGTTCTCGACCCGGCCACGCTGAAGGCCGTGCTGGCTACGGCGAAGACCAAGGCGCCCGGCATGGAGCTTGATGGCGTGAAGACCACGCTCTATACCGGCGTGATCACGGTCAGACAGGCGTCTCCCGGCACCAAGATGTCTGCCAGGGAGGGCGCGCAGCGGATCGGCTGGCGCTTGTGGATCGGCTCTGATGGTTTGATCAGGCGACAGATGACCACTACGACCAAGAGGATCCAGATTGGCAGGAGGGCCGCCAAGGAGCTTCTGAGCGAAGACATCCATTACAGTGCCTGGGGATCTGACGTGATCATCACCGCGCCACCGGCCGAGGAAGTTTGGGACGTCAAGTCCCCGTTCTGACGCCTTGGCCGAGCCCCCGCAGTGAAACGCCGTTGAACAGCGAGGGCACGCTTTGCGCATCGCAGCGTGCCATGGCGCCCGCCGGCTACAACGAATGGACCGAAGCCCGCCGCTACATAGGCCTGGACGTCCTAGCCAAAGCCCGCCTCCGCGTGATCCCCGGCGACACACCGGACCAGGAACAGCTCCCCGTCACCCTCACCGCTTAACCTGCAGAAACGGATCACGCGGTGGCAGCTCATACACCACTTCCCTGGACGTGACCTACAACGGGGGGCCGGCGGCTCGGCTGTGGACGCGAAGAGCGGCGATCAGCCAGTGCTCAATGGGCACGAGCCCTCTCCACCGGCAGTGCCCGCCTTCACCTCTGTTCCGTCACTCACGAGAACGAGCCTGCACCTTCGAGCCACTCGAGACTCAAGCCGGAGGTCGTCTTGAGTGAGGGCCATCACCGGTCCTCGCCGGACTCGCCTCTGCCGTACGACGAATGGGCACAAGGTCGCCGATGTGATGGCCAATACGAGTCACGGCGTAACCGTTCCCCTGCTACTGAGTAGCACCACCTGTTCGAAGGCTTCCCGTGCCTGCGCGACACGCTCCTGCCCGGTACGGGTACGTGATCGCGCGATGGCCGGTCACCCACGGGGCTGAGGACGATCGCCGAGCCGGTGCCTCATGCCTGATGAGGAGAGGGTGGGCGCGATCCCCGATCCATGTGGGTGCCGGATCTCTCCTTCGGCTCCGGTGATCTGCCAGGCAGGCGGGTTCCGTCCTCTCGGTGGAGGGGCGCCGGGGCTTCCGAAACTTAAAATCGGCGGGCCGATTGTTTCAGACAGATGGCCCTCAGAATATTGACGCTCAGGTCGACGGAGGCCTAATGTCCTGGAGCAATGATCGAGATGACATCCCGAAAGTTTCATCAGCAAGAGTGATGTCAGAAGGCTCTGCAGGTGAAACACCAGGTCGGCATGGCGGTGCTGGACCTGCCCGGCGCTCATGGTCCGGAGCCTGAAGTAGCACGGCACCGTCGCCGTCCTGCACACGTAGGAGGTGCCCGGCGAGCGCAGCGCGTTCTCTCGGTGCCGGGCCGCACATCACACCCCTGACCACAGCAAGCGAAAAGAGGTCGCCGTGAAGTTCCGCAAGGTCTCAGCGGTCGTGTTCGCCGCTACCGCGGCCCTCAGCATGGCAGCGTGCTCAGGCTCGTCGTCCGGGACTTCCTCCGGCGGGTCGGACGGCAAGTCGTTCGAGTTCTGGTCGTTCACCGGGATCAACGCGAAGGGGTCCGCGGAGGAGTACAAGAAGATAAAGCCGGACGTGCAGATCAAGCTGACCGAGGTGGGGAACGCACAGGAGACGGCGCAGGCGCTCACCACCGCGCTCGCCGGCGGCAAAGTGCCCGACCTGGTGCTGATCCAGGGCGACGACCTACCCAAGTTCGTCCAGCAGCCGCAGAACTTCGTCGACCTGCGCACGATGGGCGCCGACAAGATCAAGGGCGACTACCTCGACTGGGTGATCAGCCAGTCCACGACCAAGGACGGCGCGATCATCGGTATCCCGACCGACGTCGGCGGCATGGCCATCGCCTACCGGACCGACCTGTTCAAGGAGGCCGGGCTGCCGACGGACCGCGAGGAGGTGAGCAAGCTCTGGCCCACCTGGGACGCCTTCATCGAGACCGGCAAGAAGTACACGGCGGCCACCGGCAAGGCGTTCATCGACAACGCCGGCGGGAGCATCTACTCGCAGGTTGTCAACCAGGGGCAGGAGAAGTACTACGACCCCGCGGGCAATCTGGTGTACGAACAGAGCCCCCAGGTCAAGACCGCCTTCGACCTGGCGCTCAAGGCCGTGGCCGCCGGGATCACCGCCAAGCAGAGCACGTTCACCGAAGGCTGGAGCGCCGCGATGAAGAGGGGGGACTTCGCCGCCATCGCCGCACCGGTCTGGTTGCTCGGCTCCATCCGCGACAACGCCCCCGACACCAAGGGCAATTGGGATATCGCCACGATCCCCGGCGGCTCGGGCAACTGGGGCGGCAGCTTCCTCGCCATCCCCAAGGGCGCCAAGAACCCGAAGGCCGCCTGGGACTACATCGCCGCCACGCAGTCGCCGCAGGGCCAGCTTGATCACTTCTCTCAGGCCAGGTCACTGCCCTCGACCCCGTCGGTCTACCAGGACCCGAAGCTCACCTCGGTCAAGGACCCGTTCTTCTCCGGTGCGCCCATCGGCACGATTTACACCAACTCGCTGCTCGGCCTCAAGCCGTTCCTCATCGGGCCGGACAGCACCACGATCGGCATTGAGTTCACGAACGCCATCGCCAACGTCGAGCAGGGCAAGGGTGACCCCGCGAAGGCGTGGGACGCGGCGGTGACCAACATCAAGACCGCGATCGGCGGCTAGCTAACGTGCGCCGCCGGCGCGTGCCGTCCCCACCGGCACGCGCCGGCGGCGGGGAAGTGAGCAGACCGTGACGACGAGCATCAGCCCCACCAAGGCGAGCCTGCCTCCGGCCCCGCCGGTGCAGGCGGCGCGGCGCGGTTTCACCGAGATCGTCGCCCCCTACGCCTACATCGCCCCGTTCTTCGTGCTCTTCGCGGTGTTCGGCCTCATCCCGCTGCTGTTCACCTTCTATGTGGCGCTGTTCGACTGGAACCCGATCGGCGAGCACGTGTTCGTCGGCATGGACAACTTCAACCGGCTGGTCGGGGACGTGCGGTTCTGGAACGCGGCGCGCAACACCGTGAGCATCTGGCTGCTGTCCACCGTGCCGCAGTTGCTGATCGCGCTGGTGCTCGCGCACCTGCTCAACCACGTACGGCTGCGCCTCGCTCTGTTCTTCCGCATGACGATGCTCGTGCCGTACATCACCTCGGTGGCCGCCACGGCCATCGTGTTCGTCCAGATGTTCGACCGCGACTACGGGTTGCTGAACTGGCTGCTCGGCCTGGTGGGTTTCGAGCACATCGACTTCACCCAGTCGGTGATGGGCAGCCATGTGCTGATCGCCGTCATGGTGACCTGGCGGTGGTTCGGCTACACGACGCTGCTCTACCTGGCCTCACTGCAGGCGGTTCCCCGAGCGATCTACGAGGCGGCCGCCGTCGACGGAGCCGGAGGTGTGCGGCAGTTCCTGCACATCTCCCTCCCCTCGTTACGGCCGGTCATCGTCTTCACGATCGTGACCTCGACGATCGGCGGGCTGCAGATCTTCACCGAGGCCCTACTCATGAACCGTGGCGCGGCCAACACCTGCGGACCGGTCCGCCAGTGTCAGACACTCACTCTCTTCCTGTTCGAGCAGGGGTTCATCCAGTTCAAGTTCGGTTACGCCGCGGCGGTCGGGGTGGCGTTGTTCGTGATGGTCGTCGTGCTCGCCGGCCTCAACTACTTCCTGTCCACCCGGATCCGCCCGGTCAAGGGCTGAGGGGGCGATCATGAAGACTACGAGGAGACGGCGCTCCGGCGAGCGTGTCCGATGGTGGACCTACGCGCTGCTGGCGCTCGCCGCCTTCGCCTGCCTGTTCCCCCTGTACTGGATGTTCATCGTCGCCACCACCGACACCGCGACGGCGATCAAGCTGCCGCCCGAGATCGTGCCGGGCGGCAACTTCTTCCACCTCGCCGGCCTGGTGTTCTCGACCGTGCCGTTCGTCCGGTCGATCGTCAACAGCCTGGTCGTGGCCGGGTCGATCGGCGTGGGCCAGGCGGTGCTGTGCGCGCTGGCGGGCTTCGCGTTCGCCAAGATGCGCTTCCGTGGCCGCAACGCGCTGTTCCTGTTCGTCGTCCTGACGATGACCGTGCCGACCCAGCTCGCCATCGTCCCCCAGTACATGATCATCTCGTCGCTGGGCTGGGTGGACACGCTCCAGGCGCTGATCGTCCCCGGGTTGGCCAACGCCTTCGGCATCTTCTGGATGCGTCAGCACATATCGTCCGCGATCAGTGACGAGATCCTTCAGGCGGCCCGCATCGACGGAGCGTCGACCTGGCAGATCTTCTGGCGCGTCGCGTTCCCGCTGGTGCGTCCCGCCGCCTTCGTGCTCGGTCTGCTGGGCTTCGTCACCGCGTGGAACGACTTCCTGTGGCCGTTCGTGGTGCTGAAGTCGCCGGAGATGTACACCGTCCAGATCGCGATCAAGGCGTTGCAGAACAGCTTCAACATCGACCTCGGGCTCGCCATGTCCGGCTCCTTCCTCGCCACCCTCCCGCTGCTCGTCCTGTTCGTCTTCGTCGGGCGGCGCATGGTGGCCGGGATCATGAACGGCGCCTTCAAGGGCTGAGGCCGCCGTCGAGTGGGCCTTCGCGCTCTTCGGTGTCCGGCCGGCCACCTCGCCGAGCGAGGCGGCCGGCCTGTTCCGGGTCAGGCCGTGGTCTGCTTCTCGTTCCAGGTGTAGTAGAGGTAGGTGCTGCCGGGCCCGGTCAGCGTGCCGTAGACCTGCCAGAAGCTGTTGGGGCCGAGCGAGTAGCGGAAGACCTTGTCTCCGGGCCGGTCGTCCACGAACACGGACTGTGTCCCGTTGTTCCAGATCCGTACCTCGATGGTGAATGTCTCGGTGTCCGGGATGTCGAGGCAGACCTCGTACGTGTACTCCAACGGGCCGCCGATGTTGTAGCTGTGACCGTCCACCGCCGGCCGCTGGACGTTGGTGGGGACGTAGCTGTTCACGACCCGGGTGTACTCGCCCGTGGAGCAGTCGACCGCAGGGGCGGCTGCGGACGCGGGACTGATGCCGGTGAGCGTGGCGCCGAGGACGCCGGCGGCGACGGCGAGAACGGAGATGGTGCGCTTCATGCCTCTCCTCATCCGTGCAGTGACCCCCCAACCAAGTAGTTGAAGGCTGAACTGATTCTGGCGCGATCAACGCATTTGGACAAGTGTGGGCAAAAATCGAAACACGTACGAGTAAAGTCCCCGGGCTGCCTCGTGCGCAGTCGGCGGTCCAGCGCTGTCAGACGCCCAGGTCCCGGCGCTGGTGCATCCGTCCGTTTCCGTCGAGCTCGATGATGGTGTCGACGCCGATCCGCTCAAGGAACGCGAAGTCATGACTGACGATGAGGAGCGCGCCGCGGTACGCGTCGAGGGCTTCGGCGAGTTGCTCGACGCTGGCGATGTCGAGGTTGTTCGTCGGCTCGTCCAGGATCAGCAGTTGGGCAGGCGGCTCGGCCAGGAGGAGCCGGGCGAGCGAGACCCGGAAGCGCTCCCCGCCGGAGAGCGTGCGGACGGGGCGGTCCACGCTGTCACCACGGAGCAACAGCCGGGCGAGCTGGTTGCGGATCGTGCCCGCCGGCGTGCCCGGGGCGACGGCCCGCACGTTCTCCATCGCGCTGGCGTCTTCATCGAGCCCGTCCAGGCGTTGCGGAAGGAAACCGACGAGTTCGGTCACAAGGCGGCCGTGCGGTCGCCCGGGCGTCGGCTCGGCATGTCGCACGAGCTGCTCGATCAGAGTGGACTTCCCGGCACCGTTCGCGCCGACGAGCGCTACCCGTTCCGGGCCCTGGATCACGATGGTCCGGCCCTCGTCCTCCAGCTCCGCCAGCCGCCGCCCGCGCGGGACGTCCGGATCGGGCAGCACCAGATGGATGTGCTCCTCATCGCGGACGCGTGCGTCCGCGGCGTCGACCGCGGCCTGCGCGGCCTGGACCTTGTCGTCGAGTGTCGAACGGAGTGATCCCGCGGACGCCTGGGCCTTACTGGCGCGGTTGCCGGCGAGGATCTTCGGGATGCCGCCGTCCTTCTGGGTCTTCTTCCCTGTCCGCTCGCGGCGCGCCAGCTTCGTCTCTGCCTCGATGCGTTGCCGCTTCTCGACCTTGAGCGCCTGCTGAGCCGAACGAGCGGCCTGCACGGCGGCTGCCTGCTCCTGCTCCTGGTGCTCCTTCCATGCGCTGTACGGGCCGCCGAATGTGGCCAGGGTGCCGCTGTACAGCTCCGTGGTGTTGTCCATGTGCTCCAGTAGATCGAGGTCGTGGCTCACGACGACGAGCGTCCCGGGCCACTGGTCGACGAACTCGGCCAGCTTGGCGCGCGTGGCGCGGTCGAGGTTGTTCGTGGGCTCGTCGAGCAGGGTGATCGGGGTGCGGCGGACGCGCAGCCCGGTGATCGCGATGAGCATGCCTTCGCCACCGGAGACCTCGGCGACGCGGCGGTCGAGGTCCGCGGCGGAGAATCCGATGTGGTGCAGAGCTTCGTCGGCACGGGACTCGATGTCCCAGTCGTCACCGATCACATCGAAGTGGCGTTGGTCGGCGTCGCCGGACTCGATCGCCTTGATCGCGGCGAGGGTCCCGTGGATGCCGAGTAGCTCGGCGACGGTGGTGTCCTGACGCAGTGTGAGCGTCTGCGGCAGGTAGCCGACCTCGCCCACGACGTCGATCTGCCCGGCAGTCGGGTGCAGGTCACCGGCGATGAGCCGGAGCAGGGTGGACTTGCCTGCGCCGTTGCGGCCGATCAGTCCGGTCCGGCCGGTGCCGAAAGTGCCGTTGACCCCGGCGAGCGCGATGATGCCGTCGGGCCACTCGAAGGTCAGATCACGGAGGGTGATGGCGGATTTCGTCGACATTGCGGTGTTTCTCTTTCCCTATCCCCGTCGACCGCGCGGTGTGGCATGGCGATGCCAACGTGAACGGGTCGCGGGAGCCGGCGGAACTGGCAGGACAACCGGCCACGGGGCCGTGGGCCGACGCGGGCGAGAGGGTTCGACCGGAACGGGCACGAATCACGCTCCTGCGGCAAGGGAGCCGCTACCCGGACGCCGGGCAGGAGGAGGTTGCGTACCTGGCAGGTCGTAGTCGCGCGTTCGCGGTCAGGCACCTGGGACCGAGGCCGGTGCGATGCGAACGTGCCGGCGAGATCACGCGTCGGTGTCAACGCCCGGAAGGGCGGACTCACGCGCGTGCGTTGCGAAACGATTGTTCACTGGTACGGACGATGCCCGCACAAGTGAAGCCACCGGCAGTTCGGTGGCTAGGCTCTGTCCACCTCGATCAGTCCCATGCCGGGCACCTTACCAGCCCTTGTATCTCGCCCGAGCGCGACTGGCAGGGCGGGCCGTCGTGCCCGCCCCGCGACGAGGGAGACCCCATTCAAAGCCCAGGCTAGGAGTGCCCTGCCCCACTCACGATGCCGCCTGGATGGCGGCCCGGACCTGCTGGGCGAATCCGCGCACGGTGTAGTCCGCGGGAAGGCTGTCGATCAGCACGACATCGGAGATGGCGTTGTTGGCACGCAGGGGCAGGATCTCCTGGTATTCCGCCGAGTTGTACCACCGGTCGGCGGCGGCTCGGTCGGGGAACTCCATGAGGACGACCAGGCCCGGCCATGCTCCTTCCACGACGCTGACCTCGCCGTTCGCGAGCCACTTGCCGCCGTAGGGCTTCACGGTGGCCTCGACCTGTTCGAGGTAGGACAGACCCGCTTCGTCCGTGGGCGGTGTTGCTCGAAAGGCTCCACGCCTCGTACGTGATCGGGGGGACCCGCGGATTCCGTGGTGTGCGGCCGCCCACATAGATGGTGCCTATAATCTACTTCTCGCGCGGCACGCCGGCCTCGGACGCCTGGAATCCAGCCTCCGGCACGTTCCCGGCGATGAATCGAAGCGACGAGGGATCGAAGATGAGTCGAGTATCGCAGGCTGAGGCACGGGCCAACCGGAAGCGTGTGGTGGAATCCGCATCGCGACTCTTCCGCGAGAAGGGGGTGCGCGATGTGAGCGTCGCCGACGTCATGCAGTCGGTCGGCATGACGCAGGGCGGCTTCTACAAGCAGTTCGCCTCCAAGGCGGCGCTCGTCGACGAGGCCACGGCCGAGGCCTTCTCCGAGATGCTGCGGTATCTGACAGCCTTGGACGACTGCCACGGTGGTCACGATGCCGCGTGGTCGTCGCTGATCGACTCCTACCTGTCGGCCGAAGCGCGTGACAACGCCGGCAGCGGATGCCCGGCAGCCGGGTTCGCCGGCGATTTCGCCCGAGATCCTGAATCTCGCGACACTTACGCCGCTGGAATTCGCGAGATGGCCGGGTGGATCGCTCCTGAGGACACCGGACTGGCGGCCCTGTCCACGCTCGTGGGCGCTCTCCTGCTCGCGCGGGCGACGGCGGGCTCCCCTCTTTCCGAGGAAATCCTGCGAGCCGCGAGGAAGGCAGCGACTCGGCTGACCGAATGAACGACCACGGAGCCGTCCGTTAGATCAGGTCCAGCACCCCGACTCTCTGGCCGCCGCTTTCCTCGCCGGTGAGCTGGAACCCGAGCTTCCGGTAGAAGCCTTCGGGCCCGTCTTCCGCCGGCTCCCACGTGACGTACATCCGCGTGGCGCCGCGACGCCCGACTTCGGCGGCCACGGCCCTGACGGCGAATCGGCCGACGCCCTGTCCCTGGGCCTCGGGTGTCACGTTGAGGCGCCACAGCCTTGACCGGAAGTCGATCCCCTTGCCGTCCCAATCGATGTCGATGAAGGCCATGAGGAATCCGACCGGACGGTCATCGTCGAGGATGAGGCGGGGCCAGGCCACCTGCGGCTGCACGTAGGCCTCGGCCAGGGACTTCACCACCGGCGAGACGAAGCGCTCCTGGTCGGGACGGACTTTGACAGCCATGGCCGTCTCGACGTTGGCAGGAGTGATCGGCACCAGCCGTAGCGACTCGTTCATGAAAAGACCATAAGGGCCGTGATCGCCATGGCGGGGATAGTTTCGGGCAGGCCCTCGGAGAAGGGCCTGCCCGTCCTCGGATCACGTGTCAGCCCATGCTCTTGGCGCCGTCCAGGGACTCGCGGATGATGTCGGCGTGGCCGGCGTGCTGGGCGGTTTCGGAGACGATCTGCATCAGCACCCGGCGGGCCGACCATCGCGCGCCGGCCTCGAACCACGGGGCCTTCGGCAGCGGCTGGGTCGCGTCCAGGTCGGGCAGGGTGGCCACCAGCTCGTCCGTACGGCGGGCCACCTCGGCGTAGGCGGCCAGCAGACCGGCGAGTGTCTCACCGCGCTGCATCCGGAACTGGTCGGCCCATGTGGCCCAGTCGGCCTCGGTCATGGTCGTGGCGTCGCCCATCGCCGCAGGGCCGTGCAGGATGAAGTCCGCCCACCTCCGCTCGACCAGGGTGACGTGCTTGATCAGACCGCCCAGGCAGAGCTCGCTTGCCGTGGTTCGCTGCCCGGCCTGCTCATCGGTGAGGTCGCGGGTGGTGAGGCGCAAGAAGTGCCGGCTCTTGGCCAGTGCCGCCAGCAGGTCCGCGCGCTCACCGCTGATGGCCGGCGCGTCGGTGAGATCGGGAGTGCTCAGCTCGTTGACGGTCACAGTCGTCTGCCTTCCGTTGTTCCGCTCGGTCGAGGACCACGCTAGGAGGCATAACGGTCACTTTCTGACCTGAATCGGCGAGAGAATCGCGACCATGGCGAACACCAGCACGCGGACGCTGCGGCTGCTCTCCCTGCTCCAGACCCACCGCTACTGGCAGGGCAGTGAACTGGCCGAACGGCTGGGAGTCTCCGTACGCACCCTGCGCCGGGACATCGACCGGCTGCGTGAGCTGGGCTATCCGGTCGAGGCGCAGCGCGGTGTCGACGGCGGTTACCAGCTCGCCGCGGGCGCCGCGCTGCCGCCGCTGGTGATCGACGACGAGGAGGCGGTCGCGCTGGCCGTGGGACTGCAGACCGCCGTCCAGGGGGCGGTGGAGGGCATCGCCGAGTCCTCGGTGCGGGTGCTGGCCAAGGTGGTGCAGGTGATGCCCACCCGGCTGCGGCACCGGGTCGAGGCGCTGCGCACGATGACCGTACCCGCCGGGTGGGACGGCCACGCCCCGACGAGCGTCGACCCGGACGTGCTCACCACGGTCGCGCTGGCCTGCCGGGACCATGAACGGCTTCGCTTCACCTACACCCCCGCGGACGGCCGGCGGACGGACCGGCACGTCGAGCCGCACCGGCTGGTCCGGCTCGGCCGCCGCTGGTACCTGGTCGCGTACGACCTGACCCGGCACGACTGGCGAAGTTTCCGGGTCGACCGGCTGGCCGAGCCCGAGGGCAGCGGCTCCCGGTTCCGTCCCCGGGACCTGCCCGCCGCCGACGCCGCCGAGTTCGTCCGCGCCGCCATGGACAACCTGCCCCGTCCGTACCGGGTTGAGGCCCTCGTCGACGCTCCGGCGGTCGCCGTGCGCCGGCGGATCGGCCACTGGTGCACGGTCGAGGAGGTCGACGCCGAGCGCTGCCGGATCCGGATGATCACCCACTCTCTGCACTGGCCGGCCATGGCACTGGGGATGGCCGGCGCGGACTTCCGCGTCCTCGCCCCGCCCGAACTGCTCGACGAGATCCGCGAGTGGGGGGCCCGGTTCCAGCGGGCCTGACACCGCGCCGGGAGGCGCTCTACCAGTCGCGTACGGCGTCCACGCCGGCCGCGAGCATGTCCGCCGCCGATTCGAGCCGTACGCCGAGAGCCTCTTCGGCGTCGCTCACCATGACGTCGAGGGCGGCGAAGAGTTCCTCGCGTTCCTCGGTCTCGATGAACCCCGTCCGGCGATCGAGCAGGTTGAAGGCCTCACCGTATTCGCGGCCGATCTCGTGCAGCCGGGCCGGCCGGTCCTCCTGAGAGCCGTCGGAAAGCACTGCGATCAGTGCCGCCCGCGTCTTCCTGTACTGCGCCACGGCCCTTCTGAAGCAGGTTCTGCTGATCTGCTCGCGACCGTCCCAGTCGCGCAACGGGTTGCCGCGGTTCTCCGCGACCCATTCGGGTTTGCGGGCAGCGGTGATGTCGACGTAGGTGCCGTACGCGACCTGGGGGCGCCATCTCGACCGCATCGCCACGGCGTACTCGTGCGGGATGCTGCGCAGGTACAAGAACTCCAGCGTGGGAACGCGTTCGGGCAGCAGAGCATCGGCCGCGCTCATGCCGAAGAGATCGGTGATCCACAGCTGTCGAAGCGACGCCAGCCGGTTGAGACCCGACGCGTGGACGAGCAGGCCGAGGTCGCCGGACAGGCAGAGCGTCCTCAGCTCGGGAAAGCGCTCGGCGAGCCGCTCACAGTCGAGCGACTCGACCTCGGTGACACGCAGATGACGAATGTCCCGGCGCGGTTCGCCGGGGTCGCTCGTCATCCGGTCGAGACCGGCGCCTGTGGTGCTCATCTCGCGCGGATCCGACCAGAGGGCACGCTCACCTCTGTCCCAGCGCCTCTGCCGAGCGAGCTGTTCGCCGAGGCGCCAACCTATGGAGTAGCTCTGTGAGGGTGTGGTGCACAACAGCGGCAGCGTGCCGATGACCTTGTAGCTGCGCGGAAGGACCCACTCGTAGTTGCAGTGAGATGGGCCTTTGATCGCGTTCGCGTGCCTCAGCACCAGGGGTGACACCTCGCCGAGGTCCGTCACCGAGGCGGGCTCCGGGCCCGACCAGTCCAGCTCGAGCACTCCCGCCGTCTGCCAGTCCGGATTGAGGTCGGTGATCTGCGCGGCCGTCCACGCGCCGAGAGACTCGGAGAACGTCACGACGACGTCCCCCGGTGCGATCGGCCGCGGGGGCGAGGTCGGTTTCCGGCCAGCCATGTCCGAAGGGTAGTCGGCAAATGGATCACTCGCACGATGCTCAGTCGTCGGCCGGTTGGATGGGGAAGTTGGCGCGGAACACGTTGTCCGGGTCGTAGGCGCGTTTGACCTGCCGCAGCCGGGCGAGGTTGGCCTCGCCGAACGCGTCGACCAGCCGCTCGGGCCGGGTGTCGGTGTCGAAGGACAGGTAGAGGCCGTCGGTGTGCGGCGCGACCTCGGCGTCCCACGCGGCGTCCAGGGCCGGCTGCGCGGCGCCCATGGCGGTGAGCAGGAAGTTCTGGTGCCGGTGCGGATAGGCGGTCGCGTCGGGAGCCAGGTCGTGCGCGGCGCCACCGGTGGCGCGTATCTGCAGGAAGTAGGACACCCCGGAGCGTGCGATCCTCTCGAAGGCGCGGCTCACGTCACCGTCCAGGTGAGTGACCAGGCCGGAGCGTACGGCGGGGTCGCCGCCGCCGGTGTGGTGCCTGTCGGCCGGCTGCACCACGCCCGAATAGGGCAGCACGTATCCCTGGTGCCCCAGCAGCGGGCCGGCCTCGGCGAGCCGTTCGAGCTCGTGCACCGCGGCGGTGGTGTCCGCACCGGCGTAGACGGTCATGAGCTGGGCGACCGCGTCCTGGCCGCGGCGCGGCGGGGACAGGATCAGGAAGCTCGTCAGCTCACGCGGCGCCTTCTCCACGGCCGCGCCCCAGCGCTCCAGCAGCCCGGCCGTGTCGCGGGCGTCCAGGGTCATCTGGGAGAAGACGACGTCGCCGAGCTCCATCGCCTCGATCTCGGCCCAGGTCACCACTCCGAGGTTGCCCCCGGCGCCGCGCAGGCCCCAGAACAGGTCGGGGTTCTCCTCCCGCGAGGCGTGCAGCACCCGCCCGTCGGCGGTCACGACCTGCGCGGCGACGACGTGGTCGATCGTCAGGCCGAAGCCGCGCCCGAGCAGGCCGATCCCGCCCGTGGTCGCGAGGCCGCCCACGCCCACGCCGCCGTAGTCGCCCGAGCTGATCGCCCATCCGTGCGGGACCAGGGCCTCGGCGACCGCGCCCCAGGTCGCGCCCGCGCCCAGCCGCACCCGGCGGGTGGCCGGGTCGACGACCTCGACGGTGTCGAGCGCGCCGACGTCGAGCACGATGCCGCCGTCGTTCGTGGAGCGGCCGCTGATCCCGTGCCCGCCGGAGCGTACGCCGAGCGGCACGTCCTGGGACCGGGCGTACGCGAGCCCCTCGACGACCTGGTCGACGGTCCGGGGGCGCAGCACCAGGCCGGGGGACCCGGCGCGCAGGTAGTTGTGCCGCACGGACTCGTACGCGCGGTCGCCGGGCTCCACGGCGTCGGCCGCGAGGCTCGCCGGGACCTTGTCGTAGTCGATCCCGTCGCGGCGCAGTGCGATCGCGGCCGTTCCGCGGCGGGCGGCCGCGGGGACGGTGCCCGTGGCGGCCCGCGCACGCGCCACCGCGTCGCGTACGGCGGGGGCGATCTCCTCGCCGTACACCTGGATGAGCCGCGGGTCGTCCGTGCTCAGGATGAACGTGCCGATTCCGTCCTCCAGCGCCAGGCCGGTCAGCTCCTCCACCCACTGCTCGACCGGTCCCTGCAGGAAGCCCTGGCGGGTCTCGGCGACCGCGCCGCCGATGTTCAGCAGGCGCCGCACCTGTGCCGGGTCGCGCCCGGCCTCCGCCGCGGCCTCGTCGATGATCTCGTTGCCGCGCCGCAGGTCGCCGTCCTTGAGGTAGGCGAGCGAGGGGAGCCAGCCGTCGGCGTCCCGCGCCACCAGGCGCAGCATCCGCGGCTTGTAGGCGCCGACCCAGATGGGGATGTCGTGGGCGGGGGCCGGGCCGCGCTTGGCCCCGGCGACGCGGTGGTGCTCGCCGTCGACGCGCAGGATGCGGCGCTCGCGCACGTCCCAGACGCCGCGGATGATCTCGATCGCCTCCCCCAGCGCGGTCACCGATTCGGCGGGTGTCAGGCGGGTGCCGCCCATCGACTCGATCGCGTCCCAGAAGGCGCCCGCGCCGATGCCGAGCGCGAACCGGCCGCCGGAGAGCAGGTCGAGCGATGCCGCGGCCCGGGCCAGCGCCGCCGGCGGGCGCAGCGGCAGGTTCAGCACGTTGCCCGAGACGGTGATCCGCTCGGTCTGCGCGGCAACCCAGGACAGCAAGGTCCAGGTGTCCAGGAACCCCGGCTGGTACGGATGGTCCTGGAACGTCACGAGATCCAGCCCGGCGGCCTCGGAGACCCGGGCGAGCCGGACCGGTCCCTGCGGGTCCTGGTTCTGGGGTGTGAGAAACGTGCCGAAGGCCAGATCGTGGCCGTAATCCTTCATTGCCGGGCCCTCTCCAAAGTAGTCTATTTTACAGACTATATGCGGAACAACTCATCGGAGAGTCAGCGTATTCCGGGTTAGGGTGGACGGTGTGAGCGCGCGCGAACAGACCGGCACCCCGACGCCGTCCACCCAGGGATCCGTGCTCGGGTGGTCCCTCACCGTGCTGCTGAGGGAGTGGAGCACACGCGTCGAGGACATCTCACGCGACCTGCCGCACGGGGTGCGCGGCTACCAGGTGCTTTCCGCGGTCGTCCACGAGGCGCCGCCGACGCAGGCCGCGCTCGCCGCCCGCCTCGGCATCGACCGCACCGTCATGACGTACCTGCTCGACAAGTTCGAGGGGTGCGGTCTCGTGGAGCGCCGCCAGGACCCGGCCGACCGCCGCGCGCGGCGCATCGTGCCGACCGAGCACGGCCGGGGTGTCCTCGCCGAACTCGACGCGCGCGTCGCGCGGGCCGAGGGCGAGTTGCTCGCCGGGCTCCCGCCCCAGGACCGGCGTGTCCTCCTGGCGCTGCTGGAGCACGCCGCCACCGGGGCGGCTCCCGGCGAGGACCGCTGCGCCGCCGTCGCGAGATCGGCCGCACTGACCCGGGAGTCCTGACCCGGGAGCCGTGACGCGTCCAGACCTACACCCTGGTCCGCCTGGCGACCGGCGAATGGAAGGTCGCCGCCTTCCAGAACACCAAGCACAAGGCCCTCATGGAGGCCATCTCCTTCAGGGCGCAGCCCGCCACCAGACCCGCCGCGTGACACCACGGGCGTCACGGGGCATGGGGCCCGCGGTACGGCAGGGTCTCGCTGTAGACGATGTTGGTCGTGGTGCTGCCGAACTGCGCCAGATCGTCCACCACCTTCTCCAGGTGGGCCATGGAGGTCGCGGCGACCTTGAGCGTGTAGCAGTCGTCGCCGGTGGTGCGCAGGCACTCCAGGATCTCCATGCGCTCGCCGAGCAACCGGTGCAGCGGCTCGTGCCGGCTGCCCGGATACTTGAGCCGCACCACGGCGAGCACGGCGTATCCGGCCTTCCCCAGGTCGACGACCGCGCGGTATCCGCTGATGACGCCGGCCGCCTCCATCCGCCGTACCCGCTCGGTCGTCGCGGAGGCGCTGAGGCTCACCCGCCGGGCCAGCTCGGTGAGCGGTACGCGGCCGTCGCGCTGCAACTCGGTCAGGATGGACCAGTCCGTCACGTCAAGACTCTCGGCCATCGGCCGAATATACCGTGAAATCCACGGCCAGATGCCCTCCATCCAGGGAGTTCTTTCTTCCACAGGCCCTGATCGCCTGAATAGGCTGGACCGGTGAAACTAGGCGTCAACGTGCCGAACTTCGGCCCGGGCACCCGGCCGGACGTGCTGCGCGGCTGGGCCGAGACGGCGGAGGGGCTCGGGTTCGACCTGCTCATGGTCTCCGACCACGTCGTGGTGACTCCCGACGTGGCCGAGCAGTATCCCGCGCCGTTCTACGAGCCCTTCACCACGCTGTCCTGGCTCGCCGGAATCACCACCAGGATCAGGCTCGGCACCACCGTGCTGATCCTGCCCTACCGGCACCCGCTGCTGACCGCCCGGATGGCGGCCAACCTCCAGCAGCTCAGCGGGGGGCGGCTGGTCCTCGGCGTGGGGGTGGGCTGGGCGCGGCAGGAGTTCGAGGCGCTCGGCGTGCCGTACGAACGGCGGGGGGCGCTGACCGACGAGCACCTGCGGGCGATCCGCCTGGCCTGGCGGGACGAGGAGGACTACCGGGCCGGGCACATCCCGATCTGGGTCGGCGGCGGCAGCGACGCCGCTCTCCGCAGGGCGGTGCTCCTCGGCGACGCGTGGCACCCGCTGCGGTTCACCTTCCCGTGGCTGGACGAGCGGATGGACCGGCTGGCCGCCGTCGCGGAGAGCCTGGGGCGCCCCGCCCCCGTGTTCGCCCCGCGCATCCTGCTGCGGCTCACCGGCGCCCCGGTGACCGGTGAGGGGCGCCACGCCGGCGAGGGCACCCTCGACCAGGTCGTGGACGACCTGGAACGGCTGCGCCTCCTGGGCGCCGAGACCGTCCTGCTCGACCCCTTCCACGGGGACCCCGAGGAGACGAACCATCCCGAGACGGCGTGGCACATGCTCGAGGCAGTGGCCGCCGCGTACACAGGAGCGGAGCAGTCATGACACCCGACGACGAGAAGTTCCTCCGCAGGGCGATCGAGCTTGCCGCGCAGGCTCGGGCGGGCGGCAACCCGCCGTTCGGCTCGCTGCTGGTGGGCCCGGACGGCGACGTGCTCGCCGAGGAGCGCAACACGACGCTGACGGAGTCGGACATCACCGCCCACCCCGAGCTGAAGCTCGCACGCTGGGCCGCCCGCGAGCTCGATCCGGCCGCCGCGGCCGCGACCACCATGTACACGAGCTGCCAGCCGTGCGGCATGTGCACGGGCGCCATCGAGCGCTCCGGGCTCGGCCGGGTCGTCTTCGCCCTCTCGGGCGAGCAACTCGCCACGCTGAAGCCGCCCGCCGGCCCTCCGTCCGTACGGCAGGAGGGGCCGGCGCTCTTCGGCGAGGCGCGCCTACCCGTCGAGGGCTACTACGTCTGAGGCGAGGTCAGCCGGCGTCCGGGACGAAGCTGAGGTTGAGCACGCCGGTCTTGAACGTCTCGGACTTGACCAGCTTCAGCTTGTGCGTCGGGGTGTCCTCGAACAGACGCTGCCCGCGGCCGACGACGATCGGGTGGACGAGCAGGTTCAGCTCGTCGAGCAGCCCGTTGGCGAGGAGCCACCGCACGGTCGTCGCGCTGCCCGACATCTGGAGATCGCCGCCCTCGATCCGCTCCTTGAGCTCGCGCACCCTGGCCGCGACGTCGCCGTTGACGACGGTGGTGTTGTTCCAGTCCGCCTTCTCCAGGGTGCTCGACAGCACGTACTTGGGGGCGCTGTTGAAGGCCGCGGCGATCTCCGGGTCCTGGTCCGTCGTCGTCCAGTACGCCGACCACTCCTCGTACAGCTTGCGGCCCATCAGCATCCCGGCCGAGTTCTGCATGCCCGCCTGGACCACGGCGCCCATCTCGTCGTTCCAGTACGGGAAGTGCCACTGGTCGGGCGACTCGACGACGCCGTCCAGGGAGATGAAGAAGTTCGCGACGATCCTGGCCATGTGCTCCGCTCTTTTCCATACGACGGTGGCTGCGAACAGGAGATTAGGCGGGGTCGCTCGCCCGGGTCTTGTACAGAAACGACACGGCCGTGCCGTACGGCCTCACGAGCGGCGCAGCCGCCAGAGCATGTAGGCGGCGACGGACGACGAGTCGCTGACGACGCCGTCGAGGATCATCTGCTCGAACTCGGTGCGGTGCACCCATCGCTGGCGCATGTCCTGCTCGGTGTGCTCGCGGCGGGGCTCGCCCTTGGTGAGGCCGGTCGCCAAGTAGACGTGCAGCCCCTGGTCGGTCATCCCGTGGGCGTTGTCCATGCGCCCCAGATAGCGCAGCCGGTCGGCCAGGAGCCCGGTCTCCTCCACCAGTTCGCGCCGGGCCTCGTCCTCACGGGTGTCCGCCTCGGCCATGCCCTGGGGGAAACTCCACGAGCGGCGGCCGATCGGGTACCGGTACTCCTCCACGATGTGGAAGCCGTCGTCCTCTTCCGGCACGATCAGGACGAAATCGGGCCTGACCACGTACCCGTACAGGCCGGGGGAGCCGTCCGGGCGCTCGATCGCGTCCTCTCGTACGGTCATCCACGCGTTGCGGTAGACGACGCGAGAGGAAACCTGCCGGATCACGGGCTGCGCTTCGGTCACGTGGCCGGATACTACCGACGCCCGGACGGCCGCGGCGGTCACTTCTCCGTGGGCTGGTAGGCGAGGGACAGCACGCCCGTCGGGAAGGTCTCCGAGGAGGTGAGCTTCATCGGGATCTCCAGGCCCTCCTCGAACAGCCGCTGGCCCTTGCCGACCACGAGCGGGTGGACCAGCAGCCGGAGCTCGTCGAGCAGACCGTGCCGCATCAGCGAGCGGACGAGGTTCGTGCTGCCGCTGATGCCGATGGTCCCGCCCGGCTGCTGCTTGAGCTTGGTGATCTCCTCTGCCAGGTCGCCGTTGACGAGGGTGGAGTTCTGCCATTCGACCGTGTCCAGGGTCGTCGAGACGACGTACTTCCGGATGTTGTTGATGAAGCCGGCGAAGGGGTCGTCCGCGTCGGTCTTGCCCGGCCAGTAGGCCGCCCAGGCCTCGTACGTGACCCGGCCCATCATCATCGCGTCGGACTCCGTCATCAGTGCGCCCACGGCCGCGCCCATCTCCTCGCTGAAGTAGGGGAAGTGCCACTGGTCGGGCGACTCGACGACACCGTCGAGGGACATGAAGAAGCTGGCGACGATCTTGCGCATCTGGATCTCCTCTGTCTCGCGCTTGCGTGACTCCAGACTGGCAGCCGACTAGTTCAACTGTCAAGACAAATTTTATTTTCGGTACCCTGTGATGCGGTGCCACATGATGCGGTGCCGGAAGAAGAGCGCCAGGAGGGATATGCCCCTGCCGATACCCCGCCTGGCGATGCGCCCGCGTCCCCCGGGGCGGGGGATGCGGGCCGACGAGCCGGATCCGGGCGAGGCCCGAGCGGCTCGGGCCGAGCATCGGACGGGCCGGTATACGGGCCGTATAGGTCCTGATGGGGAACGCGTGCGACGGTGTGGTCCGGGCGGGGTCGCCGCCTTTACCGGCTCGTTGACAGAGCAGGCGGTGATCCTGGATTCTTCACTCCGGTGTCCGGACAGAGGCGGAATCTGAGTGGAATTTCATGTTCTGGGGCCGCTCAGCGTTACCCGCGATGGCCGTCCGGTCCCTGTAGACGGAGCGCCGAAACTCCGGCTCACCCTGGCCGCGCTGCTGTCCAGAGCGGGCCAGCCGGTGTCCGTCGACTGGTTGATCGCCGCCGTCTGGGGCGACCGGCCGCCGGCGTCCGCGCGGCGCAACGTCCACCTCTACATCCACCAGCTGCGGCGGGCGTACGGCGCGCACGTCCTGCCCGGACGGCCCGGCGGATACGCGATCGTCACCGACGCGCTCGACGCGACACGGTTCCGTGGCCTCGCCGCCCAGGCGAGCGCGGCCCTGGAGCAGGGCGACCTCGAATCCGCCCGAGATCGGCTGCGCGCGGCGCTGAACCTGTGGCGGGGGCCGGCGTTCGCGGAGTTCGCCGACTGCCCGCTCGTCGCCGACGAGGCCCGGCGGCTGGAGGAGTCGCGACTCACGGCGTACGAGCGGCTGGCGGAGACCGAGCTCGCTCTGGGGCGGCATGCCGAGGTGGCCGCCGAACTCGCCGACCTCATCGAGGAGCATCCCTACCGGGAGAGCCTGCACGGGCACCTCATGCTCGCGCTGTACCGGTCCGGGCGTCAGGCCGAGGCGCTGGAGGTCTTCCGCCGGGCCCGAGACCTCCTGAACGCCCAGCTCGGCATCGAGCCCGGCCCCGTGCTCCGGCGTCTGCACGAGGCGATGCTCCGCGGGGACGAGGACCTCCTCCCGGCACTCGCCCCGGCCGCGGAGCGGCCGAAGACGGGCGACTGCCCGTACCGGGGCCTGATGGCGTTCCAGCCGGAGGACGCGGAGTGGTTCTTCGGCCGTTCCCATCTGGTCGACCGGCTCCGCGAGCTGGTCGACCGGCTGCCCGTGGTCGGTGTGTTCGGCGCGTCGGGAAGCGGCAAGTCGTCGCTGCTGCGCGCCGGCCTGCTGGGGTCCGTGCCGAGCGGGGACGGGCAGGGGGCGCCCTCGCGGGGGTTGCTCATGACGCCGGGCGAACACCCGCTGGACGCGCTGGCCGACCTGGTGGCGAAGGCGACCGGCGGCGACCCGATGGCGCTGCGCGACGACCTGACCCGGGATCCGGCCGCTCTGGCCGTCGCACTGCGCGGGGTGCCGGAGACCCGCCTGCTGCTGGTGGTCGACCAGTTCGAGGAGACCTTCACGCTCTGCGCCGACGACGACGAGCGCCGCCGGTTCGTCGAGGCTCTCCTCGGCGTCGCACTCGACGCGGGCCGCGTCGTCCTCGTGCTCGGCGTGCGCGCCGACTTCCTCGCCCACCTGACCCAGCACCCCGCCCTGGTCGAGGCGCTCGGCGGCGAGGCCCAGATGCTCGTCGGGCCGGTGTCGTCGCCGGACCTCCGGGAGATCGTCGTACGGCCCGCCGCCCGGGCGGGGCTCACCGTGGCACCCGACCTGCTGGCCACGGTGCTGGCCGACGCCGCCGAGGAGCCGGGCAGCCTGCCGCTGGTCTCGCACGCGCTGCTGGAGACCTGGCGGAACGCCACAGGACCGAGGCTCACGCTGCCGGCCTACCTGGCCGCCGGCGGCGTACGCGGCGCCATCGCGCAGAGCGCGGAACGGGTCTACGGCGAGTTCGCCCCGGCGGAACGGCAGGCGGCGCGCCGGATCTTCCTCCGGCTGACCGCGCTGGGAGACGGCACCGAGGACACCAGGCGTCCCATCTCCCGGACGGAGCTCGTCGGCGTGGCCGACCCCGGCGTCACCGCACGCGTGCTCGACCGGCTCGCCGCCGCGCGACTCGTCGTCCTCGCGGAGGAGACGGTCGACGTGGCACACGAGGCGCTGATCAGGGCCTGGCCGCGGCTCCATCACTGGCTCACCGACGACCGCGAGAACCTGTTCGTCCACCGGCGGCTCACCGACGCCGCCCAGTTGTGGCGGGAGCTGGACCGCGACCAGGGGGCCCTGTATCGGGGCGCCCAGCTTCTCGTCGCCCGGACCTGGGCGGAGGACCACCCGCAGGAGCTCAACGACACCGAAAGCGCCTTCCTGCGGGCCAGCCGCGCGCTGGAGGAGAGCGAGCGCACCGCGGCGCGGCGCCGCACCCGGCTGCTGCAACGCCTCCTGGCCGGGATGGCCGTGCTCTTCCTGCTCGCCCTGCTCGGCGGCGGCGTGGCCGTACGGCAGGGCGGCGAGGCCGCCCACCAGCAACTGGTCGCCCTGTCGCGGCAGCAGTCCCTGCAGGCCCGATCGCTCCTCGGCACCGACCCCGACCTCGCCGGCCTGCTGGCGATCGCGGCGTTCCGGCTCGACCCCGAGCCCGAGACACGGGGCGCCCTGCTGAGCGTGTCGGCCGCCGCGCGCCGCCGCACCGAGCTCAACCAGGAAGGGCCGGCGGTCTTCGGGCTGGCGTTCAGCCCGGACGGGTCGCGCCTGGCCTCGGCCGGCACCGACGGAGCCGTCGGCCTCTGGGACGTGCGGGCCCGCGAGCGGGTCGCCACGTTCCCCGGTCCGCTGACCCGTACAGGACCGGGGGAGATCCACGCCAGGGCGGCGGCGTTCAGCCGCGACGGCAGGCTGCTCGCCTCCGTGGTCAGGGACGCCGCGCTCGGATCGAGCAGGGGCGTGGTCGTCGTCTGGGACGTGGCCTCCCGCCGGGCCGTGTTCCAGCGGCAACGGGACAGGCTCACCGACGCGATGGCGCTGAGCCCGGACGGCACGAGGATCGCGGTCGGGGCCGGCACGGGCGCGGTCGAGCTGTGGGACCTGCGCGACGGGAGCATGCGCACGCTCAAGGGACACCGGGAGGAGGTCGTGGCGCTCGCCTTCAGTCCCGACCAGGCGTTCCTGGTGTCGACCACGGGTGGCACCGAGAACCCCCTCGTGTGGGACGTCTCCTCCGGGGCGAAGGTCGCGGCGCTCGACGCCGTGAACGTCCACAGGCTGGGCTTCGATCCCGCGAACGGAACCCTCGCCACGGGATCGTCGCACTACGGTGTGCGGTTCTGGCGGATCGCGCGCGACCATGTCACTCGACTGCCGGGGCTGCCGAAGAGGTCGCCGTACACCTGGGACATGTCGGCTCCGGTCGCCGGCCGGATCGCCGTCGCCGACGAGGACGGCCTGATCACGATCTGGGACGTGGCGCGACGGCAGCCCGTCGAGACCTACCAGGACAGAAGCCGCACGGAGACGCTGTCCCTCGCCCTGAGCGCCGACGGCTCCATGCTCGCCTCGGGCGGGCTCGGCCGGACCATCGTGGTCCGCGAGCGCGCCGTTCCCCCGTTCAGCGGACACAGCCAGGCCGTGAACGACATCGAGATCAGCCCGGACGGCCGGCTCGTGGCGTCGGCGAGCAGCGACAGGACCGTCCGGCTGTGGGACGTGCGGGGAAACCCGGTCGCCACGATCGGCGACCACCCCGACCATGTGCGGGCCGTCGCCTTCAGCCCGGACGGGCGCCGGCTCGCGACCGTCACCCGCAGTCACACGCTCACCCTCTGGGACACCGGCAGCGGACGCAGGCTCGGCACGGCCGCGTACCAGGGGCTCGGCGCGTCCACCGACGTCGCCTTCGATCCGCGCGGGCGCTTTCTCGTCGCCACCGCGCTCGGCCGGTTCCGGTGGGACGTCAGCGATCCGGCGAAGCCGGTCGAGGCGCCGTTCCCGGGCGGATACCTCGTCTCGGCGCTGGCGTTCGGCCCCCGCGAGCCGCTGCTCGCCACGACCGGCCCCGCCGGCGACCTCATCGTCTGGGATCTGGCCCGGGACCGGGAGGTACGCGCCCTCAGGGCCGGGCAGGGCTCGGTGCTCGACGTCGCCTTCAGCCCGGACGGCACGTCGATCGCCACGGCGGGCGCCGACCGCACCGTCAGGCTCTGGGACACGCGGACCGGGGCGGGCCGCGGCACGCTGACCGGCCACACGGCTCCGATCCAGGTCCTCGCCTTCAGCCGGGACGGCCGTTCGCTCGCGTCCGCGGGGGACGACCGCACGATCATCGTCTGGGACCTCGGGACGATGCGGCCCTCGGCCACGCTGACCGGTCACACGGCTCCGATCAGGGGACTGGCCTTCACCGCCGACGGGGACCTGATCTCCGGAGGCGAGGACGGCAGGATCATCCGCTGGGGGCTCCGCCCCGAAGCGCTCGTGGGCCGGCTCTGCGCGGAGATCGGCCGCGACCTCACCCGCGCGGAGTGGACCTCCCACTTCCCCACGCTGGACTACCGCCCGACGTGCTGAGGGACCACGTGTGCTGAGGGACCACGTGCCGAGAGGACCGCGCGGTCAGACGAACGTGAGCGCCATGGTGTCGGTATGTCCCGACCAGCTCAAGGTCAGGCGCCAGCAGCCGGCCGTGGGCAGGCTGACCGACGAGGGCCCGGCGCCTCCCGTGAGCTCACGGGTCACCGAGGTCGTCGTCCCGTCGAGGCGCGCCTCGATCGTCAGCGGCCGCATCGGCTGCTGCGGCAGCCGCGAGACCCACAGGATCTTGTTGCCGTCGTCGGGATCGGTGGACGCCTTCGGCGGATACTCGAACAGCACGGCGAGTATGTCGCCGCGCTCGCCGAACACGTGCGGGATTCCCGATCCGTCGTCGCTGAAGCCCCCGCGTGCCCAGGTCGGCAGCGCGTCCCGGCTGACGGCGGACGCGCACGCGCCGGACGGCCGCCCGGCGTCCCGGGCCTCGGGCGCCTGACCACCCGCCGAGCACCCGGCGGCCACGACGAGTGCGCTCAAGGCCCACAGGCCCCGTCTGATCACCACACCGACCTCCTCCGCGATGTCGTTCTCCATACGGTCGGGGGCCGCCCGAGGTTCCTTCCGGCGGCCGCCGCGCCGCGTGTCAGCGCAGCGGCTCCCCTTCCGGCAGGGCCAGGGCGGGCAGCTCCGCCCGGGTGGGCAGCCCTTCCCAGTCCCCGGCGCAGGCCACGGAGGCGGCGCCGAGCAGGGTCGCCCGTTCGAGCCGGCCGTACGCGTCGAGCCCGTCGAGCCGCCCGGACAGGTATCCGGCGGTGAACGCGTCGCCCGCGCCGACGACGTCCACGACGGGCACCCTGCGCGCGGGGACGTCGAAGGAGGTGCGCCGGTCGTGGTAGCCGGCGCCCGCGGCGCCGCGCTTGACGACGACCTCCTCGACTCCGGCCTCCAGCAGGGCCGCCACTTGGTCGCGGTCGCCCTCGCCGTCCGCCACGAGGGCCAGCTCGTCGTCGGACGCGATCAGCACGGTCACGTACGGCACCAGCGGGCGCAGCGCTCGCGCGGCCGCCTCCCGGGTCCAGAGCAGGGAGCGGTGGTTGACGTCGAGGCTCACCCAGGCGCCGGACCGGCGCACCTCGCGGGCGGCGGCGGTGACGGCCTCCAGCGGCGCGGGCCCCAGCGCCGGCGTGATGCCGGTGAGGTGCAGGCCCGCCTGACCCGCGTCGACGGCGGGCCGCACCTCCGTCCAGGACAGCGCCGAGGCGGCCGAGTCCCTGCGGTAGTAGTGCACGCGGGCCCGGCCCCCGGCGGCCACGTCCCGGAGCAGCAGGCCTGTCGGGGCGTCCGTACGCCGCACGACGTGGTCGGTGAGGACGCCCTCGGCTCGCAGTGTGCGCAGGACGAGCTCGCCGGGCTCGTCGTTCCCGAGGGCGCCGGCCCAGCGGGCCGTGTGCCCGAGGCGGGACAGGGCGATCGCGACGTTGGCCTCGGCGCCGGCCACGGACACGCGCGCGTCGCCGCCCAGGCGCAGCGATCCGGCGCAGCGGACCGTGACCATCGCCTCGCCGATCGTCAGGACGTCCGCCCTCATAGCGCGCCCACCAGGCCGAGCGCCTTTCTCACGCGGCGGCGCAGGCCGTCCAGGTCGCCGCCGCGCGGGGCGTCGCCGAGCAGCGGCGAGCCGAGACCGACCGCGACGGCGCCGGCCTCCAGATAGTCGTGCACGCTGTCGAGGCCGACACCGCCGACCGGAACGAACGGCACGGCGGGGAACGGGTCGCGCAGCGCGCGCAGATAGGAGGCCCCTCCCGCGGAGGCGGGGAAGAGCTTGACGGCGGCGGCGCCCCGCGCGGTCGCGGCGATGACCTCGGTGGGGGTCAGCGCCCCGGCGAGCACGGGCAGTCCGAGGCGCAGCGCCTCGTCCACTCCTTCGCCGAGGCCGGGCGTGACGACGAACGTGGCGCCCGCGTCCCGGGCCGCGACGGCGTCCCGTGCGGTCAGCACGGTTCCGGCGCCGAGGTGCACGTCCGCGCCCAGGGAGGAGGCCGCCTTCCGGATGACCGGCAGCGCGCCGGCGCCGCTGAGCGAGACCTCCATCAGGGTCACGCCCTCTTCGGCGAGGACGTCGATGCTGCGCAGCGCCGCCACCGGGTCGTCGCCGCGGACGATGGCCAGGAGCCGCCGGGCGCCGAGTAGGTCGAGCAGATCGTGTGGGTGCACGCGGTCACCATTCTGCGTAGGAAGCGGCCGGGTGGCGCCGGCTCGGAGAGCGCCGGCGCATGGCCCTGCTTGTCGGCCTCACGATGCCCAGCCTCGGGTCGGTCGGCATCAAGCCGGCCGGCCCGGCATGGGCGGCCGTGTCATCGTCTACCACATCTGCGGCCGCGGGTGGTGCTCCGAGCCGCTCTGACAGTCGATTGCGTCGGTCCGACGTGTGGCTGGGCGAGGCGTCCGCGGACGCGGGGCCGCAGGACCTGCGCTCGGAAGCTGTCGCCCGTCTTGGATAGCGTCTGGGCCATGCGGCTTCATGTGGGATGCGCGATGTGGACGCACGCGCCGTGGCGGGGGCGTCTGCTGCCGCATCCGCTTCCTCCCGGGGAGCGGCTGCGGGCCTACGCGACCTGGTGCAACGCGGTCGAGGGCAACACCACGTTCTACGCGACGCCCTCGCGGGACACGGTCGAATCGTGGGCGCGGCAGACCGACCCCGGCTTCCGCTTCGTGGTCAAGCTGCCCAAGCCGATCACCCACGAGCGCCGTCTCACGGGGGCCGACGAGGACCTGCACGCCTTTCTCGACGCGATCGAGCCCCTGGGCCCGCGCGCCCACGCGCTGTGGATCCAACTCCCGGGCTCGTTCGGCCCGGCGGACACCGGCGCGCTGGCGGCCTTCCTCGGCCGCCTTCCCCGTGCGTACCGGTACGCCGTGGAGGTGCGTCACCGCGCGTTCTTCGACGACCCCCGGGCCGTACGGCTCCTGGAACGCGTGCTGACCGGGGCGAAAGCCGAGTGGATCCCGTTCGACACGACCGTCCTGTTCCGCAGCCCGCCGACCAGCGACGCCGAACGGGACGCCTGGACGAAGAAGCCGCGCGTGCCGCTGCGTACGGCGGCGCTCACCGATCGCCCGATCGTCCGCTACATCGGCCGAGACGACCCGGAGCGTACGGCCGAGGGCTGGCGGCACTGGGTGGACGCGGTGGCCGGATGGCTGCGCGAGGGCCGCTCGCCGACGGTGTTCGTCCACACGCCCGACAACGCCGACGCGCTGACGCTCGCCCGCCGGTTCCACGACGACGTGCGCGCCGAGGTGCCCGGCGTGGAGCCGCTGCCCGAGCCTGTTTCGCAGGGACCGGCGCCGGACGAGCCGCTCACCCTGTTCTGATCACCGTTTGACGGCCCGCAGCACGACGAACTTCGGGTCGCTCGCGACGACCTCGCAGCCGCCGAAGAGCCGGCGCAGCTTGACGTGGTAGCCGAGGTGGCGGTTGCCGACCACCCACAGCTCGCCGCCCCGGCGCAGCGCGGCGCGCGAGCCGTTGAACATCCGCCAGGCGGTCGCGTCGGTCCTGCCCCGGTGGCTGTGGAACGGCGGGTTGTTCAGGACCAGGTCGGCCGTGCCCGGAGGGAAGCCCGACAGGCCGTCGGCCGCCACGAACCGGGCGGTTGCGCCCGCCGGGGCGTTCGCCCGGAAGGTGGCCTCCGCCGAGGCCAGCGCCTGGTGGGACTCGTCGACGAACGTCACCTCGGTCTCGTCGCCGGCCAGCGCGGCGGCGAGCCCGACGACCCCGTTGCCGCAGCCGAGGTCGACCACGTGCTCGCTCCCCGTACGCGCGGGCAGGTTGCGCAGCAGGAGCCGGGTGCCGGCGTCGAGGCGCTCGGCGGAGAAGACGCCGGCGTGGTTGACGACGGTCAGGCCGGAGACGACCCCGACGTCGGCGGGCAGCGCGTAGCTCCGCGGCCACGGGCTCACACCTCGGGGCAGCCCGGCGCCGGGCGAGCAGAAGATCAGCCGCGCCTTCTTCACCGCCAGCGAGGTCCGGGTCGGCCCGAGGACGCGTTCGAACAGCTTCAGCGTCGAGGTGTGGATCTCGGTGACCATCCCCGTGCCGACGACCACGGTGCCCTCGTGCACGTGCGGGGCGAGGCGGTGCAACTGGTCCTCCAGGAGGGCGAGGCTCTTAGGCACCCGCACCAGCAGCACGTCGATCCGTTCCGGCGGCGCGTCCCTGGTCGTGCGCAGCCTTACGGCGCTCGCGTCCAGGCCGTTGCGCTCCAGGTTGGCGCGGGTGGCCTGCTGACCGAGGAAGGAGTCGCTGATCTGGACCGGCCGGTGGACGGGGCGGTGCGCGGCGAGCGCGGTGACGAGGGCGCCCCACCGATCGCCCAGCACGACCACGGTCCCCGACAGGTCCACCGGCCCGCCCTCGCGTTCGTCGAGGTGCCGCAGCAGGTATTCGTCGGCCGCGTCCCATGCGCGGAGCGGGTCGCGGGGGTCCTCGGGAAATCGGGCGAGGTCGAAGTCTCCCCGCGCCGTCGTCATACGGTCCATCAGAGCCTCAGGCTAGTGCCGCGGCCGACAAGGTTCGCCCGGGCGAGGATCGGCGGGAGGGGCACGAGTGCCCCGGCTCAGGGACGGCGGCGGGCCATCCAGAACCACATCGACGCCAGGGCCGCGATCGCGACGCAGGCGCCGACGGCCATGCCGGCGAAGAAGCCCGCCCCGCCACCGTCGGACGGCGCCAGCACAAGCCCGGGCACGACCAGGGCGAGCAGGGCCACGGCCATCAGCAGGTAGAAGCGCCGGCTGAAGAAGACGCTGCTCCGGGGCGCCGCGGGCGGCGAGTCGAGCTGCGCGGCAGGTCCCACGCTGGCGGCCCTGGGCCGCTTGAAGTACCGGTAGTACATCCAGGTGCCGCAGGGCTCCCAGCCCTCGGGCGCCAGCCGCGCCGCCAGCGCGCGGCCCCTGCCCGGAGGCACCAGTTCCCTGCGGTACTCCCATCGCTGCGGCCGTTCCGGATCGCGGTGGCTGACGAACCTGCCGAGATGGTCGATCCGGTCGATCTCCCAGCCCTGGTCGCCGAACCGGGCCAGCGTCTGCCGGTCGGCGAAGATGTCCGCGGTCCACCGCCATTCGGTCGCGTCCGCCGGGTCGGCCTCGGGCGCGCGCGCCGTCAGCAACTGCCCCGCGAAGTCGCCGACCGGCCCGAACTCCTCCTCCGGGTCGGCGCCGGTCTCCGCAACGTACGCGGCGAGGTCGGAGACGGTGGCCTCGACCTGCTCCGCGGGCACGCCGCCCTCGCGCAACAGGGCCTTCAGCTCGTCGAGGTAGGTGCTCACTTCAGTCCTCCCGAGGCCAGCACTGTGCGTACGGACTCGTCGAACGCCAGCCACAGGCGGCCCTGCTCGGCCAGCGTCTGCCTGCCCTGTTCGGTCAGCCGGTAGTAGCGCCGGCCCGGCCCGCGCTCGGTCACCCGGAACTCGGCCGACACCAGGCCCGCCTCCTCCAGGCGGTTGAGCACGGGATAGAGCGTGCCGCCCCGGATCTGGCCGAGCCCGGAGCCGGCCAGCATCTTGGCGATCTCGTAGCCGTAGTTCTCGCCCTCCGTCAGGGTGGCCAGCACCAGCAGGTCGAGGACGCCCTTGAGCCAACTCGCGCGGCGGTCGGTCGCCATGACGTCATCCTCGCACGGTAGGAGTACTACCTAGACCGCTTGACCGACCGTCCCCCGGGGAGGTGCCGGCAGGCACACGAGCCCCCGGACGTCGATCAGGACGTGCATCACGATCGGCGGCAACAGGCTGCCGGTGGCCAGATACACGATGGTGAGCCAGAAGCCGAGGAGAGCCACCACGGCCATGCCCTTCCAGCCCTGGTACCAGTGGCCCGCCACGAAGACCGCCAGGGCCAGGGCGGCGGCCGCGGTGGTGCTCAGGCCCAGGGCGCCGACGCCGAGCGCGATGAGCAGGCCACGGTAGACGATCTCCTCGCAGACGCCCGCGGTGACCGCCATGCCCAGGCCGTGCCACCGCTCGGCGGAAGTGCGGGGCATCAACTCCGCCACGGCCGCCTGGCCCGGTACGGCGCGGCCGGAGCGGGCCAGGCGGTGCAGCAGCACAGTGCCGATCACGATGGCGCCGGTCATGCCGGCGACCGCCGGGGCGATCTGGCTGAGGTTGGTCGGCGTCGCGAAGCCCAGATCCGCGGGGCGGACCCCCGGCGACAGCACCAGGATCAGCGCCGCCACGGCGACCCAGACCCACTCCTCGGCGATCCACAGCCGGTACGCGTGCACCAGCGCCCGGGGGGCGTGGTCGCGGCGGCGCGCCAGCCGGTCGTACTGCCGCCTGCCCAGCCACGGGGAGACGAAGGCCAGATAGGCCGTCAGCGGGGCCGCGAGGAGAAGGCTCGGAGCCGAGAAGCTCATGGATTGCCGCCCTTCTTACGTCAGATTACGAGCTAGACGATAGAGCGAGCTAGTTAGGATTGCAATCTAGGTAGAGGGGTAACCATTTCAGGGACGATCATCGGCTGTGCTAGCGTTCGCGGCATGATGCGCGCCCTGACGACGACGCCGGAGACCGTCCCGGCGCGCTGACACGTACCTTCACCGAAGCCCCGGGGCGAGTGCCCCGGGGCTTCGTCGTCGTCCGGTCACTCGCCTCGCCGCGGACGAACGCGAGGAGACCGCGATGCACGACCACCGCAAGCTGGGCCGCGAGCTCGGCCTGTTCGACACCGACCCGCTGATCGGCGCCGGGCTGCCCTACTGGCTGCCCGACGGCGCCGTCATCCGTCACACCCTGGAGGAGTACATCCGCGACGCCGAACGGCGGGCGGGCTACCGGCACGTGTACTCCCCCGTGCTGGGCAAACGGGAGCTGTACGAGATCTCGGGGCACTGGTCCCACTACAGCGACGACATGTTCCCGCCGATGGAGCTCGGGGGCGAGCAGGTCGTGCTGCGGCCGAGCCTGTGCCCCCACCACGCGTTGATCTACCGCTCCCGTTCGCACAGCTACCGCGAGCTGCCGCTGCGCGTCGCCGAGCTGGGCGGCATGTACCGCTCCGAGCTGTCGGGCGTGCTCGGCGGGCTCACCCGGGTGCGGGCGATCCAGCTCAACGACGCGCACATCTTCTGCACCCTCGACCAGGTCGCCGACGAGGCGGCCGGGGCCCTGGAGCTGATCCGGCAGGCGTACGAGGTGCTCGGCATCCGCCCGGTCCGCTACCGGCTCTCGCTGCCGAGGGCCGGCGGGAAGTACGTCGCCGCCCCCGAGATGTGGCGGCGGGCGACCGGCATGCTGACCGGCGTCCTCGACCGCTCCGGGCTGGCGTACGAGGCCGTGGAGGGCGAGGCCGCTTTCTACGGCCCGAAGATCGACGTGCAGATCGCCGACGGCGCCGGGCGCGAGGCGACCCTGTCCACCGTGCAGGTCGACTTCCACCAGCCCGAGCGGTTCGACCTGCGCTACGTCGGCCCGGACGGCGGCAGGCACCGGCCCGTCATGGTCCACCGCAGCATCATCGGCAGCGTGGAGCGGGCGGTCGCGCACCTTATCGAGGTGTACGGCGGCGCCTTCCCCGCCTGGCTCGCCCCCACCCAGCTCGTGGTCCTGCCGGTGACCGAGGCCGAGGCGCCCCCGGCCGAGGCGCTCGTACGGCGCTGCGCCGAGCTGGGCCTGCGGGCGGAGGTCTCCGGTCCCGAGCAGGGCAGCCTGGGCGCCCGCGTCCGGGCCGCCCGGCTGGCGCCGTACCAGGCGGTGATCGGCGCGAAGGAGGCCGGGAGCGACCAGGTCGCGCTGCGCCTGCGCGACGGGCGCGCACTGGAGGCGATGCCCGCCGCCGAGGCGCTGGCCCGCATCGGCGCTCTCGCCGAGGCCCGCGCCGCCGACCTGTGGGAACCGGCCGTCCAGCGGGCCTGACCGCGCGCTGACGACGCTGACGGCCCCCGGCGCCACGGTTCACTCGTCGGCGAGTTGTGCGAACAGACGGGAGGCCTCGGGCTGCTTCCACTCGATCCGGTTCGGATCCCGCTCGGCGGGCCGCCACGGCACGGTCAGGGCCGTGACCCGGGTGCCGGCCCGCTGCAGGTCCACGGCCAGCGTGAGCATGGCGTCCAGGTCCAGCCCCGCGTCGGTGGTGACCGACGTGGCGGCCACGCGGACGAAGGAGACCAGGGCGGCGGGCTCGCCGAGACGAGAGGCCTTCTTCAGCATCGCCTGCATCAGGGTCATGTTCCGCTTGATGCGGGCGATGTCGGAGCCGTCGCCCACGTACCGCAGGCGCGCGTACGCCACCGCGGTCCGGCCGTCGACGAGGGAGCGGCCCGCGGGCAGCTTGAGCTTCGACTTGGGGTCGTCCACCGCGCGGGGGAGGGTGACCTCGACGCCGCCGAGCGCGTCGACCAGCTTCGCCAGGCCGTCGTAGCGGATGGCGACGGCGTGGTCGACGCGCACGCCCGTCGTGGTCTCCACCGTCTTCCACGCACAGGCCAGGCCACCGATCGCGTACGCCTGATTGATCATGTCGACGTGCGCGGCGACGGTCCGGCCGTCGGCGGACCGGCACTGCGGGATCCGGACCAGGGAGTCGCGGGGCAGGCTGACGGCCGTCGCCCGCTTCCGGTCGGCGGACAGCCGCAGCAGGATGATGAGATCGCTGTGCTCCGCGGGGTTGCCGCCGTGCAAGGGCGGCTGGTCGGTGCCGAGGAGCAGCACCGTCAACGCCTCGCCCTGCTTGAACGGGCGGTCTCCCGTGGCCGGCGTCAGGAGGTGCGCGCCGGTGCTCCCGCGCAGCAGCACGGTCGGCACCACGATCAGCGCGGCGGTGACCGCCGCGACCGCCGCCAGGGCGATCCAGCCCGCCCGGCGGCCGCCCGGCCACCTCGCCGGCCACCTCGCCGGGCGCCGCCTGCGCCCGTCCGCCGCCTCGTCGAGCAGGCGGCTTCGCTGGCGTACGAGACCGGCGGGAGGCTCGTGCTCGAGACCCCGGCCGAAGTCGCGGAGCGTCGTGAGGTCGTCCATGGTCACTCCTCGTCCCGCAGCGGATTGGTGTGGCCGAGCGCCTCGCGCACCTTGCGACGGGCCCGGTTCAGGCGTGAGCGCACCGTGCCCACGGGGATGCCGAGTGCCTGCGCCACCTCGTCGTACGACAGGTCCGCCCACGCGATGAGCAGCAGGACGTCGCGGTCGCCCTTCGGCAGGCGCGCGAGCGCGGAGGCGAGCAGCGGGCGGACGGCCGTCGCGCGCACGCCGTCCTCGACCCGTTCGGCGGGGGACTCCGCGACGTCGTCGAGAGGACTGCGGGTGAGCGCGCGATAGCGCGCGGCCTCGTCGCGGTGGTGCCGGGAGACGAGCTTGCTGACGATGCCGAACAGCCAGGGACGGGCGTCCGGGCGGGTGAGGTCGTAGCGGTCCCGGCGCCGGAACGCGACGAGGAACGTCTCACCCACCATGTCCTCGGCGACCTCCGGACCGAGTCGGCGGGACACGTAGCGGTAGAGCATCGCCGCGTAGCGGTCGAACAGCGCCGCGAACGCCTCGGGCCGCGCCCTGGACTCGGCGATCAGGTCCGAGTCCTGGCGTGGGGTGGCAAGGGGGATCATCAACGACACCATGGCATCGAGCCGGACCTAACTTCGGGAATCTGACAGCCATGTCTCGCCACTCGTGCCGCTGGGAGTTCACGGGCGCTACTCGCCGACGTATACTCGCGAACGAGTATCAGAATGAGGTGAGGCACTTGGCCGGACGGCGGAAGGTGAACAACCTGCTGGGCCTGGCCGTGCTCGCCACCGTCGTCGAGCGGCCGATGCACCCGTACGAGATGGCCACGCTGATCCGCGCCCGCGGCAAGGACCGCGACATGGGCGTCAAGTGGGGCTCGCTCTACACGGTCGTGCGCAACCTGGAGAAACACGGGTTCCTGGCCGTGGAGGAGACCGTGCGGCAGGGGGCGCACCCCGAGCGCACGATCTACCGCATCACCGACGCCGGACGGGCGGAACTGGCCGACTGGGCGCGCGACCTGATCGCGACGCCGGAGCGGGAGCAGTCACGTTTCCAGGCCGGTCTGTCGGTGGGCGCCGTGCTGCCGCCGGACGAGCTGGCCGGCCTGCTGCGCCGGCGGCTGGCCCTGCTGGACGAGGACATCACCGCCCAGCGGCGGATGCTCGACACCGCACGCCGGGAGGTGCCGCGGCTGTTCCTCGTGGAGGCGGAGTACGAACTCGCCGTTCGTGAGGCCGAGGCGTCCTGGGTCCGCTCCTTCCTGGAGGAGCTGACCACGGGGTCGTTCCCCGGCCTGGACCTGTGGCGGGCCTGGCACGAGTCCGGGCGGATGCCGCCGGAGGTGGCCGAACTCGCGGAAAGGGGCCGTACGACGGACTGAACTCGCAGGAACGGACCCCGGCGAGGTGCGGGAACACCTGGCCGGGGCCCGTGACCCCCGAACCGAAACCGCGGGCGGAATCCGGCCGGAAGGTGGCAACCGCAAGGATATCCGGGCTCCCTCCGCGGGCCGGTTCGGACACGCATGATCCGGAACCGGAGGAGAACCATGGAAAAGATCACGAAGACCCGGGCGCCCGGCATGGAGGGCGCGATGGCCCGGTGGTACGCGCGGCAGCGTGCCTCGGCGCCCCAGATCGCCGTCGTACGGCGGTACGCCGCGCGGGTCACCGCCGGGCTGCCGGCCGGGGCGGCCGTCCTGGAGGTGGCTCCCGGGCCCGGTTACCTGGCCGTCGAGATGGCACGGCTCGGCTTCGCCGTGACCGCGCTCGACCTGAGCCGCACGTTCGTGGAGATCGCCGCGGACAACGCCCGGCGGGCGGGGGTGCGCGTCGACGTGCGGCGGGGCGACGCCGCCGATCTCCCCTTCCCCGGCGGCTCGTTCGACCTGGTCGTCTGCCAGGCCGCGTTCAAGAACTTCGGGCGGCCCGTCCGCGCGCTGGACGAGATGCACCGGGTGCTGCGTCCCGGTGGCACCGCGGTGGTGCACGACATGACCAGGGAGGCGTCCCGGGCCGACATCGACGAGGAGGTCAGGGGGATGGGGCTGACGCCGCTGAACTCCGTCCTGACCAAGGTGCCGCTGCTGATGCTGCGCCGCCGCGCCTACTCCCGCGACCTGTTCGCCCGCTTCGCCGCCGAGAGCGCGTTCGGCACCTGCGAGATCCGCACGGAGGGGATCACCGCCGAGGTCCGGCTGACGAAGTAGGTCCGAAGATCCCGGGGTGGGGTTCCCCACTCCGCCCCGGGCGTCCGGTCAGACGGACGCGGCGGTCATCGCGTCGAGCGTCTCGGTCATGTGCTTGCGCAGCTCCTCGAGGCGTACGTCGAGGATGATCGGCGCGATCTCCGGGTGGCTGTGGATCATCTCGCGCAGGCCGCTGTGCCCCGGGCCGTGCACGAAGCTGTGCCGTACCAGGGTCTGGCCGGGAAGGTCGCCGGGCTCGAGGTCGTAGCGCCAGGACGACGAGGGGCGCTCCGGGTCGGCGGCACGGTCGAGCACCAGCCAGGCGAACGAGCGCTGGTGCTCGACCTCGGTCACGACGCAGTTCACCGTCCAGACCCGGCCCTCGCGGCGGTTGCGCCCCTCGAAGCGGGTCCCCACGGTGATCGGTCCCTCGCCGCCGTCGAGCAGGGCGGTGTGCTCGCACTCGGGGCTCCACTCGCTCACCCGGTGGACGGCGGTGACGAGGTCCCACAACCGCCCCTGCGGCATGTCGACGACGACCTCGAGGTCCACCCGCGCGCCGGTGATGCCGTAGTCCTCCATGCTGACCTCCGTGTGCGGCGTCCCGTCCCCCTCACCATGGACCACCGGCATGCCGGTGAACAGACCCGCCCTTATCGCAGAATGCGCGGTTTCAGGAGACGGCCGCGACGGCCGCGGGCTCCTCGTCGGCGACCCGCAGCCCGCGTACGCCGGGGGCCAGCAGCGCGGCCAGCGTGACCAGCACGATGATCATCCCGCAGGCGACCAGCGCCGGCCGCGGCCCGACCGCGATGGCCGCCGGCCCGGCCAGCAGCAGGCCGAGCGGCCCGAACATCAGGGATCCGAGCGCGTCGTAGGAGCTCACCCGCGACAGCGACTCGGCCGGGATCTCGCGTTGCATGGTGGTCTGCCACAGCACGCCGAAGATGTCGAAGCACACCCCCATCACGAACGCGCCGCCGATGACCGTCCACAGCGGCGCGCTCATGCCCAGCAGCAGGTACGGCAGAGCCGTGGGCAGGGTGACGAGCGTTCCGATCAGGATGGGCCGCCGCGGCCGCAGCCGCAGCGTGACGACCACCCCGACGATCATGCCGACGGCCTCGCCCGCCAGGACCGCCGACCAGGCGGGCGCCCCGCCGAGCGACTCCTTGGCGACCAGCGGCCCGAGCACGCCGTGGGCGGCCTGCAATGCCATGACCAGGATCGAGAACTGGGCGACCACCACCCACAGCCACTGCCGGGAGACGAACTCGCGCCAGCCGGACCGCAGGTCGGCCAGCACCGAGTGCCCGCCGGCCGAGCTCCGTTCGGCGGGGGTGAGGCGCAGCAGCGTGATCAGCGCGCCGGCCGTGGCGAACATCGCCCCGCTGACGGCCAGCGCCCACCCTCCGCCCAGCAGCACCACGGCGGCGCCGCTCAGCACCAGGCCGGCGACCCGGGAGATGTTCTGTCCCAGTCCCAGCAGGGCGTTGGCGGTCTGCAGCCGGTCGGCGGGCACGACGTCGGGGATGATGCCGGTCAGGGCGGGGAACAGGATCGCGGTCGCGATGCCGCTCACCGCGCTCGCGATGACCAGCGCGGGCAGCGGCGTCCATCCCGTCAGCATCATTGCGGCCAGGCAGAAGTACGCCAGCGCGTTGATCGACTCTCCCGCCGTCATGACCCGGTGGCGCGGCAGCCGGTCGGCGATCACCCCGCCGACCAGCATGAAGAGCACCATCGGCAACGCCTCGGCGGTGAGCACGGCAGACAGCGTCCTGCCGTCCGCGCCCGGGAGGCCGAGCACGCCGAAGGCGAGGGCCACCGGCGCGAAGGCGGTGCCGAGTACGGAGATCGTCCGGGCCGCCAGCAGCAGGGCGAACCGCCGATCCCTGAGCATGCCGAGATCATGGCGGAAGCCAGGCATGAGAGAACTCCGGATGACGTGGAACACGAAGAGGGGGACACTCCATCGTGCCGTCCCCGCTCGCGCCCGTCACCTCATTTACGCCGCACGCGCGTCGACGGCGGAGGAGGCGGAATAGCGGCGGCATCTGCCGTCGAGCCAGGCGCGGTAGTCGGGGGTGTGACTGGTCATCACGCTGGTGGGGGCCTCGTCGAACACGGCCTGCCATCGGGGCGCGTTGAGCTGCCAGGGGGGTGGTGGTTCGTCCCACGCGACGCCGTCGGTCCACTTCGCCGCCGAACCTCGCAGATGCCCGGGCAGCCGGTCGGCGAGCTCCGCCTTGATCCACTGGTCCCGTGAGTAGACGAGGATCGGCTGGGCGTGCTGCCGTTCGACGACGGGATCGACGATCTCCCGCCACGCGGAGGGTCCGTACGCGGGGTCGGCCAGGACGGGCGCCGCGGACTTCTTGATCTCGAGCAGCGCGACCAGTCCCCGGGCGCGGACGTGGTCGAGCCACTCCCGCAGCGTCGGCACGGGCTCGCCCGCGTAAGGGCCGCGGGCGACGCGGCGGTCCCGCAGGTCGCCCGGCCCGTCGGCCCACCAGGTCTCGCGGATCTCCTGCCGGGGGCCGGTCAGCCCGTTGGTCGTCCTGTTGTGCCACATGACCGCCTTCGCGCCCCGCCTCGTGAGCTGGACGTCGGCCTCCACACCGTCGGCGCCCCACGACCACTGGTCGTCGACCGCCCGCAGCACGTTGGGCTGACGGATCGCGTCCTTCGCCTTGGCCCCGGCGCTCTTCGGGTAGCCGCCGTGACCGAAGACCAGCGGGCACGGCGGCAGGTCCGTGGGGGGCGCGGGAGCGGCGAGCACCGCGGCCGCGAGGGTCAGCGCGACACCCGCACATGCCCCGGTCATCGTTCCCCCCGTCTGTCGGCCAGCAGGCATTGTGCGCGGACGCCAGGAGGACGGGCGGCTGACACAAAGCCACAAAAAGTAAAAAGTTCCCCAAATTTCCACGAGCACATAAGGGCCCTGTGCTCAGGGCGAAGGGCGGGACGTGACGGAACGACGCCGGGATACCAAAGGGCGTCCAGCACTTATCCCCGGCTGCGGCAGGTAACCTCATCGGGAAGGCAAGAGCGATCCTCCATACAGTCCGCTCTTGCGGATGCCTTGCGAAAGGTGGCCGGCGGATCGATGAGCGGAGGTGATCGCATCCTGCGGCTTACTCCAGTGAGCGGCCCGTCTGTCGACCTGGACGAGTCGTCTGTCGAAGCGATGGCCGGGCTGGTGCAGGCCATGCTTGACGCGATCTCCATTCAGGGTGTCTGGCTGGCGCCCATCCGCGACAAGGCCGGCGCGATCGCCGATTTCGAGGTGCTCGCGGCCAGTCCCGACGCGAGGGACATCCGCGATCGGGCCGGCAAGGAGCTCGTCGGTCTGCGGACGATCGAGGCGTATCCGGGCGTCGGCGGTTCCCCGCTGTGGGATGCCTACCTTCGTGTCATGGAGACGGGGGAACCCGAGAACGTCGACCCCTACATCCACCGGGAGACCGGGGAAGGCGTCTCGCACCTGTCCACCTACGGCGTCCGCCTCGCCCCGCTGCACGGCGGCCTCTTGGCCTCCTGGGTGCGCCACGACAGGGAGGAGCGCCTGTCGGCCAGGCTGCTCCACACCGAGCGCCTGGGCCACCTCGGATGGGGGCACTGGAGCCTTGTCACCGGCGAGGCCGAGTGGTCGGACCAGCTCTACACCATCCACGGGCGCGACCCGGCCGAGGGGCCGTTCGCGCTGGAGCACTACCGCGAGATCGCCCACCCGGACGACGTGCCGATCGTCGAGCACGCGCTCACGACGCTGACCAGCAGCGGCGGGCCGCACGAGTTCGAGGTCCGCATCCGCGTCGGCGGCGAATACCGGCACATCAGGGCAACGGCCGAGGTCAGCCGGGACGCGAACGGCCGGCCCGTCGAGATCCACGGCGTCGTGCAGGACGTGACCGACTGGCGCAGGACCGCCGACGAGCTCGCCGAGGTCACCCAGCGGCTGGAGGAGGAGTCGCAGCTCACCGCGCGACTGCAGAGCATCATCCTGCCCGTGCAGGACACGGTGCCCGGGCTGCAGATCGGCGTGCGCTACTTTCCCGCCGAGACCGCTCCGCTGGGCGGCGACTGGTACCAGGCCATCCACCTCGATCACGAGGAGGCGCTGCTGGCCGTGGGCGACGTCGCCGGGCACGGCCTGGCCGCCGCCTCAGCGATGGCCAAGCTGCGGCACGCGATCACCGGGCTGGCCTTCGCCGACCACGACCCGGCGCAGATCCTCGTGGCGCTGAACCGGCTGCTGCGGCGGATGCGGCCGGACGTGCTGGCGACGTCGGTGGTGGCCCGCTACCGGACCAAGGACCGCACGCTGCGGTGGACCCACGCGGGTCACCCGCCGATGCTGCTGGTCCGCGGGAGCAGGGTCCAGCGGCTGCTCCACCCGGGCGTGCTGCTCGGCGTCTTCGAGGACGTGAGCTACAGCTGCGCCGAGATCCGGCTGGAACCGGACGATCTACTCCTCATGTTCACCGACGGTCTTATCGAGCGGCCGGGCCGGGACCTGTTCGAGGGCCTGGACATCCTCAGCGCCGCGATCGCCGAGACAGTGCCGAAGGTGCCACCGCAGGATCGCGTGGCGGCGGTGATGGAGGCTCTGGCCCCGAGTAACACCGGCGACGACACCTGCATTCTGGTCGCGCGCATTTTGCCGAACTCCACGGAAGTGTCCTGATGTCTGATCTGCACAACATCTCGACAGCCGAGACCACGTTCGCCGCCGAGAGCAGCGGAAGCATCGGACTGCTGACGGTGCGGGGGACCCTCGACTTCACCACCCACGAGGTGGCCACGGAATTCCTCGACAAGGCCTTCGCTCATTTCGGGCCGTACCTCGTGGTGAACCTGCTCGAACTGGCCTTCCTCGACTCCAGGGCGACGGGCCTGCTGGTCAACTGCTGGAAGCGCGCGCTGGACGAGGGCGGCTGGATGGCCCTCGTCGCGGTCGAGCAGGGCGCGGCCCGCGCCCTGTGGATCACCGGGCTGGCCTTCCACGTCCCGGTCTTCCCCACTGTGGCGGACGCCCTCGCCGCCGCGCCGTCCCGCGAGCCGGAGTAGTCCGCAGGCCCGCCATCCGCGACCGACTCCCCTCAGGCACCGCCACTGGCGGGTAGAGCCCCGGAGCCGGGGGTAGCACCCGAGAAGTCGGCCGTGGAGGGGGCGAAGTCATGAAACGTCTCGTTGCCGGAGCGGCGGCCCTTGCCGCCGCGGGCCTGGGAGCGGCGCGATGGGCGGCCTCGCGTAGGCGTGTGCAGGCCGCGGCGAAGGACCCCCTGGAGTCGAGCCGCTGGCTCGGCGTCACGATCAACCGGCCGCCGGACGAGGTCGCCCCGGGTGGGCACCTGCCGGATCCGCTGGCCCGGGTGGACGCCGAGGTGCGGATGAACCGGGCGCCGGGCGACCGGGGCACGGAGATCTACGCCCGGCCGAGGGAGCACCGCGCGGGCGCCGAGGGCGTCCTCGCCCGGCTGCGGGGTGACGATCCCCGTACGGTGGTCCGTACGGCGTTGCGCGAGACGAAGTCCCTGCTGGAGACCGGCGACGTGCTGCGGTCGGACGAGGAGCTCGGCACGACCAGGCCGACGATGCCGGGCAAGGTGCTCGACATGGCGCTGGGACGCGCGGCGGAGGGGGGACGACTGTGAAGGCGCTGTGCTGGCAGGGCGTGAACGAGCTGTCGGTCGAGCAGGTGCCCGACCCCGCGATCCTCAACGCCCAGGACGCGATCGTGAAGGTGACGGCGAGCACCACCTGCGGTTCCGACCTTCACCTGCTCGGCGGATACATCCCCGCGATGCGGGCCGGGGACGTCATCGGGCACGAGTTCATCGGCGAGATCGTCGACGTCGGCCCCGAGGTGAACCGGCACCGCGTGGGTGACCGCGTCGTGGTCTGCTCCATCATCGGATGCGGCCGCTGCTGGGCCTGCCGGCACGACGAGTGGTCGCTGTGTGAGAACAGCAACCCCAAGCCGGGCGTCACGGACCTGATGTGGGGTGGCACGACCGCCGGCATCTTCGGCTACTCCCACGCCATGGGCGGCTTCCGGGGCAGCCACGCCGAGTACATCCGCGTTCCCTTCGTCGACTACAACGCGTTCACCGTCCCCGAGGGCATCGCGGACCTCGACGCCCTGTTCGCCTCCGACGCGGCCCCGACCGGCTGGATGGGCGCCGAGCTCGGCGGTGTGAAGCCGGGAGACGTGGTCGCGGTGTGGGGGTGCGGCGCCGTCGGCCAGATGGCCGCCCGGGCCGCCATGCTGCTCGGCGCCGAGCGGGTCATCGCGATCGACCGCTACCCGGAACGCCTCGCCATGACCGCCCGCCACGTCGGCTGCGAGGTGATCGACTACACGAGCACCGACGTCACCGCCGAGCTGCGCGAGCGCACCGGCGGCCGGGGCCCGGACGTGTGCGTCGAGGCCGTCGGCATGGAGGCCGACAGCACCGGGATCCAGCGCGTGTACGACGGGATCAAGCAGCAGCTCCGCCTGGAGCAGGACCGCCCGATCGCGGTACGCGAGGCGATCCACGCCTGCCGCAAGGGCGGCTCGGTGTTCGTGCTGGGGGTCTTCGCCGGATTCGTGGACAAGTTTCCACTCGGCGCGCTGATGAACAAGGGCCTCACGCTGCGCGGCGCGCAGCAGCACGGCCAGCGGTACATCCCGAAGCTCCTCGACCGGATCGCGAAGGGCGACCTGAAGACCTCCTACCTCGCGACGCACACGATGACGCTCGACGAGGGGCCGAAGGGCTACGACATGTTCAAGCACAAGAAGGACGGTTGCGTCCGCGCCGTCTTCCGCCCCTGGGCGTGACGTGAGGGGGCGCCCGCCGCCCCGAGGTGGGGCGGCGGGCGGGTGATCTCAGCGTACGGCTGGGGCGGCCAGCCGTTCCGCCTCATGGTGCAGTGCCTCGATCAGGACGAGCTCCAGGCGGAGCTCGTCCTCCACGAGGCTGTCGAGGACGTCCATCCGGGCCTCCTTGTTTCCAAAGACGTCCCGCGGCACGCGGCGGTTGACCATGGCACGGCACGAATCCGGATGGAACGAGGCAATCTTCCCAGTCGGCCGCGCCGCACGTCGGCTACCCAGAACGGATGCGTCATCACTCACATCCGTCACAAAAGACTCGGAAAACAAAAAATCCACCCCGAAGCGGAGTGGAGATCGCGAGGCATGCATGCGATGCCCTATAGTGAGAGATTCCCAGTTATCTGATACACAGACCCTCTCGATAGGAGTTTATCACAGGAATGGGTGACCGTCAATCCGACTCCGCTCGCGCCGACGCCCTGCGGATCGAACAGTCCTACGTCTCCATGCTGTACGACCGCCTCGACATCGCACGTGAGCGGGCCGAGCACGGCATGCGGGAGGTCCTGGCCCGCGGTGGCACGGGCACCCGCCAGGCCGTCGTGGAGCGGGAGGTGACGGCGGCCGAGCACGGCCGCCGCCTCGCGCAACTGTCGGCCGTGGAACGCGGCCTGTGCTTCGGGCGCATCGACGACGCCGACGGCGAGACCCTCTACATCGGCCGCATCGGGCTGCGTGACGACGACCACACCTCCGTGCTCGTCGACTGGCGCGCCCCCGCCGCCCGCCCCTTCTACGTCGCCACCCCCGGCGACCCGGGCTCCCTCGTACGCCGCCGTCACCTGCACACGCGGCACCGCGAGGTCGTGGGCATCGACGACGAGGTCTTCGACCTCGACCGGATGGCCGACGGAGACCGCCGTACGCTCGTCGGCGAGGCCGCGCTGCTCGCGGCGCTGCGCCGCGGGCGCACCGGACGCATGGGCGAGGTCGTCGCCACCATCCAACGCGAGCAGGACCGGGTCATCCGCTCCGGCCTGGCGGGGGCGCTCGTCGTGCAGGGCGGGCCGGGCACGGGCAAGACCGTCGCCGCCCTGCACCGGGCGGCGTACCTGCTCTACACGCACCGCGACACGCTGGAGCGGCGAGGCGTGCTCGTCGTCGGTCCCAACGCGACGTTCTCCCGCTACATCAGCCAGGTGCTGCCCGCGCTGGGCGAGACGCAGGTGGTGCTGACGAGCATGGGCGGGCTCCATCCCGGGGTGCGGGCCGGCGCCGAGGACGAGCCGGCGGTCGCCGTCGTCAAGGGCGACCCGCGCATGGCCCGGGTGGTCGAGGAGGCGGTCCGCGACCGCCAGCGCGTGCCGGAGGGCGACCTGGAGGTGAAGATCCCCGTCCGCACCTCGGTGCGCGGCGGCGTGGAGGTGGTGGTCGAGGAGATGCCGCTGCGGGTGGACCACGCCACCTGCCTGCGGGCCCGGGACCGCGCACGCGGCCTGCGGCGTCAGCACAACATCGCCCGGTGGACGTTCGTGGACCAGGTGCTGCGGGCCCTGGCCCGGGACGAGGCGGCACGGCTCGACCGGCCGCTGGAGGACGGCGACCTGAAGTACGCCGCCACGACCCTGTGGGAGCACCGGCCGGTCCGCGACGCGCTCGACGCCCTGTGGCCGGAGATCACCCCGGAACGGCTCGTCCGCGAACTCCTGTCGGACCAGGAACGGCTGCGCGCGGCGGCCGGGCCGCACCTGACGGAGGAGGAGCGCGCGCTCCTGCTGCGGCCCCGCGAGGCGCCGTGGACGGTCGGCGACGTCCCCCTGCTGGACGAGGCCGCCGAACTGCTCGGCGAGTACGACTACGGGGCCGGGGCCAGGCGGCGCCGCGCGGAGGAGGAGCGGCGCGAGGAGGAGCTGTACGCCCGGGAAGTGCTGACGATCACCGACGTCGACCCCGTGCTCGACGCGACCCTGCTGGCCGGCCGCAACCGCGCCGACGAGGCGTACGTGACGACCGCGGACCGGGCCGCCCGCGACCGCACCTGGGCGTACGGGCACGTGATCGTGGACGAGGCCCAGGAGCTGTCGGCGATGGCGTGGCGGACGGTGATGCGGCGGGTCCCGGCACGCTCCCTCACGGTGGTCGGCGACATCGCCCAGACCGGCTCGGCCGCGGGCGCGCGCTCCTGGGGCGAGATGCTCGACCCCTATGTGAAGGGACGCTGGCGGGAGGAGCGCCTGCTGGTCAACTACCGGACGCCGGCCGAGATCATGGAGGTCGCCGCCGACGTGCTGCGCGCCGTGGCGCCCGGGGAGGAGCCGCCCGAGTCGGTCCGGTTCGGCGGCGCCCGCCCCCGCGCCGTGCCCGCCGCCGGGACCGACCTGCGGCTGCTCGTGGAGTCGGAGCTGCGCGAGATCGAAGAGGGACGGGTCGGCGTCGTCACGCCGGACGCCCGGCACGCGGAGGTCGCCGCGCAGTTCCCCGAGGCCGTCGACCCTCTGGACAGCCCGGTCGCCGTCCTCACCGTACGCGGCTCGAAGGGCCTGGAATTCGACGCCGTGGTGGTCGTGGACCCCGAGGGCATCCTGAGCCAGTCGCCCAATGGCGGCCAGGACCTGTACGTCGCCATCACCCGGGCGACCCGGCGGCTCACCGTCCTCTACGAGGACCGCCTGCCCGCCATGCTCCACCGCCTGGCCATCTGATCTAGTGCCCTTGGCGTGCCTCCGGCACGACTCCGGCGGGAGTGGGTGCCCCGCCGGGCGAAGCGGGAAACACTGAGCGCCCCGATGAGCGAAGCGGGAAACACAGTACGGCCGGCGTGGGGGACGCCGGCCGTACTGGGTGGCTGTGAGGGATGAGCTAGGGCATTTTTCCCGAGATTTCGTCGGCGGCCTTGTCGGCCTTCTCGCCGACTTCCTCGGCCTTGTCTCCGACCCACTTGCTGGCGTCGGATCCGGTGTGCCGCATGCTCTCCCGCATCGTCTCGGTCCAGCGCTGGGCGTTGTTCCGGTACATCGCCACACCGACCGCGCCGATCGCGACGCCGCTCAGCAACGCGAGGACCGGCCAGCGCCGGCGCGTCTTCTTGGTGCTGGACACGTCGATGCGGCGGGCCATCTCGGTCAGGAACGCGCTGACGATCGGCGCGATCTGCTCCTCGACCGACTGTGCCGCCTGGTCGAGCTTCGGCGCCGCCCAGACCCTGGCGTCCTCGATCCGGTGCGTCGCGAGATCCCGGGCGGTCTCCGCCATCGGGCTCATCCGGCCACCGGCTCTCCTCGCCTGGTCTCTCATCCTGCTCAGCCACGTCTGCGGGATGACCACTTCGGCGCGGCGCCTTCTGTTCATTGTCAGGGACACGATCAACCTCCCCAATCGACGGGGCCCCGGAACGACCCCTTCCCGGATGGTCGCGGCTCAATCACGAGCAGTGCTTGAAGGCATGCTCGATACCCTGTTCACGGACAACAAACACGATCAGACAAAGGGGGCGGCCCTCGTGGCTGACAACCTCATCGCGAATCTGCGCACGAACCACGGCACGATCCGCGTCCAGCTCTTCCCCAACAAGGCGCCGAAGACCGTGCGCAACTTCGTGGAACTCGCCGAGGGCACCCGGGAGTGGACTCACCCGGAGACCGGCGAGAAGCAGACGAACGTCAAGCTCTACGACGGCACGATCTTCCACCGGGTCATCAGCGGCTTCATGATCCAGGGTGGCGACCCGCTCGGCCAGGGCATCGGCGGGCCCGGCTACGACTTCGACGACGAGATCCACCCGGAGAACCAGTTCAACCGGCCCTACCTGCTCGCCATGGCGAACGCGGGCAAGCGGTTCGGCAAGGGCACCAACGGCTCCCAGTTCTTCATCACCGTCGCGCCGACGCCGCACCTCAACCAGGGGCACACGATCTTCGGCGAGGTGATCGAGGGCACCGAGGTGGTCGACGCGATCGCCAAGACCCCCACCGGCCGCAACGACCGCCCGGTGAACGACGTGGTGCTCGAAGAGGTCACCATCGAGCGGTCCTGACGCCGCGTCGTCCGATCCCCGGCGCCCCGGCCGCAGCGAACGCGCGGCCGGGGCGTTTCCGGCTTATAGGCTGGCTCGTGGATGCGCTCCCCCGCACAGGGACACGCCAGGAAAGGACCCCATGACCTCCCAGCCTCCGCCGCCCCCGCAGCCGGGGGCGCAAGCCGTACCCACCTGCTACCGGCACCCCGACCGCGAGACCTACGTCCGCTGCCAGCGCTGTGAGCGCCCGATCTGCCCCGACTGCATGCGGGATGCGGCGGTCGGTCACCAGTGCCCCGAGTGCGTCCGTGAGGGCAACCGGGAGGTGCGGCAGGCCCAAGCCACGTTCGGCGGCGCCGCCGTCGCCACGCCCCGCGTCACGTGGACGCTGCTGGTGCTCAACGTGCTCGCGTACGCGGCCGAGGTCCTGCGCCCGGACGAGGTCGTCCAGCGGTTCGCGATGTGGTCGCTCGGCGTCCACCTGGGTGAGTGGTGGCGGCTGATCACCAGTGCCTTCCTGCACGCCCCGCCGCCGTCCTTCTGGCACATCCTGTTCAACATGTGGGCGCTCTACGCCCTCGGCCCCGAACTGGAGCGCAGGCTCGGCTCGGGCCGGTTCGCCACGCTCTACCTGTTGTCGGCGCTGGGCGGCTCGGTCGCCATCTACCTGTTCGGCACGTCGGCCGTCGGCGCCTCCGGCGCCATCTACGGCCTGTTCGGCGCGTTGTTCGTGGTGGCCCGCAGGCTCGGGTACGACGCGCGTGGCGTTCTCTGGCTGATCGGCATCAACGTGGTGCTGACGTTCGTCGTGCCCGGCATCAGCTGGCAGGGCCACCTGGGCGGGCTCGTGACCGGCGCGATCGTCGCGGCGGGCTTCGCCTACGCGCCGCGCCGCAACCGCGCCATCGTGCAGTTCGGCATCGCCGTGGCCGTGCTGGTGGCGCTGGTCCTGCTCGTCACCATGCTCCCGCCGTACGGCCTGCGCCTGGAGGGCGCCTTCACCTGACGGTGTCCGGGGCTCCCTGCGTGATGCGGTCGAGCCAGCGCAGCAGCAGGGCGGTCTCGACCGGCTCCAGTGCTCCGGTGCCGGCGAGGGCGAGTTGCGCGCGCAGGCGCAGCGCGGCCTCGCGCAGGGGGTCGCCGTCCTCGCGCAGGGGGTCGCCGTCCTCGCGTGGGGTCGTCTCGGTGAGCACGTGCCCGAACACGGCGTCACGCATGCGATGCGACAGCGCCGGATCGTCGAAGCACTCCGGACTGGCGATGTGATCGAGAGCGGTGCCGACGCTCGCGGACAGGATCAGCCGGGCGGCGACGCGCGGCTCGACCTTCAGCGCGCCGATCGCCGCGCACCGTACGAGCGTGGCCTCCAGGAGGTCGAACACCCGGTCGCGAGCCGTGGAGTGGGACCACGGCCGTGGGGTGAACATGAGCTGGTAGAGGGCCGGGTTGTCCCGCGCGAACGCCATGTGGCCGTCCCAGCCGGCCCGCAGGTCGGTCACCGGATCGGCCGTCTGCTCCTGTGCGGCCTTGAGTGCGACGTAGCGCTCGTACCCGTGGTCGGCGACGGCGTCGAGGAGCCCCCGCTTGTCGCCGAACAGCCGGTATAGCACGGGCTGGGTCACGCCGACGGCCTCACAGACCGCCCGCGTGGCGATGTCGTTGTCGGATGACGCCGCGAGCTGCTTCTCGGCGGCCTCGATCATCGCCGCGCGTAGGGTGTCCGCACCTGCCATGTAACCAATGATACGAAACTTCGCTAGCGGCGATACGCCGACCGTGCTAACGTTTCACTCGTAACGTCGATATGCAGAATGCTTATCGACGATAGATGAGGAGGTTCGTGATGAGTGACCAGCGCGTGGCCGTCGTCACCGGCGGCTCCCGTGGGATCGGCCGGGCCGTCGCCACAACGCTCGCCGCACGCGGTCTCGCCGTCGTCGTGGGTTATCAGGGAGCGGCCTCGGCCGCGGCCGAGGTGGTCGACGCGATCACGTCGGCGGGCGGCCGGGCGTTCGCGGCGCAGGCCGACGTCGCGGACGAGAACGCGGTCGCGGCGATGTTCGACACGGCGGACGAGACCTTCGGCGGGATCGACGTCGTCGTCAACGCGGCGGGACGCCTGTCGCTGTCCCCGATCGCGGATCTCGACCTCGCCGCCCTGGACGCGTTGCACCGCACCAACATCCGCGGCACCTTCGTCATGGCGAGGGAGGCCGCGCGCCGCGTGCGCGACGGTGGCGCGATCATCACGATGTCCACGTCCGTCGTGGGCCTGCAACTGCCCAACTACGGCGCGTACGTCGCCAGCAAGGGCGCCGTCGAGGCGATGACGCTCGTGCTCGCCCGCGAACTGCGGGGGCGGGACATCACCGTCAACGCGGTCGCGCCCGGCCCGACCGCCACCGAACTGTTCTTCGAGGGCAAGGACGAGGCCACGATCGAGCGGATGGCCAAGCAGCCCCCGCTGGAACGGCTCGGCACGCCGGAGGACATCGCGGAGGTCGTCGCCTTCTTGACGAGCCCCGCGGGGCACTGGGTCAACGGGCAGGTCGTGCGTGCCAACGGCGGCATCGTCTGACGCCCGCGGGACGCGCGGGCCCAGGGCATGCCAGGGTCACAGGCGTCCGCTGGGTGGCCGGCACCCGTCGGTCACGAGTTGCCCACAGGCTGTGGATAAAGACTGTGGAAAGTTTTTGGGAAAGCGCAGGAGCGCCCTAGCGCCACTTGGTCGACAGCACGACGCCGACGATGATGAGCCCGAACCCGATCAGCAGGTTCCAGTTCTGCAGGCTGGAGATCCCCGGGACGTTCGGCGCGATGTAGTAGACCGCGATCCAGGCGATACCGATGATCCAGGTGGCCACCATGACGGGGGCGAGCCAACGCGGGCTGACCTTCACCGTCTGCGCCTTCTGCGGCGGGGTGTAGACGGCCTTCTTGCGAGTCTTCGACTTGGGCACGGGAGTGTCTCCTGGTGGGTACCCGCGCGGTCGTGCGGGCTGGTGTCAATAGCGTAATCGCTGTGGCGATGAAGTCCCGAGCAAGGATAGTCGGCCCGGACCCTGCCGGGCGATCCCCCACGAGGGATTGCCGTACGCTGAAAGTCCGATTTCCGCTCTGCACGCCCAGCCACGCCGGTGAAGCGGGAGACACCTATGAGCCCGACCCGGGTGCTCGTGGTCGACAATCACGACAGCTTCGTGCACACGATCGTGCAGTATCTGCGCGGTCTGGGCGCCGACTGCGACGTACGGCCGCGTGACCACGTCGTCGTGGACGACGCCGACGGCTTCGACGCCGTGCTCGTGTCTCCCGGGCCCGGCACGCCGGAGGCGGCCGGGGTGTCGGTGCCCCTCGTACGGCACTGCGCCGAGCGCGGCCTGCCGCTGCTCGGAGTCTGCCTCGGTCACCAGGCCATCGCCGTGGCGTACGGGGCCGTGGTGGACCGCGCGCCGGAGCTCATGCACGGCCGCACCAGCCTGATCTCCCACGACGGGCGGGGGGTGTTCCGGGAGCTCCCTTCGCCGGTCACGATGACGCGCTACCACTCGCTCGCCGTGGTCCCCGGAACCGTGCCGGACCCGCTGGAGGTGACGGCCACGACCCCCGACGGCGTCATCATGGGCCTGCGCCACCGCGGGGCGCCCGTCGAGGGCGTGCAGTTCCACCCCGAGTCGGTCGTGTCCGAGCACGGCCACCGGCTGCTCGGAAATTGGCTCGCGCAGATCGTGTAACGCTTTCCGCTCTCGGCACGACTACATGAGTGAGGGCTTCCGCCATTGCCCCCGAGTGGCGGAAGCCCTTCCTCATGTCCGCGTGCGCCGTACGCCGTGCGCCGTTCCCGGCGGGCCCCCGGAAACGCCGACGGCGGCCACCGCCTCGCGATGACCGCCGTCCGCTCGTGTCGTCAGTTGCCGAACGGGTTGTCCCCGCCCTCTCCGGGAGGGCCGACCTGGACGCTGTCGCCCCCACCGTCACCGGTGCCGTCGCCGCCGGTTCCCGTGCCGTCGCCGCCGGTGCCGTCACCGGTGCCGTCCGTCGGCGTGTCGCCGGTCGGCTGCTGGGTCGGCGGCTGCTCCTGCGAGGGGCCGCTGGAGACCGTCAGTGTGATCGTGGTGCCGGGGTTGAGCTTGGTCCCCGGCTGAGGCGACTGGTCGATCACGTTGCCCTGCGGCACCACGTCGCTCGGCCGCTCCTGGACCCTGACCTTGAAGCCGGACCCCTCCAGGGTCTGCTTCGCGTCGTCGAGCGTCTGCCCGACCACGGCGGGGAGCTCGGTCATCTCCTTGGGCACGTACAGCGTGACCAGGGCGCCCTTCTCGACCTTCTCACCCGGCTTGGGCTTGGTGTCGAACACCTGGCCCTGGGGCTTGCTGGAGGCCTTCGGCACGATGCTGACCTTGAGCCCCATCGCCTCCAGCTCGGCCCTCGCCTCCTCCGGCGACTTGCCGAGCACGGTCTCGGGGATGGCGACCTTCTCCTGGCCCTTGGAGACGACGACGGTGACCGTGGACCCCGGGTCGGCCTGCTCGCCCCCGGCGGGATCGGTGCTCACGACGGCGCCCTTGGGCACGTCGCCGTTGAACTCCTCCGGCCCGAAGGCGACCTTGAACCCGGCCGCCTTCAACGCCTGCTCGGCCGCGGCCTTGTTCTGGTTGGTCACCGACGGCACCTCGACCTTGTCGGCCGTGGAGGAGCCGCCGGACCCGAGGAACGCGTAGCCGACGCCGATCATCGCGCCGATCACCAGCAGCGGGATGAGGATCCACAGGGCCGTCTTCAGCGCGTTGTTGCCGCCGCCGTTGCTGCGCCGCCGCCCGTCGTACCTGCCGCCGCGCTCCTCCTGGGCGTACTCGTAGTCGGGGATGGCGCGGGTGTTCTGGGTCATGGCGCCGCCGCCGGCCGTGGCCATCGTCCGCGTGCGGTCCGCCCCGCCGTACCCGTTGTACTGCTGGGTGGCCATCGCCATCGTCTGCGGGTCGACCGGCATGCCGGACAGCGCCCGCTGGATGTCTCCGCGCATCTCCGTGGCGCTCTGGTAGCGGTGGAGCGGGTCCTTGGCCATCGCCTTGAGCACGATCGCGTCGGCCCACTGCGGGATCTCGGGATCGATCCGGGACGGCGGGATGGGGTCCTCCCGCACGTGCTGGTAGGCGATCGCCACGGGGGAGTCGCCGGTGAAGGGCGGCTGGCCGGTGAGCAGCTCGTACAGCACGCAGCCGGTCGAGTAGATGTCGCTGCGCGCGTCGACGCGCTCGCCGCGGGCCTGCTCGGGGGACAGGTACTGCGCGGTGCCGATCACCTGGGCCGTCTGGGTCATCGTGGCGGCGGAGTCGGCCATCGCCCGGGCGATGCCGAAGTCCATGACCTTGACCTCGCCGTTGACCGTCAACATGATGTTGGCCGGTTTGATGTCCCGGTGGACGATGCCGCCCCGGTGGCTGTAGTCCAGCGCCCGCAGGATGCCGTCCACCAGTTCCATGGCCCGCTCGGGCAGCAGCCGCCGGTCGGCGCGCAGCAGGTCGCGCAGCGTCCGCCCGTCGACGAACTCCATCACGATGTACGGCACGGGGGTGGCGTCCATCATGTCCTCGCCGGTGTCGTACACGGCGATGATCGACGGGTGGTTGAGCGAGGCGGCGGACTGCGCCTCACGCCGGAAGCGCGCCTGGAAGGTGTGGTCCCTGGCGAGGTCGGAGCGGAGCGTCTTGATGGCGACAATACGGTCCAGGCGGATGTCCCGGGCGCGATACACCTCGGCCATGCCGCCACGCCCCACGACGCCATCCAGCTCGTAGCGTCCGCCGAGAAGTCGTGGCTGAGTCATTTCCTGCACTGTCCCTTGCCGTTCATCTTGGGGTGCCGCCGGTCTCCATCATCGACCCATCTCCTCATCACGCCCCCTCATCCGGAGGGTTCGTGTCGTCGGGTGGGGCTTCCGTCGGGAGCGGAGTCTCATCGGTTTCCGGGGCCGAGGTGGACGTCGAAGTCGGGGTCGAGGTCGGGGACGAAGCGGGTGTGGGCGACTGGGTTGTGGGTGGTGCCGACCTGCTTACGGTAGCCGACGGAACGGCGCTCGGCTCGGCCGACGTCGCCACAGCAGACGGCCGATGCGTCCGCGGAACCTCTGACCTGTGCGTACGTGCCGACGACGGCGATGGCGACGGCGAGGATGACGGTGTGACGGGCACGGCCGTCTCGCCCGGGTCCGGCGGCGCATCGCCGGTCCGGGCGGCGGTGAAGGCCAGAACCCCGATGCCGACGGCGGCCGCGCAGCCGGCCGTCGCGAGGAGCAGGGTCGCCGGACGGCGGCGCCGCCCGCCGACGGGCCCGTCGGGACCGCCCGGGCGCCGCGTACGGGCGTCGGGGACGCCCGCGGGAGCCGTACGCGGGGCGGCCGGGGCCGGCCCCAGCGGGGCGGTGGCGCCGGGACGCGAGGTTTCCTGGCCCGGCTGCCGGCTCAGGGGTGCCGTCAGCCCGGGCGCGGCCGCGGCGGTGCGGCCCGCTCCACCGGTCGCGGGGAAGCCCCTGGGGTCGGTCAGCGAGCCGAGGACCGCCGCCGGGGCGGCCGTGCCCGCGAGCGTCTCACGCAGCACCCGCACCCTGTCGAGGAGCACCGGCCCGGTCTCCGGCCGCGCGGCGGGGTCCTTGGCCAGCATGGCCATGACGAGAGCCGCCACCGGCGCGGGCACGGTCCCGGGCAGCGGCGGGGGCGTGTCGTTGAGATGCCGCAGCGCCAGCGCCACCGGGGTCTCCGCCGTGAACGGCGGACGGCCCGCGAGGCACTCGTAGGCCACCACCCCGAGCGAGTAGATGTCGCTCGCCGGGGTCAGGGTCGTGCCGGACGCCTGCTCCGGGCTCACGTACTGGGCGGTGCCGAGGATCAGGCCGGTCGCGGTCAGCGGTGCGGCCTCCAGCGCGCGGGCGATGCCGAAGTCGGTGATCTTCACCTGCCCGTCCTCGGTGACGAGCAGGTTGCCGGGCTTGACGTCGCGGTGGATCACTCCGGCCCGGTGCGCGGCGTACAGGCCCCGGGCGGTCTGCTGGACGATGTCGAGCGTGACGTCCGGCCCGAGCACGCCGTTGCGGGTGAGGATGGCCGACAGCGGCTCGCCCCGCACCAGCTCCATCACGAGGTAGGCGAGGCCGTCGGTCTCGCCGTAGTCGAAGACCTGGGCGATGCCGGGGTCGGTCAGGGCGGCGGTGATCCTGGCCTCGGAGCGGAACCGGTCACGGAAGGTGGCGTCGTCCGCGACGTGGCGGCCGAGCAGCTTGATCGCCACCTCCCGGCCGAGGAGTTCGTCGTCGGCCCGCCAGACCTCGCCCATGCCACCCGCGGCGATGGGGGAGGTCAGCCGGTATCGCCCGCCGAGCACCGTTTCGTTCATGTGTCCGTCACTGTCCCAGCACCGCCTGCATGACGTCGTGGGCGATCGGCGCGGCGACCGCGCCGCCGGTGGCGTCGTTGCCGGCGCTGCCCGACTCCACGAAGACCGCCACGGCGACCTTCGGGTTGTCGACCGGGGCGAAGGAGATGAACCACGCGTGCGACGGCTTGCCCGGCAGGGTCTCCGCCGTGCCCGTCTTGCCGGCCACGGTGATCCCGGGAAGCCTGGCCGCGCCGCCGGTGCCGCGCTCCACCACGTTGACCATCATCTTGGTCAGCTCGCCGGCCACCTCGGGGCTGACGGCCTCGTCCAGCTCGTCGGGGTCGGTCCCGTCGATCTCCGAGCCGTCCGCCATGATCTTGTTGACCAGGTACGGCTTCATGACCGTGCCCTGGTTGGCGATCCCGGCGGCGACCATCGCCATCTGCAGCGGGGTCATCTGGTTGCTCTGCTGCCCGATCGCGGTCTTGGCGAGGGCGGCCTTGCTCTCGTCCGGGCCGATGTCGCTGGCCGCGACGTCGAGGGGGATCTCCAGCGGCTGGCCGACCCCGAACTTCTCGGCCTGCTCCTTGAGCTTGTCGTAGCCGACGTCCATGCCCATGATGGCGAACGGCGTGTTGCAGGAGATCGTCAGCGCCTCGACCAGCGTCGCCCGGCCGCCGCACGACTCGCCGTGGTAGTTGGGCAGCGAGATGTTCGTGCCCGGCAGCGGCAGCGAGTCGGGCGCGTCGACCTGCGTGTTCTCGTCACGCGACTCGTCGTCGCTGAGATAGGCCGCGGCGGTCACGGTCTTGAACGTGGACCCCGGGGCGAACGTCAGGTTGATGGCCCGGTTGAGCAGCGGCTTGTCGCCGTCCTTGTCCAGCTTGTTGTACGCCTTGTTGACCTCGGCCTTGTTGGCCACTGCCAGCGGGTTCGGGTCGTACGACGGCACCGACACCATCGCCAGGATCTTGCCGGTCTTCGGTTCGAGCGCGACGACCGCGCCGCGCTTGCCGGTGCCGGCCAGGTCCTTGTACGCGATCTCCTGGGCCTTGGTGTTCAGCGTGAGGTCGACGCTCGCGCCCTTGGCGGGCTTGCCGCTGACCATGTCGATGGCCCGGCGCACAACCAGGTCGGGGTGGCTGCCGTCGAGGTAGCGGCTCATCGCGGCCTCGATGCCCGCGGCGCTCTCCGGCGCGAACCAGCCGACCACGTGCGTGAACGGCTTGCCGAGCGGATACTCCCGCTCGAACCGGAACTGCTTGTCCCCGGTGTCCACCGTCTTGGCCAGGGTGGTCTTGCCGTTGTCGGCCGTGATCCAGCCGCGGTCGACGTTGTAGCGGCCGTACAGCATGCGCACGTTGCGGGAGTCGTTGCGCAACCCCTCGGCCCGCACCGCGCCGAGATACGTCACGTTGGCCATGAGCAGGCCGAACATGAGCAGGCAGGCCACGGCGACACGCTTGAGCGGGCTGTTCATCGCTGCATCACCTGGGTCATCCCCTCGTCCTGGATCGCCTGCGGCGGCGGCCGGCGGGCCGCGTCGGACATCCGTACGAGCAGGGCGATGAGCATCCAGTTGGCCAGCAGGGCCGAGCCTCCGGCGGACATGAACGGCGTCACGAGACCGGTCAGCGGGATCAGCCGGGTCACGCCGCCGACGATGATGAACACCTGCCAGGCCAGGATGAACGACAGGCCGCCCGCGAGCAGCTTGGTGAACGGGTCGCGGGCCGCCAGCGACGTGCGCAGCCCCCGCTCGACGATCAGCGCGTAGACCATGAGGATGGCCATCAGACCGGTGAGGCCCAGCTCCTCGCCCACCGCCGGGAAGATGAAGTCGGAGAACGACAGCGGGATCCTGTACGGGTAGCCCTGCCCGAGCCCGGTGCCGAGGATGCCGCCCGAGCCCATCGCGAACTGGCCCTGCATGAGCTGTTCGCTGCCGCCCACGGCCGTGTACAGCCTCTGGTCCTCCGCGTGCAGCCAGACGTCGAACCGGGCCTCGACGTGGCTGAAGATCTGCCCGGCGACGAAGGCGCCGCCGACGAACAGCAGGATGCCGATGAGCACCCAGGAGGTGCGCTGGGTGGCGACGTACAGCATCACGATGAACGCGCCGAACAGCAGCAGCGAGCTGCCGAGGTCCTTCTGCAGGACCAGGACGCCGAGGCTGATCACCCAGGTGATGAGGATGGGACCGAGGTCGCGTGCCCGGGGCAGGTCGATGAACAGCAGGCGGCGGCCCGCGAGGGCCAGCACGTCGCGTTTGGCGACCAGGTAGCCCGCGAAGAAGACGACCAGGGCCAGCTTGGCGAACTCGGCGGGCTGGATGCTGAAGGGGCCGACGCCGACCCAGATGCGCGCGCCGTTGATCTCCCTGCCGATGAAGGGCAGCATGGGGAGCACCAGCAGGCCCAGCCCGGCGAAGCCGGCGGTGTAGGTGAGGCGCTGCAAGACGCGGTGGTCTCTCAACGCGATCAGGACCGCGGAGAACATCACCACGCCGAGCGCCGTCCACATGAGCTGGTTGGCCGCCGACGCGAGTTTCTCGCCGGCCAGCTCGATCCGGTAGATCATCACCAGGCCGATGCCGTTGACCAGCGTCACGAGGGGAAGCAGAAGAGGATCGGCCCATGGCGCCCACTTGGCCAGCACCAGGTAGGCCGCGAGCATCAGACCGCCGAGGCCGAGGCCGTAGCCGAGCATGCCGGACGGGACCTTGCCGTTGATCCCGAGCCCGACGCCGGCGTACGCGCCCATCACGATCAGCACGGCGAAGGCGAGCATGCCCAGCTGGGCCCCCCGCCTCTTCGCGGTCATCGGTACGGGCGTGGCTTCGACAGCAGTCACTTACTGGACCTCGTGGGGGTCGGCGTCGCCTCGGTGTCCGGCGTGGGGGCCGCCGAGGCGCCGAAATTCTTGATCCTGGTGATCCCGGCCTGCAGGTCGTCGACCGGGATGCCGCTGCGGACCTGGTCCTGCTGAACGGCCGGCAGCGACGAGACGCGCAGGTGGTCGGTGTAGGCGACCTTCTTGAAGGACACCGGCCCGACCTCCGCGTCGACGCCCTGGAAGACGACGAGCTCGTCCCCCTTGACGCCTACGTAGAACTGGCTCTGGGTCCACTCGTAGCCGAAATAGCCGCCGGCCCCGAGCGCGGCGGCGACGACCAGCACCCCGGCGGCCACTTTCGGGCCCGACCGGCGCTTGCGCGAACGCCGCGCGGAGGCCTGGGCCTCGCGCGCGGGTTCGTCGTCCAGGTCGTCGTCCGTGATCACCGGTTGTGGCGCGGTCACGGTGGCGGCCCGGCCGGCCGGGGTGTCCGGCGGCGCGGAGCGCCCCCGGCCGGAACCGGCCGCGCCCACGACCGCCGCCACTCCGAGCGGCGGCTGAAGGTCGTCCACCTCGATCACGTCGGCGACCACGCAGGTGATGTTGTCCGGCCCGCCGCCCCGGTTGGCCAGGTCGATGAGCTGCCGGACGACGTCCTCGGGATCGTCGATCGTGGTCAGGGTGTGGTGCAGGGTCTCGGCGCTGACCACGGTGGACAGGCCGTCCGAGCACAGCAGGTAACGGTCGCCCACCTGGGCCTCCCGGTCCTGCAGGTCGGGGTCGACCTCGCCGCTCCCGTCCAGCGCGCGCAGCAGGATCGAGCGCTGGGGATGGTTGGCGGCCTCCTCCTGCGTGATCCGCCCGTCGTCCACGAGGGACTGCACCAGCGTGTGGTCGTGCGTGATCTGGTACAGCTCGCCGTTCCTGAGCAGGTACGCGCGGGAGTCACCCACGTGGACCAGCGCGAAGCGTGCACCGCTCCAGAGCATCGCGGTGAGGGTGGTGCCCATGCCCTTGAGGCTCGGGTCACGGGCCACCATCGCGTGCAACTGGTGGTTGGCGTCCCGGACGGCCGCCTCGATGGCGTTGAGCAGGTCACCACCGGAGGCGTCCCTGTCGAGGGACGACAGTGCGGCGATGGCGACCGAGCTGGCCACCTCGCCGTGGGCATGCCCGCCCATGCCGTCGGCGACGGCAAGCAGGCGGCCGCTGGCGTACGCCGAGTCCTCGTTGCCTTCACGGAGGAGTCCGACGTCCGAGCGAGCGGCGTAGCGGAGTGCGATGGTCATTTGCGCAATTCGATGACGGTTTTGCCGATGCGGATCGGAACTCCGAGGGGCACCGGGGTCGGGCGGGTCACTTTCGAGCGTTCGAGGTACGTGCCGTTCGTGGAGCCGAGATCCTCCACGATCCACTGGCCGTCCTGAGGAAAGAGCCGGGCGTGCCGGCTCGAAGCGTAGTCGTCGCTGAGAACCAGCGTGGCGTCGTTCGCCCGGCCGATGGTGATTGGCGTCTCCGTGAGGTTGATGATGGTCCCTTGCAGGGGACCACCGGTGACGATCAGCTGGCGGGGTTCGCCCTTCTTGGGCTTGGAAACCGGTCGGGACTGCTTGACCGGCTTGCGTGCGGGCGCGGGGGCCGTCCGCGGACCGAACAGGTCTGTCCGGATGACGCCGACCGCGGCGATCACGAAGAACCACAGCACCGCCAGGAAGGCGAGCCGGATCAGCAGCAGCGTTAGCTCGGACATGGACCGTCTGTCTACCTCTAATCGCGCCTGAACACCAGTGTCGTGCGGCCGAGGGTCACCCTCGTCCCGTCCTGCATCTCGACCCTGCGGACAGGCTGGCCGTTGACGAAGGTGCCGTTGGTCGACCCCAGGTCCACGAGCACGACCTGCGGCCCTTCCACTCTTAGCTCGGCATGATGCCGTGATACGCCGGGATCCACCAGCCGAAGATCACAATCGGTTCCGCGGCCGAGCAGCGTCACCGGTGTGGTCAGCTCGTACGACCGCTGGCCCTGGGGGTCGTCCTGCGTCGAGACGAGCAGCCGGGGACGCCCCTGGAACGCGCTGGGGCGGCCGGCGGGTACGTCGCTCGGCGGCTGACGGATCTCGTCCTGCTCCACCGTCGCGCCGCGGATCACCCCCGACCGGATGCGGAAGAGCCCGACCGCGAGATCGTCGGCGGTCTCGAACCGCACCCGCACCGGCCCGACGAACGAGTAGCCCTGCTCCTTGGCGTACTCCCTCGCGAGAGTGGCCAGTTCATGGCTGATGCTGTCGGCGTACACCTCCAGCCGTTCGCTGTCGGTCGTCGACAGCTCCACCACGAAGTCGTTCGGCACGAGCGTGCGACCCTGAGCGACGATCGCGGCGCGCTCGTCCATCTCCCTCTGCACGGCGCTGGCAACCTCGACCGGCTGGAGATCGGACTTGAACGCCCGAGCGAAGGCACCTTCAACCAACCCTTCGAGCCTGCGCTCGAAGCGCTGAAGGACTCCCACCGGATACCTCCCTTCCACTGCCACTACGGTCGCGATCGCTCCGGTGCTGCACTGAGCTCCTTCGCATCGTCGTTTAGAAGGATCGTATCCGGGTTCGTAAGCACGGGCGGATACGTGCTAACCTTTCCAGGCACCCAGAGATGGGGCCAACCGCAAGGGCAAGTGGCGGAATGGCAGACGCGCACGGTTCAGGTCCGTGTGTCCGAGAGGACGTGGGGGTTCAACTCCCCCCTTGCCCACCAGAAAGCAGCCCCGTGTGGCCGGAAGCGAAGCTTCCTTCCAGCGGGGCTTTCTCTTTGTGCCGTCCAGGGAGGCAACCCCCTGGAACCCCTGGCCGGATGACGCGCCTCGCCTGGTCGCAAGCGAAGCTTTCACGTCCGGCCTCCTCTCCCGGCCCGTACGGCACGGGCCTCGTGTGCGTGTCGCGCGCAGGGGGCCCCGAAGATCGGGGCCCCCTCCGCGCGCACTGCACATTCTCCGGACGCCGCCTTTCAAACCACTTTCCACACACTTGCATGCGGCGACCTTTACCGTCTGTCCCAGTTCGTGAGCATTGGTGTCTCGCAGTGAGAGACGTCCCCGTGCCCGTCAGGCGACGAGCAGCTCGCCGACCAGGGTGGTGAGATCGATCACACCGACGGGCGTGCCGCCGGCGTCCGTGACGAGCCCGAGCTGGGCCCGGGCCTCCTGCAGCAGAGTCACCGCGTCGGAGATCGTGGTGTTCTTCGCCATGCGGGGGACGGGGGTCGCCAGCTCGCCGGCCCGGCGGCCCGGCTGGATGACCGAGTCGCGCACGTGGAGCACGCCGACCACGTCGTCGGGGGTGACGACCAGCATGCGCAGGCTCCCGCCGCGCGCGGCCGTCCGGCGTACGAGCAGGTCGTCGGCGTTCGCGGGCACCGAGGGCGCCTCGCCGACGGGCACCATCAGCCGTTCGACGGGCTGGGAGTGCACCCGCAGCGCGCGGGTGAGCAGGTCGTGCTCGTCGCGGTCGAGCATGCCCATCCGGCCCGACTCGGCGACCAGCATGGCGAGCTGGCGGGGCGTGCGGGTGGTGGCCAGCTCGTCGCGGGGCCGTACGCCGGCCAGCCGCAGGATGCCGTTGGTCAGCGCGTTCAGCACGGCCAGGATCGGGCGGACGACCCAGGCGAAGCCGCGGAACGGCAGCGCCAGTCCCATCGCCGCCCGCTCGGGATGCGTGAGCGCCAGCGACTTGGGGGCCATCTCGCCCACGACCATGTGCAGGAACGTCACCAGGGCGAGCGCCACGACGTACGCCACGGGCGTGCGCAGCGACTCGGGCAGCAGCGTGAGCACCGGCTCCATCAGGTGCTCGATGGAGGGCTCGGCGACCATGCCGAGGCCCAGGGAGGCCAGGGTGATGCCGAGCTGCGCCCCGGCGAGCATGAGCGACAGCTCGCGCCCGCCTCTGACCGCGGCGCGGGCCGTGACCTTGGCCAGCCGGCCGCCGCTGCCGGCGACCTCCTCCAGCCGGTGCCTGCGGGCCGAGACGAAGGCGAACTCGGCCGCCACGAAGAACCCGTTGGCGGCCAGCAGCACGATGCCGATCAGTATGCCGGTGAGAGAACTCATGCGGGCCTGCCCTGGAACAGCGCGGAGAACAGCTCGGTGGCGTAGTCGGCGCCGCCCGGGTCGCGGGCGGCGCTGCGGGCCTTCTCCCGCTCCGGCCGTTCCTCCTCGGGCGCCTCCGCCGATTCCACCGCGGACGTCTCCGTCGACACCCGCACCCACTCGGGGACGCGGCGGCGCACGCTCAGCACGGTGAGCACGGCCCGCTCGGCGTCCTCCCCCTCCTCGTCGTCGAAGAGGTGGGGCTCGGGCACGAGGGGGGAGACGACCCGGTCACCGGGCTCGGCCATCCGGCCCAGGAGCGCGAGGACGAGCCCGGCGACGGTCTCGTAGTCCTCGCTCTCGGGCAGCCGGACGCGCGTCGCGCGCTCGACCTCGTCGAGGCGGAGGGTGCCCGGCACGTCCCAGACGTCGTCGCCGTGGCGTACCACGCCGAGCGGTTCGGGGTCGTTCTCGTCCACCAGCTCGCCGACGAGCTCCTCGGCCAGGTCCTCCAGCGTCACCACGCCGGCCAGCCCGCCGTACTCGTCGATCACGCAGGTGAACGTCTCACCCGCGGAGGTCATCCGCCGCAGCAGCTCGGGCAGCGGCAGCGTCGCGGGGACGAGCAGCGGCGCGCGGGTGACGCCCCCGACGAGCCCGTCGGACGGAACGCCGGCCCTCAGATACTCGGGCAGCCCGGCCACCCCGACGACGTCGTCGGCGTCGGTGCCGAGAACCGGGTAACGGGAGTGACCGTGCATACGCAGGGCGTCGAGGAACTCGGCGACCGGCCACTCGGCGCGCAGCGAGACCACGCGCGGGCGGGGGACCATGACGTCCTCGGCGGTGCGGTCGCCGAACTCCAGCGCCCGCTCCAGCATGTCGGCCAGCCGGGGCGGCAGCTCGCCCGCCGCGGCCGACTCCGTCACGATGCGCGACAGCTCCTCGGGGGTGGCGCCGTGTTCGAGCTCTTCCACGGGCTCGATGCCGAACAGGCGCACGAGCCTGGTCGCCGAGGCGTCGAAGAAGCGGATGACGGGCCCGGCGACCACGAGGTAGACGTGCGTCGGGCGGGAGAGGAACTTCGCGACGTCGTCGGGCCGGGCGATGCCGAGGTTCTTGGGGGCGAGCTCGCCGAGGATCATCTGCACGATCGTGGCGATCGCGACACCGAGCGCCACGGCGACACCGGGAACGACCGAACCGGGGAGCCCGGCGGCCTCGAGCGGACCGCGCAGCACGTCGGAGATCGCGGGCTCGGCGATGAAACCCACCAGCAGGGTGGTGACGGTGATCCCGAGCTGCGCGCCGGAGAGCATGAACGACAGGCGTCCGGTGATGTCGAGGGCCCGGCGTGCGGCGTCGTCCCCGGCCGCGGCCTGCTCGCGGAGGGTGCCGCGGTCGGCGGCGACGAAGGCGAACTCCTGCGCCACGAAGAATCCGGTGGCCAGGGTCAGGAGCAGCACGGCCAGAAGGCCGAGGGCGGCGCTCATCGGGCGCCCGCCGTGCGATCATGAGATCCCGTGCCTGGGCACGGGCAGGTACTCCAGGGGTCCGAAACGGACACGACGATCCTTTCGCGTGGTGGTATACCACCGTAACGGCTGGAACTTCTCCTGTGTTTCCCGGCAGCCTTTACTGACTGCTTAGAGGGCGTCTGGGTACCGTGAAGAAGGGGGCGCATCGGCAAAGACTTCGGCCGCTGCGGTCAAAGCAGGCGCAAGGACGCTGAGGGGCTGGGGGTTCAGGTGGCCGACGAGGACGAGGCGACCCGCGCGTACCGCCGTACGGCCCGGCCTTCGGCGGCACAGCCTCCGGCGGCACAGCCCCGTGCGGAGGCTCCGGCCGCTCCGGCGGGGTCCGGCAGGGAGGACACGGTCCCCCGCGCCCGCTCCAAGGTGTACGGCAAGCCGCGCTCCGGCGACAGTCCGATCCGCCCGCTCGGCGGGAGCGGGCACGAGGCCGGGGACCGGGACGGCGCCCCGCACGGTGGCGGCGGCGGGCCGAGGGGCCGCGACGGGGCCGTGCGCGGCGGTGGCCGCGGGCCGCGGCGGACCGGCAGGACCGTCCTGCGGGTCGTCGTGGTGCTGGTCGTGCTCCTGCTCGTCGCCGCCGTCGCCGGATATTTCTGGATCGGGTCCCGGTTGAAGCCGGTCGAGTCGCTGACCGACTACAGCGGACGGCCCGCCGAGACGCCGGGCGAGGACTGGCTGCTGGTCGGGTCCGACAGCCGGGCGGGGCTGACCGCGGCGCAGCGCAGGAAGCTCGCGACCGGCAAGGCCGTCGGCAAGCGCACCGACACGATGATGCTGCTGCACATCCCCGAGAGCGGCCGGCCGACCCTGGTCAGCCTGCCCCGCGACTCGTACGTCCCGATCGAGGGGCACGGCAGCGGCAAGCTGAACGCGGCGTACGCCTTCGGCGGGCCGAAGCTCCTGTCCAAGACGGTCGAGCGGGTGACCGGCATCCGGATCGACCACTACATGGAGATCGGCTTCGGCGGGTTCGTCGGCATCGTGGACGCGGTCGGCGGGGTCAACATCTGCGTTAAGCAGGACATCAAGGATCCGAAGGCCGGGATCGACCTGAAGAAGGGCTGCCAGGACATGGACGGCGGCACCGCGCTCGGCTATGTCCGGACCCGGGCCACCGGCGCCATCCCGGACTTCGAGCGCACCCAGCGGCAGCGTCAGTTCTTCTCGGCCGTCGTGCAGAAGGCCGCGAGCCCGGGCACGCTGATCAACCCGTTCACCTCGGTCCCGCTGGCGCTGAACGCGGCCGACTCGGTCGCCGTCGACCCCGGCACCGGCCTGTTCGACCTGCTGTCGGTCGGCCTGGCCATGCGTGAGGGACCCGTCGCCACCGCCGTGCCGGTCGGCTCGCTGCCGACGATCGGCGGCCAGGCGGTGGTCAAGTGGGACACGCAGAAGGCGCTGCGCCTGTTCGAGGCGCTCGCCGCCGACAAGCAGGTCCCCAAGGACGTGATCACCAAGTAGCCGCGGCGGCCGTGCGACGCGCCCGGCCGCTGACATGAGCGCGCGGCGTGCGCGGCACGAGCGTCAGCCCCCGGTTCCGCCCGGGTCAGCCCTCGGTTCCGGCAGGGTCGGCCCCCGGTTCCGGCAGGGTCGGCCCCTGATTCCGCCCGGGTCAGCCTCCGGCGGAGGCGGCGACCGCCGCGGCGGTCGTGGCCGCGACGACGGCGGCGTGCACGGACGCGATCGTCTTGCGGACCGCCTCGCCCGTCCACTGGCCCTGGGCGATCTCCTTGATCCGGTCCTTCGGCGCATCGGGAAACGCCTTGCGGTCGAGCTTGGCCGCGTGCATGACCGCGAACAGCACCGCCGTCCGCTCGTCGGGCTCGGCCCCGGTCAGGACGTTCTGGACGCGTTCCCGCACGCCCTGCTCGTGGCGCGGGTCGAGCTCGGGATAGCGCGTGGTGGGGAAGATCCCCAGGATCTTGCCCTCCTGCTCGCTCAGCACGCCCCGGGCGGCCAGGCGGGTGAGCAGCCGCTTGCGCAGCCTGCCCATGCGTAGCTTGCCCACCCACCAGCTGGCGTCGCGCCGCCTGGCCTCGCCGATGATCCGGGACAGCGTCGCGTCCAGTTCCTCGTCACCCAGCGGGGCGCCGTCCTCGACCCGCAGCTTCTTGCCGTCGAAGCCGACACGTCCGCGTATGGCGAGCTCCGCGAGCAGAGCACCCGCCAAGGCGCAGTCGAGCTCCAGCGACCCGATCATCGGCTTGCCGGTGTCCTCCCGGTAGGCCAGCAGCAGCACTTCCTCGGCGATCGTCAGTGTCACGTGATCGAGCGTAACGCGCCGATCCAGGCCAGAATGTGCCTTTATGGGAATATCTGACGAGCTGCACGCCATCGGGCGGCCGATGCTGGACGCCCAGCTCGCGCACCCGACCGTACGCGGCATCGCGGCGGGCGACCTGCCCGAGCCGGTGTTCCGGTCGTGGCTGGAGCAGGACTACCTGTACCTGCTCGACTACGTCCGGGTGTTCAGCCGGCTGGCCTGGCAGGCTCCGGACGCCCACCTCGGCGACCTGGTCGATCTCGCGTACGCCACCTGGCACGACGAGCTGGACCTGCACCGGTCGCTGTCGGCCGAGTTCGGCGCCGACCTCGACGGCGCGGTGAAGGGCCCGGCCTGCGCGGCGTACACCTCGTTCCTGCTGGAGTCGGCCGCCGACTACGCGGAAGGCCTGGCCGCGCTCTACCCCTGCATGTGGGGCTACTCCACACTCGGCCGGATTCTGGCCGCCGACCCGCCCGCCGAGCCCCGGTACAAGGCGTGGGTGGACACCTACGCCGATCCCGGATTCGCCGCCCTCTCCGCGCGCATCGCCGTCATGATCGACGAGGCGGCTCCCGACCCGGCACGCGCCCGGGAGCTGTTCGTCCGGGGTATGGAGCACGAGCTCGCGTTCTGGGACGTCCCCTGACGGAGCGGGTTAGTGTGAGGGCATGCCGGAGCTGCCCGAGGTCGAGGCGCTCGCCGAGTTCCTCCGCGAGCACGCCGTCGGCCATGCCGTCGTCGGCGTCGACGTGACCGCCTTCCAGGCCCTGAAGACCGTCGACCCGCCCGTCGCCGCGCTCGCCGGGCTGCTCGTCACCGGCGTGACGCGGCACGGCAAGTTCCTCGACGTCGACTGCGACGGCCTGCACTTCGTCACCCACCTGGCGCGTGGCGGCTGGCTGCGCTGGCGCGACGACCTCACGGGCGCGCGGCCGGTGCGGCCGGGCAAGGGCCCGCTCGCGGTCCGCGTACGGCTGTCGCCCGGCGAGGACGGCCGCGCCCCCGGCTTCGAGCTCACCGAGGCCGGCACGCAGAAGCGCCTGGCGGTGTACGTGGTGCGCGATCCCGGGGACGTCCCCGGCGTGGCCGGGCTCGGGCCCGACCCGCTGGCGGAGGACTTCACGCCGGGCGTGCTGAAGACGATCGTGGGCGGCAGCCGGGCGCAGATCAAGGGCCTGCTGCGGGACCAGAAGGTGATCGCCGGCATCGGCAACGCCTACTCCGACGAGGTGCTGCACGTCGCGAAGATGTCCCCCTTCAAGATCGCCGGGACGCTGACGGACGGCCAGGTCGCCGACCTGCACGACGCGATCGTGAGCACGCTGCGGGACGCGGTCGGCCGGGCCAGGGGGCTGGCCGCCAAGGACCTCAAGTCGGAGAAGAAGTCGGGCCTGCGCGTGCACGGCCGTACGGGCGAGGCGTGCGAGGTGTGCGGCGACACGATCAGGGAGGTGTCGTTCGCCGACTCGTCGCTGCAGTACTGCCCGACCTGCCAGACCGGCGGCAAGCCGCTGGCCGACCGCCGGCTGTCCCGCCTCCTGAAGTAGCGCCCAGCGGATCACCGTGGGTCACAGCTTCCGGCATGGGCCCGGGCATCGGCGGGGTGCGGCCACAATGGGCGCATGACATTGCCGGAAATCACCCCCGACGCCCTGCCCGACGACGCGTACCTGCTCGACGTCCGTGAGAACGAGGAGTGGGTGGCCGGCCACGCGCCCGGCGCCGTCCACATCCCGCTCGGCGAGCTGCAGGCGCGGGTGGACGAGGTGCCGCACGACCGCCCGGTGTACGTGGTCTGCCGCGTCGGCGGACGGTCGGCGCACGCCGCGATGTGGCTCAACCACATCGGCAGGGACGCCGTCAACGTGGACGGCGGCATGCAGCTGTGGGCCGCCGCCGGGCGCCCGATGGTCAGCGAAGCCGGTGGGACGCCCTACGTCGCATAGGAAAACGGTCAAAGAAGTGTCATAATCCCAAAGACATCATCAATACCCCGCGGGAGCTCGGGCGTGACCGGGCTGAGAGGGCGGATCGAACGTGCCGCCGACCGCATGAACCTGTCCGGATAATGCCGGCGTAGGGAGCGTGTGATGACTTCTGCCGTCGTCGACGACGCGCACGCGGAGGTTCCCCTCACCCTGGACGAGGAGGCCCCCAGGACTCTGGGGCTGCTCGACCAGGGAGCGTTCTGGGCCAATCTCGGCGTCAGCCTCCTCGGCTTCTCGGGGGCGCTGTTCCTCCTCGACCCCCTGGGCGGCAAGCCGCTGACCTTCACCGCGGCGGTGCTCGCCGCCGTCGTCGGCAGCCTGCTGGGCACGGCCATGGTCGGCCTGGCCGCGATCCCCGGCGCGCGTACCGGCCGGCCCGCGATGGTGCTGCTGCGCGGCCTGTTCGGGGCCCGGCTCTCGTACATCCCGACCGTGCTGAACATCGTGCAGATGCTCGGCTGGGGCGCCTTCGAGCTGTGGGTCATCGCCAACGGCGCGCAGGCCCTGTTCGGCACGGCGGTGCCGTACGCGGTGTGGGCGGTCGCGGCCGGTGCGCTGACGATCGCGCTGACGATCCGCCCGCTCGGCGCGCTGCGGCTGCTGCGCCGCTACGTCACGGCGGGCGTGGTGGTCGCGATGGTCTGGCTGTCGGTCGCCCTGTTCACTCAGGGGCCGTCCGTGGGGGGCGGCTCCTGGGACGCCTTCGCCCCCGCCGTCGACTACGTGATCGCGCTGTCGGTGTCGTGGGTGCCGATGGCGGCCGACTACGCCCGGCACTCGCGGTCGAGCGGCGCGGCGTTCACCGGCGTGGTGGCGGGTTACACGATCGCCCAGGTGGCCTGCCTGGCGCTCGGCATCGCCGCGCTCGCCCTGGTGGGCAACGACCCGGACAAGGTGTGGGACCCCTTCGTGGCCGCCCCGCTCGGGATCCTGTTCTTCGGCATCCTGGTGCTGCGCGAGGCCGACCAGTCGTTCGCGAACGTCTACTCGACGACCGTGTCGATCCAGAACCTCGCGCCGCGCTGGGACCGCCGGGCGATCTCGATCGTGATCGGCGTGCTCACGACCCTGATCGCGCTGTTCGCCGACGTGAACTCCTACGGCGCGTTCCTGACCGTGATCGGGGCGGTCTTCGTGCCGATGTTCGCCGTCCTCGTGGTCGACTACTTCCTGCTCGGCGGGGCCGCCCGGTGGAACACCGCCGGGGACGCCCCCTCCCGGTGGCTCATGGTCGTGCCGTGGATCCTCGGGTTCGTGGCGTACTGGATCGTCACGTCCACCCCGACGGTCGGCTGGTGGGACGGGTTCTGGACCGACGTCCGCCTCGCCCTCGGGTTCGTCCACCAGCCCTGGATGAACGCCGCGCTCGCCGCGTTCCTCGTGGCCGCGCTGGCGACCGTGGCGCTGTCCGTCCCGGCCCGCCGCCTGCGCTCTCGCCGTTGAGTTCGTCGAGCCTCACCTGCCGATCCGCGGGTTCGGCCCGCGTCCCCGGCGCCTGCGACAGCGCTCCGGGGGCGTGATCCGGCGGTTCAGGACGGCTGGGCAGTCTTGCCCGCGGTGCGCACGAACGGCTCCAGCAGGGCCCGTGCGGACTCCCAGGCGGTCTCCAGGTCGGTGCCGGACTCGATCAACCGGGACCCGGCGAACACGATGGCATTGATCATCTCCGCGGTCTCGGGCACCGCGGCGACGCCGAGGCGGCGCAGCGCCTCCACGAGCGGCTCCAGGAGCTGCTGATGCATGGCCCGGCTCTGCTCCGCGACCGTGTCGCCCGGCGCGACCTCCGCGAGGACGGTGGCCAGCGCGTGCTCACCCTCGTTGATGAGCTCGAAGTTCGTCAGCACGTAGGCGAGTACGCGGTCGGCGGGGGTCGCGGCGGCGTCCATCGCCGCGGCGACCCCCGCCGACCAGCGGGGGAAGACGTCCTCCACCAGCGCGTTGAGCAGGTCCTCCGAGGACCGGAAGTACTGGTAGAGACTGGGCCGGGCCAGCCCGGCGCGCTCCGCGACCCGGGTCAGCGTCGGCGGCCGGCCGGTCTCCGCGAGGATCTCCCTGGCGGCGTCGAGCAGCGCCCGGTGCTGGGCGGCCCGATGCTCGGCGACGGTAGCCGCCTGAATGCGTGGCACCTGCTCTCCTCCGCCATGGTCGTCTACTCCGACAGTTTCCCATCCACCATCGACAGGACGCGATCGCAGTGACCGAGCACCTCGTGATCGTGGGTGACCATGATCGTCGCGACGCCCGACTCGTGCGTCTCGTGCGCGAGCAGCGTGACGATGTCGTCGCTGCGGGCGCGGTCGAGCGCGGCGGTCGGCTCGTCCACCAGCAGCACGGCCGGGCGGGTGACGAGTGCCCGGGCGATGCCCACGCGCTGCCGCTCGCCGCCGGACAACTGGTGCGGGCGGTGCCCGGCGCGGTGCCCCATGCCCACCCGGTCGAGCAGCTCTCGCGGGTCGTGACCGTCACCCGCGCGTCTGCCCGCCACGTCGAGCGCGAAGCGGAGCTGGTCGAGCGCGGTGAGGGCCGGGATGAGGTTGCCGGACTGGAAGACGAACCCGATCCGGTCGCGGCGGTGGCGCGCCTTCTCGCGGGCGCTCGCCCGGGAGATGTCGACGCCGTCGAGCAGGACCCGGCCGGTGTCCGGCGTGGTGAGCGCGCCGGCGACGGCGAGCAGGCTCGACTTGCCGGAGCCGGACGGCCCGACGATGGCGACGAACTCGCCGGACGCGACGTCGAGGTGCACGTCGTCGAGCGCGGTGACCGTGGCGTCGCCGTCGCCGAGGGTCAGGGTGACGCCCTCCACCAACAGGCCGCCGCGTTCCCGGGCGCCGGGCCGGAGCGAGTCCGGGCGCGGGGACGTGGAACTGGTGGTCATCTCTGCCCTCCCAGGGCTGCGAGCGGGTCGACGCGGACGATGCGGCCCACGGCCGCCACGGCACCGGCGAGGCCGAGGCCGACGAGGAGCAGGGCGGCGAGGACGAGCGGGGCCGCCTCCAGCGCGAACGGCATGGGGGTCGTGGTGAGCAGCGTGCCGCCCCCCACCCCCAGCAGGAAGCCCACGGCGGTGGACACGGTCAGGATGACGGTCGCCTGGATCATCGTGTCCCGCATGAGGTAGCCGGTCGAGGCGCCCATGGCCCGTATGACGGCGAGCTCGTGCTTGCGCTGGATCGTCCACACGGTGAAGAACGTCCCGACGACGAGCGCGGAGATGGCGTACAGGAAGACCTGGATCAGCGTGAGCGTGGAGGTCTCGGCGGAGTAGCCGGGGGAGGCGCTGAAGGACTCCTTGAGCGTCATGCTCGTGGTGCCCGCCGCGGCGTCGCCGCCGGACAGGTCGATCCGGTCTCCGTCCCGGGCGCGCAGGGCGATGGCCGTGGCCTCCTCGTACGCCCCGTCACGCACCTCGTCCCCCGGCCCGGCGCCCGCGTGCACCTGCTGCCAGGTGCGCAACGGCAGGTACGCGACGTCGACGTGCCCGAAGGTGCGCTGGTCGCCCGTGGTGCCGACGACCTTGAGCCGGGTGCCCAGGCGGTCGATGACGACGGTGTCGCCGATGCCCACGCCCTCGTCCAGGACGGTCTTGCTGACCACGATCCCGTCGGGGTCGCCGAGTCCGGCGCCGTCGGAGACGGCGGGGGCGAGGAAGGAGCCGGGGTCGACGCCGAACAGGGCCAGGTCGATCGGCACCTGGGTGCCGGCGGCGGTCGTGGCCTTGGCGTTGACCAGCATGTTGCCGAACGGCGCGGCGTCGCCGACGTCGTCGCGGCCCTTCCACGCCTCGGCCTGGTTCACGTTGACGGTGCTGCGGGAGAAGGCGGAGTCGGTCTTGGTGCCCTCGGCGAAGGCGAACGCGGTGACGGGCAGCCGCTGGAGCCCGGAGACGCCGTCGTTGACGAGCCCGGAGGAGAGGCCGGACAGCAGCACGACGAGGATCGCGATGAGGGCGACGACTCCGCCCATCAGGCCGAAGCGTGCGCGGGCGAAGACCAGCTCGCGCCAGGCCAGGAACATGGCACTCCTTCGAAGCAGGGATTTCAGGGACGACGAGCGCCCCCATTTACCGACGCTCCGTTGGTAAACATACCAACACTGCGTCGGGAAGAAGCCCGCGCCGTGGTCCGTGGTCCGTGGAGCGCTGAGAGGCCGTAGTCCGTGGAGAGTGCTCCGGGTCTGCCGCTGAGACCTCACGCCCGCGCGCCCGCCGACGCGCCGGAGTGACTAGAGAGCGCCCTCCAGGCGGAGCAGGTGCTCCTTGGCCGCCTGGCCGCCCGCGTAGCCGCCGAGTGCGCCGGGGCCCTCCACGGCCCGGTGGCACGGCAGGAGCAGGCAGACCGGGTTGCCGGCGAGGGCGTTGGCCACCGCGCGGGGGGCCTGCGGCCGTCCGATCCGCTCGGCGATGTCCTTGTAGGTGGTGACGCTGCCGTACGGCACGGCCGGCATGAGCTGGATCACCGTACGGCTGAAGCCGGTGACCAGGCGCAGGTCCACGGAGAGGGAGAAGGTGCGCAGCCTGCCCGTGAAGTAGGCGTCGAGCTCCCTGCGCAGCGGATCGAGACGGCGCGGGTCGGGCCCGATGAACGAGCCGACGGCGCGGGAGATCCGGGCGAAGACCTCGTGCTCGCCCTCGTAGGTGCAGGCCAGCACGCCGCGTGCGGTCACCGCGAGGACCAGGCGGCCGACCGGCGCGTCGGTGGTGCCGAAGGCGACCTCGGGCGGGGTCTCGCCGACGTAGCCCGGCGAGGTCACGCGCAGCAGGGCTTCGAGGTCCTCGGTGGACATGGGCGCCCCGCTTTCTCTTCTCCGCGTGCAGGCAGCGTATCGGAGCGGTTGCGAGGTGACGGAAAAGGCCAAGATCAAAAGGTGAAAGAAGGCACGATGGGGGCGTGGGTGACAGCAGCGTGGACGGCCGGGCGGCGGACATCGCCCCCGCGGCCGCTGACGCCGCGGACGTGCTCGCGGGCGAATTCGACATGCAGCCGGGTGGCGGCTCAGGCGCGGGTCTCCACGGGGGCGACGTCGAGGAGGGCCTCGCGCGTGCGGTCCTGGCCGGCTCCCCCGACGCGATCGTCGCGCTCGACCGCGACCTGGCCGTGCTGAGCTGGAACGCGGCGGCCGAGCGGATGTTCGGCTGGCCCGCGGCCGAGCTGCTCGGCAGGCGGGCGCCGATCGTGCCCGACGAGCTGATGGCCGAGCACAACGCCGTGCTCGAACGCGTACGCGCGGGCGGCCGGGTGTCGCTGACCACCAAACGTCTCCACCGCGACGGGCGGCTGCTCGACCTGCGGGTGGACACGAGCGCGCTGAGTTCCCCGGCCGGCGTCCTGCTGGGGTACGTGAACGTCTACCACGCCGCCGAGGACGACGACGCGGCGCACGGCAGGATGGTGCGCCGCGCCCGCCTGGTGCGGCGGCTGACCGACGTGGTGGGCGACATCAACGCCGAACTCGACCTGCCCGTCGTGCTCGACCGGATCGCCGCGAGCCTGACCGAGCTGACCGGCGCCGACGCCGGCGGTTTCGTGTCCATCGAGGGGGAGCGGCTGCGCCTGGTCGGCGTCCACCGGTTGCCCGAGACGCTGCGCGGGGCCACCGCCGACCTGCACACGAGCCTGGTCGCCAAGCTGCTGCGCACCGGCAAGACCGTGCTGCTGGAGACCGGCCCGGAGGGCTTCCCGGACCTGATCTGGGCGCGCGTGCCCGGCCTGCACACGATCGCCGTCGGCATCGCCGCCGTCGGCGGACGTCCCTATGGAGCGCTCTACGCGTTGTTCGCCCGGCGCAAGGCGAGTCATCTGGAGCTCGAACTGCTCGAACTGCTCGCCGGGCACGCCGGCATCGCGGTCGCCAACGCGACGGCCTACCAGGACGCGGTGCGGCAGCGCGCCCACGAACGGGCGGTCTTCGACGCCAGCGCCGACGGCATCGCGGTGCTGGACGGCGCGGGGGCGGTCGTGCGGTGGAATCCGGCCGCGGCCGAGCTGACCGGCCACCCGGCGGAGCGCGTGATCGGCGGGCCGCCGCCCTTCCCGCTGCCGGCGCCGGGCGAGAAGCTCACCTTCCAGCTCCCGTCCGGCCGGTGGCTCGACGTGCTGTGCGCGGAGATCCGGGAGACGGGGGAGACCGTCGTCGACTTCCGCGACGTGACCCGGGCCAAGGAGCTGGAGGAGGCCAAGGACCTGTTCCTCGCCACCACCAGCCACGAACTGCGTACGCCGATCACGATCGTGCACGGCTTCGCCAGCACGCTCGACTCCCGCTGGGACCACCTGGCGGACGTGGAGCGGCGGTCGGCGGTCCACACGATCGCCGAGCGCGCCCGCTCGCTCGGGCAGCTCATGGACCATCTCCTGCTCGGCGCGCGGGCGGGCGCGGAGGAGCTGAAGGTCAGGGTCGAGCCCTTCGACCTGGCCGCCCGGGTCCACGCGGCGACGCTCGGGCTGCCGGTCCTGTCGGACCGGCACCGGCTGGAGGTGGACATCCCGCCCGATCTCCCCCTCGTGTACGGCGACGCGCTGGCCACCGACATCCTCCTGGCCCAGCTGCTGGAGAACGCGTTCAAGTACTCCCCCGACGGCGGCCTGATCCGGGTCGAGGCGTGGCCGGAGGACGACCGGGTCGTGCTGGTGGTGGACGACGAGGGAGTGGGAATCGCGCCGGGCGACCGGGAGCGGATCTTCGAGCGGTTCGTCCAGGCCGACAGCGGCAACCGGCGCAGGTTCGGTGGGGTCGGGCTGGGGCTCTACATCGTGCGCAACCTCGCCCGGGCCCAGGGCGGGGACGTCGCCGCGCTGCCCCGATCCGGTGGGGGGACGCGGATGCGACTGGTGCTGAACTCGGCGGAATCTTCATCCTGACAGGACAGATCGGAGCGTGGCGTCACCACTTAAGGACTGATCTATTGTCCAATGTGCACAAGCTGTGATGCGGGGCACGGTTTCCCGGCCGAGTGAGCGGGGCATTTCGGTCGTAGTTGCTCGTGCAGCAGATACGGGGGTCAGGGGGAGGTGAGTGCGTCGAGCGTCGTGATGCTGCCGTACGCACCGTCGAGCGTCGCCGTCGCACGTCAGCGCCTCAGCGCCGAGCTTTCGACCGCGGGGCTGCTCGCCTCCGCGGTCGACGACGTCGTTTTGATCATGAGTGAACTGCTGAGCAACGCGCTGCGCCATGCCCATCCTCTTCCGTGCGGCCGGCTCAAGGTGGCCTGGGTCTGCTCGGACAGCCAGGTCGAGGTGGCCGTGAGCGACGGCGGCGCGTGTACGGAGCCCCGCGCGGGCCGCCCGACGCTGTCGTCCCTCGGCGGCCGTGGGCTCGGCATCGTGGAGTACCTCGCAGAACGCTGGGGAGTCCGGCACGAGGAGGAGGCGACCACCGTCTGGGCCGTGGTGCCCGCCTCATGGCCCGACCAGAATGGGCATGCCGAGCTGTCCGAAATTCCGGTGCTGCGCGAGGTCGGCTGACACGCGCTCACGCCGCGTGGCCGGGCATCAGGGCCGGCTGTGCTCCATGCAGATCAGGTCGTCGCGGGAGTCCCACGACGCGGTGACGGTGAACCCGAGCCGCTCGTAGAGGGCGATCGCCGTCGTGCGCCACCGCCACACCGACAGCCGTACCGACCGCAGGCCGGTCGCGTGCGCCCGGGCGAGCGCGGCGCGGACGAGCGCGGCGGCCACGCCCCTGCCACGCTCGTCCGGGTCCACCCACAGGCGTTTGATCTCCGCCCGCCCGCCGGCGGGCGCGGCGAGCACCACGCAGCCGATCGCGGCGTCGCCACTGCGCGCGACCAGCACGACGTCGTCCGCGAACGCCGCGCCCGGGTCCTCGACCTCCGCCCGGTAGCGCCCGGGCAGGCGCGTCGCGTCGGCCGCCGGGACGCCCTTCTCGGCCTCGGTCCGCAGGTGGTAGGCGGCCAGGAGCGCCCGCAGGTCCTCCCGGCCGTCGTCCCCGGCCGCCCAGGTCACGATCGAGTGGTCACGGATCACGCCCGCCAGCATTCCACCGATCCGGGGTCAGGCCGTGCGCGGGTGGAGCACGGCCCGCTCGGCCGTCGTCCAGGCGCTGCTCACGAGCAGGTAGACGCCCGCCGCGAGCGGGAGGAAGGCCGCGGCGAGCACGGTCCAGAACGGCATCAGGACCGCCAGGCGCCGCATCGGCGCAGTGGGCTCGACCCGGCGGGCGGCGATCACGGCCACGGCCACGAGCAGCGCGAGCAGCGCGGCGAACACTCCGGCGGCAGGGCTGACCAGGCCCGCCCCGGCGAGCACGGCGGAGAGGTGCTCCCCCAGCGGCACGCCGAGCACGCTCTGCGCCAGCAGCAGGTTCGGGTGCCCCGCGATGACGGCCGCCGTGAACAGCCGGTAGGTCACCGTGAAGAACGGCAACTGCGCGAACGCCGGGAGAAAGCCGGTGAACTGGCCCACGCCCTCCTTGGCGTACAACGCGTTGACCTCGCGCAGGAGCCGCTGCGGGTCGTTCTTCCACCGCGTGCGCAGCCCTTCCACCTGTGGTGCGAGCCGCATGCGGATCCGCTGCGCCCGCGCGACGCGGACGCTCAGCGGCAGCAGCGACAGCCGTACGGCGAGGGTGACCAGGACGATCGCGAGTCCGGCGCCGGTGAGGTGGCTGAGCGCGTCGATGAGCCGGTAGGCGGGGTCGAGCACGAAGTCGAACATGGGAAGCCTTTCGTCTGTGACCTGTTGCCGGTGAATGAGGGCATGACGAAAGCGCTCGTCACCGGATCGCCGGTCAGACGAGCGCGGGGCTTCCTGATGGTGCGCGGGGACGGGGACGGCCAGGCGTGCCGGGATCACGCAGCCTGACCATCGCCGTCTCACCGTTGTACGACGGCCTGCCCGGCCCCTGACGCAGAACGGGGACGCCGGCCAGCCGGCAGAGCATCCAGGCGAACACCAGGACGGCCACGCCGGCCAGGCCGACCGCGGTCAGCGCGCCGGGGCCCGGGGACCCGGCGGCCAACTCGGCCAGCAGCCAGAGGAGCGATCCGATGGCGGCCTGGAGCGCGTTCACGTCAGCGGGACAGCTTCCCGACCACGGTGACGACGACCACGGCGACGAGGGCGACGATGCCGATGATCAGCAGGAACTTCAGCGTCGCGAACAGGGCGGGGATCACGAATCCGAACACCAGCCAGAGGGCCAGGAGGATCCCCAGTACGGTCAGTACGGTACGGGCCATAGCCACAAGGTACGCGGTGGGACCGACAACCGCGAGCTTGATCGTGTTCGACCATCCTCGGCCCTGCGGTGATCCACTGAATCCGCGCTCGCGACGGGCAGCGTCGGTCAGACACTGCCTTGATCCAGAATCGGTTCGCATACCCGTGATTCATGAGGTTTCACGTGAATCATCGCGTTCGGCGGCAGTTCATCGACAGAAAGTCAGGGCTCCCCTGCCGGTCCCTGTGGTCCCATCGGCTACCTTCACCGCATGCGCCGTAGGCTCCGTAGGCTCCGCTTGATCACCGCGAAATCACCCGACTCGTGGCGTTCCTGACGCGGCCGCGCGGCGCACACGACCCGGTCCCACTGGTTGAGGTATGAACCTTCCGCGACTCGCACCGGCCCTCCAGGGGCGTTTCAGTCCGCTGCGCTTCGATCCGCACCATCGGCTGTCCGGCTCGGACGTCGAAACCCTGCTGGAGGCGGCCCGGTGGGCTCCGTCCGCCGGTAACGCGCAGCCCTGGTCGTTCCATCTGCGCCGCCGGGGAGAGGACGGGCACGGGCAACTCGTGGAACACCTCGCCGGCAGTTCGCGCCGGTGGGCGCCCGATGCCAGCGCGCTGGTCGTCAACCTGGCCCATCGCGAGGCCGACGACAGCGGCCTGCTCTACTCCGAGTTCGCCGACTACGACCTCGGCCAGGCGGTGGCCCATATGACCGTGCAGGCCCATGCGATGGGCCTGTCTTCCGGAAGCGCGACGGCCGCCGCGAGCGGCGGTTCTTACGGGGCGGTGACGGCGCTTCGCCGGGCCGCCCGCCGGACTTACCGTGGGGACGTGCCCTCCTCGAGAACTTCCCAGAATCCCGCCCGCGTCCTGGTGGTGGAAGACGACCCCACCGTCGCCGAGGTGGTGGCCCGCTATCTGGAACGCGACGGGCACGAGGTCGAGTGCGTGGGCGACGGCGCCGAGGCGCTGCGCCGGGCTCTGGCCGACCCGCCCGACCTGATGGTGCTCGACCTGATGCTGCCCAAGCTCGACGGCCTGCAGGTCTGCCGGAAGCTGCGGGAGCGCCGGCCCGTCCCGGTGATCATGCTGACCGCCCTCGGTGAGGAGATGGACCGGGTTGTCGGCCTGGAGACCGGCGCGGACGACTACGTGACGAAGCCGTTCAGCCCGCGCGAGCTGGCCCTGCGCGTGCAGTCCGTGCTGCGGCGGGCCCGGGGCGCGCTGGTGCCCACCGGCACCGGCGTGCTGCGCGACGGCGACCTGGTGGTCGACGTCGGCGCCCACGAGGTGCGCCTGGGCGGCAAGGAGATCACCCTGACCGCGCGCGAGTTCGACCTGCTCGTCTACCTGCTGCGCAACCCCCGCCAGGCGTTCAGCCGTACGGCCCTGCTCGACCAGGTCTGGGGCTGGTCGTTCGGCGACTCCTCCACCGTGACGGTCCACGTGCGCAGGCTGCGGGAGAAGATCGAGGACGATCCCACCGACCCCCACCGGATCGTGACGGTCTGGGGCGTCGGCTACCGCTACGAACCGCTGTCGTGATCGTCCAGATCGTCGCGGTCGCCGCCGGGCTCGGTCTCGTCATCGCGGCCCTCGGCCTGGCGCTGCTGCGGGTGCTGCGCCGCCGGTCGATCGGCGTGATGCTCGCGGTCGTCGCGGCGGTGACGGTCTCCGCGACGCTGGCCGGGGTGGTCGCCATCACGCTCGCCATGATCATCGACGGGCGGCCGAAGAACATCGTGCTCACCGTCGTCGGCATCGGCGGCCTGGTGGGGCTCGGCGTCGCCCTGGTGAACGCCCGGACGGTGGTGCGCGCCAGCAGGAGCCTCGTCGGCGCGCTGGAGAGCGTGCCGCCCTCCGGCCGGTTCGTCCCGCCGCCCACGCCGCTCCCGGCCGAGCTGCAGACCATCAGCACCACGCTTGAGCAGGCGTACGAGCGGCTGCGGCTGGGCCGCGAGCGCGAGCGGGCGCTGGAGAGCGCGCGGCGCGAACTGGTCGCGTGGGTCAGCCACGACCTGCGCACCCCCCTGGCAGGCATGCGGGCGATGGTGGAGGCGCTGGAGGACGGGGTGGCCGACGACCCCGAGACCGTCAAGCGCTATCACGTCCAGATCAGGGTGGAGGTCGACCGGCTCGCCGGGATGGTGGAGGACCTGTTCGAGCTGTCGCGGATCCACGCGGGCGCGCTGCGGCCCACGCTCACCCGCACGGGGCTCGGCGACCTCGTCGCGGACACCCTCGCCGCCGTCGAGCCGCTGGCCCGCGCCGGGGGCGTGCACCTGACCGGGGAGGCGGACCCGCACGTCCCGGTGTACGCCGACGCCGGGCAGCTCGGCCGGGCCGTACGCAACCTGGTGGTGAACGCCATCCGCCACACGCCCGCCGGGGGGACGGTCGTCGTGCGGGCGGTGACCGAAGGGACGACCGCCCGCCTGTCCGTGCTCGACGGCTGCGGCGGCATCCCGGAGGAGGACCTTCCCCGGGTCTTCGACGTCGCGTTCCGCGGCGAGGCGGCGCGGACGCCGGGCCCCGACGGCGGCGCCGGGCTCGGCCTCGCGATCGCGCGCGGCATCGTGGAGGCCCACGACGGCGGGATCGGCGTGGTCAACGAGGGTCCCGGCTGCCGCTTCGAGATCACGCTGCCGTCGGCCTGAGGCTCACTCCGGCTCGTTCGCGGCGGTCCCGCCCACGGTGAAGGGCGTGCTGACCCCCTCGTACATGAGGTGGGCGACGAGACCTTCGGTCGCGTGCGGCAGGTTGTGGCAGTGGTCCATCCAGATGCCGGGGTTGTCGGCGACGAAGGCGATCTCGTACGTCTCGCCGGCGCCGACCTCGAGCGAGTCCACCCACCACGGGCTGCCCGTCGCCCGCACGCCGTCCCGGCTCAGCACCACGGCGTGGTGGCCGTGCAGGTGCATCGGGTGCGGCTCGCCGCTGTCGTTCACGACGCGCACCCGCACCACGTCGCCCTCGGCGACCATGAACATCGGCACGTCGGGGAACATGTGGCCGTTGATCGTCCACCAGACCCCCGGACGTCCGTCGAGGAAGCCGGGGCGGCGCCCGATCTCGTAGTCGAACCGCCGGTCGGGCCGGTCCGCGTCGAGCCCCAGCGGGGCCGGCGTGCCGTAGGAGAGCAGGTCGAGCGTGATAGCGGGCCGGGGGACGGCGGGCGCGTCGTACGACCGCGAACCGAGCACGACACCGGCCGGGCCGCCGACGTGGACCCGCACCGGCGAGCCGTCCCCGGGCATGGTCACCTCGATGTCGGCGCGGCCGCCCGCCGTGACCAGTACGGCGGTGTCCCGCACGGGTGCGGGTTCGTGCAGGTCGGTGCCGTCGACGGCGGCGAGCCGGAACGGGGCCCCGCCGACCCACACGGGCGTCTGGCCGTTCTCCGTGTTGATCACCCGCACCCGCACCCGCTCGCCGGGCCGGGCTTCGGTGCGCACGTCGCCCTCCCGCCCGTTGATCGTGCGGGCTCCGTCGTAGAGGTGCATCAGCGCCACGACGTCGACGGCGCCGGCGGGCGGGCGCGCCGGGGCGACCACCAGGGCGCCCAGGAGGCCGCGGCGTACCTGCTCGTGGGAGACCTGGTGGGAGTGGTACCAGAAGGTGCCTGCCTGGCCGGCGACGAAGCGGTAGGTGAACGACCCGCCCACACGGACCGCGTCCTGGGTGACACCGGCGACGCCGTCGGCGGCGCCCGGCACGTCGACGCCGTGCCAGTGCAGCGTGACGCCGTCCGGCACCGACTCGTTGACCAGGCGGACCTGCACCAACTGCCCGATGGTCGCGTGGATGACGGGGCCGGGCGAGGTGCCGTTCAGGGTGTAGCCGTCCACCGAGCGGCCGGTGGGCAGCCGGAACCGCTGCTTGCGGGCGACCAGGGTGATCGCGACGTCGGCCTCGCGGTCCGGGTCGGCGGTCAACGACGTCAGGCTGCGCGCCGGTGTGCCGTGCCCGGTGTGTCCGGCGCTGTGGCCTGAGGGCTGCGAGTGCTGCGAGTGTTGTGAGTGATCCGCGTGCTCTGAAGTGCCGGCCACGTGGGTCAGGGCGCCGCCGTAGTCGGCGTACCCCATGTCCATGACGGAGTACGCACCCGGCATGAGGCTGGCCTGCCAGAGCCAGGCAAGCGGGCCGAGCAGGGCGATGGTCGCGGCGCCCGCCAGGGCGAGGCGCAGGCGGGTGCCGCGACGGCGAGTCCTGTCCATCGAATCGACGTCAGACGACGGTCTCGACGCGGGCGCCCGGCCGGTCCGGGTCGCTCACCTCCGCGTTCGCCGCCCCGCGCCCGCGGCGTGCGGCGTGGACGGCCGCGCTGAACAGCAGCAGCGCGTTCAGGCCGTGCAGGGCGCCCAGAGCGGGAATCTGGTGGCCGAGGAGGCCGAGGGAGACCTGGACCACGACGAGCAGGACCACGAGGGCGGCCCCCCTGACCGCCCCGGGGATCTTGGCGAAGAACGAGGAGATCAGCAGGAGCAGCGCGATCACAGGGATGACCATCATCCCGTTCACGCCGTGGACCACGAAGGCGAAGAACTCGGGGAACTGGATCCCCCCGCTCTCCGCGGTCGCCTTGTCGATCACGCCGCCCCGCTCGACGTACTTGAACAGGCCGGCGTCGCCGAGGACGACCATCATCGCCTGCACGGCGACCTCGGCGGCGACGAGTGAGGCCAGGACCTTGTAGACCACTTTCATGACGCTCTTCCCATCCAGGACCTGAAGGCCCTTCCGCGTCCGGGCCCTGCGGTCCTCTCCTGTGTCGGCCGGCGTACGTCTCCGTACGCCGGCCCTTACACAGGGGAAGTTAGGAGCGCCTCCATGGCGGTCGCTTAACGACGACTTCGCCGGCTCTTGGCGCCGCGCGAAGCCGCAGGAAAGCGCAGGCCGGCGAGGTCACGGTTCGCCCTGGGGCTCCAGCTGGCCGCGCCACGGGGGGATGTCGGGGGCGGCCTCCCGACGGCGCGGGGCGAACGCCTCCGCCATGGCCCGGAACGTCGGGCACGGCCAGCGCCACATGCAGCTCCGGCACCGCAGGATCGGGTTGGCCGGGTCGCTCGAGATGCCGCCCGCGTCCCTGGGCTGGTGCAGGTCGAGCAGCCGGATGCCGAGCTCGGAGAAGCTCAGCAGCTCCTCGCGGGCCTCCGCGAGGAAGTCGAGGTCCTCGGTCGCCAGGCGGGCGCTGACCGGGACGTACCCCTCGCGGTTGACCAGGCCGCGCAGCGGCTCGGCCGCCTCGCGCCACGACGAGGCCTTCTCGGTGCGCACCTGGATGGTCTCCAGATGCTCGCGCAGCACGCGGCGCTGGGGATCCTCGGGTATCTCAGTGTTCATCTGCTCTCGGGCCCGCTGTGCTCGGCGCCCGCCCTCCTTTGCGAAGTGACGACCAAGACGCGGAGGTTCCGGGCCCTCCATCCGGCGACGCCGGTGTCGCATAGCGTCAAGCTTCGCGCACTCACCGTTTGCGTGGGGCCGGAATCGGGGACAAAGGGCGGACGACTCTTCGACGAATCCGATGGAGCGTGACCCGAGGCCGGGACGACGCTAGTGTGCGCCTCGTGGAGCTCAAAGTCGCGACGCAATCCCACGCCGGTCAGGCCGTCATGGCCGTCTTCGGCGAAATCGACCTATATACCGCGCCCCGGCTGCAGGGGGAGTTCACCCGCCTGCTGGAGACCGGGCCGGACCGGGTGGTCATCGACATGTCCGGAGTGGAGTTCTGCGACTCCACCGGCATGAACGTGCTGCTGTCGGCGCTCAAGCGGCTGCGCGAGCGGGGCGGCACGCTGGAGGTGGCGGCGCCGAGACCGGCGGTACGCAAGATTCTGCAGGTCACCGGGCTGGACTCGGTGTTCACCGTGCACGACACGGTGCCCGCCGATCTGCTCACGGCCGAGCACCAGGGCTAGGCGCATGGGGGAAATGGCACTGCCCGAGCCGGACACCGCGGTGGTGATCCCGGCGAAGGACGAGGCCGACCGGATCGGCGCCACCGTGACCGCCGCCCTGAAGCTGCCCGGCGTGGATCTCGTGGTCGTGGTCGACGACGGCTCGTCCGACGAGACCGGCCGGGTGGCCAGGGCGGCGGGCGCCCGGGTCGTACGGCACAGCCGCAACCGGGGCAAGGCCGCGGCGATGGAGAGCGGGGCCGAGGCCGTGCGCCTCCTCGACGAGGAGCATCCCCGGCACCTGCTGTTCCTCGACGCCGACCTGGGTGAGACCGCGGCGGCGGCCCTCCCGTTGATCACGCCGGTGCGTGACGGCGAGGCCGACATGACCGTCGCGGCGTTCACGACCAGGGTCAAGCTCGGCGGGCACGGCATGGTCGTACGGCTGGCCCGTGACGGCATCAAGCGGCTCACCGGCTGGGAGGCCACCCAGCCGCTCAACGGGCAGCGGTGTCTCACCCGGGCCGCGTTCGAGGCGGGCCGGCCGCTCGCGCACGGTTTCGGCGTCGAGACCGGCCTGACCGTCGACCTGCTGAGGAAGGGTTTCCGGGTGGTCGAGGTCGAGGTCGAGATGTCGCACCGGGCGACCGGCACCGACTGGCGCTCCCAGTTGCACAGGGCCCGGCAGTTGCGCGACGTCGGCCTGGCCCTCGCCGCCCGCGAGCCCGCCGTGGGCCAGGCACGCTCCGCCCTCCGCCCGCCGCGCCGCTGAGCCGATGAGTGCGCTGAGCCGTTGATCCGTTGATTCGGGCCGTTGAGCCGCGCCGTTGAGCCGGGCCGTTGAGCCGCGCCGTTGAGCCGGGCCGTTGAGCCGCTGCGGCGGCGCGCGCCCGGCAGGCCGGGACCGGTGACTTCGCCGGCGTCGCGGGCCGATGTGGTGGAATTCTCGGGTGGATTCTCGGGGGCGCGCGCGGACCGCCGCCCGGCTGGCCCCGGCCGCCGGCGGCCTGTCGATCCTCCTGACGATCACGATCGGCGCCCTCGGGCCGTCCGCGATGGTGCCCGGACTCCCCGGGCGGCCGTGGCAGCCTCCCTACTCCCTCGGCCTCGCGCCGGGCGGCCACCTCGTCGTCGCCCTGGCCGCCGCGGCGCTCGTGCTCGGCACGCTCGGCCTGGCCGCCGGCCTCGCGTACCCCGGCCGGATGCCGCGGGCGCGCACGCTGGTCGTCGCCGGGTGCGCCGCCGCCGCGGTCCTCGCGTTCCTGCCGCCCTCCGGGTCGGCCGACCACCTCAACTACGCGGCGTACGGCCGGATGGCGGCCCTCGGCTACGACCCGTACGTGACCGTGCCCGCCGACCTGCCCGCCGATCCCGTCGTCGGCCGGGTGGAGGAGTGGACCAGGACGCCCAGCGTGTACGGTCCGGTCGCGACGGCTGTGCAGGCGCTGGCGAGCCACGCGGGAGGCGAGTCGGTCCGGCTGACGGTCTTCGTGATGGCCCTGGTCAACGCCGCCGCGTTCGTCGCCACCGGCCTGCTGCTCCACCGGGCCGCCGCCGGCGATCCCGTACGGCAGCGCCGCGCGGCCCTGCTGTGGACGGCCAACCCGCTGGTCGTCTACGAGCTCGTGGCCGGGATGCACCTCGACACCGTGGCCATCGCGTTCGTCGTGGCCGGGCTGGCCGCCCGCCGGGGCGTGCCGCTCGGCCTGGGCGTCGCGGTCAAGGCCACCGTGGGCGTGGTGGCGCTGGGCACGGCGTGGGAGCTGCGCAGGAGCCCGCGGCGGCTCGCCCTGGTCGCCGGGCTGGCGACGCTGACCGTGCTCGTGGCGTACCTGCTGGCCGGGCCCCACGCGCTCGACCAGCTGCTGAACGCCAGCAAGTCGGTCTCGCTCGCCACGCCGTGGAAGCTCGCGCAGAGGACGCTGCAGGTGCTGTTCGGCCCCGGGGCCTACCGGGCGTGGATCCAGGCCGGGTCGCTGCTCCTGCTGGCCGCGCTCGCCGTCCTCCTGCTGCGGGGACGCCCGGCGGCGGACCGTGAGGGGCCGGTGGTCGCCCTCGCCGTCGCCGTGGCCTGGCTGTTCGCCACGCCGTACGCGCTGCCGTGGTACGACGGGCTGGGGTTCGCGCTGCTGGCCCTGGTCGCCTGGCCGGGCCTGGAGGCGTTCCTGGTCGCCCGGCTCGCCGTGCTCTCGCTGGCCTACCTGCCCGCGCGCCAGGCGGATCAGCCGCGCGACCTGGGGTGGCTCGTCGACGTGGTCAGGGCCTGGGTGGCGCCTTCGCTTCTGCTGGCGCTGACGATCGCGCTGCTGTGGTGGGCGGCGCGGTCTGCAGCGCGCGTACGGACGCCGCGAGCGCCAGCGGCACCGCGACCGTCAGGGCCATCGCCGGGATCGCGATCCCCGAGTCGTTGATCAGGAACCCGGCGAACGCCGCGGTCAGCGCGCCGATCAGCCCGGCCCGCAACTCCGGGACCCGTTCGTACGCCAGGCTGAGCGCGGCGGCGCCCCACCGCGACGGCCGGGCCAGCACGAGGAACAGGAACGCGAGCGCGACCAGCGACAGCAGCGTCAGCGGCAGGTTGCCCAGCGTGTGGAGCATCGCCCCGAGCTTGCGCCCGACGACCGAACCACCCTCGCCGGAGACGAGTTGCTGGACGAAGGCCCCCAGGTGGGTACGCCGGTCGGCGGGCCGCAGCCAGTCGAGCACCGCGATCACCGCGATGAGCACGACCCCCGCCACGGCGATCAGCCCGAGCCGGAGGACCGACACCCGCCCGCCCGCGGCCATCAGCACGCACACCGCCACGCCCAGGACGAACGACGGCACCCCGCCGAAGTCCGCGCCCCACGTCGGCCAGCCGTCCCCCGCGATCGCGAGCAGGCCGTACGCCGTGCAGACGGCCACGGCGAGCCTCGGCCGACCGCGCAGCGCGTGGGCGACGGCCGCCAGGAGCAGGATCGTGCCCGTCGAGTAGACGGCGAAGGCCATGTTGCCGAAGCCGTAGAACCGGCCGCCGGTCACGGGCTCGTACCCGGCCACCGCGTTCACCTGCAGCCGCGAGCCCGTCACCACGTCGGCGAGGAGCGCGAGCGAGCTGACCCCGGCGACCACGGCCGGCGGGCCCAGCACGTGGCGGCGCCACGGCCCGGCGTACGCGAGCCCCGCCACCAGGGCGGCGAAGGCCAGGATCGTGCCGAGCAGGGCGGGCATCGGGTGCGCGAAGGCCCACCACGGCACGAGCTGCGCCAGGAAGATCGACACCGGGAGGGCGCCGCTGACCGTCGCCACCACCCGCGTGGTGGTGAGCATCCGCCGGTGACGCCTGACCACGACCGCGGCCAGGGCGTAGAAGAGCAGCTGCGCGGCGACCAGCGTGATGAAGAAGGGCTCCCTGACCTCCCTGAGCATCTGGCTCGCCAGGTCGGCGTCGGCGAGCTCGCGAGCCGCCTCGGCCACGGGCGGCGCCGCGCCGTCGCCCGACCACGGCCTGCCGACCGCGCCCTCGGGCGTGGGGACGCCGAGCAGGTGGGTGACCGTCGACGTGACATCGGTGATAGTGACCAGTGCCCGCTGCCGGGTCGAGGCGGCGGTCAGCCACCCGTGCCCGTACGGCCCGCCCGCGGCGATCGCGACGTGCAGGTGGGCGGTGGAGCCCTCGGCGCGGCCGGGGGAGTCGGACAGCCCCGCCACGAGCACGGCCGAGCCGGCGGGCATCTTGGCGAGCACCTCCGCGACGGTCCGGTCGGCCGCGCTCACGGCCTCCCGGCGCGCCTGCCCGTCGGTTTCGGCGCCGGTGATCCCCGCCGCCTCGGCGACGACGAGGGCGTACGGCGTGAAGTCCGGCAGTGCGGCGGGGGTCGCGGCGTACGTCGCGACCCTGCCGGAGGAGTCGGCGGCGGCCAGGGCCGCCCCCGGGCCGATGGCCGCGATCCGTCCTCCGGCGGCGGTCACGGCGTCGGCGAGGAGCCCGAGCCGGGCCTTGAAGGGGCCGGCCCGCTGCACGGCGACCAGTTCGGACCAGTCCGGGATCGTCGCCGTGCCGCCGACGGCGCCGACGGGTTCGGGGAGGGGCGCGCAGCCCGGGCCCGGAGCCCCCGCCCGCTGGCCCGCGGACACCGTGAGCCATCCGGCGGCCGGGCAGGTCACCGGCAGCCCTTCCGGGGGGACGGCCCTCGTGGACAGCGACCCGCTGGAGCCGCGGCCGGCCAGATCCCACAGCGCGGGGGTCCGCCGCGGGTCGAGGTCGTCCCAGCGGAGCCCGGGCACCCCGATCAGCACGACCCGGCCCGTCACGGCGGCGGCCCGTCCCGACGCCGACGCGGGCGCGGCGGGCAGGACGAGGGCCGCGACGAGGAGCATCAGCAGCGACGCGAAGAACCCCGCAAGCGCACCACGCCGGGCGGGCCGGTTCGCCGGGCCGGCCGGAGGCGGTGCTGAACCAGGTGGCACTGTTCCGCGCTCCTCATGATCGACGACGGTGCGGCCGCGGTTCTCCACGGTAACCTGCCTAATCATGACGACTGGCCGGATCGCCAGGGCCCGCCGGCCCGCCTGGGCGTGGGCGCTCGCCCTCGTGGCGGTGGCCGCCGCGGCCGCGCCGCTCATCGCCTACTGGCTGACCAATCCGGAGGACCAGCGTCTGGTGGACCTGGACGTCTACCGTACGGGCGGCTGGGCGCTGCTGCGGGGCCTGCCCGTCTACGACGTGATCACGCCGGCTCCCCAGTTGCTGCCGTTCACCTACCCGCCGGTGGCCGCCATGCTGGCGGTGCCGCTCGCCCTGATGTCGTGGCCGGTCGCGCAGTGGGTGTGGACGGCCGCCATCGTCGCCGTCCTCGCCGTGACCGTCCGGCACGCCTTCCGGGCCTTCCTGGACGGCGTCCGCGGTGCCCTGGCCGCGCCGCTGCTGTTCGCCGTGCTGTGCGCCGCGTGCACGTATCTCATGCCGATCAGGGACCAGTTCAGGTTCGGCCAGGTGGATCTGTTCCTCCTGGCGTTGTGCCTGCTCGACTGCGTGGCGCGCAGGCCGTGGTGGCCACGGGGGATGCTGATCGGCCTCGCGACCGCCGTGAAGCTCACCCCCGGCGTGTTCCTCGTCTACCTCGCGATCACCGCGTTCCCGCCCCGGGAGGGCGGCACTGCAGAGCGCAGGGCCTTCCTCATGGCGGTGTTCACGGCGGCCCTGCTCACGCTGCTGCCGTTCCTGGTGATCTTCGACGACGCCCGGGACTTCTGGTTCGGGGCGCTGCTCGACTCCGAGCGGCTGGGCGCCAACGCCGCCACCACCAACCAGTCGCTGCGCGGCATGTTGCTCAGGCTCTACCTGCCTGACCGGCTGACCTCGGTCGTCTGGCTCGCCGCCGTCGCCGCGATCGGCTGGTACGGCTTCCGCCGCGCCCGCCGGGCACACCTGGACGGCGACATGACGACCGCGGTGGCGCTCATCGGGCTGATGGCGGTGCTGCTGTCGCCGGTGGCCTGGATCCACCACATCGCCTGGGTCGTGGTCGTGCTCGCGGCCCTCGCGGGGTCGGGGCGCGATCCGGTCCGGCTGCTGGTCGCGGCGGGCGTGTGGCTGTACTACGTGCTGCCCATCCCGTGGTGGGGAGTGGCGCTCAAGGCGCTGGAGATCCCCGTGCTCAGCCCGGTCGCGGGGAAGATCGTGCAGAACGCGTTCGGGCTCGGCGCGATCGGCCTGGTCTGGCTCCTCGGCTCCTGGTTGCCGCGACGGCGGGCCGCTGTCGCCGTTCCCGCTGCGGCGACTTGACCGACTCATTACGCTCGGTGCCGTGCTGGTTACCGTTGTGGAGATGGCCGGTGTCCTGGCGGGTGCGACCGGCGTGGCCGTCGGCCTGATCGCGCTGCGCGCCGCCCGCCGCAGTGTGCGGGAGTGCCTGGACGTCCTCGCCAGGCGGGCCGCCGTCGAGGGGCAGGTGGACAGCAGGGCGATCCGCGACGTCGCGTTGTACCGGTACGACGCGCTCGACGAGATGACCGGCCGGCTGTCGTTCTCGGTCGCGCTCATCAACGGCTTCGGCGACGGGATCGTGCTGTCGTCGATCAACGGACGCACCGAGACCCGCACGTACGCCCGTGCCGTACGCGGAGGGAAGGGAGTGCAGCCGCTGTCGCCGGAGGAGGAGCACGCCGTGTGGGCCGCCAGACTCGGCATCGGGCCCGAGGCCGAGCCGCACCGTGTCCCCCGCTGACGCGCCGTGTCCCCCGCTGACGCACCGCCTCCTCCGCTGACGCATCGCCTCCTCCGCTGAAGCACCGTGTCTCCCGCTGAGGCACCGGGTCTCCCGCTGACGCAGCGTGTCCCCGCTGACCAGCGCCGACGCGGGCCGTCCACAGGGCAAGCGGAATCGTACGGTTTTCCACAGGGGGCGTTTCCGCATGCTGGCCACACGAACCTGCGGATACCCTTGAGGACATGTCGAAGCTCGCGTACCTGGGGCCTCAGGGCACCTTCTGTGAGGCGGCCCTGCGACTCCTGGAGCCGGACGCCGAGCGCCTGCCCTGCGCCAACGTCGGAGCCGCGCTCGACGCCGCCCGCGACGGTGAGGCGGACGGCGCGGTCGTCCCGCTGGAGAACTCGGTGGAGGGGGCGATCACCCAGACCCTCGACGAGCTGGCCGGGGGCAGGCCGCTCCACATCACCGGCGAGTGGCTGCTTCCGGTCGAGTTCTCCCTGCTGGTGCGGCCCGGCACCGAGCTGGGGCAGATCAAGCGGGTCATCACCCACCCGGCGGCCCACACGCAGTGCCGTGGGTACATCGAGCGTGAGCTGCCCGGCGCCGTGGTGATCGCGGCGTCGTCGACGGCCGCCGCCGCCCAGGAGGTCGCCTCTCCCGAGTCTCCGTACGACGCGGCGATCAGCCCGGCCATCGCCGGGGAGTACTACGCGCTGGACGCGATCGCCTCGAACATCGGCGACCGCTCCGACACCGTCACCCGGTTCATCAAGGTGAACCGTCCGGGGCGGCTGTCCGAGCCCACCGGAGCCGACCGCACCTCGCTCGTGGCCTTCCTCCGCGACGACCACCCGGGCGCGCTGCTGGAGATGCTGAGCGAGTTCGCGGTCCGCGGGGTCAACCTGACCCGCATCGAGTCGCGTCCCACCGGGGACGGCATCGGCCGCTACTTCTTCCACTTCGATCTCGAGGGCCACATCGCCGACGCCCGCGTCGGGGAGGCCGTCGCCGGCCTGCACCGGCTCTGCGACGAGGTGCGCTTCCTCGGCAGCTATCCGCGCGCCGACCGGGTTCTCACGCAGATCAAGGAGGGTACGGCGGACGCGGCCTTCGCCGAGGCCGCCGACTGGCTCGCGAAGATCCGCGCCGGTCGCGCTTGACGGGCGGAAGCCACACCGGCTCCGGTAGCCTTTGAGCCGTGATTGACCTGCGAACCCTTCGTGAGGACCCTGACCGGCTCCGGGCGTCGCAGCGCGTCCGCGGCGAGGACGATTCGGTCGTGGAGACCCTGCTGTCGCTCGACGAGCGCCGCCGTGCCGCGCTCAACAACTTCGAGTCGCTGCGCGCCGAGCAGAAGAGCATCGGCAAGTCGGTGTCCCGCGCGTCCGGGGACGAGCGCCAGGCGCTGCTCGACCGTGCGAAGGAACTGGCCGCGCAGGTGAAGGCGGCCGAGGCCAAGGCCGAGGCGCTGGCGAGTGAGCTCGACCAGCTGCTCATCACCGTGCCGAACATCGTCGAGGAGGGCGCGCCCGCCGGCGGCGAGGACGACTACGTGGTGCTGGAGGAGGTCGGCGAGAAGCCGGTCTTCGACTTCGAGCCCCGCGACCACGTCGAGCTGGGCGAGCTGCTCGGCGCGATCGACACCGAGCGCGGGGCCAAGGTCTCCGGCGCCCGGTTCTTCTTCCTCAAGGGCGTCGGCGCGCGGCTCCAGCTCGGGCTGCTGAACATGGCGATCCAGCAGGCCGTCGAGGCCGGCTTCACGCCGATGATCACGCCCGTGCTGGTCAAGCCCGAGGCGATGGCCGGCACCGGCTTCCTCGGCGCCCACGCGAGCGAGGTCTACCGGCTGGAGGCCGACGACCTCTACCTGGTCGGCACCAGCGAGGTGCCGCTCGCGGCCTACCACTCCGACGAGATCCTCGACCGGGCGTCGCTGCCGCTGCGCTACGCCGGATGGTCGTCCTGCTTCCGCCGCGAGGCGGGGTCGTACGGCAAGGACACCCGGGGGATCATCCGGGTGCACCAGTTCGACAAGGTGGAGATGTTCTCCTACTGCCGTCCCGAGGACGCCCACGAGGAGCACCTGCGGCTCCTGGCCTGGGAGAAGGAGATGCTCGAGAAGGTCGAGGTCCCCTACCGCGTGATCGACGTGGCGGGCGGCGACCTCGGCTCGTCGGCGGCGCGCAAGTACGACTGCGAGGCCTGGGTGCCCACGCAGGGCCGCTACCGTGAGCTCACCTCCACCTCCAACTGCACCGACTTCCAGGCCCGTCGCCTGAAGGTGCGCTTCCGGGACGAGGACGGCAGGCCGCAGCACGTGGCCACCCTCAACGGCACGCTCGCGACCACCCGCTGGATCGTGGCGATCCTGGAGAACCACCAGCAGGCCGACGGCTCGGTGGTCGTGCCCAAGGCGCTGCGGCCGTACGTGGGGCTCGACGTCCTGGAGCCGCTGTCTCGTTAGCGGACCGCCCACGAGGGACCTCCGGCGTGGCGGGCGACCGCCAGGTCCGGAGGTCTTCGTGTCTCATCGTGAGAAAGTCCCGGCTGCTGGGATTCACGCGGGGCGCCGACCAGCCCTGGTGACGGAAAGTACGGCCGAAGGCCCCAGAGAGTGCGAAAGCCGCCCTTGGCGGTAGGGGCGTCAGGTGTGATGTAAATCTCTCAGTTCGGACGCGATTTGCGCGCGGAGAAGGCCGCGCGAGTGAAACTTTCACGCGCGAAGGCTTTCGGTTGTCCGGCCGGCATCGGCCCCTCCGCTCGCGGCCGGCCGGCCCCGGCTCTCCTCCGGTGCGACCTCGCGTCAGGCTCCGGGGCCCGGCGGTCCCGCTCCGCCCGGCATGGGCGCCCCCGGGCATGCGAAAGGCGGGGCTCGCCAGGCGAGCCCCGCCTTCGTCACGTCAGGTCAGAGGCCGCGGACGTTCGAAGCCTGCGGACCCTTCGGACCGGCGATGACCTCGAACTCGACCCGCTGGCCGTCCTCCAGGTTGCGGTAGCCGCTGCCCGTGATCGCGGAGAAGTGCACGAACACGTCGGGCTCGCCGCCGTCCGGTGCGATGAAGCCGAAGCCCTTCTCAGCGTTGAACCACTTGACGGTTCCCTGAGCCATTACTGCTCTCCCTAAGGAAGTGAATCTTGGGGACCACACCTCGTGGACCCCGGGTGTGTCGCACAGCTCCCCGGGTGGCTCATACAGTCAAACTGGTTTTCGCTACGGGAACAGCTAATACAACGCCTTCACATCTAACACTATGTAGCCCGTTGGTGTTCCACGTCTGGGGGAGATTTCTCGCCCGGGGGGGTGGCCGAGGACATGCCATGGCGTATCTCGGTGCACACTGGAACCTGTCATGACCTGCCCCCGCCTCGTCGCCACAGACCTCGACGGCACAGCTCTGCGCACCGACGGCACGATCTCTCCTCGTACGGCCGCCGCCTTCGCCCAGGTGGAGGAGGCGGGCGGCACCCTCGTCTTCGTCACCGGGCGGCCGCCCCGGTGGATGCACACCGTCGCGGGAGCCGTACGGCACCGCGGGCTCGCGATCTGCGCGAACGGCGCGCTCGTGTACGACCTCCACACCGAGGAGATCGTCGAGTCGCACCTGATCGCGGCCGACATCCTCGAGGAGTGCGTCGCCCGCCTGCGCCGGCATGTGCCGGATCTCACGTTCTCCGTCGAGTACGAGGGGGGCTTCGCGCACGAGGCCGACTACCCGCTGGGCGGGTGGGACGCCCGGGAGCTGTCCTTCGGCCGGGAGCTGGCGATCTCGGCGCTGACGGCCCGGCCGTGCGCCAAGCTGCTCGCGCAGCATCCCTCGATGGACCCCGACGAGTTGCACCGCGGGGTGGTGGAGATCGTCGGTGACATCGTGACCCCGACCCACTCCAGCGGGCGGGCGCTGATCGAGATGAGCGCGCACGGTGTGACGAAGGCCACGGCGCTGGCCACGCTGGCCGAGGAGCGGGGGATCAAGCCCGCGGAAGTGGTCGCGTTCGGCGACATGCCGAACGACCTGCCGATGCTGACCTGGGCCGGCATCTCGTACGCGGTGGCGAACGCCCACCCCGACGTGCTGGCCGCCGTCGATCACGTGACGGCGGCCAACAACGACGACGGTGTGGCGGTCGTGCTCGAGACCCTGTTCTGAGTCAGGGGTGCCGGGGGGCTAGAGGTAGGGGCCGCCCGCGCGGTGGCCCTGGTCGTCCTGAACGGCCTGGCCCATGCCGCCGGGGAGTGCGCGGCGCATCTGCTCCAGTTGCGCCCGGGCGGCCATCTGCTGGGCGAACAGCGTGGTCTGGATGCCGTGGAACAGGCCCTCCAGCCAGCCGACGAGCTGGGCGTGCGCGACCCTCAGCTCCGCGTCGCTGGGCGCGGTGTCGCTGTCGTCGGCGAACGGCAGGGACAACCGTTCCAGCTCCTCCACCAGTTCGGGCGCCAGGCCCTCCTCGAGCTCCTTTATGGAGCTCTGGTGGATGTCCTTGAGCCGCTTGCGGCTGGCCTCGTCGAGAGGAGCCGCCCGCACCTCCTCCAACAGCTGGCGGATCATGCTGCCGATCCGCATCACCTTGGCGGGCTGCTCCACCAGGTCGGCGACGGACCGCTCCTCGTGCTCGTCCTTACCGTTGCCGCCGGAGACCGAAAGGCCCTGCGGCCCCACGACCACGATCTGCGGCGTGCTCTCGTCTGCGTTCATCGATCGCTTACAACTCCTGATTCGCTCCGCTGGGGCACACCGTGCCAGGTCGTGCCTGCCGGACCATGGCCCTGCCGTGCGACGGGGCGGCGTCGTCAGGCACTCCCGACCCGATCCAACCTAACTCACCTGACCAGCAGGAGTTTGCCGACGTGTTCCCCTTCTTCGAGCGCCTGGTGGGCGCGGGCGGCCTGGTCGAGGGGGATCCGCTCGTGCACCACGGGCCGTACGGACCCGGCCGCGACCAGCGGCCAGACGTTGTCGACGACGCCGCGGCAGATCACGCCCTTGTCGTCGGCCGACCGGCTGCGCAGGGCGGTCGCGTGGACCGCCGCCCGCTTGGCGAGCAGCATGCCGAGGTCGAGCTCGCCCTTCGTGCCGCCCTGCATGCCGATGACGACCAGCCGTCCGCCGGTGGCGAGGGCGCGGAGGTTCCCCGGCAGATACTTCGCGCCGATGATGTCGAGGATGACGTCGGCCCGGCCCTCGAACCGCTCGGCGAAGTCCTCCTCGCGGTAGTTCACGGCTTCGTCCGCGCCCAGCTCGCGGCACCGCTCGATCTTCTCCGGCGAGCCCGCCGTCACGAGCACGCGGGAGCCGTACGCCTTGGCGAGCTGGATGGCCATGGTGCCGATGCCGCTCGCGCCGCCGTGGACGAGCAGGGTCTCGCCCTTCCTCAGGCGGGCGGTCATGAACACGTTCGACCACACCGTGCAGGCGACCTCGGGGAGACCGGCGGCCTCGTCCAGCGCGATCCCCTCCGGCACCGGCATCACCTGCTGCCAGGGGACCGCCACCCGCTCGGCGTACCCGCCGCCCGCGAGCAGGGCGCAGACCCGGTCGCCCGGCGCGAGGTGCGGGACGCTCTCACCGACCTCTATGATCACTCCGGAGCACTCCAGCCCGGGAATCTCGGAGGCGCCGGGCGGCGGCGGGTAGAAGCCGCGGCGCTGGAGCAGGTCCGCCCGATTGACGGCCGACGCGGCGACGTCGATGACCACCTCACCTGCGGCGGGACGCGGGTCGGGCACTTCCTGCCAGGCCAAAACCTCAGGTCCACCGGGTTCGGAAATCACTATCGCACGCATGTGACCTAAAGTAGCGTGGCGGAGAACTCGGCAGTTGCCCGTATTCACCGGGTTACGTGGCGCTAATCTGCAATGTGTTTGCTACCCCATTAGCCCAGCCCGAGGGGGTACACGGTGGCGAGACATGATCGTGAGGATCCCCATTCTCTCGAGGACCAGCTCGCGTGGCTCGACGCGATCAAGGAGATGCCCGACGAGGTGGAGATAGCGGTCAGCGCGGTCACCTCCGCCACCCTCGCCGCTCCACCGCCGCCGCCCGCCGACCCCGAGCCCGCGTCCCCGTACCCCGCCGACCCCTGGAGCCTCGTCCCGGCCGAGCCCGCCTCCGGAGGGCTGCTCCGCGGCGCCGCCGACAGCGCGACCGGCTCCGCGTACGGCGCCCTGTCGCGGGAGGACGCGGAGACCTTCGAGACCTCGGAGGCCGCCGAGGCGTCCGCCACCAGTCCTATCCGGGAGTCCACCTTCGGCGGCTATTCGGGCAGTTTTGGGTACGAAAGTGGCGAAAAGTCCGGATTTGGGGCTGTGTACGGCTCCGAATCGGGCTACGGCGAGACGGCCTTCGGTGACAGCGGTTTCCGTGACACCGGCCTAAGTGATTCGGGCTTCGGCGACACGGCCTTCGTGACCAGGCCCGAGCTCCCGTCCTCGGAGGAGAGCGAGGACGCGCCGGCCGCTTCGGACGAGTCCGGGGAGGGCTCCGCATTCGGCTCGGAGGCGTCCAGGCAGGGCACCGCCCTGGGTGAGCCACAGGAGGCGTCCGCCACGTCCACCGGGCCCGTCAGCGCTCCGTCGTTCGAAACCTCCTACGGCTCGGCGTCCGAGTCGTCCTACGAGCCGGGGTCCGAGTCGTCCTACGGACAGGCGCCGGATCGATCGGCCGGGTCGTCCTTCGCGACGTCATTCGGTCCGTCTTTCGACGCGAAACCGGAGCCCTCGGAGGCGACGGCGGAGTCGCCGAGCGGCGACCAGGAGTCGGACGACGACGGCCACCCCACTCCGCCGCCGGGCGGTTCCTCGTCCTTCACCACCCCCCTGTTCGGCGAACAGGGCTTCGGCGGCGGCGTCATCCCCGGTTCCCCCGCGGACACCGACTCCTACAACGTCAGGGCCTTCTCCGGCAGCGAGTCCGTCACGCCCTACGCCCTACCGGCCTCCGGCGAGCCGTCCTCGTCGCAGGAGCCTCTGCGGGGTTGGCTGGAGCCGGCCGTACCCGTGCCGCCCGCACAGCAGGAACGCGCCGCCGAGCCGGAGGAGCCTCCCGCGCGGCCCTTCGGCCCTGCGCGGGCCGAGACCGCGCCTGACTTCACGGACGGCCGTTTCACCGGCTCGCTGCGGGAGGACCTGGCCGCCGAGGAGCGGAAGCCGTACGAGCCTGGTCCTGTCGCGGCGCCCGCGCCTACGCCCGCGCCGCCACCCGCTCCTACGCCCGCGCCCGAGCGTGCACCTGAGCGTGCGCCGGCGCCGAGCCCCGCACCCGAGCAGGCGCCCTTGATGGAACGGGACGCGGTGGAACGGGACGCGGTGGCGGAGCGGGAGGCGTACCAGACCGCGCGCCGCCCGGCTCCTCCCGCCTCCGCCTTCAGCTCGCCGGCGCGTACGACAGGGTCGAAGGCGGCAGGGTCCAAGCCGACCGCCGACAGCCTCGACCCGGTCACCCTGCTGAGGGGGCGGAGGAACACTCCCGCGACGGGCTGGCGGCGGCTGGTCTACAAGGCGTCGGCCGGACTGATCAAGCCGGGCGAGGCCCCGGAGGTGCGGCGACGCCGTGAACTCGTGCAGCGCGCCCGCACGCCCGTCGCCACCGGCCACCACCGGGTCGCCGTGCTCAGCCTCAAGGGCGGCGTGGGCAAGACCACGACGACAGTCGGCCTCGGCGCCACGCTCGCGCAGGTGCGCGGCGACCGCGTCATCGCCGTCGACGCCAACCCCGACCGTGGAACGCTCTCCGACAAGGTCGAGCTGGAGACGGCGGCCACCGTACGCGACCTGCTGAACGAGCGCGCGCAGATCAAGCGGTACGTCGACATCCGGGCTTTCACGTCGCAGACGCCCTCGCGGCTGGAGATCCTGGCGTCGGACCGCGACCCGTCGGTGTCGGAGGCGTTCAGCGCCAAGGATTACCACGCGGTGGCGCAGGTGCTGGAGAACTTCTACTCCATCTGCATCACCGACTGCGGCACCGGTCTCCTGCACTCCGCCATGTCGGGCGTGCTCGGCATGGCCGACCAGATCGTGCTGGTCAGTTCGCCGTCCGTGGACGGCGCCCGCGCGGCCTCGGCCACGCTTGACTGGCTGGAGGCGCACCACTACGGCGACCTCGTCCGGGCCGCCACCGTGGTGCTGTGCAGCGTACGGCCCCGGTCGAAGTCCACAGTGGACCTCGACAAGCTGGAGGCTCACTTCGCCGCCCGCTGCCGCACCGTGGTCCGCGTGCCGTACGACCCCCACCTGGAGGAGGGGGCGGAGATCGACCTGGACCGTCTCCAGCAGACGACCCGGGACGCCTACCTCCGCCTGGCCGCCTCCGTGGGCGACGGCTTCGCCGGCCCGCAGGCGCTGTCCGAGCGCAGGTTCTCCGAGATTCCGGATCACCTGTAGGCGGCTGGGAAGGGCGAGATGATCTCTTTCGCGGTCGCGGTCACGTGCCCGCGAGTGAGAGGCTAGGCTGCTGCGTGGCGCCTCCAGCCGGTGAGGTGCCGGGGAGAGCTCGCCTAGTGGACGATGGCGGCGGTCTTGAAAACCGCTAGGCCGGGTGACCGGTCTCGTGGGTTCGAATCCCACGCTCTCCGCTCTGTGATGTCGCAAGACATCGGAAACCCTCGAACCTACGGGTTCGGGGGTTTCTTTGTGTACTGGGGTTGGTAGTCGCGGGTGGGGTCGATGATCAGCTCGCGGAGCAGCTCTCCGGTGGTGGCGTTGACCACGCGGACGTGGAGATCGTCGACGAGCAGGATGACGTGGGTTCGGGCGTGGGTTCGTCCGATGCCGATGTGGTGGAGCCGGCCGCCGATCCGCAGGGTGACGACGCCGGTGTGGTCGACGCGGTCGTGCCGGACGCGGGTGTGGGTGTCGCGGTTGCCGGTCGGCTGTGCCTTGGGCCGGTTGCTGTGGGCCGCGGCGGGTCAGGCCGCGATCTTCGCGGCCCACTCCAGTGCCGCCTCGCGGGACGGCAGCTCCAGAACCATGTAGCCGCCTTCAAGTTGCTGCGTCTGCGGGTATGTGCCTTCGGTCACGGTCCCATGCCCATCCACCATGACAGGCGGAACGCTTTCGTCGATGCCGCCGCCGAACACCCAGACGCCGGCGTCCTTCGCCTCCTGCACCACGGCGTGCGACGCATCCGAAACCGTCTGCAGATCCTCGTCGGGGATGACCATGGCGCGACTCGGGAACGAGATCAGGTACTTCGTCATCGCGTCGGCTCCTTCTTCGCGCTTCACGGATCGCACCCAACCTCGCCGACGCCACTCGGCGGCGCGCCGCCATGAGCCTGACCGCTTTCGGACACCTGGGTCGAAGCGATGATCGTCTCGGAAGGAGTCCGTGAGATGCCCGCCGCTGCCCGCACGGTGCGTGAGAAGGTCGTGGCCGCATTGCCGCAGGTAGTGCGTGTGCGATGGGAGCGGCGCAAGAGCGCGCTACAGCCTGTGGAGAAGGCACGGATACCCGGGAGATGGGGGGTCCGGGACATCCATGGGCGCAGCCGGGGTTCGGCGTCCGCCGGTGAAAACCGGGTGACATCTCGCGTCACTCGCCGGAATCCTGGGGTGCGGGCGATGAGTTTTGTCGGTGGCGGCTGTCAGGCTTGCCATGACCACGAACTCCTGTGGGGCCCGGGCTGGGATGCCAGCCATGACCAGGTAATTCCCCCTGACAACCCTGATCGAGGTGCCGTGTCCATCGCACAGCTTGATTCGCCTGCCGATTCCGCGGCCCCCGTCTCGGGCCGCACCCCGCCCGTGATCCGATTGCTGGTGCTCGCCACGTTCGTGGTCATCCTCAACGAGACGATCATGATCAATGCGATCCCACGGCTGATGGACGCGCTGCACATCACCGAGCAGACCGCGCAGTGGCTCTCGACCGCCTTCATGCTGACCATGGCCGCTGTCATCCCGATCACCGGATGGTTCCTGCAGCGGGTGTCCACCCGCAGCGCGTACGCCACCGCGATGGGGTTGTTCCTGTTCGGCACCGCCTTGGCCGCCGTCGCGCCGTCGTTCGAGGTGCTGCTGGGCGCACGCGTCATTCAGGCGTCCGGGACGGCCGTGATGATGCCGCTGCTGATGACGACCTTGATGCAGGTGGTGCCGGAGACAGAGCGCGGCCGTGTGATGGGCAATGTCTCCCTGGCCATCTCGGTCGCGCCCGCGATGGGCCCGACGGTCTCAGGCGTGATCCTCCAGTTCGGGTCCTGGCGGCTGCTGTTCGCCGTGGTGCTTCCCATCGCCGCGTTGATCACTTGGCGCGGCCTGAAGCAGCTCCAGAACGTCGGAGAGACCCAGGCCAGTGCGATCGACTGGCTGAGCGTGGTGACCGCCGCGGCCGGCTTCGGCGGCCTGGTCTACGGGCTCAGCCGGTTCGAGGGCGGTAACGTCCGCGTGGCCGTCGCGATCGTGGGAGTGGGCCTGGTCGCCATCGCCGTCTTCGTCGTCCGCCAGCTTTCGTTGCAGAAGCGCGGCGCGCCGCTGATGGACCTGCGTACCCTGCGCCACCGCACCTACACGATCGCGCTGGTTCTCATGTCGGTGGCCTTCATGGCGATGCTCGGTTCGATGATCCTGCTGCCGCTGTACCTGCAGAACGTCCGCGAGCTCAGCCCTCTGGAGACCGGCCTCCTCGTGATGCCGGGCGGCCTCGCGATGGGACTGCTCGGGCCGACCGTCGGCCGCCTGTTCGACCGGTTCGGTGGCCGGGTTCTGGTTGTTCCCGGCGCGATCGGCATCGCGCTCGCGCTCGCCGGCCTCACCCAGGTCACCATGACCATGCCGTACTGGCAGCTCCTGGGGCTGCACGCGCTGTTGATGGTGAGTCTGGCCGCGACCTTCACCCCGGTGTTCACCCTCGGGCTCGGCGCGGTTCCCCCGAAGCTCTACTCCCACGGCAGCTCGATCCTGAGCACCCTGCAGCAGGTCGCCGCGGCCTTCGGCACCGCGCTCGTGATCACCGTGATGAGCGCGCGAGCCGATGCTCTGAAAGCCGCGGGAGCCTCAGAGGTCCTGGCCAACCTCGACGGCATGCGGCTGGCCTTCGTCATCGGCGCGGTGCTGTCTGTGGCCGTGGTCGTCACCGCCCTGCTCCTGCCGGCGCGAGCGAACGGCGTTGTCGAGCTGGGGCCATCTGCGCATTGAAACAGGTGTCACGGCAGCACGCTCTGATCTCAGCCGGAGCCGCCTCGCGGTGTGGCTCCGCTTGACCTTGACACTGTGACAAGGTCTTCACTGGGGCCAAGGAGGTGGTCCCGATGGCCATGCCGAAAGAGGACACGAACACGACGCGAGCGCTCCGGGGGCTGGAGAACAGCAGCGCCTCGGTGCGGCTGCAGGCGGTGCTGGCGGTCGGGACGGCCCCAGACCCGCGGTTCGTCGACAAGCTCGTCGAACGATGCGCGGTCGAGCCCGACTTCTACGTGCGGGACATGCTCACCTGGGCGCTCACCCGCCACGCGTCATCGGTGACGGTCCCCAAGCTCATCGGCGAACTCCGTTCGGAGCGTGCGCAGGCACGGAGCCAGGCGTTGCACACGCTGTCCAAAATCGGGGATCGGCAGGCGTGGCCGGCGATCACGCGGGCGCTGCTGACCGACGCGGACGACGAGGTGGCGCGGACCGCCTGGCGGGCAGCGGTCGTCCTTGTGCCCGAAGGTGAAGAACCCGGGTTGGCCGGAGTGCTGGCGACGCAGCTCGGACGCGGCGAGCGTGAGACGCAGTTGAGCCTCAGCCGGGCGCTGATCGCGCTGGGCGAAGTGATCACGCCGGCTCTGCGTGCCGCGATGACGGATCCCGACCCGCGCGTACGTCAGCACGCGGTCGCCACCGAACGGCTGTCGCGCAACCCGGATGCCGGATTCGAGTTCGCGATAGAGGAGGCGAAGCGCATCGTGGCCCTCGGCACGACCGGCCAGGAGGGGTGACAGGTGGTGTTGATCGGTGACGTGGCACGACGGTCCGGGGTCAGCGCCCGCATGCTCAGGCACTACGAATCGCTCGGCCTGGTGCGGCCGACGGGTCGTAGCGAGGCCGGCTATCGGGAGTACTCCAGCGAGGACATCCGGCGCATCTTCCATATCGAGAGCCTGCGGTCGTTGGGGTTGTCGCTGCGGGAGATCGGGCGCGCGCTGGAGGATCCCGGCTTCACGCCCGCGGAGCTCGTCGAGGACCTCATCCGCCAGACGCGGGAACGCATCGCGCGTGAGACGGAGCTGCTCACGCGGCTGAGCCGGATCGGCGCCGCGGAACCCGCCGACTGGGAGGGCGTCCTCCGGGTCGTCGCGCTCCTCCAGGCCTTGGGGTCGGAGAGCGCGGGGAAGCGCCAGCGCGCGGCCCTGTCCTCGGCCGCGGAGGTGCCGGTGGACGCTCTGGTCGAGGCGGCGTTGAGCGAGACGGACCCTAACGTCGCCGGAGCCCTTCGATGGGCGCTGGCTCGATCGGGCGACGACGCGTTGGGACTGCTGGCGGAGGGGCTCGGCTCACCGGCGGCCGAGGTGCGCGAGCGCGCCGTCCGGTCCATCGCCGAGATTCCGGACGCCGCGGCGACCGCGCTGCTGCGGGACGCCCTCACGAGCTCCGACGTCGTGGTCCGCAGATGTGCGGCTCTGGCGCTCGGGGCCCGTGGAGTGGCCGACGCGGTCCCGGCGCTCATCGACATGATCGTCGAGGGGGCGAACGACACCGATGCGGCCGACGCACTGAGCGCGCTGGCGCGTGACGAGGCGCCGGCGGATCAGATCGCCACCGGGCTCGCCGATCGCCTCGCCCACGGCGCCGTCGGGCCGTCCGCCCGGCTACGGCTGACACAGGCGCTCGCGGACATCCCGGGACCCACGACGTCGCGTGCGCTCGCGGAGTTGTCACAGGACGAGGACCGTGCCGTCGCGCTCACCGCCACGTACATCCTCAAGCTCCGCGACGCGCGATGACGGAGAACGGCGCGCGATGACGGAGCCTTCCCATACGGCATAGCACGGCGCACGGGGCCGCCCTGCGGCGTGCGGCCCCGTGCGTGTCACGTACGGGGCCGCCCTGCGACCCCGTGCGTGCCGGGTACGGGTCAGTGGCGACGCGGAGCGCCCGCGGCGAGGGCGAGGTCCTGCTGGATCACGTAGTACTGCGACTTGGGCTTCAGGTCCGCGTCATACAGCAGGGCGGCACCCTCCTGCGGGTCGTCGAACCAGCCGGGGATCCAGGAGTACGTGTCGCCGAAGCCCCACGGGGTGAACGAGATGCACTCGCGGATTGCCAGGCAGGCCTTCAGCGCGCGGGACCAGTAGCTCTCCTGGGCGTACACGGCCAGCGGGTTGGTCGGGGTGTTCACGTTCGGCGCGGCCTCGGTGAACGTGCGGACGTCCACCTCGGTCTCGGCCACCTTCAGGCCGAGGTCCGCGAAGCGCTGCAGGTTGTTCTGCAGGTCCGGGAAGCCGTACTGCGTGTCCAGGTGGCCCTGGAAGCCGACGCCGTCGATGGGCACACGCTGGGCCTTCAGGGTCTTGACGAAGTCGTACACCGCGTTGCTCTTCGGCCCGGTGAACTCGAGGTTGTAGTCGTTGTAGAACAGCAGGGCCTTGGGGTCGGCCTGGCGCGCCCAGCGGAAGGCGTCGGCGATGTAGCCCAGGCCGCCCCACGCCTTGTACCAGATGGTCTCGCGGGGCTTCCCGTCGTCGTCGAACGCCTCGTTGACCACGTCCCACTGCCAGATGTCGCCCTTGAAGTGCTTCACCTGGTCCTGGATGTGCTTCTTGAGCAGGGCCTTCAGCTCGTCGTTGGACAGCGTGGTGGTGTAGCCGTCGGAGGAGAGCCAGGTGGGCAGCTGGCTGTGCCACACCAGCGTGTGGCCGCGGACCAGCTGCTTGTTCTTCTTCGCGAAGTCGACCAGCCGGTCGGCCGCCGCCCAGTCGTACGAGCCGCGGTTGGGCTCCACGAGCTGCCACTTCATCACGTTCTCGGCGGTGACGCTGGAGAACTGCTCGGCCGTGATCCGGGTGTACTCGGCGTTGCTGCCGAGCTCGTCCATGTTCACGGCGGTGCCGATGCGCAGACCGACCCGGTCGCCGAGGGCGCGCAGCGAGTCCGCCGGGTAGCGGGTGGGCTGGGAGTGGGCAGGGGCGGCGCCGGGTTCGGCCGAGGCCGAGCCGGTGAGAGCCGCCCCGCCCAGCAGGACCGTGGCGCTCACGAGGCCGATGGACAGTGCGGAACGAAGCACACGAACTCCTCGGGGTGAAAGTGGGGGGTTGATGGGTACTGCGGTCAGGTCAGCCCCGCCGGGCGGGCAGCGACAGGTGCCATCCCTCCGACCGGAGCGCGGGGACGACGGCGGCGACCGCGTCGACGGTCTGACTCCGGTCCCCGCCGCCGTCGTGCATGAGGACCACCGCGCCCGGCGTGATTCCCTCTCGCAGGCGGCGGATCAGTTCGGCGGTGCCCGGCGGATCCCAGTCCCCGATGGCGAGACGCCAGCCCAGCGCCTGCATGCCGAGATCGGCCGCGACGGTCGGCGTCTGCCCCCAACTGCCGTACGGGGCCCGGAAGTACGGGATGTGCGCTCCCGGCACCGCCGCGCGGATGGCGGCGCTCGTCTCCAGCAGGTCGGCGCGGATCTTCGTCGCCGGCCAGGCCGCCATGTCGTCGTGGTGCATGCCGTGGTTGCAGAGCGTGTGCCCGTCGGCGGCGATCAGCCGGACGACCTCCGGGTGCTGCCGTACGTGATCACCCCAGAGGCAGAAGACCGCCTTCACGTGGTGCTCGCGCAGCACGCCGAGCAGGCGCAGCGTGTCGGGAGGGTTCGGGCCGTCGTCGAAGGTGAAGCCGACCGACATCCCGCCGCCGCGGGTCGAGTCGACGACCATGGGAGTCGGGTTGTCCGCCAGGGCCGGATGCGTCATGCCCAGCACCAGACCTATCGCGGCCAGCGGGATCGCGAGAAGACGTGCCCGGCGTGGGCGCCGGCTTCGGTTGACCACGGTGACTCCATCTTCGAACGACGGGGGCGCCCGAAAGTTTCGGCGGTGTTACGAAAGTAATGCAGACCCTAGGAAGATGCTCGATGTACGTCAAGAGCCACAACCACCAGTCAATTCACAGAAGTCGCGACCTACAAGGCGCGGCCCCGGAGAGTCGATACGCCTCCTGCCTCGACGTACCCGGCGGATCCGCCGAAAAGTTTTCGGCTCCCGGGGTGCGGAGCTCGCTGAACGTTTCGTACGGCTGGAGCCGTCACCACCCCCCACGCGAACCCGGCCCTGTGGTTTTCCGCACCCCCGAACGGCCACGCACCTCATGGTCATCGTCGGTTGACCGTTTCTAGGCTCCCGGACATGACGGAATGGCTGATCGACCTCATGGAGACCCTCGGCGCGCCGGGCGCCGCGATCGCGATCGCGCTGGAGAACCTCTTCCCGCCCCTCCCCAGCGAGGTGATCCTGCCGCTGGCCGGTTTCACCGCCTCGCGGGGAGAGATGAACCTGGTCGCCGTCCTGTTGTGGACCACGGCCGGGTCGGTGGCCGGGGCGCTGGCGCTGTACTGGGTGGGCGCGCTGCTCGGCCGTGAGCGCACGCTGGCTCTGGCCGCGCGGATCCCGCTGCTCAAGGTCTCCGACGTCACCAAGACCGAGGCCTGGTTTCTCCGGCACGGGCGCAAGACGGTGTTCTTCGGCCGGATGATCCCGATCTTCCGCAGTCTGATCTCCGTCCCCGCCGGGGTGGAGCGCATGCCGCTGGGCGTTTTCACGCTCCTGACCACGGCCGGCAGCCTGCTCTGGAACACGGTCTTCGTGCTGGCCGGCTGGACACTGGGAGAGAACTGGTCGCTGGTGGAGACCTACGTCGGCATGGGCACCAACGTGGTCGTCGCCATGGTGGCGCTCGCCGTGCTGGTCTTCGTGGGCGTACGGCTGAGCGAGCGGCGCAAGGGGCGGCATGCACTGGACGGTTAGGGGGCTTCGGCTCGCCGGGGCGGTGACCGCCGGTGCGGTCACCGCCCTTGTGGGGTTGGTCTTCGTCCTGGTGGCGGCCCCGTTCGCCGGCTGCCCCGCCGTACGCGCCGCGGCCGCACGCCTGACCGGGCTGGAACTGCGGCGGCTGCGCCTGGACCTGCCGGGCCGCGACGCCGACGGCGAGCTCCGCTACCTGGCCGCGCGGGTGCCCGTCGGTCTCCTGGGCGGCCTCGTGGTGTTGCTGCTGGTGATCGGGGCCACGCTGGCGGTCAGGCTGATGTGGTCGTGGAGCCGTGGGGAGGCGATGGACGGCATGCTGCCCACTCCGCCGCTGCTGGCCTACGCCTTCCTCTCGGGCGTCGTCCTGCTCTTCCTGGATCTGTCCGGCCTGGTGGGGGTGGACGTGCTGGAGCGGCGGCTGGCCGTACGGCTTCTCGCTCCCGACCCGACCGAGGCGCTCCGGCGGCGGATCACCGAACTGACCGAGAGCCGCGCCGGGGTGGTCGCGGCGGTGGACGCCGAACGGCGGCGCATCGAGCGTGACCTCCACGACGGGGTGCAGCAGCGGCTGGTGGCGCTGTCCATGCTCGCGGGGCGCGCCCGCCGGGGCCGCCCCGAGCTGCTGGACCAGCTCCACGAGCAGGCCCGGCAGGCGCTGGTGGAGCTGCGCGAGGTGGCGTGGCGGGTCTACCCGTCGGGACTCGACGCGCACGGGCTGGCGGAGGCGCTGGCCGGGGTGGCCGAGCGGGCCGCGGTCACGGTCAGGGTGACCTGCGAGCTGCCGGAGCGGCCACCGGCACCGGTGGAGACGGCCGCCTACTTCGTGGCCAGCGAGGCCGTGACGAACGCCGCCAAGCACTCCCGGGCCACCCTGGTCGCCATCGAGGTCCGCCAGGAGGGCACCATGGTCGTCGTGCGAGTGCGGGACGACGGCATCGGCGGAGCCGACGCCACCGGCGGCGGGCTGACCGGGCTGGCTCGGCGGGTGGCGGCGCTGGACGGCCGGTTCGCCGTGACCAGCCCGCCCGGCGGGCCGACCGTGGTCGAAGCGGAGCTGCCGTGCGCGTGATGCTGGCCGAGGACTCCGCCCTGCTGCGCGAGGGCCTGGTGCGGCTGCTGCAGGAGGAGGGCCACGACGTCCTGGCCGCGGTGGGCGACGCCGGCGCGCTCCTGGAGGCGGTGGCCGGCGAGCGGCCCGAAGCCGTGGTGGTCGACGTACGGATGCCGCCCACCCACACCGACGAGGGCCTGCGCGCCGCCCTGGAGATCCGGCGGCGCTGGCCGGAGGTCAAGGTGCTGGTGCTGTCGCAGTACGTCGAGAAGAAGTACGCCACCGAGCTGATGGGCGGCAGCATCGACGGCGTCGGCTACCTGCTCAAGGACCGCGTGGCCGAGGTCGGCGACTTCCTGGACGCGCTGGACCGGGTGGGCACCGGTGGAACGGCCTTCGACCCTGAGGTGGTGCGGCAGCTGCTCGCGCGGACCAGCCACGCCGATCCGCTGGCGCGGCTCACCGCCCGTGAGCGCGAGGTGCTGGAGCTCATGGCCCAGGGCCTGACCAACGCCTCGATCGCCCAATCCCTGCACGTGTCGCAGAGCGCGGTGGAAAAGCACGTCAACGCCCTTTTCGACAAGCTCGCGCTGTCGCACATCACCGGATACAGCCGCCGGGTCCTGGCGGTGCTGCGCTACCTCGGTTCCTGACCCGCTGTGGTTTTCCGCAGGTGAAGCAGGCGGCGCACCTCATTCTGCCGCCGAATCGATCTCCCTACCGTTGATCACATGATGCAGACGATGATGAACGTGCTGGTGGCGGCGGTCGTCGCGGCGGGCGGGCAGGTCGTGGACGTACGCCCCGATCTGGAGAAGATCGTGACCGCCGGCGGGGCGACGGCCGCCCTGGCGCGGATCTCCGACGGCGGCCGCGCCCGGTCGTACGCCGTGGGAGTACGCGACGTCGAGCGCGGGGGACGGCCGTCGCCGAACGGCTACTTCCGGATCGGCAGTGTCACCAAGACCTTCGTCGCGACCGTGGTGCTCCAGCTCGTGGACGAGGGCGAGGTTCGGCTCGACGATCCCGTCGAGAGGCACCTGCCCGGCCTGGTGCCGGGCGGCGAGAAGATCACGGTGCGCGCGCTCCTCAACCACACCAGCCACCTGTACGACTACATGAGCGAGCCGGGGTACTCGACCAACCGCTGGCGCGGGGACGCCCGGTTCCGCTCCTACCGGCCGCGCGAGCTGCTCAAGGTGGCCTTCGCCGGGAAACTCCCCGACGACGGGAAGTGGCACTACTCCAACACCAACTACGTGGTGCTCGGGCTGCTGGTGGAGAAGCTGACCGGCAACCCGTACGGCGAGGAGGTCCGTCGCCGCATCCTGCGCCCGCTGGGGCTGCGCCACACGGTGGTGCCGGGCGACCGGGCGGGGCTGCCGTCACCGCACGCCAAGGGGTACGAGCCGCTGCCCGGGCTGGTGGACGCGACGCGGATGAATCCCTCGCTCGACTGGGCCGCGGGGGAAATGATCTCGACCGCGGCCGACCTGGAGCGGTTCATGTCGGCCCTGCTGGGCGGCGAGCTGATCAGCACGGCGTCCCTGCGGGCGATGCGGACGACGGTGGAGACGGGGGCCGGGTTCGGCTACGGGCTCGGGTTGCAGGCCTACGCGCTGCCGTGCGGCACGGTGTGGGGACACAGCGGAGAGCTGATCGGCTACCTGACCTTCGCGTTCCGCTCGGACTCGGGTAGATCGATGACGTTGTCGATCAACCCCTCGGTCCGCAACCCGTCCACCGCGGAGGTCATGGGGATCGCCGTCAGGGTGTTCTGCGGGCCGGCGGCTTAGCCGAGGCCTTTTCCTTATTGCTCGACGGCAGGGCGCGCGTGTCTTTTCGTGCGGGTGATTCCGGCTGGTCCGTATCGAATAACCGGTTGACGCAAGATAAAGCCTCATGTCTTGATCAAATGGTTTCTCGTACTGATCTTGCTTATTGCTGGAGGAATCATGCCGTCGGTGCGACGTTCCGGCCGCGCTCCGTCATCGCCCAAACCCAGGCTGTCTCGATTGATGCGGCGAATTCTCGCCGTCGGCGCCGTTTCGGTCATGGCGGCGGGCCTGATCGCGCCGCAGACGCCCGCGGCCGCGGCAGCCGACGACACGACCGATCTCGGCGTTTCCCTCGCACTCTGGAGGAAGGGGGGTGATGTGGCGGCGGGCAGGGACAAGGTTTTCGTCTCCGCCATAGACCGCATCGTCGTCGCGGACGCCCAGGGCTCCGTCATCGGCACGATCCCCGGCATCCCCGGCGTGCAGGAACTCGCCCTGGCGGCCGACGGCGCCCGCCTTTACGCGGCGGTCGAAAGCGCGAACCAGGTGATGGAGATCGACACCACATCTCTGTCTGTCATCCGGCGAATCGACATGACCGCGTATCCGTGCCCGTCGGCCCTGTCTCTGTCGGGCGACCGTCTTCACGTCGGTTACGGGTGCAGCACGAATACGGGCGGTGTCGTGAGCGTCGACGTGTCGGCGGGCGACCCGGAGTTCACCCAGATCATGACGGGGTTGTACAAGGCTCCGCTGCTGGCCGCGGCGGGACGGACTCTCGTGGTCGCCGAAAAGGGCCTCTCGCCGGGCATCCTCTGGGTCTATGACGTGTCCGGCGCCACCGCCACCCGCCGCGGCGTCATCCGCAGCGGCGCACCGGACCTCGCCATCACCCCGGATGGCGCCACGGTGTTCACGGGACTGGACAGCTGGGACACGGCCACGATGGCCCACGTAAGCCGATACGGCGAGGACCGCGTCCCGCAGGCGGTCGCGCTCAGTCCGGACGGTGCGCTTCTGGTGCGCGGACAGATGCGAGGGATCCCCGTCGAGGCGTTCGACATCGGTACGGGAGAATCCCGGTTCGCCCACGAGAATCGGAACGACGAGGTGGTCCCGGGAGGCATCGCCATCCTCGGCAGCACGGTCTTCGCGCTGCGCAGAGACCCGTCCTACCGGCTCTACCTGTGGCGGCTGCCCGACGTGACGCTCCCCGCGTCCTCGCTCACTTTCACGGCTCCGTCCTGGGCGACCGTGCTCGATCCGCTCACACTGACCGGCCGCCTCACCCTGACGGACGGCTCGGCGCCCGGTGCCCAGCCTCTGGAGGTCACCCGCCACGCGTACGACGGAACCGCGGAGTCCCTTCCCGTGGTGACGACCGCCGAGGACGGCACGTTCACCGTCACCGACATCCCGAAGGCCGTCGGCTGGTTCACGTACGACGTCGCCTGGGACGGCGACTCGGCCTACCGGTGGAGCAGAGCCTGGTGGTGGGCGGGAACCGTCGTGGAAAAGCGCCTGCCCTCATTCACCCTGTCGCGTCCGTCCACGCCGCCGACCGCGCTCGAACCGCTCACGATGACCGGCCGGCTCACCCTGGTCCCCGGATCGGCTCCGGCCACGCAACGGCTCACGGTGACCCGCAAGTTTCCCGGTGACGTCATCGGCGAGCCCCTCGCGGAAGTGACCACGGCCGAAGACGGCACGTTCACCGTCACCGACACCCCGCCCGTCGGCGGGACCGTCAGCTACGAGGTGAACTGGCCTGGGAACGACATCTACGACAGGCGTACGGTCCGGCATGCCCTGAAAGTCGCCATGCGCCGGACGACCCTCACCGTGTCGGGTCCCGAGGAGACGATCGCCGGCAGCCGGATCGAGTTCAGCGGCGAACTGGACGGCGACGGGCGGCTTCCGTCACCGAACGCCGTGCTCACGGTGCGCCGCACCGTCGTCGGCTTGACCGGCACCACGACCACGACACTGCCGGACGTGACGGTGTCCGAGGACGGGTCGTTCGGCTTCACGGATACGCCCACCGAGGCCGGCGCGTACACCTACAGCCTCAAGTGGGCCGGCGACGCGACGTTCTCGGCCGTGCAGGGTACGCACGTGGTCACGGTCGAGGGTGGCCCGGCCGAGTAACGGAGCCCTCCAGTGGAGGCACCGGTGAGTGCGGGTGACCGGCTCGCCACCCGAGGCCGACGCCGGGCGAGCGGCCCGCGCCCGCGTCGGCCTCGGTGCCCTATGGGACGTGACTAGACTCGGTCGGGTGACGTTCGATCTCCATGGGCGGACGCGGCGGCTGGAGCTGACCGATCAGGACCTGCGGGCCTTCGAGGCGGTCGTGCTGGAGGCCACGCCGGACGGAATCGTCCTGGACCGCTCGGCCTTCTACCCGGGTGGCGGCGGACAGCCGCCGGACCGGGGCGTGCTGCTGTGGCAGGGCGTCGAGACCCGCATCGAAGGCGTCCGCAAGGGCGACGACCTCTATCTCATGCCCGCGCCGGACGACCCGATCCCGCCCGCCGGCACGGTCGTACGGGCGGCGGTCGCCGACGAGCGGCGCACGGCCCTGATGCGCACGCACTCCGGACTGCACGTGCTGTGCGGCGTCGTGTTCCGTGACTACGGGGCCCTGGTCACGGGCGGGAACATGGAGCCGATGACCGCGCGGATGGACTTCAACCTCCCCGAGGTGCCGCCCGGCTTCAAGGAGGCGGTCGAGGACGCCTGCAACGCCGAGATCGCCGCCGACCGCCGGATCGACGTACGGGTGCTGCCGCGCGCGGAGGCCTTCGCGATCCCGGACATCATCCGCACCGCGACGAACCTCGTGCCGGAGCACATCCCCGAGGTGCGGATCGTGGACATCGCCGGGCTGGACACCCAGGCCGACGGGGGCACGCACGTCGCCTCGACCAGGCAGATCGGCAGGATCAAGGTCGCCAAGATCGAGAGCAAGGGACGCGGCTTCCGCCGCCTCCGCATCGCGATCTCCGACTAGACCGCGTCCCGGACGGCGTCGTGTTCCCGTGGGGAGGCGTGCCCACGGCCGACCCCGTGACCCGGCTGTGCGCCATGGCCGGGCGCGATCTCACCCGGGCCGAGTGGGACCTCTATCTCGGTGATCGGCCGCGCGAACCGATCTGCTGATCAGAAGTCGATCCGCACGACGGCTCGCCTGAGCGTCGGCCTGCTCACCTCGGTGAACCCCGCGTCCAGGAAGACGTCACGGCTGCCGACGTGGAGCTCGCCCCAGGTGATCTCGGCGCCCGGCCGCGTGATCATCGGATATGCCTCCAAGGCCCGGGCTCCCCGCGTCCGGGCGAAGTCGATCGTGGCGCGTGCGAGCGCGTACGTCACCCCGCGCCGGCGGAAGCCCCTGCGGGTGACGAAGCAGGTCACGGCCCAGACGCTGTCGTCGGTCTCGTCCTCCTGCCGCCCGGTCCAGGGCACGCGGGTGCGGGTCAGCTGGGGATAGGCCGTCCGGGGCTCGACCGCGCACCACCCCACCGGCTCATCGCCGAGGTAGGCGACGAGACCGCTGGTCGAGCGGGCTGCGGGCGTTCCACAGCCGGTCTGCTCGCGCAGGCGCGCGGCGCGTTCCGCGGCGAAGACCGCGCCCCACTGGTACGTGAAGATCTTGTAGCGCTGGCAATGGCAGTCGATCGTGCCGAGGATCGCCCGCAGGTCGTCCCACGACGCCTGGTTGGCGGGGACGACGACGAGCTGGTCGACGGGGATCGGCTCCGTGATGTCCTGCCTCATTCCGCCGGCTGGTCCTCTCCGACCAGGCCGTCGACGGACTCGCGGATGAGGTCGGCGTGCCCGATGTGGCGGGCGTACTCCTCGATCATGTCGATCAGCAGGCGGCGAAGGCTGGGCGACTCGCCACGTGAGTTGGTGTGGGCCGCGAGTCGTCCGAGGCCGCCCTCGGCCAGCGCCTGCCGTACGCCGGCCCGGGAGCGGGCCACCGCGTCCTGCCACAACGTCGTCAACTGCTCGGGAGTGTCGTCGGCGGCCGTACGCCACTCCCAGTCGGGGTCGGTGTCGAAGTCCACCGTGTCCCACGGCGGCGACGGCGGCCGCCCGAACAGCTTCCGGGAGAACATGTCGTCCTCCACCAGGGCCAGGTGCTTGAGCAGCCCTCCCAGGGTGATGGACGACGCGGCGGCGGTCGCCCGCAGGCCTGCCGCGTCGAGCCCGCCGCACTTCCACGCGAATGTCCGGCGCTGGCGTTCCAGCGACCCGAGGAGCGTGTCGATCTCGTCGCCCGCGACCGGCGGCTCACGAAGGATGTTTTCGGCCATGGCGGACAGGCTACGGTCATTTCCGGACGATCCCCTTCCGGAATCCACGGGTTGCCGAATGAAACGAGACGAGAGCCCCACCGCCCGGGCCCTCCTGCTCCTCGAACTGATCCAGAACAGTCCCGGCATCACCGCGGAACGGCTGGCCGACCGGCTCGGTGTCTCCGAGCGGGCGGCCCGGCGTTACGTCGGCATCCTGCGCGAGGCCGGCATCCCGATCGAGTCCGTCCGCGGCCCCTATGGGGGATACCGCGTCGGCCGGGGGCACCGGCTGCCTCCCCTGATGTTCACGCCGGCCGAGGCGCTCGGGCTGGTGATGGCCGTGCTGGACGGCCATCACGACGACGCGGCGGATCCGGCCGATCCCGTGGGCGTCGCGCTCGGCAAGATCCTGCGGGTGCTTCCCGAGGCGGTGGCGGAGCCGGCCGCGGTGGTGCGGAGCCTGAGCGCGAGACACCCCGAGCCCGGGGCCAGGACGCCCGACCCCGAGACCACCGCCGTCCTCGCCCAGGCCTGCGCCGCGCGTCACCGGCTGCGGCTCGGATATCGCATCCGCCCCGGAGACGAGCGGATCATGGAGGTCGATCCGTGGGCCGTCGTCGTGCGTCGCGGCCGGTGGTATCTCCTGTGCTGGTCGCACACCAGGAACGCCCGCCGGGTGCTGCGGGTGGACAAGGTGGCGGACGTCGAGGTCCTCGACGTTCCGGCCGTCCCTCCGGCCGATCTCGATCCGGCGGAGATGCTGGAAGACCACCTGTCGGCGGGCTGGCGGCACGAGGTGGATGTCGTCGTGGACGCACCCGCCGAGGCCGTGGCCGAGTGGATCCCGCGCAGCCTGGGCCGCCGCGAGCCGATCGACGCGACCACCACGCGCCTGGTGGGCGGCACGGACGAGCCGGACTGGTACGTCCGGCAGCTCACGGCGATCCGGGCGCCTTTCCGCATCGTCGGCTCACGCGAACTGCGGGAGGCCGCCGAAGCCCTGGGACGGCGCCTCCTCCGGGCCGGGTCCTGAAACGCCGGGTCCTGGGAAGCGCGGTCCTGGGAAGCGCGGTCCTGGGAAGCGCGGTCCTGGAGGCTAGGCGGAGCACGTGGCCCAGAGTTCGGCCCAGCCCTCGTGCATGAAGTCGTCGTTCTGGTACCAGACCGCGTACGAGTGGTCGTCGGACTGGACCGAGGTGATGCCGACGTTGGCGGGGCGCCGCCCGTCGGCACCGCTGAGGTGCGGGTGGCTGGGCGGGCAGGCCACCATCAGCAGAGCGTCGCCGCCCGGCGGGATCCTCGTGCTCTGCATGAACTCGAAGCCGGTCATGGGCTCGTGCTGCACGTTCGAGCAGAGCACCTCGATCTTCACCAGGATGGCGGACGCGTGCTTGTCCGTCTTCGACTGGGAGTTGCCGAACGTCACCTTCACCTCGCGCCCGTTCACGGTGATGCCCTTGTAAACCAGCTCGCCCCCGTCCCAGGTGTCCTGGGCGACGGACGAGGTCCGGGTCGTCACCGGATACGGCTTCGTCGACGGACAGGTCCTCGACACGTAGACCGTCATGCCCGGCTGGACGGAGGTCGAGTTCGTCATGACCACGGTCTCCTCGGCGAACGCCGGGGCGACGGGGACCGTGAGTGCGGCGGCGGCGGCCATCGCCGCGACCGCGCCCGTTCGCGTGAGCTTGCGCATGTGGTGTCTCTCCTCGTTCGTCAGGCGTGTCCTTGCGCCGACGACGCTAGAGAGACCGTCTTGAGGCGGTCTTGACCGTGTCGTGTGGAGTGCTTCACGCGCACTTGGGGCCGGTGTTTCAGCCCGGCATGACGACGGTGGACAGGAGGCGCCGGGTGCGGCCCGGTGCGGGCTGGTTGGCGAGTCTCGCAAGGAGCACCTCGCGCAGGTCCCGCAGGAAGTCCTGGAACTCCTCGTCGCTGAGGTACATGGCCGCCTGCCGGAATCCCACGCCGTCGCGGCCGAGGTCGATGTCGTCCCGGGCGAGGTAGCGGTCGAAGTCGGCCAGCAGTAGCGCGACGAACGTCAGGAACGCCTGGCGGTGCTCCTCCGCGCCCAGCCCGGCCGCCTCCTCGGCGCCGACGTTCGCGTTGGCCGCACGCAGCCGGTAGGTCCGTTCGAAGGTGCCCCGGACCTTGCGCTCGGCCGCGACCTCCAGAACCTCGCCGTCGACCAGTGCCGCGACCTGCCTGTAGAGGGTCGCCGCCGGCACGTCGGGGAGCTCCGCGCGAAGGTCGGCCGTCGTCAGCGTCCGCTCGCCCAGGAGCGCCTGGACGATGCGCAGCCGGATGGGGTGCAGCAGCAACTCGGCCGTCGTCATGATCCTACGTTCTCACATTTGACATCATTCTCACAATCGAGAACAATCAGGCTCACCACAGCACAACCTGCGAGGAACGCCATGAGCACCATGACCATCACCCCCGACGCCATCGAAGTCCGCCTCTCCGCCGTCGAGAAGGCCGCCGCGCTGCGCACCGACCTGCGTGTCCCGCGGTCGGCGGTGCGGTCCGCCGAGATCGTGGACGACGCGCTCCGCGCCGCCCGAGGCCTGCGCACCGGCCTCGGCCTGCCCGGCCAGCGCAAGCTCGGCACCTGGCACAGCCGGGCCGGCAGGGAGTTCGTCGACGTGCGCAACGGTCAGCCGGCGGTGCGGATCCACCTCGACGGGCACGGCTACACCTCGCTGCTGCTGGGCGTGGACGACCCGCGCGCCGTGGTCGCCGCCCTCACCGGCGCCTGAGACGGGCCGGCGCGATGCGCGACATCGACCTCACCTTCACCTCGGCCGGCGAGCGGCTCGCCGGCACGCTGACCCTGCCCGACGGCGACGGGCCCTTCCCGGCGGCGCTGCTGGTCCCCGGCTCGGGGCCGGTGAACCGTGACTCCGACCACCGGCGGCTCCCCCTCGGGGTGACCCGCTGGCTGGCGGAGGCGCTGGCCGCCGCCGGGATCGCGTCACTCCGCTACGACAAGCGCGGGGTGGGGGCCAGCACCGGCGTTTTCCTGACGTGCGGGTTCCGCGACAACATGGACGACGCCGCAGCCGCGCTGGCCACGCTCCGCGGACGCCCGGAGATCGACCCCGGCCGCGTGGGGGTGGCGGGACACAGCGAGGGCGCGTTGATCGCGACGAACCTCGCCGCCCACGATCCCGCGGTGGCGGCGGTCGTGCTGTTGTCCGGCGCCGCCAAGATCGGTGCCGAGACGCTGCGCTGGCAGGCCGCGCGTCTCGCGCCGACCTTGCCGGCGTTCGTCCGCGCGGTGCTGCGCCTCACCCGCACCGACCTGGTCACCAAGGTGACCAAGAACCACGAGCGCATCCGCCGTACGACGACCGACGTCGCCCGGATCGGCGGAGTCCGGGTGAACGCCCGCTGGACCCGCGAGTTCCTCGACTACGACCCGGCGGCCGACCTCGCCCTGATCAAAGCGCCGGTGCTGGCCGTCACGGGCGAGAAGGACCTCCAGGTCGATCCCGGGGACCTCGCCCGTATGGCGGAACTGGTGCCGGGACCGATCGAGACGCACCTGATCCCCGATCTCAGCCACATCCTGCGCAGGCAGCCGGGGACGCCGTCGCTGCGCGCGTACAAGCGTGAGGCGCGCGAGCCGGTCGACGCGCAGGTGCGAGACCTCGTCACCGCCTGGCTCGCGCGCACGCTTGCGGCGCCGGCGCGGGACGGAGGCTGATTCCCCGGGCCGACGTCGAGGGCATAGGGGCGGGCGAAGACCCGCTGCGAGTCGAAGAGGAGCGAGGCGGAGCCGCGGACCCCGCCGAGCGACCAGTACGACCTGCGCCTCCGGTCGTTCGGCGTGCCCGTTTTGCGGGGAGGACGACCTCAGGGTGCTGGTGGGCGACTCCGAGGAGACCACCGTGGACACGTATCACAATGTGATCGCCGGAGAGCGTCGTGACCCGGCCTCCGGCGAGTGGATGGACCTCGTCGACCCCTCCACCGAGCAGGCGTACGCCAGGGCGGCCCGGTCGGGCGACCAGGACGTGGCGAGCGCGGTGGAGGCGGCCACCCGGGCCGCGCGGGCCTGGCGGCGGACCACCCCGGCCGAGCGTCAGCGGATGCTCGTCGAGCTGGCCGATCTGATGGCGGACAACCGGGAGGCGCTGGGCGAGGCCGAGGTGCGGGCGACCGGCAAGCCGCGCGGCACCGCGCTGCGGGTCGACGTGGACGGCGCGATCGACGTCATCCGCTACTTCGCCGGGGCCGCGCGAGTGCTGGAGGGACTCGGCGCGGCCGAGTACGCCGAGGGGCACACCTCATACGTACGGCGCGAGCCGATCGGCGTCGTCGCCCAGGTGACGCCGTGGAACTACCCGCTGATGATGGCGGCCTGGAAGATCGGCCCGGCCCTGGCGGCGGGCAACACCCTGGTGCTGAAGCCGTCCGACACCACGCCGGGCTCGGCCGTGCTGCTCGGCGAGCTGTGCGCGCGGGTGCTGCCGCCCGGCGTGGTCAACGTCGTGTGCGGCGACCGGGACACCGGCCGCGCGCTGGTGGCGCACCCCGGCGCGGAGATGGTGGCGATCACCGGCTCGACGCGGGCCGGGGCCGAGGTGATGGCGGCGGCCGCCGCCGACCTCAAGGACGTCCACCTGGAGCTGGGCGGCAAGGCTCCCGCGGTGGTGTTCGCCGACGCGGACCTGAAGGCGACCGCCCGCGGCGTCGCCGAGGCGGCGTTCTTCAACGCCGGGCAGGACTGCACGGCCGTCACCCGGGTGCTCGTCGAGGAAGGGGCGCATGACGACTTCGTCGCCGCGCTCGCCGAGGCGGCGCGGGCGCTGGCCGTCGGCGACCCGGACGAGGAGGGCGTGTTCCTTGGACCGTCCAACAACGCGGCCCAGGCCGAGCGGGTCGCGGGCTTCCTCGACCGGCTGCCCGCGCACGCCCGCGTGGTCACCGGCGGCGCCCGGCTCGACCGCCCCGGCTACTTCTTCCCGCCGACCGTCGTCGCCGGCGTCCGGCAGGACGACGAGATCGTGCAGCAGGAGGTCTTCGGCCCGGTCGTGACCGTGCAGCCGTTCGCGGACGAGGGCGAGGCCGTGGCCCTGGCCAACGGGGTCGAGTACGCGCTCGCCTCGAGCGTGTGGACGAGAGACGTCGGCCGGGCGATGCGGCTGTCGGCCGCGCTCGACTTCGGCGCGGTGTGGGTCAACTGCCACCAGGTGATCATCCCGGAGATGCCGCACGGCGGCTTCAAGCACTCGGGCAACGCCAAGGACCTGTCCCGGTACGGCCTGGACGCCTACACCCGCGTCAAGCACGTGATGATCAGCCACGCCTGAGGTCCACGGCGAGGCCGGCGGGGTCGACAACCCTGTCGTACTCGGCGGCGGCCACTGCGGAGGGGACGGATCCAAGGCCTGCTCGGCGGTCGATCCCAAGGAGAGGGTGCGCTCCGTCCGCCGTGACCGTCATTTCTCCCGTCCGGGAAACGGCGGCAACTCGCCCAGGTCCGCCGCCCTCGGGGCGGCCTCCACCTGCGACCGCCGTGTGCGGGGAGGGATCCGCAGGACGATCTTGAGCACCTGGACCGCGCGGGTCTGACGCTTGGCGGAGGGCGCCCAGATGGCGGTCAGACCAGCGGCCACGACGACGACGGCAACGGCGACGGGCACTATCGACGCCCCCATGCCCACGGTTTTGAAGAACTCGGTCACGGACGGCCTCCCGGGCAGCACGAAGCTGACCAGAGGTCTCTCCCGCCCATCGTGTGGCCGGACCGGCGGCCCCGGGCAGTCACGCCGCGATGACGAGGCCGTCGCGAAGGGATACTCCCCTCTGTTCTCGCCGTAAGCGTAAGGGCCGGTGCCGCTGCCGATCCAGGGACACTTCAGTCACCGCGGCCGGCGCGGGTTCTCACTGCGCCGACGGCTCAGTCGCGCAGGCCGGCGAACAGGTCGTCCTCGTGGGCCGGCGCGTCCACCCGGCAGGTCTGCCGGATGAAGAACTCGTGCGAGAAGGCCTGGTGCTGGGCCTCCGGGGGCATCTTCAGCAGGAAGATGTTCTCGCCCTGGCTCGCGTGCGCCTGCAGGGCCTTCACCTTGTTCTCCACGTACGGCGACACGTCGACCACGGAGGAGATGAGCTCCTCGGGGGTGCCGAAGTCGTCGGGGAGCTCGAAGTCCTCCGGGGCCATGCCGCTCGACCGCATGAACGCGAACATCTCACGGATCCGCTCGCGCGGCACGGCCGTGTAGTAGAGCTTGTCCGGGATGCCGGTCATCTCGGCCGCCGCGACCGCGATGCGGTGGGCCTGGATGTGGTCGGGGTGCCCGTAGTTGCCGTTCTCGTCGTAGGTGACGATCACCTGCGGGCGGTAGCGCTCCATCAGCTCGGCGAGCCGGGCGGCGGCCGTCTCGACCGGGACGTTGGCGAACGCGTCGGCGTGACCGTTGCCCTCCCAGCCGTCCATGCCGGAGTCGCGGTAGCCGAGCAGCTCCAGGTGGGAGATGCCGAGGTGGGCGACCGACTCGCTCAGCTCGGACAGCCGCCGCTCGGCGACGGCGGCGTCGTCGTGGCCGGGCTCGCCCGGCTTCACCCCGCCGGGGCCGTCCCCCTGCTCGCCGTTGGTGCAGGTCACCAGGACCGTACGGACACCCTCGGCGGTGTATTTCGCGAGGATCCCGCCGGTGCCGATCACCTCGTCGTCGGGGTGGGCGTGCACGGCCATCAGGGTGAGCTGTCGGTCCATTCGATTCCCCCGGGTGTCGTTTACCGTCACCCGGACGAGCCTATATCGCCTCTTGATCTCGCGCGGGGACGCCGTTGACCGGCGGAGTGGGGGCCGGGGTCATGCGGGTGGTCACCAGCCACCAGATGACCAGTTGCAGCAGGGCCAGCGCCAGGGCGAAGGGCGGCAGCGTCCAGGCGCCGATCCCCTGGGCGATCGCCCCTGTCAGCCAGGGGAACACCGCGCCGCCGACCACCGACACCCCGTTGATCAGTCCGATGGCGGTGGGCACCAGCCGCGTCACGGTGAGCCGAGGCGCCACGGCCATCGTGGTGGGGAAGACCGGTCCGAGCCAGAAGCCGAGCAGCACGAAGCTGACGCTGGCCATCGCGGCGCCCGGCACGAGCCAGGCCAGCGCCGTGCTGAGCGTGACTCCGGCCAGGCAGAGGAAGGTCATCCCGGTCGCGGTCATGCCGAGCCTGGTGGCGATCGGGCTGATCAGGAAGCGGCCCAGGGTGAGCCCGAGCCAGTAACCGGAGATCGTGTAGCCGGCCAGCAGGTCGCTCTGCCCGTGCTCGTCGACCAGGAAGCTGAACCCCCAGTTGCCCACGCTGATCTCCAGGCCGACGTACACGGCGAGGAACACCGCGCCCAGCAGGACGGCGGGCTGCCGTGCCGCGGTGGACAGCAGTCCGCCGGTCGCGGCGTCCGCGTGTCCCGCCGCGGGCGTGGGCGGCGGAGCCTCGCGGGCGGGCAGGGTCAGGTAGAAGCCGATCAGCAACGGCAGGCAGACCAGGGCCAGGACCAGCCACACGGCCGTCCAGGGCAGGAAGGTCAGGATCCAGGTGGCCAGCAGCGGCCCGAGCAGCGCGCCGACGCCGAAGAACGCGTGCAGGCGGTTGAGCAGCGTGGTCGCCCCGGGCAGGTCGGTGAGATAGGCGTTCAGCACCGATTCGAAGACGCCCGTGCCGTACCCTGCCACGACCTGGGCCACCAGGAAGGCCAGGAACGGCGGGCGCACGGCCGTGAAGAGACCGGCCAGCGCGAACGTGCCGCCGCCGAGGAGGAGCGAGGCCCGGATCCCGAAGCGGTGGATCAGCGGGCCCGCGGTCGAGCCGGACAGCATGAACCCCGCGGAGAAGGCGAAGAACTGGGTGCCGATCGTGGCCTTGTCGAGGCCGTAGTCGTCCATCTGCGCCGGCAGCAGCACCCCACCCACGCCGGCGCTCACGCCGACCAGGATGAAGGTGACATAGGAGAGCGCGACCGGCGCCCAGAACTCGCGCCGCAGTGCGGACACCTGACCTCCCGCGTACGAGCAGCCTTCCGGCCACCCGGCATGCGGGATCGGCCGTATCCGTGATCAACGGTGATCCCGTTTTCGGCGTCATGCTACTTGGAGTGCCTGCTGCTCCCAAAGGGGTTTCCGGTGGATATCGTCCATCGTGTGACCGATCATGCGACGCTCCAGGCCAACGGCATCCGCATGGCGTACCGGACGTACGGGCCGGACGGCGGCGTGCCGCTGGTCCTGCTGCACGGGCTGGGCGAGGGCATGGCCGGCTGGGCGGACGTCGCGCCGGTGCTGGCCGCCCACCGGCACGTGTACGCCCTCGACCTGCGCGGCCACGGCGCCAGCGACCGGCCGGGTGACTACGGCCTGGAACTCATGCGCGACGACGTCCTGGCCTTCCTCGACGCGCTGTCGCTCGGCACGGTGGACGTGATCGGGCACTCGATGGGCGGCATCGTGGCCTACCTGCTCGCCGCCGAGCGGCCGGACCGGGTGCGGACGCTGATCCTGGAGGACGTCCCGCTCCCCGTGCCGCGCGTCCCGCCTCCGCTCGTACGGCCGGAGGAGCCGCTGACGTTCGACTGGGCGATGGTCACGGCGATCAGGCCCGAGATCGACCGGCCCGACCCGGCGTGGCTGGAGCGGCTGGGCCGGATCACCGCGCGCACGCTCGTGATCGGCGGCGGGCCGGACAGCCACATCCCCCAGGACCGGGTCGCCGAGATGGCCCGCCGCGTCCCCGGCGCCGCGCACGTCATGATCCCGGCCGGGCACCTGGTGCACGAGAACGCCCCCGGCGCCTTCGTCCGCGAGGTGCTGGCCTTCCTCGCCTAGAGCCTGGCCGGCAGCCCGAAGACGGCGAACAGGGCGGGACTCCCGAACACGACGTTGCGCGCGATGCCGTCCTTGCCGATCGCGAGGACCTGGAGTGAGTGGGCCCGCAGGACACCGTCGCCGCCGTCGGCGTAGGCGACGAGCGCGGGCTGGCCGTTGGCCCGCGCCGGCGCCATCCGCCAGGGGCCGCGCCGGGCGCAGACCCAGCGGATGAAGCGGCCGAACTCCTCCCTGCCGGAGAACCACGACAGGAACGGCGGCATCTCCAGGACGGCGTCCTCGCGCAGCAGCCGCTCCAGGGCGTCGACGTCGGCCTTCTCGAACGCCGCGACGTACCGGTCGAGCAGCTCGCGGCAGGCGGGGTCGTCCGATTCGAGGAGGTCGTCCTCCGTCTCGGCGACCGGCGGCCCCGTGATGTGGGCCGCGCTGCTGGTGTACGGCGCGGGTCTGGGCGTCTCCATCAGCCTGCTCACCCATGCCCTGGTCCACGTGCCACCCGCCCGCGCCGCCGACGCGAGCGGCCTGCTCACCACGGCCATGCAGCTCGGCCAGCTCAGCGGCGTGGCCGTGTTCGGCACGGTGTTCCTCGCCCTGGCCGACCCGCCGAAGCCGGAGGCGATGGGGACGACCGCCTGGTGGCTCGCGCTGGCCACGGCCGCGGGCGCGGCGGGCGCGGTCGCCCTGGCCCGTGCCGTACGGCCCCGGCCCGCGTAGCCCCCCCGCGGGCGGTGCGGGTGTTGCGTCTTCCTCGGACGTCCTTTGCCCTGGCGGCGCTACCGTGGGTGTACGCCCTGGGGGTGATCCGCATGCCAGACGGCCGGCAGCTCGCGGACCGCGTGCTGAACGCGGTGAACGGTCATGACCTGGAACGACTGTCGGCGTGCTACGACGACGACGCCGTCCTGTCCACCCCGCTGAGGGACTGCGTGGGGCGCGAGCAGATCGTCCGATACTGGGAGAGCCTGTTCAAGGGCTTCACCGACATGGCCATGACGGTCTGGAACAGGGTGGAGTGCGCCGACCCGGGCTTCAGCGAGTGGACGATGACGGGCACGCACACCGGGCCCTTCCCGCTGCCCGATGGAGGTGCCGCGAGCGCGAGCGGCCGGCGGATCACGGTCCGCGGCTGCGGGGCGTGCCACGCGAAGGACGGGCTCGTCGTCGCCCACCGGGACTATTTCGACCTGCTCGAGCTGTACTCCCAGCTCGGGTTCTCACTCGTCCCCGGCTAGGTAAGCGCCCCCCGCTTTCGGGTGATTTGTGGTGGTTTACGTAGCCTGAAAGTCTGGGAGAGGGGAGGCGTCATGCCCGATCCAGCGGACGCGACCGTGTTCTTCGTGGGAAACGCCACCATGATCATCCGTTCTCACGGGTTCACCCTGCTGACGGATCCGAACTTCCTGCACCAGGGGCAGCGAGCCCATCTCGGCTGGGGGCTGAGCACCCGCCGTCGCACCGAGCCGGCGATGAAGGTCACGGAGCTTCCGCCGCTGGACCTGGTCGTGCTGTCGCACATGCACGGCGACCACTGGGACAGGATCGCCAGGAACGGCCTCGACAAGGACCTGCCGATCGTCACCACCCGCCACGCGGCGGCCCGGCTCCGCCGCCAGGGGTTCGACCACGCCATCGGGCTGGAGCCGTGGGAGTACCACCACGAGCGCCACGGGGACGGCACGCTCACGGTGACGGCCACGCCCGCCCGGCACGCGCCGGGCCCGGCGAACTCGCTGATGCCGCCGGTGATGGGGAGCGTGCTCGACTTCGCCCACGCCGGCGAGGTGGACCTGCGCCTGCACATCAGCGGCGACACGATCATGGACGACTGCCTGTCGGAGATTCCGCGCCGCTTCCCGGACATCGACGTCGGCATCGTCCACCTCGGCGGCACGCGGATCCTCGGGGTGACGGTGACCATGGACGGTGCGCAGGGGGTGGAGTGGCTCAGGCTGATGCAGCCGGAGTCGGCCCTGCCCGTCCATTACGACGACTACGCGGCGTTCGCCTCCCCGCTCAAGGACTTCCAGCAGCACGTCCGGAGCGCCGGGCTGTCGCACCTGGTCCACTACCTCATGCGCGGGGAGACCTACCGCCTTCCCGTGCGGCAGTCCGGCGTACGCCCGCGCCGGCACGTCCCGGGAGTGGGCTGACAGGCGCTAGTCAAAAAGAAACCATCCTATTGACACCCGTACGGTGAGGGTGTTGCATCTTTATTCAAGCTTTAAAGCTTTCCTGTAGCGCTGGACACCGGCACGCGCGCCCCCAGACCGGCGGGCGGCGCGGGCCGGAGATCCTGCTGGCATCCCCCCACCAACCGGAGATCTCCATGCGCAAACCCCGGCTCCTCATCATGGCCGCGGCCATGGTCGTCAGCCTGACCGGCGGCCTGGTCGCCGGCACGGGCGCCGACCGGGCCGAGGCCGCCATCGGCCCCGTCACCTGGTCGGACGAGTTCAACGCCGCGGCGGGAACGCCGATCGACGGCGCCAAGTGGAAGTTCGACGTAGGCGGCAGCGGCTGGGGCAACAACGAGTTGCAGTACTACACGAACTCCACCCGCAACGTGTACCACGACGGGCAGGGACACCTGGCCATCACCGCCCGCCGGGAGAACCCGTCCAACTACCAGTGCCACTACGGCACCTGCCAGTACACCTCGGGCCGCATCCTGACCGCCGACAAGTTCAGCCAGGCGTACGGCCGCTTCGAGGCGAGCATCAAGATCCCCAAGGGGCAGGGCATCTGGCCGGCGTTCTGGATGCTCGGCGGCGGCAACTGGCCGAACACCGGCGAGATCGACATCATGGAGAACGTCGGCAAGGCGCCCAACACCGTCTACGGCACCGTGCACGGCCCCGGTTACTCCGGCGGCGGCGGCGTCGGCGGCAACCGGACGATCGGCGCGCCGCTCGGCGACGCCTTCCACAGCTACCGGGTCGACTGGTCGCCGAACCTCATCGTCTGGTATCTGGACGGCTCGGAGTACTTCCGCGTCACGCCGGCCGACATTCGCGGCAACCAGTGGGTGTTCGACCACCCGTTCTTCATGATCCTGAACGTCGCGGTCGGCGGCAACTGGCCGGGCAACCCCGACTCCACCACGTCGTTCCCGCAGACCATGCTGATCGACTGGGTCCGCGTCTCCGCCTGGACCAGCGACGGGGGAGGCGGGAGCGGCGGCGCGCTGAAGTCCGGCCTGAACGGCCGCTGCGTCGACATCCCGGGCGCCAACCCCGTCGACGGCGCCCGGCTGCAGATGTACGACTGCAACGGCACCGCCGCCCAGCAGTGGACGATCAACGGCGACGGCACGGTCCGCGCGATGGGCAAGTGCATGGACGCCGCGGCGGCCGGCACCGCCAACGGAACGCCGATCCAGCTCTACACGTGCAACGGCACCGGCGCCCAGCGCTTCACGCTCACCCCGGCCGGCGACCTTGTCAACATCCCCGCGAACCGATGCGTGGACATCGTGGACGTGAATCCGGCCAGCGGCGCACGCCTCCAACTGTGGGACTGCACCGGCGGGGCCAACCAGAAGTGGACCCGCGGCTGACGACCGCGTGACCGGCGTGAGGGGTTCGGCCTCTCACGCCGGTCACGGCCGCTTCCGGCGTACGGCGAGGGCGATCACCAGGTACGGCGCCGCCGCGACGGCGAACAGCGGCCCGGGGCCGGTCCACACCGAACCGGCGGCGTAACCGCCGTAGACCGCCAGGGCGACGACCTCGGTGCCGACCCCGGCCATCGACGTGACCGTGGCCCGCGCGCCGTCCGAGATCCCCTCCTGAAGCCTCGCCTCCAGCGCCGCCGTCGCCCACTGGAACAAGCCGAAGGCCACGGCGACCAGCGTGAGCGCCTCCGGCCGGCCCGCGGACGCTCCGACGGCGCCGGCCGCCATGCAGGCGGCGGCCGTCACCAGGGCCGGCGCGAGGGCGCCCCGCCCCCGCCCGGCGAACCACCCGCCGACCATGCCGCCCGCGCTCACCAGCAGGACGAGCAGGGGAACCCGCCCGACGGACACCCCGGTCGCCTCCGCGAGCAGGCGGACGTACTCGTCCATCGCCCCCGCGACCGACGTGGCCGACAGGACCACGATCGCGCGGCGGACCGCGGGACCCCCGCGCACCTGGGCCAGGCCGTCGCGCAGGACGGCGAAGTATCCGCCGGCGACGTCGGACCGGTCGCGGTCGCCGCGCGACTCGGGGAACGACAGTCCCACGGCGGCTCCGAGCAGCGTCACGAGCACGCTGGCCAGGCCCGCGGCGCGCATGCCGCCCACGGCGAGCACGGGCCCCGCCAGCGCGGTCGCGGCCATCACCGCCGTCGTGCCGAGGGCCGCCGCCCGCCCGGCGAGGGACGGGTAGCGCCCGGTCGCGCCCCGCCGGTCGAGTTCCTCGTACACCAGGGCCTGGAGTGTGCCCGAACGCAGGGAGCCGCCGGCGCCCCACAGCACGAAGCCCAGCGCGAACGACCAGTAGGAGGGGGCGAACGTCCACAGGGCGTATCCCGTGCCCGCCAGGAGGGGCGCGGCGGCGAGCAGCCACCGCCGCGAGACGAGGTCGGCCCACACACCGGACGGGACCTCCAGCACGAAGCCGGTGACGGACCAGATCACGAACAGCGAGGAGATCTGGGCGGGGGAGAGCCCGTTCTCGGCGAACAGCAGGGCGTACACCGGATAGAGGACGACGAAGTCCTCCAGGAACGCGTACACGTACAGGCGGGCCGCGAGGGCCCGTTCAGGTGAGCGTCAATGTCGCCAGGTCACCCTTCGCACCCTACGCGCCCGTCGATCTTCGCGCATCGGACTTTTCTCTGCAGGCTCACGGGCCCGAGGCTCGGCGGCTCGCGGGCTCGGGGCTCGCGGGCTCGGGGCTCACGGGCTCACGGCGAGGAGCAGGAAGGCGGCGAGCAGCGTGAGGTGCACGCCCGCCTGCAGGACGGTGGCCCGGCCGGGCACCACGGTCAGCGTCGCCACGACGATCGTCAGCCCGAGCAGCACGATGTGCGTCGCGTCGAGTCCGAGCAGCAGCGGCCCTTTCACCCACAGCGACGCCGCGGCGATCGTCGGGATGGTGAGCCCGATGCTGGCCATCGCCGAGCCGAAGGCGAGGTTCAGGCTGACCTGGACCCGCGCGCGCCGGGCCGCGCGTACGGCGGCGAGGGTCTCCGGCAGCAGCACCAGCAGCGCGATCACGACGCCCACCACCGCCTGCGGCAGGCTCGCGGCGCGTACGGCCGTCTCGATGGCGGGCGACTCGACCTTCGCCAGGCCGACCACGGCGACGAGCGCGGTCAGCAGCAGCGCCAGGCTGGCCGTGGCGGCCCGCGTGGTCGGCGGGCCGGCGCGCCCGTCCGCGTCACGGCCGCGGGGTTCCACCGGCAGGAAGTAGTCGCGGTGCCGTACGGCCTGGGTGAGTACGAACAGGCCGTACAACGCGAGCGAGGCGAACGCGGCGAACGCGAGTTGAGCCGGAGAGAAAGCGGGCCCGTGCTTGCTCGTGGTGAAGGCCGGCAGGACGAGGCTCAGGGTCGACAGGGTGGCGACGGTGGCGAGCGCGCCCCCCGTTCCCTCCGCGTTGAACACCGCCACCCGCCGCCGCAGCGCCGCGACCAGCAGCGACAGGCCGGCGATCCCGTTGCATGTGATCATCACGGCGGCGAACACCGTGTCGCGGGCGAGCGACGCCGCGGCCGGCCCGCCGGACACGGTGAGGCTGAGGATCAGCGCCACCTCGATCACTGTGACCGCCACGGCGAGTATGAGCGAGCCGAACGGCTCACCCACGCGATGAGCGATGACTTCGGCGTGGTGCACGGCCGCGAGCACCGAACTCGCGAGGAAGAGCGCGGCGATCACCACGACGACGGGTGGGATGCTCCGTCCCCACGCCAGCGCGAGCACCGCCACGGCGAGGATCGGAACGCTCACGGTCCAGGTGGCGGCCAGTCGGCGGTAGCGCAGGCTCACATGGTTCTTCCTGCCCAAATGGGACGAAAGGTATAAAGGACGCTAGAGCTGCTTGAGCAGCCAGCGCGGGCCGGCGACCAGGGCGCCGAGGGCCGTCACCCGCTCGCGCAGCCCTCGATCGGCGGTGACGACGAGGGCGGTCTCCCACGACCGCACGCCGCGCACCACGTCCACGATCGCGTCGTCCCCGCTGCCACCGGCCACCACGACCGCCAGGTCTCCGGCCACCGGCCCCGGGTCGGCGGCGCCGGCCGCCGCCCCTTCGAGCACCGCGACCATGCGCGGGAACCACCGGGACAGTGCGGGAACGCCTTCCGGCATCTCGCCGAGGCCCTGCCCGGAGAGCGGGACCAGCTCGTTGAGCAGGCGGTTCGCGGCGCCGGCGCGGTCGTTCCACCATCCGTGCTCGGCGCGCGCGCCGATGATGTTGGCCATGTCGAGGACGACGACCACCGGGCTCAGCGCGGGCCGGATCCTCGGCCACGAGTCGGCGAAGCCCGGATGCAGCTCCTTCGACGCGACCTCGTCGGCGGCCACCCAGCGCATGTCGGCGCTCTCGCCGTTGGCGGGCGCGGCGTCGAGCAGCCCCCCGGCCTCCGCGATCACCGTCTGGAACGACCAGCCGCCGTGGTCGTCGACGTAGAGCCCGCGCACCCGGACGAGATCGGCGTCCAGCGCGGCCTCCTCCTGCGCCTCGCGCAGCGCGCCGGTGATGGCGTCCTCATGGCTGTCGCAGGCACCGCCCGGCAGCCCCCACGTCCCGCCGTGATGGCTCCACCAGGCCCGCTTCTGCATCAGCACGTACGGCATGCCGTCGAGGGTGTGATGCACGGTGAGCAGGCCGGCGGCGCCGTACACCCCCCAGTGCTGGTGCCCCAGCGCGCACAGGGCCCAGCCGTCACCGTCCTTCGCCGCCATGGACCCATCTTGCCGCAGCGGGCTGAGTGCGGTCCGCCGCCCCGTTGCTCTGTGGGCGCCGGCGTGGACCGGCGGTACGTGACGGGGTCGTAGGCCGATCGTTATTAACCGGTAAGCGATCCTTCCGAAGGCCGAGTCCGAAGCCCGTTAGCGTGTGAGCCCTCACTCGTGATTCCCCCTTATCCGGAGAATCAGGAGATGTCATATCTGGAGAGACGCCCGCTTCCTGCGGCCGGAGGAGCGGGCGTTGTCCTCCCCCTGTCGTTTCGGTGTCGGCCCACCGGCCGTCCTCCTCGGCTCCTCTCGGGTGCCAGGCGGTGGAATTCTTCACGATCTCTCCACGGACGCCGCACAAGTGCCTGATTGACTGATGCCGTGATCCGGGAACCGGTGGGCCGGCATCGTGAACGCGTCCCGTTCAGGGCGACCACGTCGAGACAGAACATCGCCGTATATCTCGCACTTGTGGCCGGCGTGGCACTGGTTCCACTCGGAATTCTGGATTGGCTCGTGGCGATGTGGCTCATCCGGGGAGTCCGAGATGGCCACCCCTTCCTTCCAGAAAGCACGACGGGCCCGCAGAGAGCACGACGGGAGAAGCCCGCGCGAGTTCAGGTCGTGCAGGCTGCACTCGATCATCTGACGCCGACAGAGCCGCGGCCCGCGGCTCTCATCGTGGCCGTGCTCGTCGGTGAGCAGCCGATTCGCGAACAGTGGGCCACAACGGCCGGACGTCCCGCGATCGTGTGCTCGGGAAATCGTGTGCTCGGGGAAAGGGAAACACATATGCCACTGGAGGAAACGGCCGGGCGGGCGCCGGGAGCGGGGTCGCGTACCAGAAGATCGTGGCGGGCCGCCGTCGGCGCATTCGTCGCCCTGGTCGCCGTGTTCGGCATGACCGCCGGTGCGGGCGCGAGCGCGACGGCCAAGGAACCCGCGGAAGGCCCGGCGCGCTTCGCCCCCGGGTTCAGGCACGGCAAGGTCGTCGTGGAGGGCGGCGCGGTCCACTACGTCATCGGCGGGTCCGGACCGGCCGTCGTGCTCCTGCACGGCTGGCCGCAGACGTGGCTGATGTGGCGACCGCTGATGCCCGAGCTCGCCCGCGATCACACCGTGATCGCCGTGGACCTGCCGGGGCTGGGCGACTCGGCCGTGCCGGCCGGCGGCTATGACAAGGTCACCACCGCACGGCGGGTGCGCCAGGCCGTACGCCAGCTGGGATTCGACCGGGTGGCGATCATCGGTCACGACCTCGGCGTCCTGGTCGCCTACCCCTGGGCCCGTGACTTCCCCGGCGAGGTGACCCGGCTCGCCATGATCGAGACGCCGCTGTCCGGCTTCGGTCTCGAGGAGCTCTACGGGGTGAGCTGGCACTTCCGGTTCAACATGTCCCCCGCGCCGATCCCCGAGCGGATCATGGACAACGACGACGTCAGCACGTATCTCGGCATGGTCTTCGACTTCGGCTACCGCAAGGACACGGTGGATCGCGAGTCGTACTACCGGGCCTACGCCGATCCGGCCAGGCGGACCGCGGGGTACGAGTACTACCGGGCGTTCGCCGCGGACGCGGAGAACAACAAGGCCAACGCGGCGAAGCGGCTGCCCATGCCGGTGCTGGGCATCGGCGGTCAGTACTCCTTCGGGCCGGGGGTCGCGGACGCGTTCCGCCAGGTCGCCGACGACGTGCGCACGGTGGTGGCACCCGACTCCGGGCACTTCGTCCCCGAGGAGAACCCGCGCTTCATGGCCGATTGCGCGAGCCTCTTCCTGGGCGCCCGGACCGGCACGCCCCCGCGCCCCGAGCTCACCTCCTGCGCCCCGTAGACACAGGCATGTGATCGACGTTCTCTCCATCTCGCGCCGTCGCCGGTGCGGGTGGTGGTGGCTGTTACCCGATCACGTTTTCACCGGGCTCGGCTCGCTTCCTGCCGGTACATCGGTACCGGCAGGGGGTCGGCGCCGTCAGGGGTGTGCGGTGTCGCGACGGCAGGCCGGCTGGGCGGTGACCTCTCCAGCAGCGGCCCGATGAACACCGGGTCCGCCGTCTTGTTTTCCGAATTCTCGCCTGAATGTTTCAGCCGGTCCTGGAGTCCCGTTCTTGTCTCCAGCGATCCCTGTGCAAGTGAGGGCCGTTCTGGGCGGAAAGCCGCCGCGGCGCGGCGTTGACCGGCGATCGACGGGATCGTAGCTTGATGCGCGGTGTTCCTGTGGGTGAATTCAGTTCAGGTGCACGAAAACCCTTGTGGGGTCAGGAGTAATTCCTCGGTCAGGGGCCCTGCGCGACCTTGCAAGGAGCTCGGTTGTGAAAAGCAGAACCAGAACGGGTGCCGGGGTGATCAGCGCCCTCGCCGGAGTCGTCGCCCTGACCGCTGTGGCCACCGCCGGGTCGGCGCAGGCCGCCACCGGGTGCGCCGTGACCTACACGACCAACGACTGGCCGGGTGGGTTCACCGCCACCATCACGATCGAGAACCTGGGCAGTGCGATCAACGGCTGGACCCTCGGGTTCACCTTCCCCGACAGCGGTCAGAAGGTGGGCACCGGCTGGTCGGCCACCTACAGCCAGAGCGGGCAGAACGTCACCGCCACGAACGTGGACTACAACGCCGCCATCGCGACCGGCGCGTCGTTGTCTCTCGGGTTCAACGGCAGCTGGTCGGGGTCCAACCCCAAGCCCACCTCGTTCACCTTGAACGGTGTCACCTGCACCGGCTCCACCACCACCTCATCGCCGACCCCGTCGCCCACGCCGACACGCTCGCCCTCGCCGTCACCCAGCCCCACACGCTCACCCTCACCCTCGCCCTCGCCCTCGACGACGCCGTCGAGTGGTGCGGTGTACGTGTCGCCGACCGGCAGGGACGGTGCGGCGGGGACGCAGTCCGACCCGACGACCCTCACTTCGGCGATCACACGCGTCGCCCCCGGCGGGACGATCTACCTGCGCGGCGGGCGGTACGCCTTCGCGCAGACGATCACCATCGCACCGGGCAACAACGGCACGTCGAACGCCCGCAAGACCCTGTCCGCCTACCCCGGTGAGACTCCGGTGCTGAACTTCTCGGCCCAGAGCGAGTCCTCGTCGAACCGCGGGCTCGTCGTGAACGGCTCGTACTGGCATGTGTACGGCATCGTCGTCGAGCGGGCCGGCGACAACGGAATCTACGTCGGCGGCAGCAACAACGTCATCGAACGCACGGTGACCCGGTTCAATCGCGACACCGGGCTGCAGCTCGGGCGGATCGCCTCCGACACCCCCCGCGACCAGTGGCCGTCCAACAACCTCATCCTCAGCGCGGAGTCGCACGACAACGCCGACTCCGACGGCGAGGACGCCGACGGCTTCGCCGCGAAGCTCACCACCGGCACCGGCAACGTCTTCCGCTACAACGTGTCCCACAACAACATCGACGACGGCTGGGACCTCTACACCAAGACGGACACCGGAGCCATCGGACCGGTGACCATCGAGGACTCCCTGTCCTACAACAACGGCACCCTCACGGACGGCAGCCAGGCCGGCGCCGGCGACCGCAACGGCTACAAGCTCGGCGGCGACCAGATCTCCGTCAACCACATCGTCCGGCGCAACATCGCCTACCGCAACGGCCACCACGGGTTCACCTACAACAGCAACCCGGGCACGATGTCGATCTCAAACAACGTCGGCATCGACAACGCCGAGCGCAACTTCTCCTTCGACGCCGGCACCTCGGTGTTCCGCAACAACACCTCGTGCCGCAGCGGCAGCGGGTCCAACGACAAGACCGTCGGCAACGTCGACAGCTCCAACCAGTTCTGGTCCGGCTCGAACGGGTCCCGGTGCTCCTCCTACACCGGCGCCATGGGCTGGTCCTTCGCCTCGGACGGCCACCTCGTGGTGACCTTCGGCGGCAGGCCGGTCACGCCGTAACCGGTCGTCTCGTCAACCGGCATGGGCTCCCCGGCGGACTGCGGCTCAGCCCTGCCGGCCGCTCACTGGGTCACCGGCGGGGGGACCCGCCCACCGCGCCGTACGCGATGGGCGGGGCCCGCGGGGCGGCTTGCGCGGCGCCGGTCTCAGCGGCCGTTCACGGAGAAATGCTGGTAGTCCTTGGCGCCCGACCACGAACCGCCCCAGCCCCAGCCGATCTGCTCGAAGGCCCGCACCACGCGGTCTCCGCTGTTGATCACGCCCGGCTTCTTGAGCGGCCGGTCCACGAACGCGTCCGCGTTGCGGTGGGCGTTCGAGCCGTTCGCGTAGACGTACGGGTTCTCCCGGGGGTTGAGGTCCACGGCGAGGCCGTACGCGTGGTTGGACCAACTGCCGGATCCGGTGGCGTTGCGGCAGTTGAAGGCCGAGGTGTTGTCGGCCTCGATGGAGTCGTAGTCGCTGCCCTTGTAGACGTCGACGGGCTCCATCCGGCGGATGGGATAGCGGAGGTCGTAGAGCTTCTCGAAGACGGAGGCCACGTCTTCGGCCACCTTCTTGTTGACCACCAGCGTGCCGGTGTGCGCCTTGTCGTCGAAGCCCCAGTAGGTCATCGTGATCTTGCGTAGCCCGCTCAGCGGAACCGGGCAGCCCGGACGCCACGAGTGCCTGACCTCGTCGCGGGACACCGTCTCGATCTTCGCCGAGAAGGGAGGCGGCCCGCTCGGGCTCGGCGTGGGCCCGGTCTCGGGCGTGGGCGAGACCGGTACGGCCGAGGGCGTGACGGACGCGGACGAAGCCGGCGCGGCCGAGGAGGCGGTGGGCATGGGCGAGTCCGATGCCGGGGCCGCCGGGGCGGTCACGGACACCCGGGTCCGGGCGGTGGCGGACGCGCCCGCGTCGCCGACCCCGCCGCAGCCGGTCATCCCGACGAGAGCCGCCATCACTACCACTGACCTGCGGTTCCACAAGGAGGTCATAGGCGCAGGTTACCCGTGGGCGAGACATGCGCCGGCGGTCGCGCGACACTCCTGTGGACAACGGGATTCCTGTGGACAAAACTTCGGCGGTTGAACGACTAGCCGTATAGAACCGGAATCGACATACGGAAGGGGCGCAAGCCGTACGAATTGACGATCGGAATCGTCGTGTGCCGCCGCTAGGGTGGCGTCGTGCTTGAGGAGCTGCGTTTCGGCGGGGTGATCGTGCCGACCCACGCGTTTTTCGTGGGCCTCGGCGTGATCCTCGCGAGCGTGGTGTTCGTCCTGGAAGCACGGCGCCGGGGAGCCCTGCGGGAGGAGTCCCTCGTCGCCGTCACCGGCGCGCTGGTCGGCGGGGCGATAGGCATGCGACTGTCCGGGTGGGCCGAGCATCTCGACCCCGCCCTCAACCCCGGCCTCGTCGAGGCGTGGATGTTCGGTGCCCGGAGCATCCTCGGTGGCCTGACCGGCGCGTACGTCGGGGTGCTGGTCGCGAAACGGCTGATCGGCTATCGGGAGCGGACCGGCGACCTGTTCGCGCCCGCGGTCGCGCTCGGCATGGCCGTCGGCCGCATCGGCTGCTTCCTGACGGAGGCCCCCGGCCGTCCCACGAGCCTTCCCTGGGGTGTCCACGCACCCGCCACCGTGCCGGAATGCCCCGGTTGCGTGACCGGGCAGGCCATGCACCCGTCGTACCTGTACGAGACGGTCTTCCAGCTCGCCGCATTCGGCGCGCTGCTGTGGGCCCGGAGCCGGGTCGACCGGCCGGGAGAGCTGTTCACCCTGTATCTGGGCGCGTACGCCGCCTTCCGGTTCCTCGTCGAGTTCACCAGGGCGAACGAGACGGTCTGGCTCGACCTGACCCGCCCGCAGTGGTTCCTCGTCCCGGGCCTCGCGCTCCTCGCCGTCCGCCTCGGGATCGGATACCGCAAGGGCTTCTACGATCGGCTGCTCCCCCGCCGGGGCGAGCGGCGACCGCTGTCACTGGGCGCCCGGCTGTCGCCCGCGGCCGAGGAGGAGAGATGAGCACACCCCCCGAGCCGCCCGAGCGGCCGGACGAACCGCAGCACGGCGATCCTTCCGGGCGGCCGCCCGTCCCGCCGCCTCCCGGCACGCCGCACGGTCCCGGTGGCCCGACACCGCCTCAGGGCCCCGGCGGTCCGACATTGCCTCACGGTCAGGGTGCGCCACCGCCGTCGTACGGCCCGGGTGGTCCACCGCCTCACGGTCCGGGCGGTCCGCCGCCGTCGTACGGCCCGGGTGGCCCATCGCCTCAAGGTCAGGGTGGTCCGCCGCCTCATGGCCCGGGCATCCCGCCGCCGCCGTGGGGTGCGCCGCCGCCTTACGGTTTGCCGTATCGACCGCCTGCGGCCCAGAGCTCGACCGGCGTGGTCGTCGCGATGACGATCGTGGGGATCGTGGCCTACGTGGTCATCAATTTCGTGCTCTTCCTCGCGACCCTCGCGGTGGCGGACGGAGTCGCGAGCGACAACAAGAACATCGCGCTCATCGGCGGATCCGTGATCCTGGCCGCGATCGCGTTCGGCGGCGGAACGCTGCTGTTACTCCTTCGCAGGCCCTGGTCGCGCGGGCTCGGGATGGGCCTGATGATCGGCTGGGCGCTCATGACGATTTTCACCGCCGGCTTCTGCACCGGGGTCAACCCCTCGCTGTACACGGACGGTGCCCTGTGAGCACGGGAATGCCCCTGCGGGGCGACCGCATCCTCCGCTACGTCAACGCGTTCTGCCCCCGCTGCCACGACGAGCGGCCGGACCGCCCGCTGGCGGAGGTGCCCCGCCTGTCCGGCTGGCTCGCGGCCCGCGACGGGCGGGTCTACCTGGAGCGCGGCTGCCGGACCCACGGCATGGTCAGGACCCTCTACGACGAGGACCCGGAGATCCTCGCCTACCTGGAGGAGTGGACCGCCCCCACCAAGGCGCATCTGCCCGACGTCGCCGGGAACTTCGACCCGGTCCCGGAGGCGTACCTGCGGGGGCTGCCGGAGATGCAGACCCAGCACACCTGCATCCTCCTGGAGGACGTGGCGGAGGCGTGCAACCTCCGCTGCCCGACCTGCTTCACCGAATCCTCGCCCGACCTGCGGGGGATCGTGCCGGTCCGGGAGGTGCTCGCCAACGTGGACCAGCGGCTGGCCCGCGAGAACGGCCGTCTCGACGTGCTCATGCTCAGCGGCGGCGAGCCGACCCTCCACCCCGACCTGCCCGAGCTGCTCGCCGAGCTGACGGCCCGGCCGGTCACCCGCATCCTGATCAACACCAACGGGCTCCTGGTGGCCCGGGACGACGCCCTGCTCGACCTGCTCACCGAGCACCGCGAGCGCGTCGAGATCTACCTGCAGTACGACGGCGTGTCGGCCGAGGCGTCCCGCCACCACCGGGGCGGTGACCTGCGGCGGCAGAAGGCGGAGGCGCTGCGGCGGCTGTCGGAGCGGGAGATCTTCACCACGCTCGTCATGACGGCCGCCCTCGGCGTGAACGACGGCGAGATCGGCGACGTGGTGCGCCTCGCCCTCGAGACGCCGTACGTCGGCGGCGTGTCGATCCAGCCGCAGTTCGGGTCGGGGCGATCCGGGGTGATCGACCCGATGGACCGGCTCACCCACACCGGTGTGCTCAAGCGCCTCGGCCCGCAGACCGGCGGCCTGGTCACCTGGCGCGATCTGACCGCCCTGCCCTGCTCGCATCCGCACTGCTGCTCGGTCGGCTACATGGTCAAGGATGACGCCGACCAGTGGCGCTCGCTGACGGCGTTGGTCGGGCACGACCGCCTCAAGGAGAACCTCGGGCTGGTCTCCAACCGCATCGCCGACTCGGAGATCCCCCGCCAGCTCCGCATGGCCGTGCAGGAGTCGCTGCTCGGCCTGCTGTCGGAGCAGTCGTCGCTGTCGCACCCCGAGATCGGCAAGGTCTGGCGCGACATCTGCGAGAACTGCGACCTCGGGCTGACCACCCTGCTGACGCTCGCATCCTCGGCCCTGCCGGGCCGCAGGAAGCGGCTGCGCCGGCTGCTGGGCGAACGGGTCGTACGCATCACGATCAAGCCCTTCATGGACATGTCCACGATGCTGGAGGAGCGGCTGGTCCAGTGCTGCGTCCACGTCGGCACCCGCTCCGACCAGGACCAGTGCGCGCCGTTCTGCGCGGTTCAAGCCTGGCCGGCGCTCGCGCGCCAGCGCCTGTCCGCCGTCGCCGCGACCGACCCCGGCGTACGGCTCCCGCTGCTGGAGATCACATGAGCCTCCCGCACGGGAAGCCCGGCGATGGGGAGACAGGCCCGACGGGAGTCGCGTACGAGCAGGCCCTCGCGGCGCGGGCGTCCGAGGGCGGGCAGGCCAAGCCGTACGATCCGCTGAAGCTGTGCGTCTACGCGACGGTGGCGCTGCTCGCCTGGCTGTTCGGCGCCTGGGCCGTGCTCGGCTTCGCGGCACTGGGGTTCGCCGGATACTGGCGAGCCCGCCGCGCCGGGCTCACCAGGAGCAAGTGCTATCTCAGGGACACCCGGCTCGTCCTCGCCTATCTGGGCTTGATCGCCCTGCTCGCCGCGGCGGCCCTCGTGCTCCCGCACCTGCCTCGTTAGCTGGGCGCGCAGCGCCAGGCGAAACTGTCGGTGGGCCTCGCCATGATCGGCGTACCTACTCACCGAGGAGCATCATGGCTGTCGCCCAGGAAGCGGACTGGTCCGGCATCGGCTGGGACGCCTGGAAGAGCCTGCGGCTGATTCGCGCCCGGCTCGACGCCGGCGCCGACCCCAACTCGGGGGTGTTCTTCCACGGACGGCCCTTGCACGCGGCCGCCGAACAGGGCTCTCCCGATGTGGTGGCGGAGCTGGCCGCCCGCGTCGACGACGTGGACGCCGAGCACGAGGGCCGTACGGCTCTGTGGACGGCCGTCTTCGCCAACCGTCCGGACAACGCCCGGATCCTGGCCGAGGCCGGTGCCGACCCGTGGCGGCCGATGATGAACGGCTGGTCGCCCGGACGGCTGAGCCTGGCCACGCGGACCCCCGACCTGTTCGCCCTTCCCGCAGGCAAGACGGGGCTTTCCGAAGCCGAGCTGAACGCGGTGGCCGAAGCCCGGCGTCTCGTCGACGCGTTGGGCGACTTCTACTACGACGGGCTGAGTCTCGCCTGCGCGGCCGGTGTCACCGCGGCCGAGGCGGTACGCCGCCTGGAGGCCGTCCCGGTCGACGGCGCCGAAGTCGAAGCGCTCTTCGAAGACGACATCTTCGAGAACTTCGACGAGAGCCTCGAAATCGTCGGCGTCACGGATGTGCCCGGCGGTTGTGTCGTCACCCAGCCCTGGGGATACATGTCGTCCACCCCCGGCGTCACGAAGCGCCTGTCGGCGGGGACCGTCTGCTACGCCATGTACGCCAATCCCAAGAGCGGTAACCAGGGCAGTGTCGCCCGGGACGGCGAGATCGTGGAGTGGGACACCCACCCCGGTGGCGGCCACCCCTCGTCAGACGACTTCGCCGAGGAGATCCTCAACAGCTACCTCTTCCGCGGACGAGCGATCGCGTACTGCTGCGCGGGCGCGGGCCTGCGGCTGGCCGACGCCGATGCCGTCGAACGGCCCGGCATGTGGGTGAGGCTCCCCGAACGCGACTACTGGAACTGACTGCCAGGACGAGGCCTACGAGCGCACGGGCTTCGGTCGCCGAGCAGGTCGGCAGACAAGCGGTGGGGGCGGCGTCGCGCCGCCGATGACGGCGCGCAGGGCGGCTGCCGGGGCCGTTCCCGGGACCAGGGACGGCGGGGTGGGGTGTCGCTGAACGACGGTGTTTGACGGAGCTTTCGTGGAAAGCTCGCGCAGGTGTTCGATGACGCGCTACAGTCATGCCCATCGGATCGAACACGGGTTCGGTCGAGTCCTGCCAGGTAAGGGGTGTGTGATGACTGTGCCCACGGTGTCCGCCACCCCGGTTCCGGCCGGCGCCGTTCCCGTGACCGGCGATCCGGTCGTGCCCTCCCCGGCTCCGCCCGCTGTCGTCCCGGTCGTCCCGGCCCAGGCTCCGCCCGCCGCCGCGCGGTGCGTGCCGCGGCCGCGGCGGGCGACACGCCGTAGCACTCTCTACGGAAATCTACGACGGCCGCTATATCCCGTCATAAAGTCCGAGAGCGTGGACCCCGTGCGCAATCCCTACGCCCCCGGCGCCGGTCAGCGCCCCCCGGAACTCGCCGGACGCGACCGCGAACTGCAGCAGTTCGAGATCGTGCTGGAGCGGGTGGCCCGGGGCCGCCCCGAGCGGAGCATGGTCCTCACCGGCCTGCGCGGCGTGGGCAAGACCGTCCTGCTCAACACGTTCAAGTCCATGGCCATGCAGCGGCTGTGGGGCACCGGCAAGATCGAGGCCAGGCCCGACCAGTCGATCCGCCGCCCGGTGGCGGCCGCGCTGCACATGGCCATAAGGGAACTCGCCCCCCGGCACCGTGCCCCGGAGCGCATCGAGGAGTTCCTCGGCGTGCTCAAGGCGTTCGCTATGCGCGATCCCGCCGCCGCGAAGGGCACCTCGCACTGGTCGCCCGGCATCGACGTGCCCGCCGCGCGCGGCCGGGCCGACTCGGGTGACCTGGAGATCGACCTGACCGAGTTGTTCGTCGACGCCGCGGGTGTCGCGACGGACCTCGGCGTCGGCATCGCGCTGTTCATCGACGAGATGCAGGACGTGCAGGCGCCGGACGTCTCGGCCCTGTGCGCGGCCTGCCACGAGCTGTCGCAGAACGGCGGCCCGCTGATCGTCGTCGGCGCCGGCCTGCCCCACCTGCCGAGCGTGCTGTCGGCGAGCAAGAGCTACTCCGAGCGGCTGTTCCGGTACGCGCGCATCGACCGGCTGGACCGGGACGCCGCCGACCTGGCGCTCATCGCCCCGGCCGCCCGTGAGGACGTCGAGTTCACGCCCGACGCGCTCGACGCGTTGTACGAGGCGGCCGACGGCTACCCCTACTTCGTCCAGGCTTACGGGAAGGTCGCCTGGGACCTCGCTCCGCGCAGCCCGATCACGGCCGAGGACATCAAGGTGTCCGCCCCGGAGGCCGAGGAGGAGCTGGCGGTGGGCTTCTTCGGCAGCCGATACGAACGGGCCACGCCCGCCGAGCGGGACTACATGCACGCCATGGCCCAGCTCGGCGACGACCCTGTGCCGACCGCCGAGGTGGCCGAGACACTGGGTCGCAAGCCGTCGAGCCTGTCCCCGGCCCGCGACAGCCTGATCAAGAAGGGCCTGATCTACAGCGCGGAGCGCGGCGTGATCGGGTTCACCGTTCCGCATTTCGGGAGGTTCCTTCGTGCGCAGCCGCTCTGAGCGGCGCGCCCATCGACCTCTCTACGGCTTTCTAGAGGGGAAGCTAGAGAGCCGTAGAGAGCTGAAGTGAAAGACCTCGATGCGGGAATCTACGCGTGTATAGCGTCAGGCCGATACAGGCGTAGATTCCCGCAGAGAGGCATCGCCGCGGTCATCGGCCGAGGTCACGTGGCCGTCGGCCCCGACCACGACGGCGCGTACGGCGGGACGCCGGCCGCTGAGATGCACGGCGAAGACGACCTCCGCGTCGCCCTGGGTGGGGAAGACGAAGAAGCGCCAGCACAGTTCACGCCACATGTCGGACGGCTCGTCCGTCAGCAGCGACCCGGCGTGGGCCCGCCACGCCTCGCTGGCCCGCAGGCGCGACAGGGCACGTCCGGGCGGCATCGGCCGCTGCTCGCACGGCGCACGGTGACGCAGGCGCGAGACGATCTCGTTGATCTCGGGTGAGAGGGCGAGCAGCAGGGCGGCCCCTCCGGCCGCCCAGGCGGCCGTCTGTCCGGTGAGGGCGGGCAGCCCCGTGGCGTTCTGGACCGCGACGAGGGCCGCCATGGCGGTCAACGCCGCCACCCGGCCCATCGACCGCAGCCCGACCGGGGCGGCGCTCACGTCACCGAAGCAGCCGCACCCCACGTCCGGCCGCCGCCTGCGCAGGTCCCACAGGACGTACGTCGCCACGGCGAAGAACGCGGCCGGCAGCCACCGGGCGGCCGGGTGATCCACGACCAGCAGGCCGGTCGCCAGCGCGAGCTCGACCAGGGAACAGGCGTACAGGGCGGGCCTGGCGAAGCGCTCGGGCATGAGCACCGCCGGGCCGAGCCGGGCCAGCGCGCCGGGCGACTCCTCGCGCCCGGCCGTGGCCAGTTTGGTGACGCCGCCCAGCGCCAGTGTCACCACGAGGATCGGCAGCGCGGCAGCCGCGATGGTCGAAAGCACCGGTCACCCCAATCCGACGCGGGCATTGAAGCAGCCCTTGGTCAAGTCTCCCCCAAGCGCGACATAGGAGGACGCGGCGAGTTCCACGACCCGGCCGCGCGGGGACGTGCCGCATTCCAGGCATCGGTCGCAGAACCGCCCCGTGAGGCACCCGCACGCGACGATGGGCAGCACGTCCGTCCGGCCGTCGCACACGTTGCGTACGCGCAGCAGCGAGCCCATCGCGAGGTACGGCAGGCCGGCGCAGGAGGCGCCGGCGTCGTCGCAGCCGCTGTCCTCGCGTTCGAGCATGGGGTAGGCGACACCCTTCGCGACGCCCTCCTCCGCGAAGTCCGGAAGATCCGCCCACACCGCCGTGCCCGAGATGCCCGCCTGGCCTCCTCCGTACGCCGGCGGAGACGGGGGCGCGGCCGTCGCTCGGTACGGCGGTTGCGAGGTCGCCGGGAGGTGCGCGAACGTCGCGCCCTGGTCGAACAGCCCGATGGCGTCGAACAGGTAACCCGGCTCCAGCTTGGGGTGCCGCACCCGGATGCGCCCGGAGGAGCGGTAGGGAACGACGATGGAGCGTTCCCGGCGATGCGGACCGCAGTCGAGCTCGACGGTGAGATCCCGCCGGCCGTGGACCTCCCGGATGACGCCGGTGATCCGCGTGATGTCGGCCCAGATGCGCTCGGCCACCGTGCCGCCGCGCAGCGCCCGGATGACGACCCTCGCCCCGGCGGGCAGATCGGCGGGCGCCACCGCGCCCCCGCGCCAGGCGGTCGCCCACGGCGCGATGACCAGGCGCCGCTGCTCGCCGCCGGCGGTCTCCAGGATGATCAGGTGCGGGCTCACGTCGAGCAGGTCGCCGCTGACCACGTCGAACGGCGTCGTCTCCTCCGGTGACCGCGGCGCGGGCCCGGGGTCGCGGCCGAGCACCGCCGCCGCCAGCGTCCGCCGTCGCTCTCCGGCCCGGTACGGCATCGCCCCTTCCACGTCCTCCAGCCTCACATGCCGGACGGGGATGGAGAGGTGGTTTTCCGGGCGATGGTGGCGTCCGGGATCAATATTCCTCCTCCCGGTGCAAGGCGTTGCCATCCGTTTCGGGCAAACCACTGCCTGACGGGACGTGTGGCACGCGCGCGCGGGCCGCCACCGGGTTGCCTGGTCTTTGCCCACGCGGGTGCGAAACCTGGATTTCGGTTCAGCCGGATCCGGGAGCGCGGCTGCGATTCTGGCACGAGATGCCTCTCTGGCCGGGTTGGTGATCCCTGATCGTGAACCATGAGGAGTTCCGCACGTACGTCCAGTGTCGTGGGGCGGCCCTGCTCCGTGTGGCGAACCAGTTGACCGGGAACCCCAGCGACGCCGAGGACCTCCTGCAGACGGCCCTCGCCCGTACGTACCTCGCGTGGGACCGGATCCGCGACCGGTCGTCGCTCGACGGCTACGTGCGGCGGGCGATGGTGAACATCAACATCTCCTGGTGGCGGCGGCGCAAGCTGGAGGAATACCCCTCCGACGAGCTGCCCGACGTACCGGTGCAGCAGGACGCGCGGCACCGGTACGACGAGCTGGAGCAGGCGCTCGACCGCCTCCCCGCGCGGCAGCGTACGGCGATCGTGCTGCGCTACTACGAGGACATGACCGAGCCCGAGATCGCCAGGACCCTCGGGATCAGCGTGGGCACGGTCAAGAGCTCGGTCTCGCGGGGCATGGCCAAGCTGCGCGGCGACCTGGTCGTGCCCGACGCGAGCAAGAGCGTGAACTGACGCGCCGCGTCACCTCTCGCAGACCAGGCCGTCGCTGTCGCGGTCGATGTACCAGTCGTATTCGGGATCGATGCCGCGTCGGTACGGGCCGAATCCGTGGTCGTTCGCCTCCTCGCAGGTGCTGTACCTGGGGTCGGTCGCGCCGTCGGCGCTCGGCGAGGGGCTCGGAGTGGGACTCGGCGCCGAGTTGGACGCGGGGCTCGGGGAGGGCCGCACCGTGGCGACCGATCCGGCGGTGCTACCCGGCGGAATGGGCTCGAGGGAGTACGTCGTGCCGGGCGGGGCCGGGGACGCGTCCACGGGCTCGATCGGCGCCGGAGTCGCCGCGCCGGCTCCCGGCGGGGCCTGGAGGCTGCCGCGCTTGTCGTAGGTGTCGGCGGCCCAGCAGCCCGACCACAGCCCGAGCTTGTCGACCTGCGCGCGCACCTGCTCCCAGTACTGCCACTCGGTGTAGCTGTGCTCGGGGAAGGAGTTCACGGTCTGGGCCAGGCCGTTCCTGACCATGTCACCGTTGACGTAGACGCCCTTGGCCGACCACACGTAGATCAGGATGCGCTCCTGCTCGGGCACCTGCTCGGCGGCCCGGACGTACGCCGGCTTGCCGGGCGGCAGCAGGGCCTTCAGCCGGGCGGTGGCCTCCGGAGACCAGCAGACACCCTTGTCGGGGGCCTCCGCCTCCAGCAGACCGATCCGTACGGTCCTGCCGCTCGAGGTGACGACATCCGCGGTGTCACCGTCCACGATCTTCTTCACCGTCACCTGGACGGCGTCCTTCGGCACGGTCTTCGGCCGTGTCGTCGTGGCCGTCGTGCTCTTCGTCGTCGCGGGCTTCGCCGCCCCGGGGGTGACCGTCTTCGTGACGGTGACCACCGGCTGCGGGACGCTCGAACTCGTCGCGGCGGGCGTCTGCGCTGTGCTCGGACTCGGACTCGGACTCGGACTCGGGCTTGGGCTCGGGCTTGGGCTCGGAGAGGCCGGGGCCGCGGCGGCAGCGGAGGTGGAAGCGGCGACGGGAACCGCGAGGGCCGCGGCGGCGAGGACGGCGAGTGCGTGTGAGGGGAAACGCACGGGCGCTCCATGGGCTCGGGTACGGGGGACTGCGTCGGCTGTCGTGGAGCCGTTTCCTGAATTACGGAGTCCACCAGAAATCGATCGTTTACGCCAGTCCGTCCGGTCAGTTCCCTCGAATCCCGATTACGGCGAGGCTCAGCCCGTCTTGGCCCGCGCGGCCCTGCTCGCCTCCCGTACGCCGGCGGTCGCGCAGGGCCGTACGACGTCGCGGATCACCCGCAGCGCCTCCAGGAAGTCGGCGAGCTGGTTTTCGGTCAGCAGTCCGGTGAACCAGGTCTCGATGTCCTCGACGTGCTGGGGGAGCACCGTGCGCAGCCGCTCCGCCCCGGCGGTGCTGAGCACGGCGTACGAGGCGCGGCGGTCGCTGACGCAGGCATGCCGTTCGACGAGCCCGTCACGTTCCAGGCGGTCGACCACGCGGGTGATTCCGCTGGTCGACAGCGACGTCTGAGCCGCGAGGTCACTCATCCGCAGCCGTCGCTCCGGCGAACGGGCCAGCCGGATCAAGGTCTCGAAGTCGACTTCGGAAAGTCCTGCGGCGGCCAGTGTCGGGCTGGTCTTGCTCGACAGCCCGCTGAAGACCTCCGCGAACAGGCCCATCGCCGTGAGCCGGGGGTCGTCGAATGGGTCCATGGTCCAAGTCTACGGCACGATAGTTGACGCGAGGAATATTTTTCCGGTAGACATTTGCTTAGTGAGACATCCGCACAGCAACGATCAGGGGAGCAGCCATGAGCATCCGTGAGTGGGAGGGCCTGAAGGTCCCGACGGCCGGCGAGTTCGCGCTGGACAAGGCCCACACGCGCGTCGGCTTCGTCGTCAAGCACATGATGGTCAGCAAGGTCCGCGGTCACTTCGCCGACTACGAGGGCAAGATCGTCATCGCCGAGAACCCGCTGGAGTCGAGCGTCGACGTCGTCATCAAGGCGGGCACGATCGAGACCGGTGCGGCCGACCGCGACGGCCACCTGCGGAGCGACGACTTCCTCGCCGCCGACAAGTTCCCCGAGGTCACCTTCCGCAGCAAGCGGGTCAGCGGCCTGTCGGGCAACGAGTTCACGCTCGTCGGCGACCTCACGATCCGTGACGTGACCAAGGAGGTCGAGCTCAAGGTCGAGTTCAACGGCGCCGCCAACAACCCGTGGGGTCAGGAGATCTTCGGGTTCGGCGCGGAGACCGAGATCGACCGCGAGGAGTACGGCCTGACCTGGAACCAGGCCCTGGAGACCGGTGGCGTCCTCGTCGGCAAGAAGGTCAAGATCGAGATCGAGGGCGAGGCCATCCGCCAGGCGTAGCCTGTGTCGGGCTGAGGCGCGATATCCACACCCTGTGCACAGCCCTTGTCCACACCCTGTGGACAATGGCTGTGCACCGGTCCAATCGCCCCGCCATGTGAGTCCACAGAACTGATCCAACGCGGCACCGGCAATCCGCTTTGCCGCCTTGGGCGATCGCCGGTACGCTGTGCTGAGCAACGCGCTACCAGGAGGCTTCGCCTAGTCAGGTCTATGGCGCCGCACTGCTAATGCGGTTTGGGTCTTAAGCCCATCCGGGGTTCAAATCCCCGAGCCTCCGCAGCTCAGAGCCCCTCTCGCCGGTCTTCGGCGAGAGGGGCTTTTTGATCTCCACAGGGCCTCTAGTTGCAGTTCTAGTTGCAGTTGCTCTCAGCCTTCGGGTTGCGGGCGCTTTCAGTCCTCGCCCCACAGGGCCGCCCCCATGCGCTCGCTGGCGTCCTTCACCTGGGGACTGGCGATGTGGGTGTAACGCTCCGTGGTCGTCACTCGCGCGTGGCCGAGGATCTCTTGCACGACCCGGATGTGGACGCCCTGCTCGACGAGGAGTGTCCCCGCCGTGTGTCGCGCGTCATGGAGCCGGGCTCCCCTGACCCCGGCCTGGCGCAGGAGGGCCTTCCACATCTTGTAGTCCTCGCTGCGCTCCATTGGCCGGCCCCGCCTCGTCGGGAAGAGCAGGTCGTGATCCTCCCAGAGCTCCCCGGCCTCCGCGTGTTCGGCGTCCTGGCGCCTCTTGTGCTCTCTCAGGATCGGAAGCAGCTCGGGCGGGCACTGGAGCGTGAGTCGGCTGCGGCCCTTGCGTTGCCGAAAGACGATGCCGCCGCCCGTACGCTTCGGGCACCTGTCGGCGTGGCCGGTGCAGTCCTTGGCGCATGTTCGCGTCGGGCAGACGTGGCCGCGCTTTGTGCAGTCCTGTGGACAGCCGGGGTCGTGCTTGTGGACCTTGCACCGCGGCTTGCACGGCCAGCGGTGCCACTCCTTGCCGCACGCGTGAGGGTCGTCGCAGCCGTGTTTCCACGGTGCCCGCTGCGCCTGGTACCAGGCCTTGATCACGCCGGTCTGAAGGTCGACGAAGGACCACCGGAGGCCGAGCGCTTCGCCCTGGCGGATGCCGAGGGCCAGGGCCACCGACCAGCGGGCTGCGTTCCGGCGCGACTTCGCCGCCTCCAGGATCTTTCGCGCCTCGTTGCGCGTCAGCGGCTCCAGATCGGGGTCAGCAGCGACCGGCGCGTCCACGAGCGTGGCGACGTTCCTGGTGACCTTGTTCCGGCGTACGGCGATCTTCAGGGCGCGCGACAGGATGCGATGCACCTTGAGGACCGTGCTCGACGACCGGCCCTGCTCCAGCATCGTCGCGTACGCCTTGTCCAGATGCTCAGGGGCGAGTCGGTCGAGGCGGTGACGGCCGAGGAGCGGAATGATCCAGTGGCGGGTCTTGGAGCGGTAGTCGTCGAGGGTCCGAGGCGCCATCTTGCCCGACGCGACGAGCCGTTCGCAGATCACGTCGAGGTATTCGGTGATCCACTCGGCGACGGTCGGGACCTTGCCCGGCTTGGCCACTTGCCCGGTCTCGCGCTTGCCCTCCAGCTCTTGGACTTTGCGTGTGACCTCCGCCTCCGTCTTCCCCATCCGGTGACGGCGATCAGGGGACCCGTCCGGCTTGATGCCCACGGTCACCCAGCCGTGCCAGTAGCCGTCCTGGCCGAGGTAGATGGACGATCGCCCGTTCGGCTTGCGGTCGGCCATCACGCCGCCTTGGTTAGACGCCGGGCGAATTCCTGAAGGGCGTCAGCCGGAACGAGGCGGTATCCGTCGTACTTGACCGAGCGAAGCTCACCGGTCTTGATCAGCCGGAAGACCGCCGTACGGCTCATGCCGAGGACGACCGCCGCGTCTTTGGGTCGGTAGAAGAGTCTGTCCATCACGCTGCCCTCCCTTCAGTTGCCGAAAAACCCTGCCCGTCTGCCTCGGCTGTCAGCCGGGCCAGGTGGTTACGCCATCGCTGCCGTTCGTGGACCGAGCGGAGCAGGCGTACGCCGATCGGGGCCAGGTCGGGATCTCCGGGCTTGACCGGTCGCCAGATGTAGCGGTGGGGGTCGACCGGTCCGTCTTCGACGCCGAGGGCTTCCAGGACCCAGGTGCGGCGGTCCTGCTTGTGCTCAGTGAGGGTCTTGTTGGACCACTTGCGCGAGACGAGGACGCGGCGGCCCGCGTAGCCGAGGTGGTCGGGCTTGTGCGCCTTGCCCTTGCATCGGCCCGGGGCCATGCCCGGCTTGGCGCCCTTGGGCTGCACTCCGTACCGCAACCAGTTCGGGCACGTGGGCGAGCACGGCTCGAACCGCAACGCCTCAAGTAGCCGTTCGGCGTGTGCCTTGCGGCGTGGGTCGTCGGTGCCGAGGGCGTCACCGAGGCTCTTGGTCAGGTACTTGGAGAGGTACTGGATGAGCTGGTCGGCGTCCGGGGTTCCGGCGAGCACGCTCTGTATGTCGAGCTGGTCGCCGAAGCGGAGCACGTGCAGGGGTTCGGCCTCGTCGTCCTGGTCGAGGCGGTCGAGGGCCTGTTCCCAGGTCGGCAGCACTTCCCCCGTGGTCGGGTCGAGGTAGCCGGCCCCGTCCTCCCACACAGGCAGGTGGTCGCCCTCGAACCGCACGACATCAGTGGGCGGCCACCACACTTGGTGATACGTGGCCGCGACGATCTGCCGCAGCTCCGCACGGGGCAGGGTCCCGCGGATCGCCATGTGCAGGTGCGGAGCGAGCCGCTTCTGAGGCTCGACGGTGGCGAAGTACTGCACGTCATAGCCCGCCACACGACGGAGGTTCTGCACGAACCGATCGACCAGCTTGGAGAAGTGCAGCGCATCGCGAGCCGCCCGCGCGTAGTCGTAGCGGTCCGGGTCGAGGGGCGCGCCCTCCAGCACGCGGCCATAGGACGGCAGGGTGAGCGTGACGAACATCGACGGCCGGTAGGTCTTGCCGTCTGAGCCGGTGAAGGTCCGCCCGAGGGTGGTCTTGGTCATCTGCCGCTTGGGCAGGTCCGGGGCATCCTGCCGCCGCTTGGTCGAGCGGGAGCGCTTGCCGGAGGTGCGGCCGAGGACGTTGCCGCGCATCCCCGCACGGTTAATCTCCTCGTCCAGGTCCTCGTCGATGGCGGCGTCCAGGTCGGTGGTGTCGCCGCCGGCCTTTTCGACCTCGTCCCGCCATGCCTGGGCGTCGGCCCGCAGTTCCACGAGGTGACGCTGATAGTCGTCGGCGTTGTCGGGCAGGTTGACGGGTTCGTGGTCGAGGTGCCAGCCTTCCCGGCACTGCGCCCGCCGAAGCTGCCGGTTCCGCTTGGCGCACGGCGGGCACTTGCTCTCCAGGGTCGCCCCACAGGGCACGTCGATGACCTCAACCTGTCCGGTGAGGATGTCCTGCCGCCGAAGCGGAACCGGCCGGATACACACGCCGTACTGCTTGGCGATCTCCTCTACCACGTCCCTCGCGAGCGGTTGGGCCATGCGGACGGCCCGGGGCGTCGACCGGTCGTTGAGGCGAGCGGGGGAGGTCGGCTGGTCTCCCCCGGCCTGCTGGGCGTCGGTGGGGTCGATCAACTGTCCTCCTCTGCGGTCTCGGGGATGGTGAGGGCGGTCTGGCCGCATTCGTGGCACTCGACCAGGCCGCGGATGGGGTCGAGCCACAGGACGTTGAGCGCGCCGCAGATGGAGCAGCGCAGCCCGTCGAGGAAGTGCACCAGGCCGTTCATGCGGCCTCGCTTCGACCGCCGTACTCGGCGGCCATCTGGCGAATGTCGGCGTCGGAGACGTAGGCGGCCCGGACTCGCACGGGATCGGGGGAGGTTTCCAGCCGGACGTAGCCGACGCCCGCGCCCAGCTCCGGGACTGGTGAGATGTGGTCGGCGAGTGCTCCCCGGTCGCGTGCGCCGTCGCCGAGGACCATGTCCACCTGCTCGGACTCATCGAGCCGGAGGGCGATCTTGTCGGGGAACAGGTTGCGGATGTTCATGACCTCCTTGCGGGGGTCCTGGAGCGCGGCCATGACGCCGACTCCGACCGCGCGGCCCTGCGTGGTGAGCGTGGCCAGGGCCGCAGTGATGCGCTGGCGAAGCTGCTTGTCGGACTGGTAGGCGGTGAGGAACGCGACCTCGTCGACGAGCACCAGGACGAATGGGTCATCGACGGTCGGCGTGTGCGAGCGTTGGAGGCCGGCGAAGCGGTCGGCCCGCTCCTGCATCACGCTCACGGCGTCGTCGAGCAGGTCGGCGCACTCCTTCGGATCGGCGGCGTACCGACTGCCGAACAGGGCGCGGCCGAAGGACAGTTCCATCCGCTTGGGGTCGAGTGCCCAGACCTGAACGAGGCCCGCACGCATCGCGGGGAGCAGGCCGCGGATTGTCGACCACAGCCACGAGCCCTTACCGGCCCCGGTCGCGCCTGCGATGAGGACGTGCGTGCCGTGGAGCTTGAGCCGGTATGGCGTGCCGTCCTCGCATCGGCCGATCTCCACTGGCCCGACCTCCGCCGACTCGGGAACCGGGACGGCGGGCAGGGGTTCGGCGAGCGGGTCACGTCGGGGGAAGGTGAGCACGAGCCGTCCGGCCTTGGAGACGGCGATGCGGCAGGAGGGGGAGCCGAAGCCGTGGGCGAGGTGGTCGGTGCGGTCGGCCCAGTCTTTGACGGCCTGCCCGGACAGCATGCGCACGGTGACGCGGTCGGCCCAGCCGTCGCACTCGACCCGGAGCAGGCGGGGCAGGTAGTCGCGGCCCTGGAGGTGACGGCCGAGCCCGGACACGATCATCACGGGTTGCCAGTGCCGCCGGTAGATCCAGAAGCGGCGCCAGAAGGCCAGCAGCCGCCAGCCGATCCAGCGGGCGAACGATGCCCGGTCGGCCAGCACCCAGCCGAACAGCAACGAGAGCGGGATGGTGATCGCGGCGACCGCTGTGGGCCAGCCGTACCGGATCCAGATCACGCAGTGGACGGCGAGCACCGCGACCGCGATGGGGTGGACGACGAGGGTACGGACGAGTCCGGCGACCAGGTGGCCGAGGACGACCAGGATGGTGAGGATCGCCGGGGTCTGGACGACGGCCGGTTTGAACACGACCGCCGTGTCGGGAGTGGTGGACACGAGGTTGCGGACCTCGCCACCGGGAAGGCGCTTGAGCATAAGCTGAACTCCTCTCTTGTGATGCGCAGTCAGGGAGAGATCGAGGGGCCGCCGGAAGTTGCCGCTTCCTGCGGCCCCGCTTGCGTGTCAGGCCGCCGAGTCGGTGGCCTGGGTGTGTTCGGCGTGGATGCGTTCGCAGTCGGCCAGGTACCGGGCGGCGGCGTTGAAGATCTGTCGCGCGATGTCCAGGTCGTCGGTGGTGACCGGTCCGGCGCCGGTGGCCGAGACGGTCACGTCCGCCTCGTCGGACTCCAGGACCAGGTAGGGCCGCCCGGACTCCAGCACCCGAGCCCGCGCCTGCGTGATCGAGGCGTAGAACGAGATGCCGATGCGGGGCCGTTGGCCGGGGTCGATCGACATCGACACGTGGGTGTAGGGACCGTGTGCCATCAGGCCACCCCGCGACCGTTGGCCAGGCCGTGAAACCGCCGCTCGACCGACCGGGCGAACGAGGCCGCCTCACGGGCGAGCTGCCGCGCGAACTCGACATCGGCCGGGCTGACCTGATCACTGTCCGAAGTGGACAGCAGCACCGACGTCGAGCCGAAGTCCAGCGCCAGCACCGGCGTGCGGGCCGGGTACGGCATGGTCTTGACTGAGGCCCCGCCCCCGGTGTTGAGGCTGATCACGGCCGAGGGCCGCACCGTCCGCCGCCCCATCACGCCGCGTCCTTCGCAGCCGTGTTGGACTTGCCGGCCGAAGCCGAGCGGGGAGCCCGCATCACCCGAGCCGAGATCGAGTAGGCCAGCCGCCCCGTCGCCTGATGCACGTACGGCTTGACCTCCAGCCCGTCGAACTCGGCCGGGGCTAGCGGCACCCCAGGCAGCGACGGCGGGACGACCGGCTGAACCTCCGACAGGATCTTCACGGTCACCGTCTTCTGCGCGGCCTTGAGCGAGGGGTCGGCGTCCATCACCGGGACCTGCCACACCGGAAGTCCGGTCACCTTGTCCTTGGCCTGGGTGTCCCGCTTGGCGTCGAAGTCCTTTGCCGCGGTCACCTCGCCCACGACGTAGCAGCCGTGCGGGAACAGCAGCTCGAAGCTGATCGGAATGGGCCCTTGCAGTGCCATCGTTCACCACCTCATTGTCCACCCCCCTAGACAGCGGCGGCCGATCCGCGACGGAAACTGTCTAGGGGGCTATGCGGAAGAAGATAACAAGCCTTAGGAGGGCTGTCTAGGGGGCTGGACGATGTAGTCCTGATTGCGATGGCGGACGCAGCCGACTCCAACGGCTGCAACTCCTATCCGCTCCATCGGGCAGCCCATGGGCATCGCCGTCGGCCTCGACAAGCGCACCGTCCTCCCTCGCCAGCTCGCGATAAAGGGCCGAGGTCTGCTCTGTGAGGACACGTCGCCGCCCTGGCCTGAGGCTCAGCAACTCAGCGAGCACTATCAACCTGAGTGGCCAGAATCCCGCCAGTTAGGAAGGAAGGTATGACTTTGAGCAGTCATGACGCGTTCCAAACCCCGTCGTACCGTCGGGATCGTGCACCAGGAACATCGGCGAGGGAGGTTCCTATGCTCACCACGGCAGAGGAGCGGGCAGCGCTGAGCGGTCACGCATATGCTGCCCCTATGAGCGCTCAACCCGTCCACCAGGAAGACCCCGAGGACCCCAACGAGATCCTGCGAGGGCTGCCAAAACGGGAGCGCGAGGAGTTCCTCCGCCAGTACCGTGCCGCCGCGCAGGCCGCCCGAGACGACATCACCCAATACGCCGCACTCCGACGGCTACTGCACCGCTGGAGCCTCGTCGCCATCGCGGCCAACCAGCCTGGCTATTACGAAGCCATCGAGGATGCTAAAGCCGGCACAGGCAGCTACACGCCGCTGGACAAGGCCTTAGCCGCCGAACGCGCGCGCCGCGCGTCGTGACCTGGGAACCTGACCTGTCAGAGCGGGCGCTATCCCAGCTTGGCGGGTTCCCCGAGGACGCATTGGACGCCCTAGGCAAGGGCATGGCCGTGGTGTGTGACGACCCCTACGACCCCCTCACCACTATGGCCACTCACGACCCGATGGTCCGGCGAGCAGACTTCGGGCAGGGGCGAGGGTTCGTCACCTACGTGCCGATCGACGCGGCATACGTGGTACGGGTCGTGGACATCATCTGGGTAGGCTGACCTCAGCCTGCTTGATGAGCCCGCCAGCAGTAGGCAACCGATGCGTCATCGTGGGGTTTGCTGCGCGGCCAACGTTCGCCGTGGGGGTCGGAGCGCTCGGCGTCGCGGACCTGGCGGATCAGCTCGGCCGGGCCATCCTCTGCAAGGACGTCGAGGAGCTGCCGCCAGGCAATAAGCCGGTAGCGGCTGACGGCGTCGGCGGCCCCGTCGGTGAGCAGGGCCGCGGCGTGTACCTGGTCGGCGGGGATCGTGCCGCTGAGGGCGTGGTCGGCGGCGAGGGGGTCGGTTGAGGCGACCCAGAAGCCGCCGTCGCGGTTGCGGTACTGGCTCAGGGTTTCGACGTACTCGCGGCGGGCTTCGGCGTGCTCGGGTGTGCCCCCGCGCAGGCTGTCGAGGCGTGCGCGGTGGGGTGCGGCGACCTGTTCCAGCCGGTCGTCGCAAATCACCATCGGCTCGGGTACGCCGGTGTCGAGGATGAGGGTTGAGTCGCCGAGGACGAGCCAGTCGAGGTGGTCGGCGGCCTGGCGGAGCATGATGACGGTGGCGGAGGGGGAGCCGCCGTGGGTCAGGTCGCAGGTGAAGACGTGCAGTGAGGTGACGTGCTTGATGCCCTGGGCGAGGAGTTCGGGCAGGGGGCCGGCGCTTTGGGTCATCTCGGCGAGCAGGGTGGAGCCGAGGGTGTGGGAGTACCAGCGCACGCTGTGCGAGCAGGTCGAGGTGACACCTGGGGGGATGCTGGCGCCGTCGAGCAGGACGACGGCGTCGGCGGTTGCGCCGATGAAGTCTTCGTTGGGCCGGTCGGGGTAGGCGGGTTCGCTGGCGAAGGCGACGCGCATTCAGGTGTCCTCGTGCCGGTAGAGCGGGCTGGCCAGTTCCGCCCGCACTGGTTCCCCGGTTTGCGGGTCGTATTCAACGCCGACCACACAGGAGAAGCGGCGGTCGCCGACCTGCCCCCACAACGTGGCGATCTCGCTGGCGAGTAGGTGGATGACGCCGAGGGAGCCGTTAGGGTGGATACCGGCGATGGCCAGGAACGACCCGTTGCCGTCCGGGCGGGGCAGCCTGCCGAGGAAGGCCGAGTCGGTCGGCTGCTGAGGGTCGAACTGCGAACCGGACCGGTACTCCTGGTCAGTCCGGCTGTCCACCAGCTTCCACCCCTTGTCGTCGCGATCCCAGCGGATAACCGGATCGGCGTCGTAGGCGGCCCGCATAGCCCCGGACATGCGGGGGCCGCAGATGACGAGCAGGCCGGGCCGGTTGAGGTCGATCTGCCCGTCCACCGTGACGTTGTCGGTGGCGACGGTCAGGCCGAAGGTCCGGGCGAGGTCTTCCAGGCGCTTGCCGGCGCGCATGTCGTCCAGAGCGACCATGGAGCGGCCGGTCGCGGCGTCGTGCCGCAGCGGGGTCACCACGGTCACGGTGCCGACGCCGAGGAAAGCACCTTCGGGGGCGGGGCCGGTGTGGCGGATCTGATGGATACGCCCGCGGGACAGGCCGGCCTTCTCAGCGATCTGCGCATACGACATGCCCTGGGCGTGAAGTTCCTGGATGACGCGGCGGCGCAGCCGGGCCAGCTCGGTGACTTCTTGCTGGGCGGCGTTGAGTCGTTCGGTGGCGACCCGGAGCAGCAGGTAGGGATCGTCGATCGCGGCGATTTTGTCCAGGTCGCTCGGTGGCACGGTTCCTCCTCGATGGTGCGCATCCGAGTCTAGGGCCCTAGACGAAATGCCGTCTATCCCTCTTGACAGTACGGTTTTGACGGGTTTGCCGGTCCTTGGGTCCACAGCCCGGATCGCCGAGCGCCGGTTAGGGACACCGCGCGGGCTCACCGCGCCATCCCCGTCAACAGGGCCGCCCAGACCTCACGCGCGTGGGCGAGGGGCCAGCAGTGGGTCTCGCGGATCTCAGGTGCGTCCTCGTTCTGGAGGGTACGCCGAATGAACCCCTGTCCGCCCGCCTGGCACAGCTCATAGACCATGGCCAGGCAGTCGCAGGTCCAGGCGAGCACGAGCATCCGCGCCCCGTCCGAGGGCTTGAACCAGGCCAGCTTCGTGCAGCCGGGCTGCCGGCGATCGGGGACGTGCGGGCTCACGCAGCTCATGACCGGCCCGTGGCCTGTGCGGCGGAGGCGATGGGGTCGACCTTGAGCAGCGCCCAGACTGTACGGCCGGCCTGGTTGCCGTACACGCCCCAGTTGTCGGCCAGGGAAGCGACCAGCAGCAGGCCGCGGCCGCCCTCCTCGTGGCTGGGCCGGACGAGCCGGGGGAGGCCCGGGCCGCCCTCATCGGTGACGCCGAGCCAAACCTGATCAGGTTCGGCCTGGATGCTGACGATGAACTTGCCGCCGAACCGGGCTGAGGCGGTGTGCCGGACGGCGTTGGTCGCCAGTTCGCTCACGATGAGTTCGGCCGGCTCGACGACCGGCCAGGCGCCGAGGGTTGCGGTGATGAAGCGGCGGGCTTCGGTAACCGAGGCGGGACGGCCGAGGAAGTGCCGGGACAGGCGCCATGGGGGCATGGAACACGCTCCGTCGTATAGGGGGCTAGACATGCCATCGACGTGAGCGTATGACCAACAGTAGGATCATCTCAAGGAATACGACGCATAAATGCGTCGCTCATCGAGCTGCTTCGCCAGCTCCCGGAAGTCCGCCGCGATCTCACCCAGCAGCGCCCGCAACTCATCCCCGTAGAGGGCGGCACCCGCGAATGCCTCGAATGCCTCTTCGTGAGCGCCGATCTCGGCCGCCTCGGTCAGTGTGAGGTCACCGGCCAGGCTCTCCACCACACTCACAGATCCGTCGTAGATGGTGAACCCGTGCAGTGGGAAGGCCGGCGCCTCCACCTTCCACGGCACGACCCCGAGCCGGACATGCGGCAGCGTCGACACCTGGGCCAACCGGTCGAGCTGAGCCAGCATCAGCGACGGCGACCCCGGCCACGTACGCACCGCACCCTCAGTCAACACGAACGCGAACCGCCGGCCCTCCTCAAACAGGACCGCTTGTGCATCAACGCGTGCGGCGGCGGCCTTGGCTGCATCGTCCTCATCGACATCCCGGCCGATCGCCACTGCCAGCCGCGCATACTCCGCCGTCTGCAACAGAGCCGGAATCATCGCCGAGGAGAAGACCGCCAGCCACTTCGACGAGCGAACACGCGCAGCGTTTGCCGCCTCCCGGCCAGCAAGCCCACCTTTCAGCCGCGACACCTCGTCACGCAGCCGCACGAGCAAAGTGTCCAACTCGCGCCGCGCGTCCTGGTCGAGGTCGAGAGCCGCAGAGACGCGCTCAACCGTCTCCGGTGTCGGCAGTAGTCGCCCCGTCTCCATCCGCGAGATCGTCGGCTGCGCCACCCCAGCCCGCTGCGCCAGCTCCTTACCCGTAAGCCCCGCATCCTTACGCAACCGCCGCAGCAGCTCGCCCAGCTCCCGCAGTCGATCCCGCCGATCCTCCATACCGAGCGTTCTACCACGAGAGCCTGAGCCATCAGAGCTGACAAAGATCACATAATGGCACATATCCTCCTCGAAACGCGCAGTACCAGTGGAAGCTGGGCTGCACTTACGTAGGCATGCAAGGACTGTGCCGCCCGTTGACTCATCGCGGGTATCGGGAGGAGCACAGTGAACGCTGACCGCTTAACAACTTCTCCGGATGGTCTCCCCTGAGCCTCTCTGTCCGCTCTAGGCTTGGAACACCCGATATAGACCCCAGATAGGGAGCGAAGGTGTCATCTCAAGTTGTGATGTACGAACTCGACGAATCCACCCAGGTCCGTTTCGAAGTCGATGTGCTACCCGGGTACCAACCGGCGGGTGGTCCCGAGGAGATCGTCGGCTCCGTGCGGGAGGCGCTCGAGCCTGCAGTGCGAGCAGCGAAGTTGGTATTGGACAAGGCTAAAGAAGTTTCACCCCATGAGATTCAGGTGAAGTTTGGAATCAAAGTCACCGGGACCATGAATTGGTTAGTCGCGAAAGCGGCAACGGAAGGCAATTTTGAAGTGTCCATGACATGGCGGCCTAGCATGGGAAAATCAGAAGAAGGTATTAAAGAAACCCACGGCGCTACTTCGGCGGAGGCCTCTTAAGCCTATGCCTGGAGAGCCGACGGTCGATTCATGGGTTGCTGCGGTCCATCAACTGGCCGATGACTACTCTCCACTCGGGACGGCCTTAGTTATCGATAATCGGCGAGTTTTAACTGCTGCGCACGTGGTCACAAGGAACGGCATACCGCTAGAAGAGCTATGGATAGCCTTTCCGAAATCGGACGAAGCGCATGGTCAACGGCGTCGTGTCAGCGAAGTAACGGTTGCTCAACCGTCCCAAATCGCAGATCTCGCACTTCTTGCTTTAGACGACGATATCCCTGTCGGCGTTCATCCGGCACCGATTCGATGCCCACGCCCAATGGACTTGGTAGGGAAAAAATGGTGGGCCTTTGGTTTTCCAAATGCGGATCCATGGGGCGACTTTGCCGAAGGTGAGGTTAATTCATCACTGGGTTATGGGTGGGTCAGACTAGATACTAGATCTCAGCCTCCCCTCGCTCGAGGATTTAGTGGAGGAGGCGTATGGTCTCACGATTATGAAGCTGTTGTCGGCATCGTAGGTCAGGCAAATGCTGATGGTGGTGGCCGGGCTATCACGCTTCACCAAGCCGACCTCTGCTTTCCGGAAGAGAAGATCCGCTCTCTGGCAGAAAAATGGGCGACGGAGCAGGCAGGTGAGGTGGCCTTAGCCGCCTGGGGATGGACGCTGGAGGCAGATCCCGAAGGAGTACGGCATTGGCGGCCTCGTGCTAGGGGAGTTTCTGTCGAAAGCGAACGAGGTTACCGGTTCCGCGGTCGGACTGCTGCCTTAACCGAAATCGTGAAATGGCTCGATAGTGAGAACCCGCATCGTCAAGCCTTAGTGGTAACAGGCTCTCCGGGGGTGGGTAAGTCTGCAGTACTAGGCAGGATCGTCACAACGGCAGACGCGCAATTACGCAACGCGCTACCATCTCAGGACGATGCTGTATGCGCATCTATAGGATCGGTAGCTTGCGCTGTTCATGCCAAAGGAAAGACCGCACTAGACGTAGCGAGAGAAATCGCGCGTGCAGCTTCAGCACCTCTACCTGAGTATGTTGAAGATCTCGCGCCTGCAATTAATGCAGTCCTTTCAGATAGTCGGCGTCGCTTCAACGTGATAATTGACGCTCTCGATGAGACTATCTCCCCAAGTGAAACCAGAACTATCATCACTCGAATTGTTCTTCCATTGGTAGAGACATGCGCTGATCTAGGGGCTCAAGTAGTGGTGGGGTCCCGACCGCGAGATGATGAGGGTGACATCCTCCGATCCTTTGGAGGATCTGCTAAGGTGATCGACTTAGACACCTCTGAATATTTTTCTGGGAGTGACCTTAGTGCCTATGCTATGGCCACACTACAACTTGTTGGAGATGAGCGGCCTGAGAATCCCTATCATGAAGATAGAGTGGCATTCCCAGTAGCAGAGCGAATTGCAGAACTTTCTGATCGCAATTTTCTAGTCGCGGGACTAGTGGCGCGAACCCATGGTCTGCATGACCAGCGACCAGTGGATGTGCCGACTCTGGCCTTTACGGCAAGCGTGGATCAAGCTCTGCGAGCCTACCTTGAACGCTTGCAACCCCTAGGGCCGATATCGGCAGAGTCCGCCCTGACCGTCCTGGCTTTCGCGGAAGCACCCGGATTTACCGTCGATCTCTGGCTCCAAGCAATCAAAGCACTTACCGCAGAGGAGATAGCTCCTCAGCTACTAACGAGATTTGCTCGCTCATCCGCTGCTAACTTCCTTGTAGAGTCTGCCGAGGAAGGCCGGACTGGTGTTTATCGCCTCTTTCATCAAGCTCTAAATGATTCTCTTCTTAGCACTCGCCTAGACCACTCGCCTCGCGGCGCAGATGAAGGTGAACTCACTAAGATTTTTAGAGCGATAGGAATGGAGCATGGCTGGGCCTCAGCTCCGAGCTACCTGCTTCGATCTCTACCTGCGCATGCGGCGAGGGCAAGGCAGATCGACGAGCTACTTGCCGATGACCAGTTCCTGCTTCATGCAGACTTGCGCCGGCTGATTCCTCTGGCTGACCTTGCGGTTACAACACTAGGGCGTAAACGAGCGCGATTGCTGCAGATGACTCCCTTCGCAGTCAGCGCTAGTACCGAACTTCGGGCTTCTCTATTCGGCGTCACTGAAGCCCTGGAGAAGCTAGGCAGCGTATATATGGAGCTGAGCAAAACTGGCCAATATTATGCAATGTGGGCCTCAACTGCGCCTCGTACAGAACGGGCCGTCCTTGAGGGCCACATTGGAGGAGTTAACTCTCTTTGTGCAATCACCTTGAGTCAGGATCGCACGCTACTCGCCACTGGCGATGATGGCGGCGTTATTCGTCTCTGGGATCCGGAGATTGGGGAACGCTACCGCACTCTTACAGATGTCGACAATCCTGTAGATGCCATGTGCTCGGTGCCCTTAAACGATAGCACTAGTCTTCTTGCTACGACTAGGGCTAATACTGTTAACTTCTGGGAGCCCAACACGGGTGCGTTCATGTTTTACGTGATTCATTCGCACCGAGGAAACTTGGTGACCGCAGTGTGTACGCTTAAATCTCTTATCGAGAACCGCACCGTGCTTGCTACTGCTGATATTCGCACTGTCATCCTCTGGGACCCTGAGAGCGGAGATAGTCTACTGGAATATCGGCACAAGAGGCGGATCACAACTATATGTGCTATACCTAGTCAAACCCGAGACGCGATTGCCATTGCCGATAGTGCCTCGATATTACTTTGGTATGTTAGTGGCGAGGATGTAGAGGCCCCGCCGCAAGTTCGCCACGTTTCCTCAGACAGAGCGACGGCCATCGCTTCTATTCTGCTGTCTGATAGTCGTACATTACTAGCGATAGCGGTCAGAGGAAAGATAAAGATATGGGACGCGGACAGCGGGTTTATATGCGAGATTGATATGAGCGCTGGTGACATCGTGACATGGATGTGCACAGTAACCTTCGAGGACGGCTCAGTTCTCCTAGCTGCCGCGACTGATCGCATAGTTAGTCTCTGGGATCCCGTGACGGGTACATTCCAAGGATCTTTAGAGAGTGATACCGGACGAGTCACAGGCATGTGCGCTGTGCCTATCCACGACGGAAGAGTGTTGCTAGCCACCGGCAGTGATGACTCAATTGTCCGGCTGTGGGATGTGAATACCCCAGGGCGAGCTGAAATACGAGACACATATATCAAGAAGGTCGATTCGATCTGCTTTCTTATGGCGGATGGCCAGAGGCGAGTTGCCGCATTGATTGGCGAAACCATCACCATCTGGAACTCCTTTGATGGTGCGCGATTGGAGTTTGCTCCCTATAGTACTGCGCTCTGTGCAGCATGCATTCCGGGCAATCAAGAAGCTTTAGTCACCAGCTATGGTGGCAGCATTACCCTATGGGATATCCCCAGCGGTTCTGTCATAAATCGATGGAGGGTCGATGATGCCGATATTCGGCTGATGCGCCCAATCCCAGGAGAGGAAGGCGATAGCTTGCTTGCAGTAGCCTCTACGGAAAACGTGAGCACTTGGAACTTAGCAACGGGTGAGTTAAAGAGCGTGCTACAGGAAAACATGGGTAGAGTGACGGCAATGTGTACAATTCGGCTATCTGACGGCCGGACCCTGCTCGCTACCGCAGGAGATTGGTGCACTGTTCGTGTGTGGGATCCAGAAACAGGTGCTCTGCAGCGCACATGGCGAGGAGCTCCAGTTGGAGAGATTTATTCTCTGGCCACCGTGCGGGTAGACGGAGGTGAGACACCGTTACTCGCCATCGCCACCGATGAGTGCATTCTATACTTGTGGAATCCGGTCTCGGGAGAAGACTTTCAGGAATATTGTATGGAAGACGAAACGTATGCAATGTGTTGTGTCCCCCGAGAGGGTGACAATGATCTGCTAGCCATGGTTGGTCATGCTCGTGTTGTGTCAATATATGATCCCGTAGCCGGTGAGCGCTATTGCTCTATTCCTGTGCATCACCCGGGATATGCTCTTTCATGGACGGGTGATGCGCTGATTGTCGGACTCTCGGCCGGCATTTTACAGATAGGTCTTAAGGTGTAACAAAATGCTATTTAAGCGGGGCGGTATGCCCCCCATATCTGGGCACAATATGTCGGTAATAGACCACTCACTCCCAGTTCTGGGTGATTTGTCCGATTGTATGAATGCCGCTGGGCTGACAAACGCATCTACCAGCAGCAGGGTGGCCGTCGATTCGCTGCTGAGTTGTTCTAGTAGAGATCAAGGCGGCGGCGCTGCGCGCCGCCTCGCGGGCCTTCGCCCGCTCGTCGGCCGGGCGTGCGGCCTGGGGGCCGGTCCTGGCCGCCGGCGGCTCAGGCCGCGGACCGCATAAGAGCGCCCCACCCCGCGCTGCTGCAACGATGACCGCATGAGTGACATGGCCCTGGAGATCGCAGACCTCCGCCGACTGTCTACCCTGCTCCTGGACGCCGTCGAGCGACGACATGGCGCCCGAATCGACCTCTCGCGGTGGAACGTCGACTACTGCGTACTGGGACATCCCTCTCCAAGCCGCTTTGGACATGTACAGCGATCCAACCCAACACGTCGGCTGCGGACAGATCAGTGACGACCTGGCTGAGCTGCAGGACGCGCCTGATCGCGTGAAAAATGACGACGTCATTCTCTGGCATGACCTGGCGCATCTGTCCGGGCTGCTACGAGCCCTGGCAATCGTTGATCTCGCCGATACAGCTTGATCTGAATGCCTCCGGCGGGGGCCTCCGGCTCCGGGATGTCGCGAAGTTGGGGAGGCGGGTCCCGAGTGGCTGAGGTAGGTGCCCGCGCATCCCTTCTGCCATCGACCCAGGCATAGCCCAGCAGACCGGCTCCTACGGCTCAAGCCCGTCTGTGACCCTTGGCGTCCAATGGCCGAGGAACGGCGAGCGGCTAAGGTACACGCAAAGACGGGCTTGCCCCTCCGTCGCCGGCCCGCTGCCGCTTCGCGGTGGGTCGACGGCATACGGGATGCGCGGAAGGTAAGGCGTGCGCGTCCGCGCAGGTCACGACCCCGCCCTAGTTGCAGTTTTAGTTGCAGTTCCCCGCCGTCCCAGGCCGTTCGAGAAGGACCGCCGAGCGGTGTTGGTCCAGGTGGAACGGATCGGGACGGCCAGGAGCCGAGCTGCTAATGCGGTTTGGGTCTTAAGCCCATCCGGGGTTCAAATCCCCGAGCCTCCGCAGTTCAAAGCCCCTCTCGTCGACTTCGGCGAGGGGGGCTTTTTGATCTCCAAACCCGTGAGGGTTGCAGTTTGAGTTGCAGTTGCTTGCAGCCTTCGCCCCAAAAGGCCGCCCCCATGCGCTCGCCGGCGTCCTTCACCTGGGGACTGGCGATGCGGGCGTAACGCTCGGTCGTGGTCGCCGGTCCCAGCCGCCGGCATTTCCGGCCGCTCGTGACAAGCGCGGCCGAAGCGGCCTTCACCCTGACGGCGTGGTCGCCTGAGAGCAGTACGAACGCCTGGTCTGTCACCTCCAGCAAGACGGAGGCGAGCACATCACAATGAGCTTCGCTCAGGTCGCCCGCGTCATGGGCGAGGAGCTACCTGTCAGCCCCTACGCGCACTCAGCCTGGTGGGCCGGCGACCCCAAGCACACAGGCCGTATTACATCGCGAGGACCGATCTTCAATCCACGCCCGGCAAGTAGGCTGACCGCGGTTGCCCGCGACGGTGAAGGAGCCACCGATGACCACCGATCCAACGCTGGCCCGGATCGGCCAGGGGGTGGAGTTGCATCACCACCAGGGCCAGCGTGAAGCCGCTCGTGACTTGTTCGCGCAGATCTGGGACGACATCGGCGGCGAGCAAGGCGATCCGCTGCATGTCTGCGTTCTTGCCCACTCGATGGCCGATGTGCAGGACGACGTGCACCAGGAGCTGATGTGGGACCTGCGAGCGCTTGCCGCCGCTGATCGGGTCACCGACGAGGCGGTGGCGCAAGCTGGGGTGCCGCTTCCGGTGGCGGGCTTATATCCGTCGTTGCACCTGAACTTGAGCGAGTGCTACCGCAAGCTGGGCGATCTCGATCGCGCCCGTGAGCACCTCCAGCAGGCCCGAGCCGGGATCGGCGCGCTTGGCGACGACGATTATGGGCGGCTCATCAAGGGTGGTCTGGAGCGGCTGGCCGAGCAGTTGGGTGAGGCCGTCTGACTGCGAAGCCGGTGAGTTTCCGCACCTGCTTTTGCTCTTCGTCGTGGGCGCTCGCCTCAGCGGGCGGCCCTCATGTGTCAGACGCTCAGCCGCCCCTGTCGCGGGGGCCGTCGTGGGTTGCCACGACGTGGGTGGCCCGTGACCACGAGGCCAAGGGTCACCCGACGAGTCCGGACTCGCTGTTCGTCAGGCGGGGGTTTCGGCGGTAGCGATGAGGACCGCGCGGCCGAGGGTATGGCCGGCCATGGTGAAGCCGAGCAGGGCCGGGGTGGCGTCGGCCGGGACGCCGATGGACTCGACATCGAGGGCGTGCACCACGACGAAGTAGCGGTGAGGGCCGTGTCCGGCCGGCGGCGCGGCGCCGATGAAGCGGGCCACGCGGACGTCGTTGGGCAGTTGGAAGGCGCCCTCGGGCAGGCCCGAGCCGATGTCGTCGCCGGCCCCCTCGGGCAGTTCGGTGACGGTGGCGGGGATGTCGGCGACCGCCCAGTGCCAGAACCCGGACCCGGTGGGGGCGTCGGGATCGTAGACGGTCACGGCGTAGCTCTTGGTGACTTGCGGGGCGCCGCTCCAGGACAACTGCGGGGAGATGTCCTTCCCGCCGGGGACCCCGGAGGAGAACTGCTCGGGCGGCCAGGCGGCGCCGTCGGTGACGGTGGTGCTGGTGACGGTGAAGGAGGCCGCCTCGGGAAGGCGGGCGAAGGGGTCGTTGGCGGTCATCGCGTCGTTCCTTTCAGGTTGTGCTGCGGGGTGTCGGTGGTGCGGCCGACGGAGAAGCCGCGGTTCGCGGAGAGGCGCGCCGGCGTCTTCCGTTGCAATCGATTATTTGCCGAATCGTCTATGCTGACCGCATGGCTCAGACGGCCCACCCCCCGACCTCTCCGGGCAAGCAGATGCTGTCCGAGCAGGTCTACACACACCTGCGGGACGCGATCATGCGCGGGGACCACAGACCGGGTGACGCCCTCAAACCGCAGGACATCGCCAAGGAACAGGGCGTGAGCCTGGCCGTCGTGCGCGAGGCGCTCGTACGGGTGGTCGGCGAGGGCCTCGCCGACCGGCTGCCCAACCGCGGCTTCGCCGTCCCGTCCTTCTCCGACCGCCGCTGGCAGGAGGTCGCAGAGGCCCGCCGGAGCATCGAACCGGTCGTGCTGCGCATGTCGATCGAGCGAGGCGACGTCGACTGGGAGGCCCGCGTACGAGCCGCCCATCACCGGCTGGCCCGCACCCCGGCGTTCGTGCCCGAGGAAGGCGAGTACTACAGCAGTGCATGGTCCGAGGCCCACCGGGTCTTCCATCGCACCCTGCTGGAGGGCTGCGGCAACCTCGTCCTGCTGGAGACCTTCGACCGGTTGTGGACCGCGAGCGAGCTGGCTCGCCGCTTTTCGGCGCACCGCGACCCCGACCGGGATCACGTGGGCGAGCACCGCCGGCTGGAGGAGGCGGCGCTGGCCCGCGACGCCGACACCGCGGCCGAGGTGCTGGTCCGGCACCTCACCCAGACCGCGGCCGCCCTGACAGGCTGTGCTCCCCAGACCACGGAAGCCTGACACGCGCCTCGCCCCAAGGCGTCGCGCACCGGCCGCCCGCGCGGGCCACGGCCGGCGCCTGTGACCGAGCACCGTCGAGGGGCCGAAAAAGACCGTGAGCTAGCTCTTCCAGGTGGCGTTCTGCAGCACGGTGGCGAGTCCGGGAGTGGCCCACTGGTCGACGACCAGGAGCCTCTCCTTCGGCAGGTACCACTCGCGCTGCTTGAACGTCGACTTCTCGGTCGCGTCGTCGTTCGTGACGCAGCGCCCCGGCCATACGCGGTAGTGCGCCTTGTGGCCCTCCCCGATGTTCCGGTGACCGACGGCGATCGCCTTGCCGAGGACATGGCCGAGCTTGGGGTCGGTCGGGCAGGGAGCCACGTCGACGGCGGGATAGAACGGTCCATCGACAGGGTTGTAGCGCCGGAAGCCCTCGCCGCCGGTCTTGAGAGTTTTCGCTCCCATCACCCAGAAGCCGCGGCACCTGGGCTCGAAATAGTGACCCTTGGGCTTGGCGCAGGCGCCGGTCACCACGTGCACCTGGTCGGCGCTCCGGTAGACCCGCCAGGCGCGGGGGAGCTCCAGGGTCAGCCCGCCGGACAGCCGCAGAGACGTGGTGGAGGAGGCGGAGGCACGGTCGGCGCCGGTCACGGCGACGGTCCCGATGACGGCACCGGCAGCGGCGGCCACCGAGATCATTTTTCTCATCACGGCGCAAATAGTAGTGATGATCTATATATGGGTCATTAGGGTACGTCGTTCGTCGGCCACGTAGATCTTGATCCACGAGAGGGGCAGACGTGGGCTCTTCGTACGTTGTCACCGGGGGTGGCCGTGGCGTCGGACGCGCGCTCGTCGAGCGCCTCCTTCACGACGCCGACAGTGTCGTCGTGATCGAATTCGACCCGTCGGCGCTCGAATGGACCCGCACCCACCCGGCGGGTTCCCGGGTCATCGCGGTGGCCGGCGACGCCGCCGACGAGGCCGTCGCGGAGCGGGCCGCCGACCTGGCGCAGGCAGCGGGCCCGCTCGCCGGCTGGGTCAACAACGCCGCCGTGTTCCGCGAGGCCTCACTGGACTCCCCGTCGGCGCGCGAGGTCCTGGATCTCATAGGGGCGAACTTCAACCCGGCGGTCGTCGGATGCATGACCGCGATCCGCCGCTTCCTGAGCGCCGGCACGGGCGGGGCGATCGTCAACGTCTCCTCCCACCAGGCGCGGCGGCCGGTACGCGGCTCCCTGCCGTACGCGACGGCCAAGGCCGCCGTCGAAGGACTCACCCGGGCACTCGCCGTCGACTACGGCCCGCGCGGCGTCCGGGTCAACGCCGTCGCCCTCGGCTCGATCAGCACCGAACGCTACGAGGCGTTCCTGCGCGGCCAGGAACCCGCGGAGGCCGCACGGATCGAGCGTGAGATGGGCCTGTTGCATCCGGCCGGCAGGGTGGGACGCCCGGAGGAGGTGGCCGCCGCCGTCGCCTACCTGCTGTCCGACGAGGCGAGCTTCGTCAACGGCGCGACCGTGCCGGTCGACGGAGGCCGCTCGATCCTCGGACGCGACCCCGAAGAGGCCTGACGGGCGGTCAGCGGCCGAGGCCGGCGTCCCGGGCGCGGATGATCGCCTCCGCCCGGTCGGCGGCCTGGAGCTTGGTGAGCACCGCGTGCACGTGGTTGCGTACGGTCTTCTGGGACAGGAAGAGCCGCGCGGCGATTTGGCCGTTCGACAGGCCGGCGGCCACCAGGTCGAGCACCTCGTGTTCCCGGGCGGTCAGGGCCGGGAACGGCGTGCCGCCACCGGCCTGAGGCCTCGGGGCGAGGAAGCCGGCGATGCGCGAGGCCAGGACCGCGCCGAACACGACGCCGCCGCCCGCCACCGTGGTGATCGCGCGGACGACCTCGTCCGGCTCGGCGCCCTTCAGCAGATAACCGCGGGCACCGGCACGGAGCGCGTCGAAGATGGTGCCGTCCTCCTCGGACATCGTGAGCACCACGATGCCGATCTCCGGGTGCTTCTCGAGAATGCGACGGGTGGCCTCGATGCCGTCCATGTCCGGCATCTGCACGTCCATGACCACCACGTCGGGTTCCCGCTCGGCGGCCTGTCGCAAAGCCTCGACGCCGGTCGAGGCCGTCCCCGCGACCTCGACCTCGTCGATGCTGCTCAGCAGTGCCGCGAAGCCTTCGCGGAACACCGGGTGGTCGTCCACCACGAGGACCCTCACCGGCCGCTTACCGGTCATCTGCCACCTCTCCTGCAGTAGCGAGCACGGGCGTCCGCCCGGGCGACGTGACGGGCAGGCGCGCCCGCACCCGCGTACCGGCCGGCTCCGCGGCGGTCACGGTGCACGACCCGCCGAGTTCGGCGGCCCGTTCGCGCAACGACACCAGTCCCACCCCGGCGACCGTCTCCGGGGCGAGGCCGACTCCGTCGTCGACGACCACCACGTCGAGGTGCCCGCCGTCGACGTCGCGGATCAGCGACACCACGCATTCGCCGGCCTTCGCGTGCCGCACCACATTGGTGATCGCCTCCGACGCGATCCGGTACGCCGCCACCTCCACGGCGGCCGGCAGACCGGTGAGGTCGCCCCGCTCCTCCACCCGGACGGTCAGGCCCGGGGCGCGCAGCCGCTCCGCCTGCTGGCGGATCGCGCCGACCAGGCCGACGTCGTCGAGCGCGGGCGGGCGCAGGCCGTGCACCAGCCGCCGTACCTCGGCGAGCATCCCGGTGAGCTCCTGACGGGCCGTGCCGAGGATCCGGTCCGCGTCCTCGTCCGAACGGCGGGCGGTGATCCGGGCGGTGTCGATCCGGGACGCGACCGCCGCCAGGGCGGGGCCGAGGCCGTCGTGGAGTTCGCGGCGCAGGCGGCGCCGCTCGTCCTCGACGGCGGAGACGATGCCCTCACGGCTGCGCTGCAGCTCCTCCGCGAGGCGTACGGCACGGGCCGCCGCGGCGGCCTGACGGATCAGGTCGGCCAGCAGTCGTTCGTCGCCGGCGGTGAGCCGGCGGCGGGCGGCCCGGCGCGGCAGCAGCAGCCGCCCGATGCGCTCGCCCCGATAGGTGATGGGGAGCGCCTGCGTCTCGGCGGGACGCTCGCCGTCCTCGACGAGCAGCACTTCGCCGCTGACCTGGGTGATCTCCACGCCCACGTAGGGCGTACGGAAGGCCTGGGCCACCGTACGGGCCAGCGTGACGAGTTGCGCCTCCGAGTCGTCGGTCCGCTCCAGCCGCTCGGCGAGCCCGGACATCACGTGGTAGGGGTCGTCCCGATCCCCGATGATCCAGCGGCGCACCAGGCGCCACAGCCGGTGCCGGAGCTGGGCGTACAGGATGGCGACCGCGAAGACGGCGATGACCAGCCGCTCCCCCTCGTTGAGGCGCGGCCCGAGCAGCCGGCCCGCACCGCCGAGGACCAGCAGGTCGAGGACGAACGTCAGGGCGAGCAGGAGGCCGTAGACCAGCGTCCCGCCGAGCAGCCGGTCCACGTCGACGAGGTCGGGGCGCACGATCCCGATCGCGACCGACCCTGCCGTGAGGAGCACGGCGACGGTCAGGCCGGCGGCGCCGAACCAGTTGGGCAGCAGCCGGAACGTCAGCATGACCAGGAGGTCGACCACGGCCGCCCACAGCAGCCAGCGCATCCGGGCGCGGCCGGCGCCGGTCAGCGTGCGGTAGCGCCGCACCACCACGACGAAGGGGGCGATCAGGCTCAGCGGGAGGCCCAGCTGAGCCACCAGCAGCACACCGGTCCAGACGGCGTCCGGCAGCGGGAGGTAGAGCGCCTCGAGGTTCAGCTCGCGTAGCGGCGCGGGCAACGGGGACGACTCCGAGGTGGCCTGGGCGATGGCGGACGGCGCCGCGAGCAGGGCCAGCGGGAGCAGGCTCGTGAGCCCCAGGCTGAGCAGCGAGGCGCCCCGCCACCACCCGGAGGGCAGCTTCCCGTCCGGGAACAGCAGCAGCACCAGGGGGAGCAGCAGCACCAGGCCCGCTCCGAGCCGCTGGTAGACGACGAAGGCCGCGGACGCCCCCGGGAGCGCGGGATGGTGCGTGGTGGCGTACGCGAGCCACGACGACGCCACCCCGTCCAGTGCCCACCAGGCGCCGAAGGCCGACATCAGGCGGCCGAGGGTGTGGCGCGGATACCGGCGGAGCACCACCATGCCGGCCGCGGCGAGTGCGACACCCGCTATCGAGTCGACTCCGCCCGGCTGCAGCTCGAGCACGGCGCGATGGGCCTGCGGCACCCGCAGGTCGATCAGCGCCGCCACCGGTGTGGCGGTCACGGCGATCGCGAGGAGCACAGGCCCGAGGCTCAGGCGCGAAAACCGACGAACCGTCCCAATCTGCACCAGGAAAGTGTGCCTCAGCAGGTGTCCGATGTCCCTAGGACGCGCGTCCCATGTGTCGTGGGACGCGAGAGATGTCGGGAATCGGGACGCGATGCCCTGACGACCTGGGCCGGTGCTTCGTGAGGATCGTCCTCGTTGCCGCGGCGACCGCCGCCATCGAGACACCCTCCGTAGAAGGAACGACCATGACCGTTCACGCCCAGCCCAGCACCCACGCCGCCGGCGCGTCCTCGTCCGCGCCGCTCGCCGAGACGACCGTACGACGGCTGGCGCTGGGCCTTTCCATCGGCGCACTGGCCTGGTCCGCCGTCAGCTTCCTCTATGGCTTCAACCCCGCCACCGAGACGGGAATCAAGATCACAGACCTGGGCAGCCTGGCGTTCCAGTTCGGCGCCATGTCCCTCCTCGCGATCATGGTCCGTACGAGGGCGACCGGGGTGAGCCGCGTGGCCCGCGCCATGCTGCAGGTCGAGCGGGTGCTGCTGGCTCTGGCGATGGTGTGGAGCGTCTTCCACGCCTTCCTGCCCGCCGAACGGGACAGCGTCTGGCTGGGGATCCTCGACGCGTTCTGGCCGCTGTCGATGCTGGGCATGTTCGTGATCGGCGTCAAGGTCGCCGTCGCCGGGCGGTGGCGCGGGGCGGCCCGCTTCTGGCCGCTCGTCGCCGAGAGCTGGGTGGTCGTCACCCTCCCGACCATGGCGATCCTCGGCACGTCCGTGTCGGACGTCGTCGGCGCGGCCCACCTGCTCGTGGGCTACACCACGCTCGGCCTCATCATCGCGTTCCGTCCCGAGCTCGTACGCGGCGCGAACTGAACGCCGCACCGGCTCAGCGAGCCGGGGCCGTGACACCGGTGACGCGGACGAGATCGAGCTTGGTCTCGTCCTCGCTGCCGGGAACGGCCGTGTAGACGACGATCTTCAGGTCGGTGTCGGAGTCGCAGAGCACGTCGCAGTCGACGGTGACGTCCCCCACCGCCGGATGCCGGATCGTCTTGCGATCCTCCGCGTGGCCGCCGACGGCGCCGGAGTGCCACAGCTCGGCGAAGCGGGGGTTCCCGCGCAGAGTCCGGCGGATCAGCTCGCTCAGGCGCGCGTCCTCCGGGTAGCGGCCGGACGCGCGCCGCAGGTCGGCGACGATCGCCCGGTCGGTCGCGTCCGCGTTCTCGGACACGACGGGCCAGGCCGCCAGGCGCGTGCGATCGGACGCCGCCGGGAAGCGCGAACGCACCAGGTTCCGCTCCTCCGGCGGGACCACGGAGGGGTCGCCGAGGAGCGCCGCCCAGCCGCGGTTCCACCACAGCAGCCGCCAGTCGGCGGCGAACACGGCGACCGGCGCGTCCCCGAGCCGGGCGAGCACCCGCTGCATCCCGGGCGGGATGTGGTCGCTGATCACGCCGTCCCGGGGCGGTTGCAGCCCGGCGAGCCGGTAGAGGTGGTCGCGCTCGGCGCGGCTGAGCTGGAGCGCCCGTGCCAGCGCTGCGGCGACCTGCGCCGACGGCGTGGTGGCCCGGCCCTGCTCCAGCCGTACGACGTAGTCCACCGAGACGCCCGCGAGGTCGGCGAGCTCCTCGCGGCGCAGCCCGGCCGCACGGCGTACGCGGCCCGCGGGCAGGCCGACCGCCGCGGGGGAGAGCCGGTCGCGCCACGCGCGGATCGTCGAGCCCAGGCTCGTCTCGTCTGTGGTCACATGCCCATTCTGCGTGGGCCACGGAACGCCAGGGTGGTACTGCCTGTCCTACCGGAGCGCTCTCCCTGGTTGTCCGCGCCCGGCCCGGCGAAGCTTTGAGCCATGACGATCACCTTCATCACCGGGGCCAACAAGGGCCTCGGGTTCGAGACCGCCCGCCGCCTCATCGACCTCGGCCACACCGTCATCATGGGCGCCCGGGATCCCGAGCGCGGACAGGTGGCGGCCGGCAAGCTCGGCGCACGTTTCGTGCGGATCGACGTCGCCGACGACGCGTCCGCCGCCGCCGCCGCGGCCGACGTAGCCGCGCACGAGGGCCGCGTCGACGTACTGATCAACAACGCCGGGATCCTCGGCCCGCACGTGCCCGCCGAGGAGCTGACCGCGGACCACGCCCTCGAGGTCTACCAGACGAACGTCGTGGGCATCGTCCGCGTGACGAGCGCCTTCCTGCCCCTGCTGCGGCGGTCGGAGCACCCGGCGATCGTCAACGTCAGCAGCGGCACGGGGTCGTTCGCGCTGACCCACGACCCCGGCCGGGTGGAGTCCAAGGTCGTGGGGCCGCTCTACACGTCCTCGAAGTCAGCGGTGACCATGCTCACGACGCAGTACGCGAAGGCGCTGCCCGGCATCCGGGTCAACGCCGCCGACCCCGGCTACACCGCGACCGACCTGAACGGGCACAGCGGCACCCAGACCGTGGCGGAGGGCACCGACGCGATCGTGACGCTCGCGACCGAGGGACCGGACGGCGGAACGGGCCGGTTCGTCGACCGGTTCGGGCCCGTGCCCTGGTGACGGCAGGGCCGCGACGGTGGAGCGGCCGCGCGGTGTCCGGCCGGCCCGCCTGAGCAGCGACCACGGCATGTACGGCCCGCACCCGCATGGCCGCTGCAGGGCATTCCGGACCTGACGACACATTGCCATTTGCAGGAGTTGACACTCCTTGCAGCCTTTGGTTTCCTTCAAAAAAAGAGAATACTTTCGTCAATATCGATTCGGACCACCGCCTCTCTTGGCTGAAGTCGTGGCGATGCAGTAAAAGCCGGGACATAAGTGGCAGGCTGACGAAATTCGGATGACTCGGGCAAGTCCCCCATTCCCTGGAAGGAAGGAGGCAAATGATCACGCGCAGTCGGATCACGGTCCTGGCGCTGGCGGTGACATTCGCCGTGCCGCTGGTCTCTCTTTCCCCGTCCGCCGCTCAGGCGGGTACGAGTGGCGCGACGGGCACCATCGCGCCCGCGTGTGTCAACCGCACTGTGTACGGCACGCCGAACGGATTCGACGTGTATCTCCAGAACAAGTGCGGCGGCACGATGTCCGTGAAGGTCATCGTGAAACAGGGAGGGGACAGCCCTTGTTACGTCATGAGCAAGGGCACAAGCAAAATCTTCGCGTACGAGGGAATCTTCGGAAAGTATGACAAAACGGTTCTGTGCTGAAACCGCCGAACGCCCTCTCCGTACGGTGAAGTCACGAATATAGAGGGCAGGATGCGGCCGACCCGCGGGTCGAGCACGTACGACGCCTCTTGAAGCGGTACAGGCGGATCCTCTTGGCTTCGTCCTGATGGCACAGAAAATCGTTTCGGGCCTTTTCTCCGGAAAGCCCCCCGGTTCTGGGATGAGGGGACGTCATGATGGAGCCGGGTCCCGCGGAAGGGCAGTCGTCTCCGCAGGAGCAGCCCCACTTGAGTGCGCCGTTCGCTCCGCCCTCGCCCAGTCGCCGACCGGTGCCGGCGCAGATCCCCGCCGAGTCGTACGGGCGATCAGGGCAGGGCGTCGATCACCCGGCGGCGGAGCAGGGGCTCGTGACCGGGGTCGGCGTGGAGCGTCAGGGTCAGCCCGGACTCGGCGGCGCCGGCCAGGACGGCCAGCAGCGTGGCGAACTGCCCAGGAGGCTCGGCGTCGAGCAGTTCCTCGGCGTGCCCCACGACCAGACGGGCCGGCCCGATGTCGCGCAGGGCGTCGGTGAGGGCGTCCCAGTTGCGGCCGAAGTACGCGGGGAGGCGCAGAACCCGTGCCACCTCCTCGAAGAAGGCGGCACGGGTCCGGCAGGCCCGGCCGTCGACGACCGCCGGGGCCGGGTCGGTGGTCACCGTGAGCCACGGAGGCAGCGGGCGTGCGGCGGAGGCCATGACAGGTCCTAGAGCCGGTAGAAGTCGGTGTAGTGGTTGGGCGAGAACCAGGTCACGCCCGTGCTGCGGTTGACGACGATCCGGTACGCGTCACGCGCGGCGCCGCGTGCTCGGGAGTAGACGTCGTACTCGTAGTAGGTGGCGCCGCCGGGCAGCTGGCCCTCCCGGTTGTAGAAGCGGCCGCCGGTGTAGTTGTACTTGCCGTCGGGCCAGGAGTACCAGCCGCTACTGGTGGGATACCCCTTCCCGGCCCAGATCGCGTTCGCCGAGCGGGCGTCGGCGCAGCGGGAGATCGAGCAGGAGCCGTAGACCGACGCGTTGGCGGTGACGGCGCCGGTCACTCCGGTGAGGGACACGACGGCGGTGATCACGACGGTGAGCCGTACCGCCCAGGACGGCCGGAAGCGTCGGGGAGTCTGCACGAGACCTCCTTGTGGGGGCGAGGGGACAGACACTCGCCAGCATCACCTCGAAACCGGGCCGGACCAAGGTCGGCGCAGTGAACTTTCGCCGTCTTCTCCCGTATGCCCCGGTGTGAGCCTCGGTCCCCCATGAGTCGCGCCAGGATTGCCGTATGAGCGAAGCCGTGGACAGAACGTACGCGCCGGACCCGGTCACGAAGGCCGGCTATGTGCTGGAGTTCGAGGACACCTTCGAGGGCAGCGCGCTCGACGAGAGCCGCTGGATCCCGCGCTACCTGCCCCAATGGACCACACGCGCCGCCTCCGCGGCCCGATACCGCGTGGGCGACGGCTGCCTGCGTCTGCTGATCGAGGAGGACCAGCCGCCGTGGTCGCCGGAGACGGAGGGCCGGATGCGCGTGTCCTCACTGCAGACGGGCGTGTTCTCCGGGCCGGTGGGCAGCGGCGTCGGTCAGCACGGGCGGGGCCGGGCCGTCGTCCGCGAAGCGCAGGAGGAGGCCCGGCTCTACACCCCCCACTACGGCCTGATCGAGATGCGCGCCAGGGCCGGCGACGATCCGCGCGCCATGGTCGCGCTGTGGATGATCGGTTTCGAGGACGCGCCCGAGCGGTCCGCGGAGATCTGCGTCTGTGAGATCTTCGGGCGTGACGTACGGCCGGACGCGGCGGCGGTCGGCATGGGCGTCCACCCGTTCGGCGACCCCGCGATCAGCGACGACTTCGCCGCCGAGGTCCTCCCCATCGACGCACGGGAGTTCCACGTGTACGCGGCCGAGTGGACCCCGGACCGGGTGACGTTCCTCCTGGACGGCCGGCACGTCAAGACCATCCGGCAGTCCCCGGACTATCCGATGCAGCTCATGCTCGGGATCTACGAGTTTCCCGACGCCGAGGGGCCGGACCGGGTGGGGCCGTACCCCAAGGAGTTCGTGGTCGACTACGTGCGGGGCTACCGGCCCGTGACGCGTTGAGCCGTACCGCGGGCGCGGCTGATGGGTATGAGGCATGTGAAGCGTCATGCCCGGATGGTCGAAGCCGATCAGCCGGCGCTCGGCCGTCCGGTGAAGGATCGGGGGATCTCATGCTGAGATGGCTCATCGTCCTGGTCGCGGCCATGGCCGCCGCACTGTCAGGGGTCACCGCGGGCTACGCGGCGCCGCCGGGTGTCAGCGACAAGGACAAGGCGTTCCTGGTCGCTGCGCATCAGGACAACCTCACGGAGATCCAGGGCGGGCAGACCGCCGAGCGGCAGGCCGCCAAGCAGTCGGTCAAGGACGCCGGCAGGAAGTTCGTGGAGGACCACACCTCCCTCGACGCCCAGCTCAAGCGGGTGGCCGAGAAGCTGAATGTCAACCTGCCGAACCAGCCGAGCGAGAAGCAGCAGGCCGAGCTGCGCCGGCTCGCGGCCAAGAGCGGTGCCGCGTTCGACCGCGCCTGGATCGACGCACAGGTCAGGGACCACCGCAAGACCCTGCTCGCCCTGGACGAGCAGGTGTCGAGCGGAACTTCGGAGGAAGTGAAGAACCTGGCCCGGGCCGCCAAGCCGGTGGTCCAGGAGCACCTCAACCTGGTCGAGACCATCCAGAGCGGCGAGTGACGACCGGTGCCGGCCGGGGCGGGTCTCCGGCCGGCACATCCCCCTGCCCGCGGGCTCACCCGAACAGCTTGACCAGCAGCAGGATGATGAGCGCCCAGCAGACGAGACCCGCGACCACGACCGCGACGAGGCCGCGAAGCCGATATCGCTTGCCGGGTGGGCCGGGCTGCTCGTCCACGTCTCCTCCACGCCGGGGTGTGTTCCGGCGGTGTGCTGATACCCCGCAGGTCACGAGCGGCCCGTCACTGAGGGAGATGTGTTTGTTGCTGATCGTGACATGGCTCGCCAGGTCCCCGATGGAACCAGTGTGAGCGGCGCCGGGCCCCGAGTCCCCCGATTCCCGCCGAGCGCCGGCGCGCTTGCGTAGGGTGCGATCATGCGGATCTTCGCGAATCTCGCCGAACTCAAGGCGGCCAAGGGCGAGCATCTCGGATACAGCGACTGGCGGGAGATCAGTCAGGAGAGGGTGGATCTCTTCGCCGACGCGACGGACGACCACCAGTGGATCCACGTGGACCCGGAGCGGGCGAAGGACGGCCCGTTCGGCGGCACCATCGGGCACGGGTACCTCACGCTCTCGCTGCTGCCGTCGCTGGTGAGCGAGTTGTATCGGGTCGACGGCCTGCGCATGGCGATCAACTACGGGCTCAACAAGGTGCGCTTCCCCCGGCCGGTCCCCGTCGGGTCCCGCGTACGGGCCGGGGCCGAGATCGCCGACGTCAAGGGCACCCCCTCGGGCACCCTCGTGAACCTGCGCGTCACGATCGAGGTCGAGGGGGTCGACAGGCCGGCCTGTGTCGCCGACACGCTCACGCTCTTCGTTCCCCAGGAGTGACCCCTCGCGCCCTCGGTAGGGCTTCAATGGTACGGGGGCGGCTTGACCGGGGGCGGAGCGATTTATTGGCGCAAGCAGGGGTGAGGGGTCTGGTAGAGTTAAGCCCGTTGCCGGGCACCGCAGGTGAACAGGCAGCAAAGCGGCCGTAGCTCAATGGATAGAGCATCTGACTACGGATCAGAAGGTTAGGGGTTCGAGTCCTCTCGGCCGCGCCCAGATCAGAGGCCCTTCGGATATATCCGGAGGGCCTTTTTGATCTCCGTACAGCAGTGGAGTACAGCAACGGGCTCACGCAGGCGTTCTCGCCGCCGCTGCGGGTCCATGGCTGGCCCAGGGACGTACAGGTAGTAACGGTGGAGACTGCGGGATTTCCGCGCCGGTACCGCGGAGGATGGCCACTGCCAAGGAGCGAGTCGCTACACGCTACAAGCCGGCGACTCCGCTCAAGCGCCGCCGAGGTCCTCCCGCAGGCGACGAACCCAGTCGGCAGGGAAGACCTGTTCAATCCCGCCCGCCGTCCGGGCGTGCGGCCTGCGGGCCGGTCCCGGACGGCGGCGGGACACCGGGTCGGGCACCGCACGCCGGCCTCGCCGCACTTCCCGAACGCGCCGACCGGGGTTGCCGCGCCGCCGCACAGATGCAGCCCGACGATCGCCACTGCATGGCTGGACGCCGCACATGGTTGGGGGCGATCGACGATCCAGGGTTCGTTCCTCACCCTGGCTCACCGAGGAACGTGGCTGATCACCGCGTGCAGTCGCCCGGCTCAGCCCGCTGGGCCACGCCCACGTGAATTTCCTGGGCCGCTATGCCATCGCTTCGTCCGGGCCTTCCGAGGGACTGCGCGAACTCGGCGAGATCCCCGATCTTCCCGAGATGAACAGCGGCGCGGTGCGAAGGGAGAGCTGACGGAAAGCCTTCCCCGTGGGAGCCGATCAGCGAGTCAGGTCGGTGTCGCGTTCAACGAGGTAGACGGACGTTGGTGACGTCCCCTCGGGTGGTGTAACTCCAAGCTGTTGATGCAAGCCCCGGACACGGGGCGAGCCATCGTGTGACGGTCAGCGAGTTCCCGACCAAAGGTTCTCGCGGAGGACACCACACGATGGCT
>NZ_JABBWU010000013.1:0-268154 GCF_012999525.1 Microbispora sp. H10836
ACCGCCGGATCCCGCGGAACTCATGCTGGACCTCAACTGGTCGAGCGAGCAGGGCGGTGACCCGGCGGCACCTCGGGTGCATCAGCAGTCTCACGACTACCGACACAAGGATGGTGCACCAGTGAGCGAGGTGCTGGAGCCGTTGGAGAACACCGACGAGCACCCGAAGGAGCGCGTCGACCGCGAGCTCGGCGAGTTGCTGCAAGGTCTGCGGGTGGCCGCGACGGGCGTGCAGGTGCTGTTCGCGTTCCTGCTGACGCTCCCGTTCTCCGCCGGTTTCGAGAAGATCGACGCCACCGGAAACTGGCTGTTCTACACCGCGGTCGTGTCCGCGGCGGTCGCGTCCATCTGCCTGATCGCTCCGGCGACCCAGCACCGGATCCTGTTCCGGTCGGGTCTCAAGGAGCTGCTGCTGCAGCGGGCGAACCGGCTCGGCGTGGTCGGCGGGCTCGCCCTGGCCGTGTCGATGGCCTGCTCCACCGCCCTGGTCATGGACGCGCTGACCGGTATGTGGCCGACGGCGCTGGTCGGCGCGGGTGTGGCGCTGCTGTCCGGCTGGCTCTGGTTCATCCAGCCGCTCCTGTCGCTGCGCCTGGTCAGGGACGACGCCTGAAGAACCGCCATGAGAGCGCGACCGCGTGCACCGCGGTCGCGCTTCTTCGCGATCAGCCCGCTTCCCGCAGGCGCGGCAGGATCCGCGTCGCGTAGAACTCGAAGAACCCGTCCTGGTCCGGGCCGATCTGGTTGACGTAGACCTCGTCGAAGCCGGCGTCCACGTACTCGCGGATCGCGTTCAGGTGCGCCTCGGGGGAGGGTCCGCAGGGCGTGGACCGGGTCGCGGCCTCCTCCGTGACGAGCTGTGAGAGCTGCTCGAAGTGCCGGGGCAGCGGCAGGAGCTGTGCGGCCTCGCCCGGGATCCCCTGGTTGGGCCAGAGCCGGTGGACGGTCCTGCGCGCCTCGGCCTCGTCGTCCGACCAGCACACCTTCAGCCCGGCCGCGCACGGCTTGCCCTCGCCGCCCGCCTTGTGGAACGCCTCCACCATGTCGGCGGCGGGCGCGGTGTGGATGTAACCGTCGCCGAGCCGGCCCGCGAGCTCGACGGACTTGGGCCCGAAGCCCGAGATGTAGACCGGCGGGGGCCGGTCCGGCAGCGAGTACAGCCGGGCCGTGTCCACCTCGTAGAACTCGCCGCGGTAGGTCACCAGCTCGCCGGTCCACAGCTCCCTGATGACGTCGAGAGCCTCCTCCAGCATTTGCTGGCGATCCTCGGCCGGGGGCCACTGGTCGCCCAGGATGTGCTCGTTCAACGCCTCTCCGGTGCCGACCCCGAGCCGGAACCTGCCCTCCAGCAGGATCTGGGCGGTCGCCGCGGCCTGGGCGATGATCGCCGGGTGGATGCGGATGATGGGACAGGTGACGGCAGTGGTCACCGGTAGCGACGTCGCCTGCGAGACAGCCCCGATGATGGACCACACGAACGAGCTCTCGCCCTGCTCGTCCAGCCACGGGTGATAGTGGTCCGAGATCCACAACGCCTCGAAGCCGGCCTCCTCGGCGAGTTTCGCCTGGCGGACCAGCTCCTTCGGATCATGTTCCTCACTGGACAAGAAATAGCCGAAAGTGGTCATGTATCACCACATGCCCGAATATTGTCAAGCAAACGTAACAATGAGTGCTGCGAGGGAAAATTCGATCGGCCTCAGGCCTGAATGATGTTACGAGGCCCTTTGTACGGGCAGTGGAGGGCCATGGCTACTCTGCTTTGGATCATCGCCGTGGTACTGGTAATCGCCGGGATCTACGTGATCCTGGCCCGTCGGGACATCCTCTGGGGGATCGTCCTCATCGTCATCGGATTCCTCGTCGGCCCCGGTGGCGTCAGTATCTTCAATCCCTAGTCGCACCTCACCCACCCTGATCGCGGACACCGAGACGGCGGCCGGCCACAAGGGCCGGCCGCCGTCTCACGGCTGAACGCTCAGCATTGGTCGCCGTTCAGGCAGTAGACGGTGTACGCGTGTTTGATGACCGGAAGGGCGACATTACGCACCCGGATACCTCCGGGAGTCACGCCCTTTTCGGTGCCCGCGTGCGCGTGGCCGTGAATGAAGAGATCCGCGCCCTCGGCGTCGGCGGCCTCCGCCAGCATGTAACTGCCGAGGAACGGATAGATTTCCGGCGGCTCGCCCATCAGCGTGTCCTTGACCGGCGAGTAATGGCTGAGCACGATCTTGTGGTCGGCGTCGAGTTCCTTGAGCGCCCGCCGCCACCGCTCGGCGATTTCCTTGGTGTGCCGGACGAACGCCTTGGTCTCCGGCTCGCCGAACTCGCTCGCGCATTTCCCGGCGAAACCGCCGCCGAAGCCCTTGCCTCCGGCGACTCCGAGCCGTACGCCGTCGACGGGGACGACCGTCCCCTCGTCGTCGAGGACGGTGATGCCGGCGTCGCGGAGGAGGTCGATGATCTCCTGGTTGCAGTCGGAGTGGTAGTCGTGGTTGCCGAGCACGGCGACGACGGGGATGGGCAGGCCGCTCAGCTCCTCGGCGACCACCCGGCCCTCGGGGACCGTGCCGTGCCTGGTCAGATCGCCTCCTACCAGCAGCACGTCCGCGCGGCGCTCGATGCCCTCGATCTTCTTGCGATAGTGACCGCGCAGATCCTCGCCCAGATGGATGTCCGCGACGGCGGCGATCCGCAACTCCCTCACAGATGCTCCTCCTCTCCCGGCTCCCGCACCTCCACCAAGGTGATCTCGTTGTGCACCCGCAGGCCCGGAGCCGCCTCCCGGGCGACGTTCTCGATCTGGTGCCGCCGCTCGTCACAGGAGACCTGTCCGCGCAGGTAGACCTCTTCTCCTCGCACATCCACCCGAATGCCCAGCTCGGTGGTCCGATCGTCCTCCGCGAGAACCCGCTGCACGCGGGCCGCGACATAGTGCGGCGTCTCCATCTCTTCCCCTCGTGTCCCCCTCGGTTCTGTATCGCTAGCGCTGCCCGGCCGTTGCCGGGCGAAACCAGTGGTTTGACGGGCGCGAGGGTGGATATGGTTGTTGGTATTCCTGGTGCCTAAGACGCAGGTACCTCCTTGGCGTGAGCATGCCGTGATGGAGGAGCGTCTTGGGAACGTGTGACCGGCCTTCACCTCGCCGCGGCCGAAGCACCGCGGGCACCGGCGGCACCGATCACCGCACCTCTTCCACGGGCACCGTCTCCTCCGACCTCAATGACACGGCCCCCCACGGCACGGCCCCCCACAACACGGCCCCCCACGTCGCGGTCCCCTCCGTACGGGCCGTCTCCGGCATCCCCCACCGGCCACGCGCCACCGTCCTCGCGGGCCACGCGCCCGCCCTCCGCCGTCCGCCCGCCACGGCCCGCCATGCGTGCGCCGCCGTCGTCGCGGGCGGTTCCGTCCCCGGGAACCGCCGCGTCCGCGCCGCCGCTTCCCGCGCACGGCGACCTGCCGCCGCCCCCGCCCCGGTCGCCGGACCTGCTCACCTGGACTCCCTGACTCCCGAGCCGGGTATTCGCCACTGCCGCTCATGGAGGAACCCCCAGTGAAGATCGCCATGGTCTCGGAGCACGCCAGCCCGCTCGCCACCCTCGGCGGTGTCGACGCCGGCGGTCAGAACGTGCACGTCGCCGCCCTCGCCCGGGAGCTCGCCCGGGCCGGGCACGAGGTCACCGTCTACACCCGCAGGGACCGCGAGGACCTGCCGGAGACTGTCGCCTTCGGCCCCGGGGTGGACGTCGTCCACGTCCCCGCGGGCCCCGCCTCCGAGATCCCCAAGGACGAGATCCTTCCCTGGATCCCCCACTTCGGGAAGTGGCTGCACGACCGCTGGCTGTTCGACCGGCCGGACGTCGTGCACAGCCACTTCTGGATGAGCGGGCTGGCCGCGCTCGCCGCGGCGGAGAAGCTGCGGATTCCGGTCGTCCACACCTTCCACGCGCTCGGCAGCGTCAAGCGGCGGCACCAGGGCCCGGCCGACACCAGCCCGCGCGAGCGCGTCGAGGCCGAGGCCGAGATCGGACGGCGCGCCGACTGCGTCATCGCGACCTGCACGGACGAGATCGACGAGCTGATCCGCATGCGGGTGCCGCGCCGCGCGACCCGGGTGGTCCCCTGCGGAGTCGACGTCACCGCCTTCCATCCGCACGTCGAGCCGCTGGAGCGGCCGGAGCGCCCGCGCCTGTTGTCGGTCGGCCGGCTCGTGCCGCGCAAGGGCCTGGAGACGACCATCAGGGCCCTGCAGTATCTGCGGGACGCCGAGCTGGTCGTCGCGGGCGGTCCCCCGGCCGCCGGGATGCACCACGACCCCGAGGTCACCCGGCTGCGCTGGCTCGCGACTCAGGCGGGCGTCTCCGACCGGGTCCGCTTCCTCGGCAGGGTCGAGCGCGACACGCTGCCCGCGCTGATGCGCTCGGCCACCGCCGTCGTCTCCGTGCCGTGGTACGAGCCGTTCGGGATGGTGGCGCTCGAGGCGATGGCCTGCGGCGTCCCCGTCGTCGCCTCCGCCGTCGGCGGACAGAAGGAGACCGTGGTCAACAACGTGACCGGTCTCCTCGTGCCGCCCCGCCGGCCCGCCGTGCTGGCCAGGGCGCTGCGCAAGCTGCTCGACGACCGGGTGCGGCGCACGGCGTACGGCATCGCGGGCGCCGACCGGGCCCGCGCGAGGTACGCCTGGAGCCGCATCGCCACCGAGACCCTGGCCGCCTACGACCGGGTGCTGTCCGCCCGGCAGCTGGAAAGGAGCGCCTCTTGATCCTGTCGCCCCCCGAGGTGAACCGGTGACGTCGACGGCCCTCGTGCTGCGTTCCGACGGCATCGGGGGCCTTCTCACCGTCGTGCCCGCGTTGCGCGCCCTGCGCCGCCACGGGCTGCGCGTCGTCCTCGCCTGCCCGCCGGAGCTGAGCGAGCTCGCCGCGCTCACCGGCGCGGTGGACCGGATCCTGCCCGCCTACGGGCTCGCGCCGCTGTCGTGGCCCGGGCCCGGCGAGGAGGACGCCGCTCACCCGCCGCTCCTGCCGGACCTCGCCGTCAACCTGCACGACCGCGGGCCGCGCAGCCACCGCGTCCTCCTCGGTGTCGGGACGAGGCGCCTGTGGGCGTACGCGAACCCGGACGTCCCGTGGATCAGGGGGCCGTGGTGGGACCCGGGCGAGCACGAGGTGCTGCGGTGGTGCCGGCTGCTCCAGTGGCACGGCGTGCCGGCCGACCCGGAGGACATGGCGCTGCCCACTCCCCTGACCGCGAGTCCCGCCCCGGGGGCCGTCGTGATCCACCCCGGCGCGGGCGGCACCTCGCTGCGCTGGCCCGCCGACCGGTTCGCCGAGGTGGCCCGGGTGCTGACGGACGAGGGCCTGCCCGTCGTGATCACCGGCAGCGTTCGGGAACGGCCGATGGCCCTGCTCGTGGCGACCCGGGCGGTGCTGCCGCCGCAGATCGTGCTCGCGGGCCGAACCTCGCTGCGGGAGCTGTGCGCGCTGCTCGCCGGGGCCCGGCTGGTCATCAGCGGCGACGTCGCGATGACCCGGCTCGCCGGGGCCTACCGGACACCCTCGGTGCTCGTGTCGACGGCGGACGGACGCCACCCGATCCTGCACGAGGCGGACGCGTCCGACCACCTGGGCTCGGTGGTCCCGGCCGCCCAGGTGGTCAGCGCCGCCGTGCGGGCGCTCGGCGCAGGAGTTCGATGACGGCCTCCTCGACCGGCCCGTGGGTGGCGAGCCGGCCCTCGCCGGTCTCCTCGCCCAGCCGTTCGAGGGGGATCGTCCGCCCCTTCTCGTACAACGCGACGACGCGGGGGTCCACATAGGAGGCGCGGCACACCGACGGCGTGTTGCCGAGGTACTCCGACACCTCCTTCATCACCCTGGAGACCGCCCGTTTGCGCCCCGCGCCGCTGCGTACGGGGCGGGAGACGGCGAGCCCGACCGCGGCCAGGACCGTGGCGTGCCAGGTGCGGAAGTCCTTGGCCGAGACGTCCGTGCCGAAGGCGTCCTTCAGGTAGGCGTTGATGTCGGCGCTGCGCACGTCCACCCAGCCCTCCTCGGCGCGGTAGCGCAGCAGCTCGCCCCGGCGGCCCTTCGACAGCGCGGTGAGCACCGCGCACACGTCGGCGTCGGCCAGCACCTGCTCCCGCTCCTTGCGGCCCTTGGCCAGGTAGCGGCACACGACCTTGCCGTCCCCGCACTTCACGTGCGACGTCTTCAGGGTGGCCAGACCGTAGGAGTCGGTGTACTCCTCCCCGCCGACGCGGAAGAAGCCGATGTCGAGCATGCGCGCGGCGGTGGCCAGCACGCGCTCACGGCTCAGGCCGTCGCCGCGCAGGTCGCGGGCGACCCGCTCGCGGAAGGCGGGGAGCTGCTGGGCGATCTCCAGCACGTGGTCGAACTTGGCCTCGTCCTGCTGCCTGCGCCACTCGTCGTGGTAGCGGTACTGCCGCCGGCCGGCGGCGTCGGTGCCCACGGCCTGGAGGTGGCCGTTCGGATGGGCGCAGATCCACACGTCGGTCCAGGCCGGGGGGATCGCGAGGCGATTGATCCGGTGCAGGGTGACCCGGTCCTTCACGGGCCGGCCGGAGGCCCAGGAGTAGCTGAACCCGCGCCCGCGGCGCCGGCGCCGGATGCCCGGCTCGCTCGGGTCGCTCGGCCGCAGCTCGACGGGCGGTGTCTCGAAGACCTTCGCCTTCTCCGCCGCGGACTTGTCCGCCGCAGCCCTGTCCGCCGCGGACCTCGCCGCGCCGGACTTCTCGGCCACGGCGCTCATCGCAGCAGGTCCCACGCCTGTTCGAGCACGTCGTCCACGCTCACGTCGCCGACCCACGAGACGTCGCGGTGGCCGCACTCCCGCATGCCCTCCGTGCCGGCGGGGAGCCCGCAGACCGGGCAGCCCGACGTCCAGGAGATCAGCGGCCGCTGGTGCCCCCTGCTCAGCGGACCCCAGTTGATCATGTTGCCGCACCAGTAGATGCCCACGGTGGGCGTGCCCGTCGCCGCCGCCAGGTGGCGTGGCCCGGTGTCGTTGGAGACGAGCAGGTCGCAGGCGGCGTACAGCGCGGTGAGCCCGCCGAGCGACAGCTCTCCGACGACGGCCCTCGCCGGGGTCTGCATCTGCGCGACGACCTTCTCGACGACCTCCCGCTCCTCCTCGACGCCGGTCACCACCACCGGCCGTCCGAGGCGGTCGGCGACCTCCGCGAACCGCTCCGGCGGCCATCTCCTGCGCCGGTCCCCCGCGCCCGGGTGGATCGCCACCAGGCCCCGGGGCACCTTGCCGAGCGTGCGGTTCAGCTCGGCCCAGTCCTCCCTGACGACCGCGATCCTCGGCTCGATCTCGCTGGTGGCGGCGCCGAGCAGGCCGGCCACCTCCAGGTAGCGCAGGGTCTCGTGCTGGTAGTGGACGTACGGCACCCAGCGGTCGAGCGGCGCGGCGTCGGGCGTGCGCAGGCCGGCCGTCACCCGCGCCCCGAGGCCGCGGATGAACGGGTTGGAGTTGCGCCCGCCGCCGTGCATCTGGACGGCCAGGTCGAACCTGCGCTCACGCAGGTCCTCGTACAGCTCCTCGGGGGTGGCGGTCCCGTCCGGCGGGGAGGAGACGCCGGAGATGGGCGGCAGCGCCACCACCTCGTCCACCGGGCCCGGGCGGCCCCGCAGGAACCGCGCGTGCCATTCACGGCCGAGCAGGGTGATCTTGGCGGCGGGATACGCCCGCCTGAGCGCCCCGATGGCAGGCAGGGCCAGCAGCAGGTCGCCGAGGGCGTTGGCCCTCAGCACGGCGATCCGCTCGACTCCCTCGACGAGCAGCGCGCTCATGCCACCCGCCTCGTCCCCTCGTGCATCGGACACCCCCATTCGCCCGGCCCGCCGGCTGACCCCCGGCGGAGCGCTCGTGTGGTGCGACGTCTGATCCCGGTTACCCCGGTGCGACCGCCCCAAACCGGTCGGCCGGGTCTGCCGTGCCTCTTGTTTCCCCTGCGTCTGCCGGGGTAGCCGCCGAGGTATGACGGAAGAGACGCTCAACCGTTTCGGTGAAGTCACAGCCGTCGTCGTCGGGGACGTGATGCTCGACTCGTGGCTGCGGGGCCGGACCAAGCGCATGGCTCAGGAGGCCCCGGTGCCGGTGGTGACCGTCGAGCAGATCGAGGACCAGCCGGGCGGTGCCGCCAACACGGCCGTGAACCTGGCCGCCCTGGGCGCACGGGTCCACATGGTGGGGGTCACCGGCGCCGACCCCGCCGGGGCGACGCTCAACGCGACCCTGGGACGGCTCGACATCGAGGGCCTGGTCATCGTGCGCAGCTGGCGGACCTCGGTCAAGCGCCGGGTGCTGACCGACGGCCAGATCGTGGCGCGGTACGACGAGGAGGACGAGGCGCCGCTGCCGGCGGCGGCCGAGCGCGAGCTCATCGAGCAGATCACCCGGCTCGCGGCGGACGCGGACGTCATCATCGCCTGCGACTACGGAGGCGGGGTGTGCACGCCGGACGTCCGCCGGGTGCTGTGCGACCTGAGCATCGACCGCAGCGAGGGCTCGCGCGGCGCGCCGATCCTCGTGGTGGACGCCCACGACGTGGCGGCCTGGCGGGAGTGCCGGCCGGCGGCCGTGCTGCCCAACTACGCCGAGGTACGGCGACTGCTCGGCCAGGGGGACGACCACGACAGGGTCGCGTTCCTGTCCGCGCGGTCGGAGGACCTCATCGAGGCCACCGGCGCCGACCTGGTGGTCACCACGCTGGACGGCGAGGGCACACTGTTGCACCGGCGCGGCAGGCCGCCGCACCGCACGTACGCGACCCCCGCGCCCGACACGATGAGCATCGGCGCGGGCGACACCTTCACCTCGGCGTTCGCGCTCGCCCTGGCGGCCGGCGCGGAGCCCGAGCGGGCCGCGGACATCGGTCAGGCGGCGGCGAGCGTGGTGGTACGCCGCCAGGGGACGGCCGCCTGCTCCCACGAGGACCTGCTGCAGGCGCTGCGGCCCGACACCGCGCTGCCGCCCGAGCGGCTGGCCGCGTGCCTGGAGCGCGACCGGGCCGAGGGCAAGCGCGTCGTCTTCACCAACGGCTGCTTCGACGTGCTGCACCGCGGCCACGTCGCCTGCCTGGAGGAGGCCGCCCGGCTCGGCGACGTGCTGGTCGTCGCGGTCAACGGCGACGACGGCGTGGCCCGGCTGAAGGGGCCGCAGCGCCCGATCAACCGGTGCGAGGACCGGGTCGCGGTGCTCGCGGCGCTGGGCTGCGTTGACTACATCACCGTCTTCGACGAGGACAGCCCGACCGAGCTGCTGCGGCTCGTCCGGCCGGACGTGTACGTCAAGGGCGGCGACTACCACCCTGACCTGCTGCCCGAGGCGGACCTGGTCAGGGAGTTGGGCGGGGAGGTGCGGGTGCTCGGTTACGTCCCGGACCGGTCCACCACGGCGATAGTGAACCGCATTCGAGGGTAGAGGGGCCTCCATGACCGAAGAACAACGTTCGCCGACCGGAAAGCCTATGGTCGAGGCGACGCCGATGGACGTGATCCACGTCCGTATCGCGTCGTTCGCCCTGGTCTTCTGTTTCGCCGTTCTGGTGCTCTCCTTCGTCGGGCGCATCTGGGTGCTGACCGGGATCGTCGTGGCGATCATGGCGATCATCGCGATCTACATGGCGTTCGCCGTGCGCAGGCAGAAGAGGCTCGGCGGCGGGCCCCAATCGAGAGGATGAGCGGTGAGCCTGAAGGACAAGGTCGTCGTGGTGACCGGCGCGAGCGGCGGTGTGGGCCGCGCCGTGGTCCGGCAGCTCGGAGCGGAGGGCGCGAAGGTCGCGCTCATCGCACGTGGAGAGGCGGGCCTCGCGGGCGCCGCCGTGGACGTCGGGGCCGAGGGCGGCACCGGGAAGACCTTCGCCGCGGACGTCTCCGACTACGACCAGGTCCGCCAGGCCGCCCAGCGGGCCGAGGCCGAGCTGGGTCCGATCGACGTCTGGATCAACATCGCGTTCACGACGGTGTTCGCGCCGTTCCTGGAGATCACCCCCGAGGAGTACGAGCGCGAGACCAAGGTGACCTACCTCGGCTACGTGTGGGGCACCCAGGTGGCCCTGGAGATGATGAAGCCGCGCGACAAGGGCGTCATCGTTCAGGCGGGGTCGGCCCTGGCCTACCGGTCGATCCCCCTGCAGTCGGCGTACTGCGGCGCCAAGCACGCGATCGTCGGGTTCACCGAGTCGGTGCGGACCGAACTGCTCGCCGAGGACTCGGGCGTGAAGATCACGGTGGTGCAGCTCCCGGCGCTGAACACCCCGCAGTTCGACTGGGGGCTCAACCGCATGCGGCGGCACGCGCAGCCGGTGCCGCCGATCTACCAGCCGGAGGTCGCCGCCGACGCGCTCGTCTACGCCGCCCAGCATCCGGAGCGCAAGGAGTACTGGGTCGGCGGGATGACCGCGGCCACCATCATGGGCCAGCGGGCCGTGCCCGCCCTGCTCGATCGCTACCTCGCGAGAACCGGGGTGAAGTCGCAGCTCACCGGCGAGAAGGCGCCGACCGGGGTGTCCAACCTGTGGGAACCCGCGGACGAGGACAAGGACTACGGCGCGCACGGCAGCTTCGACCGCCGGTCGCACGGCCGCAGCGTGCAGCTGTGGATGTCGCAGCACCGCCGTCTGGTCACCGCCGCCGGTCTCGGGCTCGCCGCCGTCGCCGGTTTCGGCCTCCGCCGCCGCTGACGCCCGCGGCCACGGGCGGGTGTGCGCCCGGAGCACACACCCGCTTGATCGTGATCTCGCGAGGAAACCAGAAGCACCCGGGAACGCGGCCAAACACCGATCGCGGGTTTTGACCGTTCCGGATCGCAGGCTTTGTTCGTCCCCCACCGTGGGATATGCCGGAGTCACCGCCGCACGGTGATCACATGAGCACGGATAGCGATTGATCCCGATATATCCAGGCACGACTCTTTTGCGGTGATACGAAGGGGCTTACCGGGGTAGTCGAGGACGATGGACGAGCTTGACTACCGGTTCCTGTGCGAACTCGCGGCCCAGCTCCGGGTGGACTCGGTCCGGGCCGCCGCGGCCGCCGGCTCGGGGCATCCCACGTCCTCGATGTCGGCGGCCGAACTGATGGCCGTGCTGCTCGCGCGTCACCTCCGCGTGGACGTCGAGAACCCCGCCAACCCGGCCAACGACCACCTGATCTTCTCGAAGGGCCACGCCTCCCCCCTGCTGTACGCGATGCTCAGGGCCGCGGGGGTCGTCACCGACGAGGAGTTGCTCACCTTCCGCAGGCGCGGCAGCCGCCTGGAGGGCCACCCCACCCCGGAGGTGCCGTTCGTGGACGTGGCCACGGGCTCACTGGGCTTCGGCCTGCCCGTGGGAGTGGGGCTGGCGCTGAGCGCGCGCAGGCTGGACCGCCTGCCGTACCACGTCTGGGTGTTGTGCGGCGACAGCGAGCTCGCCGAGGGATCGATGTGGGAGGCGTTCGAGCACGCCGGGCACGAGGGGCTGAACAACCTCACGGCGATCATCGACGTGAACCGGCTCGGCCAGCACGGCCCCACCCGGCACGGCTGGGACCTCGGGGCGTACGCGGCCAGACTCGGCGCCTTCGGCTGGCACACCATCGAGATCGACGGCCACGACCCCGGCCAGATCGACTACGCGCTCGCCGACGCCCGGGCCACCCGGCGCCGTCCGACGGCGATCATCGCCAGGACCTGCAAGGGCCGCGGCGTGTCGGCCGTGGAGAACCGCGAGGGCAAGCATGGCAAGCCGCTGGAAGACGCCGAGCAGGCGCTCGGCGAGCTCGGCGGGCCCCGCGCCCTGACCGTCCGGGTCACCCCGCCCGACGCCCCTGTCACGCCGTACCGGTACGCGGACGGCGCGCTCGACCTGCCGAAGTACGCGGTGGGCGAGCAGGTGGCCACGCGGACCGCCTTCGGCGAGGCGCTGGCCGCGCTCGGCACGGCGCGGGGCGACGTGGTCGCGCTCGACGGCGAGGTGGCCGACTCGACGAAGCTGGAGGCGTTCGCCAAGACGCATCCGGAGCGGTTCTTCGAGTGCTACATCGCCGAGCAGCAGATGGTCGCCGCCGCCGTCGGCATGGACGCCCGCGGCTGGACCCCCTACGCCGCGACGTTCGCGGCCTTCCTCACCAGGGCGTACGACTTCGTCAGGATGGCGGCGGTGAGCCGGGCCGGGATCTGCCTGGTGGGGTCGCACGGCGGGGTGTCGATCGGTGAGGACGGGCCCTCCCAGATGGGCCTGGAGGACCTGGCGGCGTTCCGCGCCGTGCACGGCAGCACGGTGCTGTATCCCTGCGACGCGAACCAGACGGCCCGGCTGGTCGCGGACATGGCCGCCATGGAGGGCGTCCGCTACCTGCGGACGACGCGGGGCGAGACGCCGGTGATCTACGGGCCGGACGAGGAGTTCCCCGTGGGCGGCTGCAAGATCCTGCGCACCGGCGGCCAGGCGACCGTCGTCGCCGCGGGCGTGACCGTGCACGAGGCCCTGGCCGCGGCCGACCTGCTCGCCGAGGACGGCGTCTCCGTCACCGTGGTCGACGCCTACTCGATCAAGCCGCTCGACTCCCCCGAACTGGTCGAGATGGCGGAGGCGACCGGGAAGGTGGTCACGGTGGAGGACCACTGGCCGGAGGGCGGCCTGGGCGACGCCGTGCTCTCCGCGCTGGCCGGATCGCCGGTGCGGGTGCGCAAGCTGGGCGTGTCGGGAATGCCGGGCAGCGCGACCGCACAGGAGCAGCTGGAGGACGCCGGCATCGACAGGCACGCGATCCGCGAGGCCGTCCTGTCCCTGCTCCGCTGACCGAGGACCGGGGCCGGCGGTCCGGCTCACCCCTCCTTCTCTGATACGGCTGTCACACCACGCCGAAACCGTACCGAGTCGAGACCGCCGGCGACGGTGGGCGCAAGCCCGCGTGGCCGCAGCACCGGAATGTGGCTCGGCGTTAACTCCTCCGCCAGACGGATGTCCATTCGCCCGGCTTACTGTCAGCGAGGCCGCCTCCTCGGCCGACTCCCCTCGGCCGAGCCCCCTCGGCCGCCCCCCAAGGAGGTCTCGCGATGGAACGCCGTCACTTCCTGCGCGCGTCGGTGATCGGCGCCGGCACGATCGCCTTCAGCGGCAGTCTCTGGCAGGGCGCCGCTCTCGCCGCGCCGGCGCAGAACGCCCCCGGCCCGTACGGCCCGCTGCAGGCCGCCGACGCCAACGGCATCCAGCTCCCGGCGGGCTTCACCAGCCGGGTGGTCGCCCGCTCCCGCCAGGTCGTTCCCGGCACGTCCTACACCTGGCACGACGCCCCTGACGGAGGCGCGTGTTTCGCCGACGGCAGCGGCTGGATCTACGTCTCCAATTCCGAAACCAACCCCGGTGGCGGCGCTTCGGCCATCCGCTTCGACTCCAGCGGCGCCGCCACGTCGGCGTACCGGATCCTGTCCGGCACCCGGCAGAACTGCACGGGCGGGAAGACTCCCTGGAACACGTGGTTGTCGTGCGAGGAGGTCAGCCTGGGCTACGTGTACGAGACCTACCCGTTCGGCGGTGCGGCGGTGCAGCGCCCCGCGATGGGCCGGTTCAAGCACGAGGCGGCCGCCGCCGACCCGGTACGAAAGGTGATCTACCTCACCGAGGACGAGACCAACGGGCGCTTCTACCGGTTCATCCCCACCACGTGGGGCGATCTGTCGTCCGGAACCCTCCAGGTCATGGTGGCGGGATCAGGCACATCGGGCTCGTTCACCTGGGCGAACATCCCGGACCCGGATGGTTCGCCGACGGCGACTCGCAGCCAGGTGTCCGGTTCCAAGTCGTTCAACGGCGGCGAGGGGTGCCACTACGCCGATGACACCGTCTGGTTCACGACCAAGGGCGACAACCGGGTCTGGCAGGTCGACCTGACCGGCAACACCTACGAGCTCGCCTACGACGACAGCCTCGTCAGCCCGGGCACCGCGCCCCTCACCGGAGTCGACAACGTCACCGGCTCGACCTACGGCGACCTCTACGTGGCCGAGGACGGCGGCAACATGGAGATCTGCCTGATCACACCGGACGACAAGATCTCCCCGTTCCTCAGGATCAACGGCCAGAGCTCGTCGGAGATCACCGGGCCGGCCTTCAACCCCCTCGGCAACCGGCTCTACTTCTCCTCCCAGCGCGGCACCTCGGGATCGTCCTCCGGCGGCATCACCTACTGCGTGACCGGCCCGTTCCGCACCTGACCCCGCCCTTGGGGAAAGCGCCGCCGACGGCCCTCGCGGGGGCTGCCGGCGGCGCACGGAAGACAGGTCAGCGAGCCTTGGCGGTCGCCTTTCGGTTGGCCTTCTTGATGGCGTCCACGAGCTCGTCCTTGGTCATCCTGGACCGCCCGGGGATGCCGAGACGGCCGGCGACGTCGTAGAGGTGCTGCTTGGAGGCGTTCGCGTCGACGCCCTCGGCCGTCTCGCCCTGCTTCGGCGTGCCCTTCTCCGCCTGCTCGTCCGACGGTCCGCGCCTCTCCTTCTTCTCCCAGTGGTCGCCCACCTTCTCGAAGGAGTGCTTGAGCGCGGCGAACGCCGTACGGTGCGCCCGCTGGCCCTCGCCGTACGTCTCGACGGCGGAGTCGTGGGCCTTGATCCAGGTCTCCTGGGCCTCCTTGGGCGAGCGCTCCAGGGTCGAGGGCAGTTCCTCACGTCCTGGCATGGTCGGTGCCTCCCTTCAGACCGTCGGAAGTCCGTCGGAGGGGGTCAGATCAGATGGTGGGGTCGTCGTAGCGCCGCTCCTCGTACACGTGGCGGCGGGTGGCGGTGGCGTCCACGGGGGCGGCGGCGGTGACGGTGGTCCTGCGGCGGACCGTCGTCAGGCGCCAGATGCCGAAGAGCAGCCCGGCCAGACCGCCCACCATGAGGATCACCCCGATCACCTGGATGTCGAGGCCTGCGATGGTGAAGTCGACCGCCCAGGTGAGGATGGCCCCCAGCATGATGAGGATGATGCTTCCGGCGATGGTCATGGCTTTCCTCCTTCGCCTTCTGCTCTATCCCTCCCACGGATTCCAAACGTCGCATGCAGGTGCCCGCATAGGGCAACATGCGAATCATGACCGATATCCCCATTGTGGTGATGGGACTCATGGGCGCGGGGAAGAGCACCGTCGCCCGGCTTCTCGCCGACGCGCTCGGCCGTCCCATGCGCGACAGCGACGCCGACCTGCAGGCGAAGTACGGCACGACCGCCGCGGCGATGGCCGCCGACGTCGGCGCCGACGAACTGCACGCGCGCGAGGCGCTGGTGCTGCGGGACGCGCTGGCGGACCGTCCCGCCCCGGTCATCGCGGCCGCCGCCAGCACGGTCGAGGACGTGGAGACGCGCCGCGCGCTGGCCCCCGCCTTCGTGGTGTTCCTCGACGGCCCGCCCGAGGTGCTCGCCGAGCGGATGAAGTCGAGCCCTCATCGCCCGCACTTCAAACCCGACCTGGTACGCATGCTGACCGAGATGCGCGACCTGCGACTGCCGGGGTTCCGCGAGGTGGCGGACCTTGTCGTGGATGCCTCCGCACACGGGCCCGAGGAGATCGCGGCCACCGTGCTCGCCAACCTCGACGGCGCGAAGACTTCCTGAGGCGCCGGGCCGGGTTCGGTGGGAGGCGCGGTCAGCCGACGGCGATGCGGGACTGGTGCGGGACGACGGGCAGCAGTGGGGGGCCGCCCGCTCCGGCGAGGAACCAGACGGTCTTGCCGCCCCGGCCCCCACTCGCCACACCCCAGTCGTCGGCGAGTTCGTCCACGATGAGCAGGCCGCGCCCGCCGATGGAGTCGAGGTCCGCCTCACGCTGGTGCGGCACGCCCTCGCCCTGGTCGAACACCTCGCCGTACACCCAGGTGCCGTTGCTTCCCAGCCGGAGGGTGAAGACGTTGCCGCCGTGCCGTACGACGTTGGAGGCGAGTTCGCTCACTATCAGGGAGCAGTCGTCGACGAGCTCGTCAAGGCCCCATCGGCACAGTTCGCGGCGTACGAGGGCGCGTGCCTCCGCCACGCTGGCGCCGACGGCGGGCAGGAGGCATTCCGCGGTCCAGACGGGGGCCGGGTTGACCGGCGCCGTACCGAAGGGGAGAGTCACGCGCGCCTCCTTAGGCTCATGGGAGCGCTCCCACGGCTCAAGATACGGCACGCAACGCAGTCATGTGAATTCAAAGAAACAAGATTGTTTCCGGTCAATGCCCGATCCGTGATGGGCTCGAAGGAGAAGAACGCGGCGCGTCTCTCCTCCACCTCGCGTGTGAGCACGTCAGCGGCGCCACGTCCGGCGTCCCCGGCCCCTTCCCCGCGGCGGCGGGGCACCTCCGCCCGGGCGGTGTCGGCGTGAAAATAACTGAAATCCAGCCCGTCCCGGACTACCGATGCGGCAGGTCCGAATCGCGCTACATGTCCGCCGTGACCCGCAACAACCCTTTCGCGCACCTTCTGGCGTGCCCTCTCACGCCGCCGGCAGCGCGGCGATCCCCCAGCGGTGGGCGACCCGCTCCCCCGGCGCGAGGCGCACCAGGCACTCGCCGGTCGCGAAGGCGTTCGGCGGGCAGCTCATCGGCTCGACCGCCACTCCGGCCCGCCGGTACGGCTCGGCGAGCGTGTCCCCGGTGAAGACCTGGAGCCATTCGACACCGGGCCCGCCCCACAACTCCACGCCACGGGAGCCGTCGGCCGCCCGGAGCCGGGCCCGCACCAGCCCGTCGGCGTCGCGCCGCAGGACCGTGTAGGGGGTGTCGAGCACCGTGCCGCCGATGCGGCGTCCTTCGCGGAAGTCGTACTCCGTGCCCTCGACCGGGCGGCGGCCGACCGGGATCTTCTGCTCGTCCACGGGGGTCCACTCGGCCGCGGGCACCTCCAGCACGGCGTCGTCCACCGTCTCCTCGCCGAGGGTGAGGTAGGGGTGCGCGCCCATGCCGTACGGCGCGACACCGTCTCCCACGTTCACGGCCGACACCTCGACCTCCAGGCCCGCCTCGCCAAGCGCGTACGACGCCGTCAGGTCGAGCACGTGGGGATAGCCGAACTGGGGGAACAGCCGCAGCCCGAGCCGGATCGAGGCGTCCTCCCGGTCGAGGACCCTCCAGGGCATCAGCCGGGCGAAGCCGTGCGCGGCGTTGCCGGTCCTGGGCTCGGTGATCGCGAGCTGCCTGGTCTCGCCGTCGACGTCGTACCTGCCGTCGCGCACCCGGTTCGGCCAGGGGAGCAGCAACTGCCCGGCGCCGCCGACGGGCTGCGCCGCGGCGGGGTACGACATGACCAGCGGCCGGTCGCGGTACGTCAGGGCGCGCAGGCCGCCGCCCACCTCCGTGACGGTCGCCTCGTATCCGTGTGCGGCGACCGTGTGCTGTGTGCCGGTCGGGGGGACGGGTTCGCGGACCGCTGGTTCTGTCATGAGAGGGATTTTCCCATCCGTCCCACGACGCTCGCAGGGGGCCCGGCGGGGACTCCTCACCACGGGTGTGCGAGCTCTCCGGCGTATGAGCCCCGGCGGGTCTCCGGCCTAACGCCGAGGCGTGAGCCCGGCGGGCCGGGCCCACGTCCTGGGCGTCACGAGGAGAGCGGCTGGCCCGTCAGGCCGTCCTGCGCGGTGAGCAGCGCGCGCAGTTCCTCCGCGCTCTCGCCGCATGCGGTCATGATCAGGCCCCGGTCCATCTCGATCCGGGACAGCGACCTGGTCAGCCGGGTCGCGTACCAGCGGCCGGCGTCGCTCCTCCAGATCGACCAGCGACCGGCGTACTCGCTGCTCAGTTGTCTCCAGGCAGCGTCCTCCGCTGAGAACCGCACTCGTCACCACCTCCAGGCTCTGTGCCGGGAGACAACGATGTGCTCATCCGGACACGATTGGTAGTGAGAAGCGACCTCCCCCCTTCGGCGGCGCCGCCACCCCGGCCCCGACGAAGATCTCCCGCCGGATGCGGTGACTTCACCACCACTTGAGTCCCGTTCCTCCCGTACCACCCGTGTCATGCCGGGCACCGGAACCACACTGGCGTTCCCGGTCGGTCCCCTGGCCTGGCACGGCTGGCGGCGTGCGGCAAACGTCGCGTCTCCGATCACACCGGACATGGTTTTACTCCCTTGCCGGACAACGAGTCAGGGGAGAGATTCGAAAGGGCCGACATCGAGCGAAGGGAAGGTCACCCATGCCCGGACTCCCACGGCTGCCGTTCGACCGGCCGGACGTCCTGGAGATATCTCCCGGCTTCGGCGAACTGCGGAGCAGGGCGCCGATAACCAGGGTCACGACCGCGATGGGCGACGAGGCGTGGCTCGTCACCGGCTACGAGGAGATACGGCAGGTGTTCGGCGACGACAGGTTCGGCCGCTCCCACCCGGACCCGCCGAGCGCGGCCCGCCTGTCGAACAACGCCCTGCTCGGCGGCCCGACCGGCGACTACGCCACGGAGCGGTCCGTCCACACGCAGATGCGGCGCCTGCTCTCCCCCGCGTTCTCGGCCCGGCGCATGCGGAACCTGTCGGACCGGGTCGGGGCGCTGACCGGCCGCCTGCTCGACGGGCTCGCCGAGCAGGGCCCGCCCGCCGACCTGCACGCAGGCCTGTCGCTCCCGCTGCCGATCCAGGTGATCTGCGAGCTTCTCGGCGTGCCGTACGAGGACAGGGACAGGTTCCGGGCCATGGCCGAGGCGATGACCGACCTGCGCCACCCCGAGCGGTCCGCCGCCGCCCAGATGGAGATGAACACCTACACCTACGACATCGTGAAGGCGAAGCGGGACCACCCGGCCGAGGACGTCTACTCCGACCTCGCGAACGCCGCGCTGCCGGAGGACGACGTCGCCAGGATCGCGGGCGGCCTGCTGTTCGCCGGCCACGAGACCACGGTCAACCAGATCGACTACGGAGTGCTGCTGTTCCTGCGCGACCCCGCGCAGCGCGACGCGCTGCGAAGCTACCCCTCCCTCCTGGACGGCGCGGTCGAGGAGATCATGCGGGTCGCCTCGCCCAGCGAGCACGGGCTGGTGCGCTACGCGCACGAGGACGTCGAGGTCGCCGGGGTGCGGATCCGGGCGGGCGAGCTGGTCATGCTGTCCACCCCGGCGGCCAACAGGGACGAGCGCGTCTACCCCGACCCCGACAGCTTCGATATCCGGCGGCGCGATCCCCTGCCGCACGTCGGGTTCGGCCACGGGCCGCACCACTGTCTCGGGGCGTCCCTGGCGCGGGTCGAGCTGCGCGCGGTCTTCGGCTCCCTCTTCGCGCGCTTCCCCACCCTCGCGCTCGCCGTGCCGTACGAGGAGCTCAGGGCGCACACCGACAGGCTGGCCGGAGGGTTCGACACGCTGCCCGTCATGTGGTGAGGGACGCCGGGCGCGGTGTCACTCGCCGTACGGAGCCCGGTCGCCGGTGGCTACGGCCCCGGCACGCCCGGCCCCGGCGGTCTCGGATCCGGCGGCCTCGGATCCGGCGGTCTCGGCCTCGGCGAGCCGCCGGTACGCACGGTCGCGCAGCCGGAGCACCACCGTCGCCAGCAGCGCCGCGACCAGCGAGCCGGCCAGCACCGCCAGCTTGACCTGGGCGTCGCGGGGCGTGCCCGGGCCGAACGCCAGCTCGCCGATGAGCAGGGACACCGTGAACCCGATGCCGGACAGGATCGCCAGCCCGCCGACGTCCACCCACGCCAGTCCTTCGTCGATGTCGGCACGGGTGAAGCGGGCGGTCAGCCAGGTGGCCGCCATGATCCCCAGCGGCTTGCCCACGACGAGCCCGGCGATGACACCCAGCGGCACCGGGTCGGTGAGCAGGTTCGTCACCCCGCCCAGCCCCCCGAGCGGCACCCCCGCGGACAGGAACGCGAACAGCGGCACGGCCACCCCGGCCGAGATGGGGCGGAACCGGTGCTCGAAGTGCTCGGCGAGCCCCGGTCCCGCCTCCGGGCCGCCCGCCTTCTCACTGCGCAGGACGGGCACGGCGAAGCCGAGCAGCACGCCGGCCACCGTGGCGTGCACGCCCGAGGCGTGGACCAGCCCCCAGGTCAGGCCGGCCAGTGGGAGCAGCAGCCACCACGAGCGCACCCGCCGCTGCACCAGCACGGTGAAGACGCCGAGCGGCGCCAGCGCCGCCAGCAGGGGCACCACCGACAGGTGCGACGTGTAGAACACCGCGATGATCACGATCGCCAGCAGGTCGTCCACGACGGCCAGGGTGAGCAGGAACGTGCGCAGCGCGGCCGGCAGGCGCCGCCCCACCACGGCGAGCACCGCCAGAGCGAACGCGATGTCGGTGGCCGTCGGGGTCGCCCATCCCCGCATCGCACCGTCGTCGAGGAGTCCGTTGACCAGCAGATAGAGCAGAGCCGGGACGATCACACCGCCGACGGCCGCCGCGACCGGAACGACGGCCCTCCGGGGATCGCGCAGGTCCCCCGCCACGAACTCGCGCTTGAGCTCCAGACCGGCGACGAAGAAGAAAACCGCCAGCAGCCCGTCCGAGGCCCACTTGGCGAGGCTGAGGTCCAGGTGCCACCCGGCCGGACCGACCGTGACCGACCGTAGCCCCGCGTACGCCTCCGACCAGGGCGAGTTGGCCCAGACGAGGGCCGCGACGGCGGCGAACAGGAGCAGTGCGCCGCCGATCGTCTCCTTGCGGAGGATGTCGGCGATGCGGCGGGTCTCGGCCCGGGAAGTGGGACCGAGGAGGGACAGTCGGCGGGGAGAGGCCATGGGCGCTCCGTTTCCGGGCTCGGTTTCGACGACCGCCGACCAGACTTCCCGGCACTCCGCGTCCATTCTATGGCGTATCGACCGGATCCTTGCCCGCTGCACGTTTCCCCCCAACACCTTCGGCAGCGCCGCCGGCACCGGAAGGCGCGCGGCGGCGGCCTAGAGTGCGGGACAGTGCTGTCGACCCCGTTGGATGAGCGAACAGATGAGAATCGTCGAAGACGACCTGTCCGGCCCGCAGATCGCCGACTTCCTCCTGGAACACGTCCGGGAGATGAGGTCGATCACCCCCCTGGAGAGCAAGCACGCCCTCGATCTCGACGGTCTCCGCGTGCCCGAGATCAGGTTCTGGTCGGTGCTGGACGGCGCCGCCGTCGTCGGCTGCGGTGCGATCAAGAGGCTGGACGCCGATCACGCCGAGCTGAAGTCGATGCGGACCGCCGCGGCGCGCAAACGCAGCGGGATCGCCTCCCTGCTGTTGCGGCACATCCTCACCGAGGCCGAGCGGCTGGGCTTCGCCCGCCTGAGCCTGGAGACCGGCTCGGCCGACTTCTTCCTGCCCGCCAGACGGCTGTACGAGAAGTTCGGGTTCGAATACTGCGAGCCCTTCGCCGACTATCGGCCCGACCCCAACAGCGTGTTCATGACCAGGCTTCTGCGGGGATGAGACGACCGACGAACAGCGAAAGCCCAGGGCGGCTGTGCCGACCTGGGCTTTCGTTTTGTGCGCCGCCAGGGACTCGAACCCCGGACCCGCTGATTAAGAGTCAGCTGCTCTAACCAACTGAGCTAGCGGCGCCTGCGATGCCCGTAACCTTAGCAGTCCCGCGAAGGTCGCGCACATCGCCACGTGATCGGATTTCGGGGTCAGCTCCGCCAGGCGCCGCTGGAGAACGGCATCGGCTCGCCGCGCGTACCCGGTCCGTTGCCCCACTTGGTGACGACGTACTGGATCGGGATGTGACCGAGGTCACCGTTGACGGTCAGCGTGTCCTCGTTCCAGCTGGTGCCGGTCAGCTCGGCGAAGGTCTTGCCGTCGATGTCCAGCATGATGCCGCTGTCCGACGGGACGCCCGGGCCGCGGTCGCCGATGAAGAACTTGGCCTTCTTGCCCTTGTAGAAGACGTAGCCCTCGGTGCCGAGCGGCCAGCTCGGGCTGGCGAACATGCCCTTCTGCATGGGCTTGCCGATGGCGGGTAGGCCCGTGTCGCCCTGGCGGCCCGAGGAGTCGTCCCAGAAGTACGAGCCGGTGGTGCTGCCCTGGAGCAGGACCTCCTCATGCGCGGGGATGGCGAAGGCGAGCTCGCGCGCCGGGGCGGCGGCGGAGAAGTGGGCGGCCTCGTTGACCGGCTGCTCGACGGGTGCGGGCGCGGCGGCCACAAGGGACGCGGTGACGGCCGCCACACCGGCGAGCGCGGCCGCGGCGTTGAGGCGTCGGTTGCCACGCAGGTCAAACAGAGTCTTCATCAGGGCTGGGGATCTTTCGTTGAGACGACAGAGGATGGCCATGCGTCATCTAGGGACCTGCGAACGGCAGACCGCGAAGACGGGCCACGTGTCCGGGTACGAGAGGTCGTTCACCCGGAGGCGTGTGCGCGGAAGCTATGGCGATCGGCCGGAAGGCCGTCGTGGGTCAGACGTGTGATCCGAAATGCCTTGGCTCAGAGGTCGATGTGGGGTCACCCACGGTGATCTCCTCTCCAAGTCCAAACCAGCCACCGGTTGGCGGCAAACAGGACACTACAGGACGAGTCAGGACGGAGCAAAGTAAAAGCCGCATAACTCCCAGAAGATCTACCCATGGTCCTGTTTATCCCAAGCCGGACCGTGGTGGGCCCCTCTGCCCGCGGTGATGCCGACGCTGCGTGACCGGGCGCCCGATCCGCGCGAGGCAAAATCGGAAGGCCTTACGGCAAGAGAACACAAAGGAAATCACCGGGAACGACGCGGGAAAGCATTCCGCCGCAAAAGCGCGGACGCCCGGCGAGACGAAGCCTCCCGGGTTTACGAATGCAAAGGGTCTTTCCCTGCCGTGGAGACGCCCTCATGGGGGCGATAGGCCGACGGAGGGGCGGGCGGGCGGGAATCAAGGCGGGGCCGGCAGGCGGGAATCAAGGTGGAGCCGGCGGCCGGGGGAAGCGGACGGCCAGGTGAAGGGGGTACGCCGGACGCGGTCCGCGGCGGTCGGGGCACCACCCGGCGGGATGTGCCCGGGCGGCCGGGACTCCCAGGGCGGCCGGGGCTCCCAGGGCGGCCGGCGTGGCTTCGGCGGCCGGGCAGACCCCGCGCGAGGCGACCGGCACCCAGACCGTGGCGGGGGGAGAACGGGTGAAGGACCCTGGAAATGCCGGAGCCGGGCAGTCCCCCAACTGCCCGGCTCCGGATCAAAGCGGTTCCGCCAGGAATGCCCTCCCCAAAGGCACCGGCGGGTCCCCCGCTTTCCGGACGCGGTTCCCCCATCCGCGTCCTTTATCAAGAAAGTCTGTCGGCCTCTCCCGAGGACCTGCTTCAACATTACAAGGGGCCCTGTCATGAAGTCGTCATCGGCAGGTTGATTTCCGGCCTACATCCGGGCGGCCCCCCGCCCGGCCGTGCTAACTCCCGAGGTCCAGCCGGACCTCGGTGCCCTTCTGCAGCGACCGGCTCACCGTGCAGTGACGCTCGTGCACCCGCTCGGCGACGGCCTCGAAGACCTCGCCGGAGTCCTCCGAGGGCAGCTCCACGTCGTACGTCACCGTGACCGAGCGCAGGAGGGTCGGGCTCTCCTTCTCGGCGGAGACCTCGACGGCCAGCCGTACGAGCCGGTGGCCCCGCTTGGCGGTGAGCGGCTCGACCGTCATGACGTTGCATCCGCCGACGGCGGCCAGCAGCAGCTCCACCGGGCTGAACAGGCCGTCACCCGTGCCCATCTCGATCTCGGCGCCACGCTCGTTGCGGGCGACGAACCCGTCCTCGGTCCGCTCGACGCGTACAGAGCCCATGACATCACCCTACTGGCAGGGCCAGACGGACGAGCGTGCCGCCGCCGGGGGCGGCGCTGGCCGACACACTTCCGCCGTGGCTGTCCACCACCTGGCCCACGATGGCCAGGCCGAGCCCCGATCCGGGCAGCGCCCGCGCCGAGGGCGCGCGGTAGAAGCGGTCGAAGACGTGCGGCAGGTCGTCGGCGGAGATGCCGGGGCCGTGGTCGCGCACCGTCAGCACGCCGCCCCGCAGCGACACCTCGACCAGGCCACCGGCCGGGCTGTACTTGGCCGCGTTGTCGAGCAGGTTGGCGACGGCGCGGGCGAGCCGGTCGGGCACGCCCCGCACCACCATCGGCTCCACCGAGACGGAGTACGCGGTCGACGGCCAGTGCCGGGCCGCCCGGGCGACCTCCCGCTCCACGAGCTCGTCGAGGCGCACGCTCTCCACCAGCACGGCGGGCTCCTCGTCGCGGGCCAGCTCGACCACGTCGGAGACGAGCGCCGTCAACTCCTCCAGGCCGCTCACCACGGCCCGGCTCACCTCGTCGTGGACCTCCTGCGGCAGGTCTCCCCTCATCAGCAGCTCGACGTTGGTCCGCAGGGCGGTGAGCGGGGTGCGCAACTCGTGGGACGCGTCGGCGACGAGGCGCTTTTGCGACTTGGCGGAGCGTTCCAGGGCGTCGAGCATCGCGTTGAAGCTGCACGCCAGGCTGCTCAGCTCGTCGTCTCCCGCCACGTCGATCCGGGTGGTCAGGTCACGGGTGGTGGCCACCCGTCCGGCGGCGTCCTTGAGCGCGTTGACCGGCCGCAGCGCCGCCCGGGCGGCCAGCCAGCCGAGCGCCCCGGAGAGCACCAGGCCGCCGAGCGCCACGACGACGAAGGGCCAGCCCAGGTCGTCCACGTCGGCGAGGGCGGCCAGCACGCCGTTGGGGGGCCGGTCGCCGTACCTCTCGTACGTCCCGTAGTGGTCCATCGCCCACTCCACCCGGCGGCAGGTGATGACGTAGGCGGCCACGATCACGACGATCACGCTCACCGCGCCGGCCAGCGCGGAGGCCATCGCGAGCCGCCAGCGGAGCTTCACGGCTCCTCCCCGGCGAGAGAGGCGGCGGGCTCCCTGAGCGCGTAGCCGAGGCCGTGGACCGTGTGGATGAGCCGCGGCTCGCCCCCCGCCTCGGTCTTCTTACGCAGATAGCCGATGTAGACCTCCAGCGGGTTGGACCCGGGCCGGAAGCCGTAGCCCCAGATGCGTTCCAGGATGACCTGCCGGGTCAGCACCTGGCCGCCGTTGCGGATCAGCAGGTCGAGCAGGGCGTATTCGGTCCTCGTCAGGTCGATGAGCCGGCGGCCGCGCCGGGCCTGCCTGCTGTCGGGCAGCAGGACCAGGTCGGCGAAGCCCGCCTCCGGGGGCGGCGCGGCGCGGCGGAGCAGGGCGCGCACCCGGGCGAACAGCTCCTCCAGCGCGAACGGCTTCACCAGGTAGTCGTCGGCGCCCGCGTCCAGGCCGGCCACCTTGTCGCCGATGCCGTCCAGGGCCGTCAGCATGAGCACGGGCAGCCGGTTGCCGTCGCCGCGCAGCGCACGGCAGACCTCGATCCCGTCCATGCCCGGCATGAGCACGTCGAGCACCACGAGGTCGGGCGCGACGCCGTCGATGGCGTCGAGGGCGTCCACGCCGTCCCCGGCGGTCGCCACGCCGTATCCCTCCACGCGCAGCGCCCGCGCGATCGCGTCGCGGACCTCGGGTTCGTCGTCGACGACGAGCACCTGTGTCTTGACCACGCCGCCATTGTGACGTGCGGAGATGAGAGCTTGCTGAGCGCTCCCGGGGACGGGACGCGCTCAGGCGTCGGGATGTTTGGACAGATAGTCGACGTAGACCGGCCGGAGCGCGTCGCCGAGTTCGCCCTCGCCCGCCCCGATCGCGTCGCTGAGCAGCGCCGAGACCCTGCTGAGGTCGTTCGCGGTCTCGCCGGTGTTGCCGCTGGCGGCCTCGGCCGCCGGGATGACCTTCAGCAGTTCCCACAGGAAGCCCAGGTCGCCGTGCCGTACGGCGTAGCGCACGGCGCGGTCGTGCAGCTCCTTCGCGGGGAGCGACTCGAGCTCTTCCACGTCCATTCGATCTCACCCCCAACTCGTGGGTTTCCCCCAGGTTTGCCCCTTATACCCCCGCCACGGGAGAAAGACCGCCGGAAGCGGACGAGCTTTTTGCCGCCCCACCCGGCCTTCGGCGCGAGTCCGCCCCGCATCGGCCACACGGGAGCCGCGCACTCTTTGCCGTGCCATGGAAGGATTCTTGAGGTGAAGGTCATACTCAAGATCATCGTGGTGGCCGCGGCCCTGTGGGCGTCCACCAAGCTGGTGGACGGCATCACCGTCAGCGCCGGCTCCACGGCCAGGCAGATCGGCACCCTCCTCGCGGTCGCGCTGATCTTCGGCCTCGTGAACGCCGTCATCAAGCCGGTCATCAAGACGATCGGCTGCGCGTTCTACGTGCTCACGCTCGGGTTGTTCGCCCTGGTGGTGAACGCCGCCCTGCTGCTGTTCACGAGCTGGCTCGCCGAGCAGCTCGACCTCCCCTTCCACGTCGACGGGTTCATGGCCGCCTTCTGGGGCGCCATCGTCGTCGGCGTGATCAGCTGGCTCCTCAACATGATCCTCGGCGACGACTGACCGGCTCCGGGGCGGGTCGCGATCCGCCCCGGGGTCACACCCGGCCGATAATCATGTATTCTGAGTAGGGAATTAGGACTTCTCGGAGGGGCCGGGCCGATGAGCGTGGACGTGCACCAGCACCTGTGGACGCCGTCCCTCGTCGACGCGCTGCGCCGCCGCACCCGCCCGCCGTTCCTGGACGGATGGACGCTCGTCCTCGACGGCGAGCCGCCGTACGAAGCGGACCCGGCCGACCACGACGTGGAGATCCGGCGTAAGCGCAACGCCCACCTCGACCTCGCCCTCGTCTCCCTGTCGAGCCCGCTCGGCATCGAGCATCTGCCTCCGGAGGAGGCGTGGCCGCTCATCGACGCCTACCACGCCGACGCCCGCGCGCTGCCCGCGCCGTTCGGCGCCTGGGCCGCCGCCCCGGTGACCGACCCCGACCCCGTACGGCTCGCGCACGTCCTCGACCACGCCCCCGGCCAGGCCCCCGGCCGAGGCCTGGCCGGGCTGCAGCTTCCGGCGACCGCGCTCGGCGACGCCCGGGGACTGGCCCTGGCCGCCCCGCTGCTCGACGTGCTGGAGGAGCGCGGCCTGCCGCTGTTCGTCCACCCGGGCCCCGCCGCGGCCCCGGGCCCCGCGTGGTGGGCCGCCGTCGTGCCGTACGTGCAGCAGATGCACGCCGCCTGGTACGCGTTCGAGGCGTTCGGCCGGCCCCGGCATCCCCGCTTGAAGGTGTGCTTCGCGCTGCTGGCCGGGCTGGCCCCGCTGCACAGGGAGCGTCAGTTGAGCCGGGGCGCCGCCGGGCGCGGCCTGGTGGACCCCGGCCTGTTCCTCGAGACGTCGTCCTACGGCCCCCGGGCCGCCGACGCGGTGATCCGCGAACTCGGGATCGACGTCCTCGTCGCCGGAAGCGACCAGCCGTACGCCGAGTCGGTCTGGCCGGACCCCGGCGACCCCGCACAACGAGCCATCGATCACGCCGTCCGCGTGGCCAATCCCGGCCGCCTGCTGTCCCGGAAGGAGTCGCCGTAATGAGCACGCCCACGATCCAGGAAGGCGCGCTGTGTGCCTCCTTCGCCGACCTGCCCGCACGCACGCTCGACCGCCGCGAACTGCTCGCCCTGGTGGAGGACCTGGCCGGGCGGCCCGAGCTGTGGCGTCACCACCTCGGCTTCGAGGGCGCGGAGGACGGGGGACGCCACTACGTCTCCCTGCACCGGGACTCGTACGTGGACGTGTGGCTGCTGTGCTGGCGCCCCGGGGACGACACCGGCTGGCACGACCACGACGTCTCCTCCGGCGCGGTCCGCGTCGTGGCCGGTGAGCTGAAGGAGTGCAACCCGCGCATCGGCGGCGCCCACCTGGAGACGCAGGTCGTGGCGGGCGACGCCTTCTCCTTCGGGCCCGACCACATCCACCGGCTGACCGGCGAGGCGCCCGGCTCGGTCTCGATCCACGCGTACTCCCCACCCCTGTGGCGGATGGGGCAGTACTCCATCACCGAGGACGGGACCATGCGCCGCCTTTCGGTCGGATACGCGGACGAATTGCGCCCGCTCGACCCGGCTTAGGGCAGTGCGAGTAGTTCGGTCATCACGCACCGTGACGCTAGTCTGCTGCTATGACCAGCGTGCTCGATGACTGGCTGCAGCCTCGTCCGGGAGACGGGGCCGGGGGCGTCCCCGATCGGCTCTCCCCGCCCCGTCCCGCCGTCGGCGAGCAGCGGGACGGCGGGGACGACAGCCTCGACGCCGGCCTCATCTCCACCGGCCCCCAGACACGGTTCCGCGAACGCGTGGCCTACGGCCTGCGCACGGCGCTGAACGCGCAGGCGCCGGGCGACCTGGTGGCGGTCAGCCGGATGGACGTCCTGCTGGAGCCGGAGCGGCGTGCCCGCCCCGACGTGTCCCTGGTGGACGACCTCGCCGCCTCCGACGACCGGAGGACCTGCTACCTCGCCGAGGAGGTGGGGCTGGTCATCGAGATCGCGGGCCCCGACTCGGCCGTCCCCGACCGCGACGTGCTGCCACGGCACTACGCGGCGGCCGGCATCCCGCACTTCTGGCGGGTCGAGAGCACCGGCTGGCGGCCGTTCGTCTACTCCTACGAACTCGACGCCGGCGGAGCCGGTTACCAGGTGACCGGCGTCCACCACACCCGGCTCACGGTCGGCACTCCGTTCCCCATCGAGATCGACCTCGAACGGCTGCCGCGCTGACTACGTCCGCGCCGGGCGGGCGGCGAGCATCCCCGACACCAGTTGGAGGCCGCAGGCGCCCAGCCCGGCGAGCAGGGGCACGGTCCAGCCGCCGGACAGCTCGTGGAGCAGGCCGAACGCGAGCGGCCCGATCGCGGCCAGCAGGTAACCGCTCGACTGGGCGACCGCCGACAGCGCGGTCACCGAGGCCGGATCCGGCGCCCGCAGCGTGATGATCAGCAGGGCGAGCGCGATCGAGGCCCCCTGGCCGAGCCCGAGGACGATCATCCACAGCCACGGCGTGACGGTGGGCGCGAGCAGCACCCCCAGATATCCGCCGACGGTCAGCAGCACGGCCACGACCACGTGCGGCGTCTGGGATCGGGCCCGGCCCGCGTGCAGGGGGACGACCAGCGCCGCGGCGATCTGCATGAGGTTCGTCAGGCCCAGCAGATATCCCGCCTCGTCTGCGGGCAGGCCGGCGGCCTGGAACACGGTCGGCAGCCAGGCCAGCAGGACGTAGAAGGTCAGCGACTGCAGTCCCATGAACGCCATGACCGGCCACGTCGCCGGCGCGCGGAGCAGGGTCGCGTACGGCCGGTGGCCGGGGTCGCCGGGCCGGGGACGGCGGGCCCCGCGCGCCTCCGGGGACGACGGCTGCTCCGGGCCCGCCACCGATCGCGCCGCCTCGGCCGGGGAGACCTCCGGCTGGGCCGCCTTCGTCCGGGCCTGTGCCGCCGGAAGCGACGCCGCCCTGGTCAGCGCCACGCGCCACAGGGCCGCCGCCAGCAGCGCGAGCAGGGCCGCCGACCCCGCCGCGACCCGCCAGCCGACCTGCTCCGCCAGCGGGACCATCGCCGCCGAGGCCGTCGCGGCCCCGCCCACCATGACCGAGACGTACAGGCCGGTGAAGAGCCCGACCCTGTCCGGGAAGTGCTGTTTGACGAGGCCCGGCATGACGACGTTCATGACGGCGATGGCCGTGCCGGCCAGGGCCGCGCCGCAGTACAACGCGGGCACGCCGTCCGCGCTGCGCAGCGCGACGCCGGCGGCCAGGACGAGCAGCCCGGCCAGCAGCGTGCGGTCCAGCCCGATGCGGGTGGCCAGCGCGGGCGCGACCGGGGCGAGCAGGCCGAGGCACGCCACCATCACCGTGGTGATGGCGCCGCCACCGGCGGGGCTGAGGCCGAGGTCCCGCATGATGGCCGGGAGGAGCGGTGACACGCCCGCGAGAGCGGGCCTCAGGTTGAGCGCCGCCAGGACGAACCCGGCGATGAGCAGCGCATCTCCCCGATGAACCATGATCCCTCTCGTCACCCGCCAAACCCTACCGGCGCGGTGTCCCGAGCCCCGTCCGGCGCTAGGGTTCGGTCGGGAGGTGGGCGGCCATGGCGGAGGAGCACGTCCAGTCGCTGGCCCGGGGCCTGGCGGTGATCCGGGCGTTCGACGCGACGAGCCCGGAGCTGACGCTCAGCGAGGTGGCCCGCAAGACCGGTCTCACCCGCGCCGCGGCGCGCAGGTTCCTGCTGACGCTCGCCGGCCTGGGCTACGTGCGGACCGACGGGCGGCTTTTCGCCCTGTCGCCCCGGGTCCTGGAGCTGGGCTACGCCTACCTGTCGAGCCTGTCCCTGCCCGAGGTCGCTCTGCCGCACCTGGAGCGGCTCGCCGCCGAGGTGCACGAGTCGGCGTCGGTCTCGGTGCTGGACGACACCGAGATCGTCTACGTGGCCCGCGTGCCGACGGCCCGGATCATGCGCGTGACGATCGCGATCGGGACCCGCTTCCCGGCGTACTGCACCTCGATGGGCAGGGTGCTGCTCGCGGGGCTGTCCCCGGAGGACCTCGACGCCTACCTCGCCCGCGCCGACCTGCGGCGGCTGACCCCCCACACCGCCACGTCGCCGGTGGCCCTGCGCACCGCGCTCGACGAGGTACGGGCCCAGGGCTGGGCCATGGTGGACCAGGAACTGGAGGAGGGGCTGCGGTCGATCGCCGCGCCGATCAGGGGCCGCGACGGCCGGGTGGCGGCGGCGGTCAACGTCTCCTCGCACGCCAGCCGCACCACGCCGGAGTCCGCGCGACGCGACCTGCTGCCCCCGCTGCTCGCCACGGCCGCCGGGATCGAGGCCGACCTGCGCGCCACCGGGGGCGCGAGCCGCGCGGACCTCCCCTGACGCACCCCCACATCCCCACAAAAACGACCATCTCCCACCATGGAACTGACAACGTTGTCTACGGCGCTGAAATGGGAGATGATCCCTGCGTGGGAGAGACGAGACGCGGCCGTCCGACCATGAACGACGTGGCCGCCGCGGCCGGTGTGGCGCTCAAGACCGTCTCCCGCGTCGTCAACAACGAACCCGGCGTCAACACCGCGACCGCCGGTCGTGTGCAGGCGGCCATCGAGCGGCTCGGCTACCGCCGCAACGACAGCGCGCGCATCCTGCGGCGGGGCCGTACGGCGAGCATCGGCCTGGTCATCGAGGACGTCGCCGACGCCTTCTACTCCAGCCTCAGCCGGGCGGTGGAGGACGCCGCGCTGCACCACGGCTACCTGCTGTTCAGCGGCTCGTCCCGGGAGGACCCGGACCGCGAGCGCGACCTCGTGCTCGCCTTCTGCGCCCGCCGCGTGGACGGGTTGATCATCGTGCCCGCGGGGAGGGACCACGCCTATCTCGCGCCCGAGTTCGAAGCCGGGATCAAGACGGTCTTCGCCGACCGCCCGCCCGGCGCGGGGTGCGAGGCGGACACCGTCCTCTGCGACAACACGGGCGGGGCACGGGCGGGCACGGCCCACCTGATCGCGCACGGCCACCGCCGCGTCGCCTTCCTCGGCGACTCCCCCGGGATCTTCACCGCCGCCGAGCGGCTGCGCGGTTACCGGCAGGCGCTGGCCGCGGCCGGCCTGCCGTACGACGAGGGCCTGGTGGTCATGGGGCCGCCGGACCCGGCGCGGATGCGGGCCGACCTGACCCGGCTGCTCACGGCCTTCGATCCCCCGACCGCCCTGCTGACCGGAAACGGCCGCACCACCGTGGAGATCCTGCGGGCGCTGGCGTCGCTCACGGACACCGCCGACGCGGGCGCCGCCGGAGGCCTCGCTCTGGTCGGGTTCGACGACTTCGAGCTGGCCGACCTGTTGGGCGTCACCGTGGTGGCGCAGGATCCCACCCGGCTGGGCCGCACGGCCGCCGACCTGTTGTTCATGCGCCTGTCCGGGGACGAGGGGCCGACCAGCAGGATCGAACTGGCCACGCGGCTCATCCCGCGGGGCTCGGGCGAACGCCCTCCCCTGTCTCTCCGGGACCGTACGGCGGGCTGACGCGGGACGACAGGGCGCCGCGCAGATCACGCCGCAGCGTGAGCACCACGGCGATCACGCCACAGCCCGACAGCGCGATGGCGAGATGGGCGGGCACCAGTTCGGCGAGGGCGCCCGCGGCGGCGGCGCCCAGTGCCTGGGCCGTCATCAGACCGGACGTCTGCAGGCCGAACGCCTGCCCGCGGGCGGCCTCGGGAACCGTGTCGAGGAACCGCCGCTGGAGCCCCAGGTTGTAGGCCAGCCCCGCCGCGCCCAGGGCGGCCAGCGCCGCCGCGCCGGCGACCCCCGGGCGGGCGGCGAACCCGAGCAGCGGCACTCCCAGCGCGAGCGCCAGCGGGAAGGTCAGCCGTTCGCGCACCGCGGGCGGGGCGAACCTGCCGACGGCGAACTCTCCCGCGCCCATGCCCGCCGCCGCGGCGGCCAGCACGACCCCCGCGCCCCACGGCGCCCCCTCGCCTGTGAGGTACGGCACGTAGACGGCCTCCGCACCGATCGCGAGCATCGGCGGCAGCCATCCGGCGAGCAGCAGTCCCCGGACGGCGCGGTCGGCCAGCAGCGCCCGGTTGACCCGTAGCGTCGTCCGTACGGCCCCGGCCCGGTGATGCGGGGCGGAGTGCGCGGCGCGCGCCGGGCGGTCGCGCAGCCCGAACCGGGTCACCGCCGCGCTGCCCAGCGAGAGCGCGGCGGTGATCAGCAGCGCCCTGAGAGGGCCGGTCACGGCGAGCAGACCGCCGCCGACGGCCAGCCCGGCCACCTGCGCGCCCGCCGAGGTCGTGGTGAACAGCGCGCGGCCGAGCACGTACGCATCTCCCACCAGCACGTCCGGCAGCACGGCGGCGCGCGCGGCCGAGAACAGGGGCGTGGGCACGCCCGCCGCGAACACCAGCGCGAGCATGACCCCGATCGGCAGGTCGCCGACACCGAGGACGAGGCACGTGGCCACGCGCAGCAGGTCGCCCGCGACCATCAGGGCCCGCGGGCGCCACCGGTCGGCGAGCGACAGCAGGAACATCCCGCCCGCCACCTGCGGCAGGAACCCGATCATGTACGCCAGCGCGGCCAGGCCCGGCGACTCCGTGCGCGCGTAAACCAGCACGGAGAACGCGAGCATCTTCACGGTGTCGCCCAGGACCAGCAGAAGCTGGCTCCCGAAGAGCACGCGGAACTCCGGGACGGCGAAGCACGCCCGGAACGTCGATCTCTCCTGGTTCGCGGCCACGGTCACGGCCCACCTCCCGGCACACATGCTCGGCCCGCCGCCTCCGGCCGCGCTAACGTTTCGGAAACTGCCGAAGGGTGGGCGTTTGTACCGGATCGAGGTGAGCCCGCAGGACGTCGCGGCCAGCCGTTTCGCGATCTCCCCGCTCAACGAGACCATGCACGCGATGTGGATGCTGTCGGGGCGGCTGGAGGCGGGGGCGCACGCGTCCTGGGCCGCGGTGGCGCGCCCCCGGTTCGCCCGGCTGCTGGCCGGCAGCCCGGGGGCGCGGGCGATGGTCGCGCTGTTCCGCCAGGGGGCCTACATCGCCGACTTCATCGCGCCGCCGCCCACGGGGATCAACGTCTCCTTCGCCGAGGAGATCGCGGCGATGCGGGCCACCCCCCTTGAGCGGGCGCGGACCGAGATCGCGATGTCGCTGGACGGCCGGCCGCCCCCGCCCGCCGACGTCATGGAGATCCTGGCGGACGACCACGTGGTCGCGTTCCTGGCCGACGGGCTGGAGCGCACCTGGACGGAGCTGGTCGCGCCGCAGTGGCCGCGCTTCCACGCGATCCTGGAGCGCGACGTGATCCAGCGGGCCGGGCGGCTGGCGACGTACGGCTGGGCGGCGGCGCTCGGCGACCTCGGCCCGCGGGTCCGCTGGCGGCCGGAAGAGGCCGACGCACCGGCCCGCATCGAGGTGGCGGCCTCCGGCGACCGGGACGAGCGGCACCGGCTCGGCGGCCGCGGCCTGCTGTTCCTGCCCAGCCTCTTCGTCCGCAAGGTGATCGCCTACCTCGACGAGGCGTGGCCGTACGCACTGGTGTATCCGGCGCGGGGGGTGGCGGCGGCGCACCCACGGGCGGGCGGCGCGGCGGCGCTCGCCGGACTGGTCGGCAGGTCCCGCGCCCGGGTCCTGGCCGAGCTGGAGACCCCGGCGACCACCACGCAGCTCGCCGCCCGCCTCGGGCTGGCGCTCGGCACGGCCGGCGGCCACCTGGCCGCGCTGCGCGCGGCCGGGCTGGTCGCCGGCGCCCGGGTCGGGCGGCGGGTGCTCTACCGGCGCACTCCCCTTGGGGACGCGCTGGTGGCCGGCCGGCTCGATTCCTGAGAGTCAGCCCTTGAGCGCGCCCGCCATGAGGCCGCGCATGAAGAACCTGCCGAGCAGCACGTAGATGACCATCGTGGGGATGGACGCCAGGATCGCCGCCGCCATCTGCTGGCTGTACGGCGTCGTCACGGCGCCCGCGATGTTGTTGAGCATGACCGTGGTCGGCCACGAGCTCGGCCCGGTGAGGAAGACCGCGAACAGGAAGTCGTTCCACATCGAGGTGAACTGCCAGATGATCACGACGGCGAACGCCGGGCCGGAGACCGGCAGCACGATCGACCAGAGCGTCCGCAGCATCCCCGCGCCGTCCACGCGGGACGCCTCGATCAGCTCGTCGGGGATCGTGACGTAGTAGTTGCGGAAGATCAGCGTGCAGATCGGGATGCCGTACACCACGTGGGCGAGGACCAGGCCGGGGATGCCGCCGTACAACTGCACGCCGAGCGCGTCGCCCACGTCCACCATGAGCTGCACCAGCGGGATCATCACGCCCTGGTACGGGATGAACATGCCGAACAGGAACAGTGTGAACAGCACGTCCGCGCCGGGGAAGCGCCACTTGGACAGCACGTATCCGTTCAGCGACCCGAGCGCCGCGGAGATCAGCGAGCCGGGGATCGCGAGCAGGAAACTGTTGACGATGCCGGGCTCGAGCTTCTCCCAGGCGACGCTCCACGCCTCGGTCGTCCACACCTTCGGCAGGTTCCACGCCTGCGCCGGGTCGGCCTCGCTGAGCGGCTTGAAGCTCGTGACCAGCAGCACGTAGACCGGGATCAGGAAGACCAGGACGAACAGCAGCAGGAGGACGAGCCGCACCCACGCGGCGGTCCTGCCCCGCTCTCGGACCGGGGCGGGCGCCGTGCGCGGGGCCTTCTCGGCGACGTGCGCGGTCATGAACGCTTCCCCTTACGGGCGTCCCAGATCAGGTAGGGCACGACGAAGACGACGACGGACAGCACGATGTAGGACGCGATCGTCGCGCCCTTCGCCGGGTCGTGCGAGTCGTAGACCGCCGTCCACATGAACGTCGCGGGCACGTCGGTGATGATCTGCTTGCCCGACACCGCGACGACGAGGTCGAAGACCTTCAGCGAGATGTGGCCGAGGATGATCAGCGCGGACAGCGTCACCGGGCGCAGCATCGGCAGCACCACGTGCCGGTAGACGCCCCACTCGCTGCAGCCGTCCACCCGGGCGGCCTCCCGCAGTTCCTCGGGCACACCCCGGAACCCGGCGAGGAACAGCGCCATGATGTATCCGGACATCTGCCAGATCGCTGGGATCGCCATGGCGGCCATGCCCCAGTCGGGGTCGCGGAACCACTGCCACTGGAGGAAGTCGACTCCGAGGTAGTGGAAGAGCCGGTTGAGCCCGACCGCCCGCTCACCCGTCGCGCTGTTCATCAGCCACCGCCAGACCACCCCGGTGGCGATGAAGGAGACGGCCATCGGGAACAGGTAGACGGCGCGGAAGCCGCTCTCCGCCCGGATGCCCTTCTCCATCAGGAAGGCCAGGAGCCAGCCGAGGACGAGCGCGCCGCCGACGAAGACCACGGTGAAGATGATCGAGTGCCGGACCGACAGGCCCCAGCGCTCCTCGCTCCAGATGCCGGTGAAGTTCTCCAGCCCGACGAAGTTGCCGGGGATCTCCGCGATCTCGTCGTGCTTGTCGGTCATGGCGAGCTTGAAGTTCCAGCCCAGCAGGCCGTACACGAAGACCGCGATGAGGATGATCGACGGCGACACCAGGAGCAGCCCGGGCAGCCATCTGCGCACCCGCGTCACATGTACCTCTCAGAAGTCAAGTACGGCCCACGCCGTTGTGTCCACAGCGTGGGCCGTACGAGGAGATCAGCTCACTGACCGCTGTTCTTGGCCGCCGTGACCAGCGCCTGCTGGAACTTGGCGACGTCCTTGTCCTGCTGGAACAGGCCGACCGCGTCGGTGATCGCGGTGCGCCACGCGTCGTTGGCGACCACGCCGTGCTGGATCGAGCCGGCCAGCTTGCTGCCGGACCACTGCTCCAGGCTCCAGGACAGGTAGTCCTTGTAGAGGGACTGGTCGGCGTCCTTGCGGGCCGGGATCGAGCCCTTCAGCGGGTTGAACGCGTCCTGGCCCTCCTTGCTGGCGGCCACCTTCAGCCACGCGATCGCGCCGTCGCGGTTGGGCGCGCCCTTCGGCAGCGTGAAGCTGTCCGACAGCCACATGAACGTGCCGTCCGTGCCCGGCGACGCGGCCCAGTCGAAGTCCTTGTGCGACTCCTTGCCGAGGCCGCCCTCCGGCGGGTTGTGGAAGTAGCCGTAGGCCCAGTCGCCCATGATGTTGAAGGCCGCCTCGCCGTCGGCGACCTGCTTGGCCGCCGGCTGCCAGTCGTCCTGCGGGCTGCCCGCGTACGACAGGATGGTCTTGAAGTTCTCCAGCGCCTTGGTCACGTTCGCGTTGGACCAGTCGGCGTTGGCCGTCCACAGGGCGTTGTAGGCGTCGGTGCCGAGCGAGCCGAGCAGCACGGACTCGAGCAGGTGCACCAGGGTCCACTGCGAGCCGATCGACAGCGGGATCTTCCCGGTCTTCTTGACCTTCTCGAGGTCGGTGACGAACTCCTCGACGGTCTTCGGCGCGCCGTCGATGCCGGCGTCCTTGAGGACCGTGGGGTTGAACCACAGGACGTTCGACCGGTGGATGTTCACCGGTACGGAGTAGATCTGGCCCTGCACCGAAATCTGGTCGATGAGCTGCTGCGGGAAGACCTCCTTCAGCTTCAGCTCGTCGTACAGGAAGTTCACCGACTCCAGCTTGCCGCTCTTGATGTAGCCCTGGAGCTCGGCGCCTGCGTGACCCTGGAAGGTGTCCGGGGGCTGGTTGGCCTGCAGCTTGCTGGACAGCAGCGCGCGGGCCTGGTCGCCCGAGCCGCCGGCCACCGCGGCGTCGAAGAACTCGAAGTTCGCGTTCTGCTTGGCGAAGATCTCCCGCATCGCCTTGAGGCCGTCGGCCTCACCGGGACCCGTCCACCACGAGAAGACCTCGACCTTCTTCGCGGCCTGACCGCCTCCGCTCTCCTGCTTGTCACCGCCACCACAGGCGGAAAGAGTGAGCAGACCTGCAACAGAGACCGCGACGGCCGCCATCCACCGTCGTCTCATCGCAACATTCCCTTCAGGCTGATCGGGAGGATTTCGGGCCCCCGAAGACACATATGGCTGACAACGTTGTCAGCAGGCCCAATCAACCCACTTTCACCGGTACGTCGTCAAGTTTGTGCCGATAACGTCTCTGCATACGGGCCCTGGCGCCGTGTTAGGGGCGTGCGTCAAAAGAAGGGCCGCCACTCGCGCCCGGGAAATTGTCGGCGCTCGCGCTCACACTGCAGGCATGACGGTGACACAACAGGGGGGACCTGATCACCTGTCGGAGGACGACCTGCCGGACATGGCGGACGTCGAGTCCCCGCAGTGGGCGCGGCACTACGGAACGATGGCGGGGCTGGGCTTCCTCACGGTGGCGCGGCGGCTGCCCCGGCTGGTCAGGCAGGCACTGGGCATCGCCTGGGAGGCGAGCCCCCGCGACACCGTGGCCACGGTCACGCTCAGCGCACTCGGCGGCGTCTTCACGGCCTTCGGCCTCCTCGCCACCACCGGCGTGCTGACCGCGCTGTTCCAGGCGGGCCCCACCCCGGAGCGGGTCCGGGCCGCGCTGCCCAGCCTGCTGCTCGTGGGCCTGGCCGCCACCGCGCGCACGGCCCTGCAGGCGGGGGCCGGTTGGGCCCAGTCACGGCTCGAACCCCAGGTCAGCCGGATCACGGAAGAGCGCCTCTACACGCTGACCAGCCGGGTCGACCTCGTCTGCTTCGACGACCCCGAGTTCCACGACGCGCTGCAGCGTGCGCGCATGCGCGGCATGCAGATGGCCGAGATGGTCGTGAGCACGGCCATCGACACGCTGTCGGGCCTGGTCGGCATCGTGGCGGCGGCGGGCGTGCTGGGCGTGCTGCACCCCGTGCTGCTGCCCCTGCTCCTGCTCGCGGTCGTCCCCGACGCCTGGGCGGCCGTACGTGCGGCCAGGATGCGCTACACGACCGCCCTCGTGCTCGTCCCGGCCAGACGGCGCAAGTGGATCATCGAGGAGCTGCTCGCGGACAAGGACACCGCCGCCGAGGTCCGCACGTTCACCATGCGCGGCTTCCTGCTCCGGATGTTCGACACGGTCGCCCGTGGCGAGCAGCGCGTCATGCTCGACCTCGCGCGGCGGCAGACCGTCGCCCGCGTCCTCGGCGAGGCGCTCGGCGGCCTGGGGCAGGGCGCGGTCTACGTCGCGCTCGGCCTGCTGCTCGCGGCGGGCGCGGTGCCGCTAGCGGTCGCCGGCACCGCGGTGCTGGCGATCCGGTCCGGCCAGACGTCGCTGTCGAACTTCATGTACGCGACGAACCGGCTCTACGAGGAGGGTCTCTACTTCACCGACTTCCTCGACTTCATCGCGCACGCCGAGGCCCGCATCCCGGCGGCCCGCGACCGGACGGCCCCCGACGGCTTCGGCCGCATCACGGTCGAGGACGTCACCTTCTCCTATCCCGCCGCACCGGCGCCCGCCCTGCGCGGGGTGTCGGTCCGCATCGAGCGCGGGGAGGTCGTGGCCCTCGTCGGAGAGAACGGCTCGGGCAAGACCACCCTCGCCAAGATCCTCGCCGGCCTGTACGAGCCGGACGGCGGCCGCGTCCGGTGGGACGACGCCGACCTGTCCGAGATCGACCCGGACAGCCTGCGCCGCAGGATCGCGGTCATCGCCCAGGACCACACCCGGTGGCCGCTGACGGCCCGCCACAACATCACGATGGGCATGGAGAAGGGCGAGGCCGAGGTGGCCCGTGCGGCCGAGGTCGCCGGCGCCGACCAGGTCATCGCCGAGCTCCCCTACGGCTACCGCACCCTGCTCGACCGCAGGTTCAAGAACGGTCACGAACTGTCGGGCGGGCAGTGGCAGCGGATCGCGGTGGCGCGCGGGTTCTACCGGGACGCGCCCCTGCTGATCTGCGACGAGCCCACGGCCGCCCTCGACGCCCGGGCGGAGCACGCGTTGTTCGAGCGGATCCGGCAGCACGCCGACGGCCGGACCGTGCTGCTCATCACCCACCGCCTGGCCAGCGTCCGCTACGCCGACCGCATCTACGTGCTCGACCACGGCAAGGTCCGCGAGCACGGCACCCACGAGGAGCTGATCACCCTCGACGGCCTCTACGCCGAGCTCTACAACCTCCAGGCCGAGGCGTACCGCTCCCCCTGACCCGCCTGTAGGTGGCGGCGTACCGGCAGAAGTGCAGGAGCCCGTACGAGCGGAGAGGCGGCGGTGTGCGGCCACTGCGATTCTCGGCCGACGCCCTGCGGCTTCGTGAATCAGGGCAGCGAGGCAGGCAGAGCGAAGGCCGGGAAGTGTTCGGGACCAAGGAACGAGACGATCTGGCAGATGCGCGTGCCGCGGAACGCGAGCACGGTGATCGACCAGGCGGCGTGCGGTCCGATGGCGTCGCCACCGATGTAGAACGCCACGGCGGCCTGGCCGTTGGCGCTGGTCGGAAGAGACCGCCAGCTTGGGCACCTGGTCATGGGGACCTGCACGGCGAAGTCGGTGACGGCCGCCAACCCCTGGTACCAGGTCGCCAGGGGCGGCATGGACCAGGTGACGTCCTCGGTCAGCAGCGGCACCAGGGCGTCGATGTCGCCACGTTCCAGCGCCGCCGCGAATGCGGCCACGAGCCGCTGAACCTTGGCGTCGCCGATTTTCCGCAGCGCCTGCCGCTGACTCAGGGAGGGGATCTTTTCTGTCACGAGCCTGCGGGCCCGAGCCAGGGCGGAGTTCACTGACGTGGTCGAGGTACCCATCATGGAGGCGATCTCGGCGGCGGAGAACCCGAGAACGTCGAACAGCAGCAGCGCGGCCCGCTGGTTGCCCGGCAAGTGCTGCAGGGCGGCGACGAAGGCGAGTTCGACGGATTCACGCTGCTCGTAACGTGCCTCAGGGACGGCCCGGCCGTCGGCGAGGCCCTGATCGGGGTAAGGGCCCAGCCAGGCGACCTCGGTCAGCGGGGCGGCGTCGAGCACGGCGCGTTCGCTGGATGAGCCGAGGTCGGCGGGCAACGCCCGCTTGCCGCGGGAGTCGGCCAGGTCCAGGCAGGCACGGGTGGCCACGGTGTAGAGCCACGAACGCAACGAGCCACGTCCCTCGAACCGCGCGAGCCCTCGCCACGCGCGCAGCAGGGCATCCTGCAGGGCATCGTCGGCGTCGTGACCGGAGCCCAGCATGCGGTAGCAATGCCCATGCAACTCCTGGCGCAGCGGTCCTACCAGGCGGGCGAAAGCAGCATCATCCCCCGCGCGAGCCCGAGCCAAGTCGGCGTCCTGAACGCGCTGCGCCGCCGGATCCGCCCGGAGCCCGGAAGATTTTTCCCGCATGAGCGACGATTGTGCCCTACGGCGGCAGTCCTACCAGGTGAGGGGGCATACCGGCCCTCGTGAAGGAGGACTGCCATGACGTCGACCGGATCTCATCCCACGCCCGGATGGTTCGACATCTCCACTCCCGACGCTTCGCGATCACGACGCTTCTACCAGGAGCTGTTCGGCTGGACGGTGAACGTGATCGACGAGACCTACGCACTCGTCGGTGGTGACAACGACCGTCCGGCAGGCGGCATCGGCCAGGCCGGTCCCGGCAGCCCGTACACCGGGATCGTGGTCTACTTCACGGTCGACGACGTCGAGGCCGCACTGGCGAGGGCGGAAAGCCTGGGCGGCAGCCCCGTCTTGGAGCCGAGACCAACGCCCCTGGGACGGATCGCGGTGTTCGCCGACCCCGACGGCAACCATGTCGGTCTGGTGAGCCGTTGACCATGACCGAGCCGACAGGACATCACAAGACCGATATCTGGTCCCTGGTCCACAGCGAGCGGGCAGCCCTGGCGGCCGACCTCGCGGATCTCACCAGCGAGCAATGGACCACACCGTCCCTGTGCACCGGGCTGACGGTGCGTGAGGTGCTGGCGCACATCACCTCAGGGGCGAGCCTCACACCGGTGCGGTGGATGACCGGCGTCATCCGCTGCCGCTTCGACTTCGACAAACAGGTGGCCATGCGATTGGCCGAGCAACTGGGCGCGACCCCGGCCGAGACGCTCGCCCGGTTCCGCCGCATCGTGACCAGCACGACCAAGCCGCCCCTGCCCGTGATGGCGATGCTGGGCGAGACGATCGTGCACGGAGAGGACATCCGCCGGCCATTGGGCATTCGGCGCGACCACCCGATCGAGACGCTCACCCGGGTAGCCGGCTACTACCGGCGCTCCGACCTGGTCGTCCTCGCCAAGGGCCGAATCCGAGGCCTGCGCCTCGTCGCCACCGATGGTCCGTTCACGACCGGCTCCGGCGCATTCGTGGCCGGCCCCACACTGGCACTGATCATGGCGATGACCGGACGCACCGGCTACTGGGACAAGCTCGAAGGCGACGGAGTAGCGACCCTACGCGCCCGTGGCGAGGTCACGTGACTCCTCACTCCAGGCCCCCAGTACTCCAGGCCCTCAGTACTCCAGGCCCTCAGTCCCGCCGGCTCCGGAACGGTTCGGACTGTACGCGCGCCCTAGACTAGGACGCCTGCTCGGGGAGCATGTCGCGCATGGTCCGCACGTCCTTGTAGTACTGGATCTTCCGCTGGATCGCGCCCTGCTTCTGGCGCAGGTCGGCGATCTGCTCCTCGGCCTTCCGGTCGTGCTCCTCCAGCAACGCGATCCGGTCCTCGATGGTGTGCTCGCCCTGCCGTACGAGCTGGGCGAAGCGCAGCATCTCCGCGATCGGCATGCCCGTGTCCCGCAGGCAGCGGATCATGCCGAGCCAGCTCACGTCCTCTTCGCTGAACCGCCGCTGGCCCGCCGCGTTGCGGCCGACCGGCTCCAGCAGCCCGATCCGTTCGTAGTACCGAAGGGTGTCGAGGCTGAACCCGGTCTCCTCGACGACCTGTCCAGGTGTGTACACCGCCACACCATTGATCCTGTCACACCGGATCTCGGGCGCATGCGCCCTTTCCGCTGTAGGCATTTGGCAAGCGGGCCGCAATTCGCCCCCATATAACGGGTCCTGCCACGTACGACCCGGGCCGGCGTCCGGGTGGTGCTCCCGAGAGACAGTGAGACAGCAATGCCCGGCATCCCCCGCCTGATCGCCAGCACGGTGGCCTTCTCCGCTGCGATCGCGCTGTCGATCCCGATGGCCCCGGCAGCCGTGGCGACGCCCGGCGACCGCCTGCCGTGCCGCCCCGGCAGCGGCCCGCATCTCGCCGGCAGGGACCTCACCCGGGCCACACTGCCCGCCGATCTGTCCTGCGCGGACCTCCGGGGCGCCAAACTGGACGGCCTGACCGTGCGGAGCGTGCTCACCGGGGCCGACCTGACCGGAGCCTCTCTCAAGGGAGCCCATCTCGGGTACGCCCGGATGGCCGGGGCCAGACTGCGCGAGGCCGACCTCTCCGAGGCCGAGCTGTACTACGCGGACCTGCGCGGCAGCGACCTGCGCGAGGCGACGATGGACGACTCCTCGCCGTACTACGCGCATTTCGAGGGAGCCGACCTGAGCGGGGCCACGATGGCGCGGGCCAAGACGTACGGCGCGCAGTTCGACGACGCGAAGCTGGTCGGCGTCGACCTGACCGACGCCTCCGCCTACGGCGCGGACATGCGCCGGGCCGACCTCAGCCGGGTCAGGGCGGCGAGGGCCAAGCTCTACGGCGCCACCCTGATCAGGACGGTCCTGCGGCAGGCGGATCTCAGCGCGGCGCAACTGTACGAGTCGGTGATGACCGGCGCGGACTTCCGGGGGGCCGACCTCACCGGGGCCGACCTGCGCGACGTCAGGGACGCCCGGCTCGCCGGAAGCAGGGGCGTGCCCGGATACCTGCCGGCGCCGGACCCGTCGTGCGAGCCCGGCGGCGGTCAGGACTACCGGGGCTGGGACCTGACCGCGGCCACGAGCTTCCCCGGCGATCTGAGCTGCGCCGACCTGACCGGCGCCAGGCTGGACGGCCTCGACCTGTCGGGCGTCAAACTGAACCGGGCCATCCTTCGCGAGGTCTCCGCCGTCGGGACGAGGCTTCGCGAGGCGAAGGGGGCGGACCTGCGCGGCGCGCGGCTGCGGCGGGCCAAGCTGGGCAGCGCCGACCTCGTGGGGGCGAACCTGTCCCGCGCGGACCTGTCGGGCGCGGCGCTCGGCAGCGCCGACCTGACCCAGGCCGAGCTCGCCGGCGCCGATCTTCGCTACACGGAGATGAACAGCGTCACGGCCGACCAGGCCGACTTCACCGGCGCCAGGTTGGACCGGGCGGACCTCCGCTACGGCAAGTACCGGGACGCGGTCTTCCGCAAGGCCACCCTGACCGACGCCGATGTGTCCTCGGCCGAACTGCGGGGCGCCACGTTCGAGGACGCCGAGGTCACCGGGCTGAACCAGGACTTCGCCAAGGACGTCGACCTGTCCGGGTCCTCCAGCCGCATGTCCACCGGCTGGCTGGTCTTCTTCGGCATCGCCGGCCTGGTCGTCTTCTGGATGGCCGCCGGGCTGGTCACGGCCAGGGTACGGCGGAGCAGAGCCGCCAGGGAGCAGGCCGCCGAGAGAGCCGTCCGGTTCGAGGACGCCAAGAGCGTCCAGGAGGAGAACGTGACCCGGCTGGGCGAGGAGATCGACAGCCTGACGGACAGAACCGGCGACGTCGACTGGAACGCGGTCCTGGACGCCTACGACGCGGCCAAGGAAGCGCTGGCCAGGGCTCACGACATGGACGATCTGAGGGACGTCGAGACCATCGTGGCGCGTGGCCGCAGCGCCCTCGACCGCCGCCGCTGAAAGCCGCTTGCGCTGGAGTGCGCTCCAGGCGGCAAGGTGGTCGGCATGAGAATCGCTCTGGGAACGATCCCCTTCGGGACCACCGTGGACGAGGCGACCTCGTTCGCCATCCTCGACCGCTTCGTCGAAGCCGGCGGAACGATGCTCGACACAGCCAACAACTATCCGTTCTGGCTGGAGGGCGCGACCGGCGACGAGAGCGAGGCCACCATCGGCCGGTGGCTCGCCTCCCGGCGCAACCGGGACAGCGTGGTGATCAGCACCAAGTGCGGCGCCCGCCCGGCCGTGCCCGGCGCCCGTACGCTCGACGCCGCCGAGGGCCTGTCCGCCGGCGTGATCCGGGCCGCGATCGAGGGCAGCCTGCACCGGCTCGGCACCGATCACGTCGACGTCTACTGGGCCCACGTCGACGACAGGTCGACGCCGCTGGAGGAGACGGTCGCCGCCTTCGACGAACTGGTGCTCGCAGGCAAGGCCAAGGAGGTCGGCGCGAGCAACCACGCGGTGTGGCGGCTGGAGCGGGCCCGCTCACTGGCGGCGGCGCGCGGCGGCGCTCGATACCGTCACGTGCAACTCCGCCACTCCTACCTCCGCCCCCGGCCCTGGGTACGCGTGCCCGAAGGCGGCCACACCCAGGTCTCCGACGAGATGCTGGACTACGTGCGTTCCGAGGGCGACCTGACGCTGTGGGTCTACTCCTCGTTGCTCGCGGGCGCGTACACCGCCAAACCGATGCCCGAGTACTACGACCACCCGGGCACCACGAGGCGGCTGGCTGTGCTGGACGAGGTGGCCGGCGAGCTCGGCGCGACGCGCAACCAGGTCGTGCTCGCCTGGCTGCGGGCGCAGGACATCATCCCGATCGTCGGCGTCAGCTCGATGGCCCAGCTCGAAGAGATCATCGTCGACGTCAAGCTCGACGACGAGCACATCGCCCGCCTCGACGCCCCCGCCTGACCACCTCCGGCCCGAAGACGCATGATGAGCGCCCGAGGCGACCGGGCGCGTCGGCGGCCGGCCGGAGTCGAAGGCAGGGATCCGCCCGGGGCCGGGGTGGTCATTCGACACTCCGCGCTGGATGCCGGCCCTGACGAGCCGGGGAAACGCCGGTAGCCGGTGATCAGAGCCGTCCGATCCGCACCCGCCATACGTCCGGGCCGGACTCGACGTAGCCCCAGTCGAACTCACCCGGGTGCCGCGCCGCGAACTGGTAGTAGAGCGGCTTCGGATCGTGGTCGTTGACCAGTACGAACGCCTCCCTCGGCCGGAGAGCGCGGAAGGTCGCGAAGATTTCCTCGTGCCGTTGGACGTGCGCCAGGCGCCGCACGTCCAACTCACCCTCCACGACCTCCACACTCGCGTCCCCGGCATCGGCGGCGTCGTGACCGCCGCCGCACGTGCACGAGCAACCGCCGTGCCCCCGCGCCCGCCCCTGCGCCGAGCCGTGCTGCTCCGAGCCATGCGTGTGGCCGGACTCACCGAGGATCTCGTGCATACCGGCGAGCAGCGCGCCGAGGTCGACCCCGGCGTCGACGAGTGCCGGAAGCAGGATGTCGTTCTCCTTCTCCAGATGCGACTGGAACATCGCGTCAAGCGCTGCGGCGGCACCGGCGATCTCTCCGGGGGTGCGGGCCTGTTCCACCGCGTCCACCAGATTGCCCAGCGCGGTGTGTTCGCCCGTCATGGCGCGCACCAGCAGCGCCGTCTCCATCAGCCGCGCGCCCGCGGCGTACAGCGTGCGCTCCTCGGCGATCGCGTGGGGAAGGACGTCTTCTCTGCAGAACGCGACCAGCGTCGCCTGTCGGGCGGACGGGGACGAAAGCTGGTCGACCGCGCGTCCGATGGTCAGCGCGTGATCCGCCATCGTCCGGCCGAGCTTCCGGTGGTGGTCGCGGATCGCCTGGACGGTGGCCTCCCGCGTCTCCAGGTCTTCCTGTGTTTCGGAGGCTTCCCGGGATCCGTCTGCCGAGGTGGTCTGCGCCTTGTCGTCGCCGGTGACAGTCATGTACGGCTCCTCGTCTCCGGCCGGGGCTACGTCCTGGGCCGGCAGTGTCTTCTCTTCCGCATCAGGCTCCGGAAGGGTTTTTCACGGTCTCCGTTGTATTTATACTACTGACCGTGGAAACTCAACGGGCGACCCGACGGGCGGCTGAGAGCGTGACCGGCGACCGCGGCGCGGACATCGATCCGCGCGCCCATCGCGTGCTCGCGGACGTGAGTCGTGTCGCCGTCCTGGAGACCCTGCGAAAGGCGGGGCGTCCGATGGCCATCCCCGAGATCGCCGCCGCCGTCGGGCTGCACCCCAACACTGTGCGCGGCCATCTCGCGCTCCTGGTCGAGCACGGATACGCGAACGGCGGCAGGGAAGACCGAGAACGGCCGGGCCGGCCCCGCCTGCTCTATTCCGCGACCGCCGGGCCCGACGCCGACGAGCGGCGCAACTACCGGCTGCTCGCCGAGGTGCTGCTCACCTACCTGAGCGGGCTCGACGAGAACCGGGGGGCCGCCGCGATCTCGGCCGGCCGCGCGTACGGCGAGCGAACGGGGAAACGAGCCGGCAGCCGGGCGGATGAGCAGGCGCCTCCGGCGGAGACCACAACAGGGACGACGGCAGCGGCAGGTGATCGCTCGCCGATGGAGGCGGGGCTCGCGGCGGCCACCGCCGAGATCGTGGAACTGCTGGACGACGCCGGTTTCGACCCGCTGCCGGTCGACGACGGCTCCCGCATCGAACTGCGTCGCTGTCCGTTCCGCGAACTCGCCCAGGCCGACCCCGAGGTGGTCTGTGGCGTGCACCTCGGCCTCATGCAGGGCGCGCTCGCCGAGATGGGCGCCCCGCCCGACATGGTCCGCCTGCAACCGTTCGTACGGCCCGGCCTGTGCGTGGCCACACTGCACAGCCACGGGGAGCACGCGCCCGGGGAAACGCCGTGTTCGTGTGGTGGCGGCGGAGGGCCCGGATGACGGATGCCGGAGCGCGCGGGGGAACGGCCGTGAGCAGGCTGCCTCTGCCCGCGGGCGCCCTGCTGTCCGTCATCGCCGGGCTCTGGGGCGGACTGAGCCTGCTTGGCGTAGGCGTGCCCGTGCCCAGCGCGGCGCTCGCCACGCAGCACGGACCGCTGATGGCGCTCGGCTTCCTGGGCACGCTCATCTCTCTCGAACGCGCGGTCGCCCTCGGGCGGCCGTGGGGCTATGCCGCGCCGGCTCTGGCCGCCGTCGGCGCGCTCGCGGGCGCGGCGGGATTCACGCGGCCAGGGCAGCTGCTGCTCACCGCGGCGGCCGGTTGGTTTCTCGCCGTCTATCTCGTGCTGCTCGCCCGCCGGCCCTGCCCTGAGGTCGTCGTCCAGATGTCCGGCGCGATCGCGTGGTACGTCGGGGGCCTGCTGTGGCTGCGCGGACTCCCGATCGCCGACCTGGTGCCCTGGCTGACGGCCTTCCTCGTCCTCACGATCGCCGGGGAACGGCTCGAACTGGCTCACGTCGGGTTCGTGGGCCGCCGGGCCGTCGACGGCGTCCTGGCCGCCATGGGCGTCCTCGGCGCGGGCGTCCTCGCCTCGGTTCCCCGGCCGGACCTGGGATGGCGGGTGGCCGGGGCGGGCATGATCGCTCTGGCGGGGCTGCTGGCCGTCCACGACATCGCCCGCAGGACCGTGCGCACGGCCGGCCTGCCGCGTTATGCCGCGGTCTGTCTGCTGTCCGGTTACGCCTGGCTGGCCCTGGCCGGGACGCTATGGGGGATTTTCGGGCGTCCCACAGCGGACGGCGTGTACGACGCCGCGCTGCACGCGGTCTTCCTCGGGTTCGCCATGTCCATGGTGTTCGGCCACGCGCCGGTCATCCTGCCCGCCGTTCTGCGGGTGCGGCTGCCGTATCACCGGGTGCTGTACGGCCCGCTGGCCCTGCTGCACGCCGCCCTGCTGGTCCGGATCGCCGGCGACCTCGGTGGCGTGGCCGCCGTCCGCACGGTCGGCGGCGTGCTGGGGGAGGTGGCGCTGCCGGCGTTCGCCTGCTGCGCCGTGTTCGCCCGTCACGCCGTGCCCGCTCACCGCCCGGCAGCCGCGTCCCGCCTGTCTCGCTCTCGAAGAATGGACCCCTCATGAGAACGGTCGATGTGCGGGTCGGCGCCCCCGGTCCCGGGCCGACGCCGCCGACGCGGCGTCGTTCGCGTGCCTCCTGGCACGCGAGGGCGAACGGGGTCGTGCTGGCCTGGCTCGCGCTGGTGGCTCTCGCCACGCTCACGCACGATCACCTGCCCGCACCACGGTGGCTGCTGATCCACGTGTTCCTGCTCGGCGCGGTGACCAATGCCATCGTGACCTGGACGGAACACTTCGCGATCGCACTGCTGCGCCGGGGCGAACCGTCCCCGTGGGTGCGCCCGGTGCGGCTCGCCACCCTGAACACCGGGGTGGCGGCGGTGCTGTACGGCGCCACGTACGGCCCCGTCCGGCTCGGCATCGCCGGAGCGGCGATCGTGGTCGGCGTCATCGGCTGGCACGTGGCGATCCTCGTCTCCTGGTCGAGGCGGGCCCTCGGCGGCCGGTTCGCGCACGTCGTCGCCTGGTACATCGGCGCGGGGGCGGCGCTCGTCACCGGGGGGACGCTGGGCGGGCTGATGCTCGCCGCATGGCCGCCGGGCATGAGCAGCACGCGACTGCAGGCCGCGCACGTCCACGTCAACCTGCTCGGCTGGGTCGGCCTCGCCGTCCTGGGCACGCTGTTCACGCTCTGGCCGACGGTGCTGCGCACCCAGGTGGCCGAAGGAAGCGGGGTGATCGCCCGCCGCTCGCTGCGCCTCGCCGTACCCGGCCTGGCCGTGACGGTGGGCGGGTTCCTGGGCGGAGCACGCTGGGTCGCGGTGGCCGGGCTGCTGCTTTACGCCGCGGCGGCCGCGCTCGCCCTCGTGCCGTTCCTCCGTACGGCACGGCGCCGGCCGCCGCACACACCCGCCGCGTGGATGCTCGCAGCGGGCACGGCCTGGTTCGTCGTGGCCGTCCTCGCCGATCTGTCGGTCGTGGCGACCCGGCCCGCGGACCAGGTGGCACACGGGATTGAGCCGCTGGTGCCGTTCACCCTGGTGGGCTTCGCAGGACAGACGCTTCTCGGCGCACTGACCTTCCTGCTGCCCGTGGTGCTCGGCGGCGGACCCGCCGCACTGAAGCGGAACGCGGCTCTGCTGGAGCGCGGCTGGATCATGCGGCTGGCCGTGGTCAACGTCGCGGTGCCGCTGATCGCGCTGCCCGTGCCCGGCCGGGTGTCGCTGATCGCCTGGGGGTTCGTGGTGGCGGCGCTCGCGGCGTTCGTCCTGCTCGCCGCCGTCACCGTGGTCCGCGCGCGTGGGCCGCGCGTCTCGCCCACGGTCGGGGGTGTCGCGGTCGGCCTGCTGGCCACGGCGGTGGCCGTCGCCCTCGCGCTCAGCGACGGCAGGGGAGTCACGCCGGCCACGAAGCTCGCCGTGCAGGACAACAGCGCGGGCGTCCGCGCGGTGGAGGTCACCCTGGCGAACATGCGGATCATGCCCGGGACGATCGAGGCGGCCCCCGGGACCCGGCTCGTGCTGCGGGTGACCAACCGGGACGCCCAGCAGCACGACCTGAGCCTCGCCACCGGCCAGCGGACGCCGATGCTCGGCGCCGGGCAGACCGCGACGCTCGAGTTGCCCCCGCTCGCCGGCCCGATCGACGGCTGGTGCACGGTGCCGGGACACCGGGCGGCCGGCATGACCATGCGGATCGACGTCAAGGGCACCGCCCCGGCCCCCGCGTCGGGCATGGATCACGGCGGTCGAACGGATCACACGGCCACGGCCCCCGGTGTGCTGAACCTGACCGCGCCGATGAGCCCGGGATGGCGTCCGTACGACGCGACGCTGCGGCCCGGGGCGGGCGGCACCGAGCACCGGATGGAGATCCACGCGGTGTGGAAGGACATCGAGGTCGCGCCGGGGGTCCGGCAGCGGATGTGGACCTTCGGCGGCACCGTGCCCGGGCCCGTGCTGCGCGGCAAGGTCGGCGACGTGTTCACGATCACGCTGGTCAACGACGACACGATGGGACACGGCATCGACTTCCACGCCGGGTCGCTCGCGCCGGACGTGCCGATGCGCACGATCCGCCCCGGTGAACGCCTCACCTATCGGTTCCGCGCCGAGCACGCCGGGGCCTGGCTCTACCACTGCTCGACGATGCCGATGCTCCAGCACATCGCCAACGGCATGTACGGCGCGGTCATCATCGATCCGCCGGACCTTGCCCCTGCCGACCGGGAGTACGTGCTCGTACAGGGTGAGCTCTACCTCGGGCAACCGGGCGGCACCGAGCAGGTGGCCAAGATGCGCGACGGCCGGCCCGACGCCTGGATGTTCAACGGCACCGCCGCCGGATACGACCACGCTCCGCTGACCGCTCGGCCGGGCGAGCGGGTCCGCGTGTGGGTGGTCGCCGCCGGCCCCGCCTCGGGCACGGCCTTCCACATCGTGGGCGCGCAGTTCGACACCGTCTACAAGGAAGGCGCCTACCTGCTGCGGCCGAGCCAAGGCGACGGGGCGTCCCAGGTGCTCGATCTGGCCGCCGCCCAGGGCGGATTCGTCGAAACCGTCTTCCCGGAACCGGGTCACTATCCCTTCGTCGACCATGACATGCGCCACGGCGAGGCCGGCGCACACGGCGTCTTCGAGGTGACCCGTTGACCTGGTGGTCCGTCATCCGCTTCCTGCACGTCACCTCGGCGGCATTGTGGGTCGGCGGACAGCTCACCGTCTCCCTCGTCGTTCTCCCGCTGGCCCGGCGTCTCCTCGACACGGGCCAGCGCGCCCGGGTGCTTCGCGAGGTCGGCCGCCGCTTCGGGATGTTCACGGGGGCGTTCTTCCTGCCTGTGCAGGTCTCCACAGGGATCGCCATGGCGGTGCACAAGGGCGTGACGTGGGAGTCGCTCACCTATCCCGGCTACGGCCGGACGCTGTCGGCCAAGCTGCTTCTCTTCGTCCTCGTCATGGTCGCGGCCACGGTGCACGGGTGGGCCAACGGCAGGGGCATGGCCGTGTTCGCGCGAAGCATGGCGATCGCCGCGCTCGTCGGCTCCGTCGGCATCGTCCTGCTCGCCACCGCGCTGCCCGTCACCTGACGGGCAACGTGGTCACGCGACGGACAGCCTCGGCCGGCGCGCTGCTGGCCGTACTGCTGCGCCCTGTCGTCATGGTCATCCTCAGTGCGCTCAGCTATCTGATATCCACGCTGGGGATCCGGGCGATCACGGGCTCCCAAGCCCTCCGGCCGCCACCCGACCGGGGCGGCCGGAGGCGACCTTGTCACTGTTTACCGGAAGGCTTCGACGTTTCGACGGGCCCAACCGGCGAAGGGGCACCGCTTCCTCGATCGCCCGCATGAGGCCACCGTGCGGGGGCGACTCCGGCCTGGTCACCACGCCTTGCGAGGAGAGCAGCACCACCCGCTGGACCCGGCGACCCTGGCCACGTCCAGGATTGCTCTAGGTTCGAGCCCATGGCCGCCCGCGCCGCCGTCGTGCAGGAACAACGTCTCGGCACCGGCGAGGGCGGGCCGCGGGGTCTCCGGCGCGGCCAGGTCAGCCCGCACGTGTCTCGTCCCGCTCGGGAGATCCACCGGGGCTATCCCCCTCGACACCGCCGTCACCCGACGAATGCCCTGCACCGACCGAGGGATGACGCCTTGTGGCTCAACTGGTGACGAATCCGCTGCACACGGCCCTGCAGAACGCCGTACGGACGGTCAACCCCCTGGTCGATGACATCGAGCAGCGCGTCGATGGGTCATACCTGCACTTTCACAGCGGGACGGTGTGGACAGGGCCGGCGGCCAGACGCTTCGATGAGGAGTTCGCCCAGCACCGCTCCCGCGTCCGTACCGCGAGCGACAGGATCCTGTCCGATCTACGCCAGACGCTGGCCCGCACACCCCCAGAGGTGACAGAGGACGAGGCCAGAAAGATCAGGATCAGATACAGCCTGCCCTGACGCCTCACCCGTTGCCAACGGCACTCCCCTTACGCCTTGCCGCCCGAAGAAGCCAGGGCGAGCAGTTCGCGAAACTCGCCGACGGCGAGCCGATCGTGCTGGTCACGCGGTACGGCACGCAGCATCCATCGCGCGGTCTCGGTGGTCATGACACTGCGAGCCTCCGGGCGGATGTCGCCCATCCCCCCGCCGCGAGGCGTGCGCCCCCATCGACCCCTCCGTTGACGACCGCGCACAGGGCTGTATGTAGTTGGATCATCGCGAAGTACTGCCCGCTGTGCCGGATCATGGCCGCGCAGGAGAGCCTGGCCGATAAGACGCCCGCCCTCCACCGCCTGATCGCGCCCGCGACCGGCCCCGCGAGCCTGCTCACACAGTGCCTGACGTGCCGGAGCCCCACGCGACGTGTGTAGTCAGCGGTCGGCCGTTCCTGGCTCTACAACCCACTGAGTGGGCTGGCCTGTGATTGAAGCGATCATGTCGAAGTCGCCATCGTAATGAAGCACCACAGCGCGGTGCCGTTCGGCGACGGCGGCGATGATCAGATCTGCCATAGAAAGCGCTCGGTGGAAACCACGGTCCAGGGCATCACTCTGAACGTCGAGGACACGGTCGAAGATCTCGTCACCGCAGTAGAGGTAGTTGAACCCGCGCAGGAGAAAACGAATACGCGCCATGTCGGGCTTGTTCCTGGCGCTGCAGACCATCTCCCACTCGATCGCGGCGCAGGTGGCGAGCAGACCACGATCGCTGAGTTCGTCAAGCACCTGCGCAACCGGTGGGTTGCCCCAGCGAGCGAGCGCGGACTTGTCGACCAGATAGTCGGTCACGCAGCGCCCTTCGAGGAACGCTGGAGCGTGCCGTCCGCATTGCGGGGACCGGTCTTCTCCACGATCTCGCTGAGGTCGAGCTCTCCGCTCTTGATCGATTCGGCCAGTTCCAGTCGCAGACGTCGCTTCACGGCCTCCTCCATGGCCATCCGCACCGCCTTGGCCTTGGTTCTGGTGCCGTAGATCCGCATGGCCTCGGCAACCATGTCGTCGTCTAGATCGATGACAGTTCGACTCATCCGAGCACCTCCTCCAGCCAGACTAAAACGATACTATCTGACACGTCGAAAAGATATCGTTTCAAGACTTCACGTCGGCAGATCGCTGTGGCGCGCGGGCATGACCGTAGCGCGCGAGGACCGAAGCGGCTCAGGCGAGGTGGTCGGAGAGGTAGCGGCGGACGAGGCGTTTGCACTCGGCGATGAGGTCGGGGTCACCCTCGGGGTGGGCGCGGAAGGCCAGCTTGAGCACGGCGTCGGCGGCCTCCACGGCGACCACGAAGGCGCGCGACAGGTCGTCGCCCGGCGCCACCCCGAGCGACTCCACCACGAGGGAGCGCAGCCGGTCGGCCACGACGACGTTGTTCTCCAGGGCCTCGTCGAGCATCCGCCGGGTGCCGGGCAGGGCCGGACCGCCGGGAGCGGCGAGCACCTCGCCGAAGTCCACCACACCGAAGCCGGGCGTGGTCCGTTTCATCCGTACGAACTCGTCGACGACCAGGTCCACGGCATCGGTCCAGTCGGACAGCGGCGCGGCGGTCAGCCGGGACGCGATCCGGTCCAGATACGCCTCCAGGTTCCGCAGCGCGAGCGCGCGGACCAGGCTCTGCTTGTCGGTGAAGAACTGGTAGAAGGTCCCGATCGGCACCTCGGCCCGGCGGGCGACCTCCTTGGTCGTCAGGGCCGCGTACCCCGCCTCGTCGAGCAGCTGGGCACACTCGTCCAGCATGCGCTCGACCCGCTCCTGACTGCGGCGCTGGGCGGGCCGGCGGCGCAGCACTCCCCCTGTGGTCATTCCGCCATTCTCTCCCGCTTCACGGGCATCCGGACTAACATGAGTTCTGCTCATATTAGCGGAGAGAGGCGGCATCATGTTCCTCTGGGGTACGGCCACCGCGTCCTACCAGATCGAAGGGGCGGCCACGGAGGACGGCAGAGGGCCCTCCATCTGGGACACCTTCTCGCACACCCCCGGCAGGGTCCGCGACGGGCACACGGGCGACGTGGCCTGCGACCACTACCACCGTTACACCGAGGACGTGACGCTGATGGCCGGCCTCGGCGTCAACGCCTACCGCTTCTCCATCGCCTGGCCGCGGGTGATGCCCACCGGCTGCGGCCCGGTCAACCAGGCCGGGCTCGACTTCTACGACCGTCTTGTGGACGCACTGTGCGAGAACGGCATCACTCCGGTGCCGACGCTCTTCCACTGGGACCTGCCGCAGGCGCTGGAGGACGAGGGCGGCTGGCTCAGCCGCGACACCTCCCGCCGTTTCGCCGACTACGCCGCCGTCGTGGCAGAACGGCTGGCCGACCGCGTACGCATGTGGATCACGCTCAACGAGCCGTTCGTCCACATGGTGGAGGGATACGGCCTGGGCATCCACGCCCCGGGCAGGGCGCTCATGTTCGACGCGCTGCCGGTGGCCCACCACCAGTTGCTCGGGCACGGCCTGGCCACGCAGGCGCTGCGCGCGGGCGGCGCGCAGCAGGTGCTGATCACCAACAACTGCACCCCGGTCCGGCCCGCCTCGGACTCCCCGGAGGACCTGGCCGCCGCCGAGACCTACGACATCCTGCACAACCGGCTGTTCAACGACCCGGTCCTCACCGGCGCCTACCCCGACCTGACGGCGTTCGGCGTCGAGATCCCCGTGAAACCCGGCGATCTGGAGGCGATCGCCCAGCCCCTCGACGGGATCGGGATCAACTACTACAACCCCACCCGGATCGGCGGACCCGGCGGGGACGGCCTGCCGTTCCGGTTCGAGGAGATCACCGGCGTTCCCACCACCGCCTTCGGCTGGCCCGTCGTCCCCGACGGCCTGCGCGAACTGCTCGACGGCCTCAAGGACCGGTACGGCGACGCGCTGCCGCCCGTCTACATCACCGAGAACGGCTGCTCGTACGACGGCCTGGACGACCAGGAGCGGATCGACTACCTCGACGGCCACATCCGGGCGATGCGGCAGGCGGACGTGGACCTGCGGGGCTACTTCGTCTGGTCGCTGCTGGACAACTTCGAGTGGGCCGAGGGCTACCACCAGCGGTTCGGCCTGGTCCACGTCGACTTCGAGACCCAGGAGCGCACGCCGAAGGCGTCCTACCACTGGCTGCGCGAATTCCTGCGGGATCAGAGCACCGACACGTGAACGTGGTCGTAGTGGTTGGCGGTGATGCCACCGCGGTCGGACATCATCCTCCATCCGGCGCCGGTGCGCATGTCGTAGAAGCGCTGCTGCCAGATGATGTACATGATCCCGTACTCGCTCGCGTGCTGGATGCACCACTGGGCCAGGGCGTCGCCGCGCTCCTTGGCCACCACGTCCGGCATGCGGCCGCCGCCGCTCATCATGAAGTCACAGGCCCGGCCCTTGCCGTGCTCCCCCGGGTCGCCGGGGCGCAGGCAGCCGACGCCGAACGGCATCGGGAACTGCCCCATGATCGCATTGCGCGTCGAGACCATGCGCTGGGTCAGTCCGCTGCCGGCGTCGGGCGCCTGGAAGCCGTACTTCGCCATCAGCCGCTCGACCTCGCCGCGCCTCGACTTGAGCTGCTTGATGTGCGCCTGCAGTTTGTCGATCTCGCCGGCGGCCGCGAGGGCCGCCTTCTTCTGCTTGGCGACGAGGTCCTTGACGCTGTTGAGCCGCTCGGTCCTGGCGGTGCCCAGATAGGACAGCATCGCCAGCGAGCTCGGGTCGGCCGACAGGGAGAACAGCTGCGAGGCGTCCGCACCCCCGGTCATGTACGAGGACTGCGCGAACGCCGCCACCTGCCGCTGGGCCAGACGCAGGTCGGCCTGCAGTTTCTTGCTCCTGCTGGAAGCCTTCTGCGCGGCTCTCTTCGCGTCCTCCAGGCTGAGGATCTCGCCGCGGTACTCCTTCTGGAGCGCGGCGGCCTCCTGGGTGAGCTTGCGGAGCTTGGCCTGCTGGTCCGGTTCCGCCTCGGCGGTGAGGGCGCCCGAGACAGATGGTGCGACAAGCAGCGCGGTGGTGACCACCGCCAGCCTGGCCCAGCGTCCCGACCGCACGCGACCTCCACTCGGATTCGGTCCGAAACTATAGAAGACGATCTTTACGGTCTGCTACCGGAACAGGAGAAACTCTTGGGTTCAAAGCGGACAGCGGCCGGATTTCCGCCCGCGTGCCCCGTTCGCCGTCGGCGCGTCTACCTGGGTCGATCCCGTTTCGCGGGTCCACTCTTGCCAAGGCCGAGCAGAACATGATTCGGTCTCTCTGTATGCGCGATGGCGCGCCCGATCAGGAGGCAGGCAATGCTGCAGCACGACACGCTGTTCATCGGGGGCGACTGGGTGGCCCCCGCGGGCACGGGCACGATCGAGGTGATCTCCCCCCACAGTGAGGAGGTCGTCGGCCGGGTGCCGGACGGCACCGCCGCCGACATGGACCGGGCCGTCGCGGCCGCCAGGGACGCCTTCGACAACGGGCCCTGGCCGCGGATGACGATGGCCGAGCGCGCGGCGGTCGTGGGACGGCTGGCGGAGATCTACGAGGCCCGCCAGGCCGAGATGGCTGAGATCATCACGGTGGAGATGGGGTCTCCGATCACGTTCTCCCAGCTCGCCCAGGCTCCGCAGCCACTGGGGATGCTCAAGTATTTCGCCGGTCTCGGCGCGACGTTCCCCGTCGAGGAGGAGCGGCCCGGCCTGTTCGGCCCGATGATCGTCCGCCGCGAGCCGGTCGGCGTCGTGGCGGCCGTCGTCCCCTGGAACGTCCCCCAGTTCGTCACCATGACCAAGCTGGCCCCGGCGCTCGTCGCGGGCTGCACGGTGGTGCTCAAGCCCGCTCCCGAGACGCCGCTCGACTCCTACCCGCTCGCCGAGATGATCAAGGAGGCCGGCATCCCGGCCGGGGTGGTCAACATCGTCGCGGCCGGCCGCGAGGCGGGCGAGCACCTGGTCTCCCATCCCGGTGTCGACAAGGTGGCCTTCACCGGCTCGACCGCCGCCGGGCGCAGGATCGCGGCGATCTGCGGCGAACAGCTCAAGCGCTGCACGCTCGAACTCGGCGGCAAGTCGGCGGCGATCATCCTCGACGACTGCGACCTGCCCTCCGCCATGGGCTTCCTGTCGATGGCCTCGCTGATGAACAACGGCCAGGCGTGCGTGGCGCAGACCCGCATCCTCGCCTCCCGCAACCGCTACGACGAGGTCGTCCAGGCCGTCGCCGAGATGGTGACGAGCCAGCAGGTGGGCGACCCCGCCGACCCGGCCACCGCGATCGGGCCGCTGGTGGCCAGGCGGCAGCAGGAACGGGTCGAGGGCTACATCAGGTCGGGCATCGAGGAGGGCGCCAAGCCGGTCGTCGGCGGCCTCGACCGGCCGTACGACCGTGGCTGGTACGTCGCGCCAACCGTCTTCGCCGGGGCCACCAACGACATGCGCATCGCCCGTGAGGAGATCTTCGGCCCGGTGCTGGCGGTGATCCCGTACGAGGACGAGGAGGACGCGGTGCGGATCGCCAACGACAGCGACTACGGCCTGTCGGGCTCGGTCTGGACCGCCGACACCGATCACGGGGTGGACGTCGCCCGCCGGGTGCGCACCGGCACGTACGGCGTCAACGTGATGCACACGCTCGACCCGAACACGCCGTTCGGCGGCTTCAAGGCCAGCGGCCTGGGCCGGGAGCTCGGCCCCGAGGGCCTGTCGGCCTACCTGGAGACCAAGTCGATCGCCCGGCTGGGCTGAACGCGTGAGCTGAAACGCGTGAGCTGAAACAACGCGTCCCTGCGGCCCGGTACGGCATGCGTGCCGTACCGGGCCGGTGAAACCGCCCAGCGCGCCCCCGCGACGCTGGGCCACACCCGGTGAGGGTGTGCGCCGATCCCCCAATCGGCGGTATGGATCGGGGAGTTCCGGATCCACACAACCCTCATAGACGACCCTTATGGGGATTTGGTTCGCGAGATCCACTGACCGATTTTGCGGACCAGGTCAGGGGTGGCCGCCGCCTCCGCGTGGCCGTATCCCGGCTCCACCCACAGCTCCTTCGGCTCGGCCGCGCACTCGTACAGCTGGTGGGCGTGCTCGAGGGGGAAGAACGGGTCGTGGTCACCGTGCACGATCAGCAGCGGCGTGGGCGCGACCAGCGCCGCCGCCTCGTACGGCGGGAGCGGGACGGGGTTCCATCCGCCGCCCGCGATCCGGGTCCGCTTGACCAGCCGGGCCGCCAGCCGCCCGTGCCAGCGTTCGATCGCCCAGTGGACCTGCCGCATGGGTTTGGTGCCGCGGTAGTACCAGCGGGCCGGGCCGCTCACCGACACCACCCCGTCCACCCCCCGCTGCAGCGCGGCGTGCCGCACGACCACGGCGGCGCCCATCGAGAAGCCGACGGTGGCGATGCGCCGGTAGCCGATCGAGCGGGCGTGCTTGACCGCCGCGTCCACGTCGAGGACCTCCAGGTCGCCCACCGTGGACCGACCGCCGGAGCGTCCGTGGCCCCGGAAGTCGAAGGACACCACGCCGCCGAACCGCGACAGGACGTGCACGATGCGCCGGGTGTCCGGCCCCCTCCACGTTCCGGTGAAGCCGTGCGCGACCACGATGCCGAGATCGAGTGAGCCGTTGGGCGTGTGCGCCGCGTCGATGCGGACACCGTCCGCCGTGCGCAGCATCGCCCCGAAAGCAGCAGCGAGAGTCATGCCCTCGACCTTATTTCCCGCCATTTCACCCCCCACGCGACGGGATCAATCAGAGATCGGCCGTCGACCGCAGCCGTTCCCAGGGGACCCCAAGCCTGACCTCCTCGTCGTCGAGCGACTCGATCTGGTCCCATTCGGCGTAGCGGATCTCGCCGTGCATGCGGCGCACGAGGGCGCCCAGCAGCGACGGCCCCCACAGCCCGGGGCCGCGCTCGTACCCGAAGAGCCGCCCGGCCCGCCGCCGGGCGATCAGCAGCCCGGCCGCCCGGAACGCGTGATGGACCCCGGCCAGCAGCGGCCCGTCCTGGACGAGGCGGACGTCCACGGTGTCACCGGCGGCCTCCCCCGACGGGCCGCGGACCGTACGGCCGAGCAGCCCGCCGAGCCGCATGGCGTCCGGCCTGTCCTCCCCCCGCTCCCGCACCCGGAGCGCCTTCTCCGGCGCATCCCGTGCGCCGCTTTCGGGATCATCCTGTTCCTCCGTCCCTGCCGCTCCCGGGATCCGGCCGACCACGTTCCTGGTCAGCCAGCGCTCCAGCGCCAGGTCCTGCCGGTGGCCGGCCACCCGTACGGCACTGCCGATCTCGGTCACCAGGCTCATCTCGATGCGGTACGGCCCCGGCCGCTCCTCCCGCCGGAAGAGCCGGTCGGTCTCCGTCATCAGCCATCCCGGCAGGCCGCCGAGCCGCGGGCCGAGCGCGAGCGGGCCCGACAGGATCGCGGTGACGTACGGCCGGTCACCGGGCCGCATCTCCAGGTCGTCCACCTTGCACAGCAGGCGGTCGTCGCTCTCCCTGACGACCTGCCGGTCGAGCAGGTGCAGGCGGGCGTGCAGCACCCGCGCGGGTTCGGTCAACGAGTCCTCACCTCCTCCGGCCGGGTCGTCACTGCCCCGCCTTCGTCGCGATCATCAGGGGGATGGCCGCGACCGCCACGACGAGCAGCAGCACCATGTAGAAACTTCCCAGCACGTTGCTGAATCTGCCGTTGACCTTCTCCCCCATGTAGTCGGGATCGTTGGCGATCATGAGGACCGGCAGGTAGGTGAGCGGCAGGGCCGCGGCCGAGAAGACCAGCGAATACTCGGTCACCTTGATCGGGTCGATGGTGGTGAGGATCAGCGCGGTCGCGACGATCACCGAGGCCAGCACGGTCACGTGGAACCGGGCGGCGCGGCCCGGCACCACGTATTTGCCCCACTGCCAGCCGAAGTACTGGCTCAGGGAGTAGCCCGACGACAGGGCGGTCTCCAGCGTCGCGCCGAACGTGGCCGCGAACACCCCGAGGATCACCACACCGAGGCCGACTTTGCCCAGCCCCTGGGCGACCGGGAGCACCATCTGCCCGAGCGAGTCGGGCTCGGCCGCGACCGGCATGAACACGGTCGCCGCGCACGCCGCGATCGTCAGCGACAGCACGCCGCCGAGGGGGAAGCCGACGAACACGTTGGCCCGCGCCGTGACCAGATCCCTGCGGGTCCACCGCTCCTCGACGCCGCCCGAGGAGAAGAAGAACACCTCGTACGGCGTCATCGCCCCGCCGAGCAGCGCGATCGCGTAGTAGAGGTAGGTCGGCACGCCCTCGTCCTGCGGCGGCCGGACGAGCTGCGTGGTCAGCTCGCCCCAGTCGGGCCCGAGCTGCCACAGCGCGACGATGAACACGACGAGCGCGAGCCCGGCCAGCCCGAAGACGCGCTCCATGGTCTCGAACTTCACCCGCCACATGACCAGCCAGGCGACCAGGGCCACCGGCGGCACCCACAGCAGGTAGTTGAGGCCGGTCACCAGCTCCAGCGCGAGCGCGGCGCCGCCGATCTCGGCCGCCAGCGTGAGCACGTTGATGAAGAACGACGCGCCGAGGTTGACCAGCCCGGCGCGGGGGCCCATGCGCTCGCGGACGAGGTCGAAGACCGGCCGCTGCGACACCGCCGCGATCCTGCCGGACATCTCCGCGAAGACGCAGATGCCGATGATGCCGACGACCACCACCCACGCGAGGGACATGCCGAACCTCGACCCCACGACGGCGTTGGCGACCAGGTCGCCGATGTCCACGAACCCGCCGAAGGCCGTCAGGATGCCGAGCGTGACCGCGAGGAACCTCTTCACTTGTGCCTCTCCGCGAAGTCGCTCAGCTCGCTCGCGAGCCTGCCCAGGTCCCGTACGGCCGCCGCCGGGTCCTTCACCCCGTCCCGGCGCGTCTGGATGAGCAGGTCCTCGATCTCGCTCTCGGCCTTCTCGGTGAGGCGCAGCACCTCGTCCCTGATCCGGTCGGAGGCGTCCGAGGGCGGCTGCACACCGCCGAACTGGTCGTTGACGCTGCCCAGGTCGTGCACCGCCTCGGTCAGCACCACCTCGGCGTACGGCCCGGTCATGCGGTCCCGGTACGCCACGACGGAACGGGCGAACCGCACGGCCGAGGCGGCCGACTCGGCCGTCTTTCCGGCCTTGAGCGCGTAGTCGTGGTCGTCCCACGCGGGGCTGACGCACCCGGACAACAGGAGTGCCGTCAGCAGGGCGGGCGGCACCAGGCGAGCCGGCGGAATCATGTGCGCCGCCGCAGCAGGAGGTAGGCGAGGACGAGGATCGGCACGAGGAACTCCGCCCAGGCGATCAGCAGCACGAGACCTTCATCCGTCACAGCCGGTCCACCTGCCCTGACGGAGAGCCTTTAGACGGAGCGTTTCGACGGCAAGGAATGCCGATCGCCGCGCGGGCGTTTCCACCGAGGGTTCCGTAGCCGTCGGCGCGTGGCGGCGATCGGGATCAACTAAAATGGCTTGGCCGTGTCATGCGGCGGATGTGCGTCTCGCTTCAGTCCCGGGACGCGGACGACACCCCGACGAACCAGAGCGAGACTTCACTATGCCTATGAACACCCGCGACGACCTGCGGAACATCGCGATCATCGCGCACGTCGACCACGGCAAGACCACGCTGGTCGACGCCATGCTATGGCAGTCCGGAGCGTTCCGGGCCAACCAGGACGTGGACGAGCGGGTCATGGACTCCAACGACCTCGAGCGCGAGAAGGGGATCACCATTCTCGCCAAGAACACGGCGGTCAGGCACGGCGGCATGACCCTCAACATCATCGACACCCCGGGCCACGCCGACTTCGGCGGCGAGGTCGAGCGCGGCCTGTCCATGGTGGACGGCGTCGTGCTGCTGGTGGACGCCTCCGAGGGCCCGCTGCCGCAGACCCGCTTCGTGCTGCGCAAGGCGCTGTCCGCGAAGATGCCGGTGATCCTGTGCATCAACAAGGTGGACCGGCCGGACGCCCGCATCGCCGAGGTCGTCGACGAGGTGTACGAGCTGTTCATCGACCTCGACGCGACCGAGGACCAGATCGACTTCCCGATCGTGTACGCCTCGGCCAAGGCCGGACGGGCCTCGCTGGAGCGCCCCGCCGACGGCGGCATGCCGGACTCCCCCGATCTGGAGCCGCTGTTCGACACGATCAAGACCACGATCCCGGCGCCGGTCTACGACCCGTCCGCGCCGCTCCAGGCCCACGTCACCAACCTCGACGCGTCCAGCTATCTCGGCCGTATCGCGCTGTGCCGCGTCCACCAGGGCACGATCCGCAAGGGCCAGCAGGTCGCGTGGTGCCGCACTGACGGCAGCGTCCAGCGCGTCAAGATCTCCGAGCTGCTGATGACCGAGGCGCTGGAGCGCAAGCCCGCCGAGGAGGCCGGGCCCGGCGACATCATCGCGATCGCCGGCATCCCGGACATCATGATCGGTGAGACGCTGGCCGACCCCGAAGACCCGCGCCCGCTGCCGCTGATCACGGTCGACGAGCCGGCGATCTCCATGACGATCGGCACCAACACCAGCCCGCTGGTCGGCAAGGTCAAGGGCGCCAAGGTCACCGCCCGCCTCGTGAAGGACCGCCTCGACAAGGAGCTGGTCGGCAACGTCTCGCTGCGCGTGCTGCCCACCGAGAGCCCGGACGCCTGGGAGGTGCAGGGCCGTGGCGAGCTGGCCCTGGCCATCCTCGTGGAGCAGATGCGCCGCGAGGGCTACGAGCTGACGGTCGGCAAGCCGCAGGTCGTGACCAAGGTCGTCGATGGCAAGGTGCACGAGCCGGTCGAGCGCCTCACGGTCGACTGCCCGGAGGAGTACCTGGGCGCCGTCACCCAGCTCCTGGCCGTGCGCAAGGGCCGCATGGAGCACATGACCAACCACGGCACCGGCTGGATCCGCATGGAGTTCCTGGTGCCGGCGCGCGGCCTGATCGGCTTCCGCACCGAGTTCCTCACCGAGACCCGCGGCACCGGCCTCGTGCACCACGTGTTCGAGACGTACGAGCCGTGGTTCGGCGAGCTGCGCACCCGTAACAACGGCTCGCTGGTCGCCGACCGCGCGGGCCAGGTCACCGCGTTCGCCATGATCAACCTGCAGGAGCGCGGCACGCTGTTCGTCTCCCCCGGCACCGAGGTGTACGAGGGCATGATCATCGGGGAGAACTCCCGCTCCGACGACATGGACGTGAACATCACCAAGGAGAAGAAGCTCACCAACATGCGCTCCTCCACCAGCGAGGAGACCGAGAAGGTGATCCCGCCGCGCGTCCTGTCCCTGGAGCAGGCCCTGGAGTTCATCCGCGACGACGAGTGCGTGGAGATCACCTCGCAGACCGTGCGCATCCGCAAGACAGTCCTCGACTCGGCCAGCCGGGGGCGCGCGGCCGCCCGCGCCAAGCGCAGCTGAGCTCCTTCACCCGAAAGGCTCCTTCACCCGAAGCCCTCGCCGACTCGATCGGTCGGGGCTTCGGCTTTTCGCTTCGGCGGCGACGCCGACGAGGGGATGCAGACGGCAAGAGCAGGTAAACGGCGGGCACAGATGACGCCGTTCGCGCTCCCCCGCACACCCGGCCGTGCTCTGCTGGCGCAGGCAGTGCAGCGTCTGAGGAGGAGCGATCATGCCCCGCACAACCCGTCTCGCCATGGCCGCCGGGCTCGCCCTGGGACTGGCCGCCGCGGCCGCGCCGGCCGTCCCGGTGCTGTCCGCCACGACCACAGCGGCCACCACAGCGGCCACCACCACGCAGACCCGGCCCGGCGAGCCGGTCACCGCGGTCATCCGGAACACCGCGGGGCGCGTCCTCGGCACCGTGCACGTCGAGCGGTACGACGCGAAGAAGTCGCGGGTCAGCGTCGGCATGCGGGGACTCGCCCCCGGCTTCCACGGCTTCCACGTCCACGCCGCCGGCGTGTGCGATCCCCGCTCCGTGGACCGGGCGACGGGCAGCGCGTTCTCCAGTGCCGGAAGCCACCTCGGCTCGGGAGCGCACGGCGACACGGCCGGAGACATGCCACCGCTGCTGGCGGCCGCGGACGGCACCGCCTCCGCGTCCTTCGTGACCGACAGGTTCACCCCGGAGCAACTGGCCGACGCCAACGGGAGCGCGTTCGTGGTGCACGCCGGACCGGACAACTTCGCGCACATCCCGGACCGGTACTTCCACCGCCCCGACGACACCGGCGCCGTGGGCCCGGACGCCGCCACGCGCAAGACCGGGGACGCCGGCGCCCGGATCGGCTGCGGCCTCGTCAAAGGCCGCGGCTGACCGGGCGGGGGCGGTCAGGACAGGTGGCGCCTCAGCCAGTCGACCAGCGGGACGAGCGCCCGCCAGGTCGAGCGGACCCGGTCGAGGCTCTCGGGGGTGTGCAGCCATGGCTCCGGCTCGAACCGCCGCCCGGCGTGCAGCGTCTTGTGCCGCAGGAGGTCGAGCCGGGGGTGGTCCTCCGGCGTGCCGCGGGGGCGGGTCTTGAGCCGCTCGCCGCCGACCGTGAGATCGCCGGGCAGGGCCGCGAGGATCTTCTCCAGCAGGGGCCCGGCGGTGTCGTCGTCCAGGGCCTCACGGTAGCGCGGCACCTGGTCGCCCGGCATCCACCAGCCCGCCGCCACGTAGAGGCCGTCGGCGTCCACCTGGACGTAGTAGCCGACGCCCTCCACGCCCACCCCGCAGTAGGCCCCCTGGTGCGTCTTGTACGGCGACTTGTCCTTGGCGAACCGCACGTCCCGGTGCGGCCGGAACAGGTGGGCGGGCCCGAAGTCCGGCTCCAGCTCGTCCATGAGCGCGAGCATCGGCGCCCGGACCCCGGTCTCGTACAACTCCTTGTGGGCCGTCCAGTACGCCTTCGAATTGTCGGCGACGAGGCCCTCGTAGAAGATGAGCGCCTCGTCAGGGAACCCGCTGAAACCCATGCCACCCACCTTCGCACGCCCCACCGACAGTCCCGGGACCGGGACCGCGCAGGCCGTGGCCCGTCTACCGGTTGGTGTACTTCTTGCCGGGCGTGGTGGAGCCGAGCAGCTCCGAGACGGTCACGTACGTGAAGCCCTTGCGGTCGAGTTCGTCGAGCAGGTGGGGCAGCGCCTGCACGGTGGTGGCGTGGATGTCATGCATGAGCACGATGTCGCCCGGTTTCGCCGCGGCGCTGCGCTGGGCGATCACGGTGGGGTTGCGGTTGAGCCAGTCGAGGGTGTCGACCGCCCACATGATCTGCGCCAGGCCCGCCTGTCTGGTCTCGTTGTCGACCGACTGGTTCGTCGCGCCGTACGGCGGGCGCATGAGCCGCATCCGCATGCCGGTCACCTTCCGCACAACCTCCTGGGTCCGGTCGAGCTCGCGGCGCAGGCCGTCGGACGACAGCCCGGGCAGCGAGGCGTGGTCCCAGGAGTGGTTGCCGATCTCGTGGCCCTCGGAGGCCATCCGCCGCACGAAGTCCCGTGTCTCGTCCGTGACCATCTGCCCGAGCAGGAAGAACGTGGCCCGGGCGTGGTGGGCGGCGAGCAGGTCGAGGACGTGCCCGGTGTATTCGGCCGGCCCGTCGTCGAACGTCAGCGCCACGCATTTGTGCTTCCTGCAGTCGACGTGCCGGGGCGGCGGGATCGCGGGCAGGCGCGGCCCGGGCGCTCCCCGCTGTGTCCCCGCCAGCCGGAAGCGCAGCAGGTCGGCGTCGAAATGCCCCGGTGTGCCGAAGCGCGGATGCGGCGCCACGGGACGCTCCCCCGCGGCCGGTACGGTCCTGGCCTGGGCACATCCGCCGAGCAGCAGCAACGACAGCAGCACGGATCCGATCCGCATACGACCCCCCGGAGCAGGCGGGGGGCCACGAACGCTACGGATAGCCTCCGGCCGATCCCCCCCGCAGAACCTTTTCCAGCTCCTCCCACCAGGGCGGCACGTCCGCCTTGAGTTCGGCGTACCTGCGGGCCACCCGGATGGCGCATCCTGCGGGGTCCGTACCCAGGTGCCGGCACTTCACGGCACCCTCGCGCCAACGGTAAAAGCCCTCACGGAAGGTCACGACCAGGCCTATCCAGACGGAGAGAGTAGCCTCGTCACCGATCTCGTAGGCGTCGGCCACCCCGAGCGCGGCGAGTTCCGCGCGAAGTTTTTCCACCGCGACTCGCGATTCACTCACCGGCCACCGCCCCCTGCACAGCAGACACGCACAAAAAGGGATGTACCCAACCTTGGAGCGGCGCTTGCGGATTCATTCTGTAATCATCAACTACTGAGCGTCACCACGCAGCCCTTACTCGTCAGTCATCTGCAGGTTCTCTGCCATCGGCGGGCTCCCGGACTTCGGGCCGCACCGTGACATCGGGCGGCGCCGCGACATCCGGTGGTTCCGGGGGCTCGGTGACCACCATCACGAAGCGCAGCGGTTCGTCGTGCTCGTTGGCGTATCGGTGCGGCCGGTCGGCGCTGAACACGACGGCGTCACCGCACCCCACAGCGTGGCTCCTGCCGTACACGGTCAGCGTGAGCCGTCCCTCCAGGACGGTGAGCATCTCCCGGGTCCCGGCGGGGTGCGCGTCGCCGTCGTGGTGCTCGCCCGGCCCGAGCCGCCAGTCCCACAGCTCCAGGATCGCGGGCGCGTCGGTCCCCACGAGCAGGCGGGCCGATCCTCCCCCGGGGTGCCGGAACGTCACCACCTCGGACTCGTGCACGACCCGGACGACCGGGGTGTCGGCGACCTCCACCAGCCGGGCGAGGGTGACGCCCAGCGCGTCGGCGATGCGGGTGAGCGTGTTGACGCTCGGGTTGGTGCGGCCCTGCTCGATCTGGATGAGCATGCCGCGGCTCACGTTCGACCGCGCCGCGAGCTCGTCGAGGGTCATCCCCCGGTGGGCCCGCTGGCCCCGTACGTTGGCGGCGATGGCCGCGGTGATCGTCGCAGGATCAGCCATGGATCCACAATAGTGATCTCCAAGTACAATCCATTGCACTATTGATGCAATCTCTTGGGGGACCTGTGACGGCGGCGGCGCTCGCGACGGCATGCGCGGTGATCTTCGGCACGGCCGACTTCTTCGGCGGGCTCGCCACCAGGCGTTCGAAGGTGCTGGCCGTCGTCGTGCTCTCCCAGCTCGGCGGCCTGCTGCTGATCGCCGTCCTGCTCCCGATCCTGCCGGGCCACGCGAGCACGGCCGCGCTCGCCTGGGGGATGGCCTCCGGGGTCGCCGGCGCCTTCGGCATCGTGCTGTTCTACCGCGGCCTGGCCACCGGCATGATGTCCGTGATCGCCCCGACCACGGCGACGACCGCGATGGCCGTCCCCGTGGTCTTCGGCCTGCTCACCGGCGACCGGCCGTCCGCCCTGGCCCTGGTTGGCGTCGCGCTCGGCCTGCTCGCCGTCCTGCTGGTCAGCCGCGAGCCGAACGGCGGCGCGAGCGGCCCGAAGGCGGGACCGATCATCGCCGCCCTGGTGTCGGGAGCGGGTTTCGGCGGGTTCTTCGTGCTGCTCAAGCTGGCCCCGGCCGAATCCGGCACGTGGCCCCTGCTGGGGGCGAGGATCGCGTCGATCACGCTGGTCGCGCTGCTGGCTCTCGCCACGCGCAGGAGCCTGCGCCCGGTGCCCGGCAGCCTGACGGTGACGATCACGGCCGGGGTGCTCGACATGAGCGCCAACGTGCTCTATCTCTTCGCGGCGCAGCGGGGGATGCTCACCCTGGTCGCCGTCCTGGTGTCGCTCTACCCGGCGAGCACGCTACTGCTCGCGCGGTACGTACTGGGCGAGCGGCTGAGCCCCGTGCAGATCACCGGCGTGGGGTTCGCGCTCGGCGCGATCGCCCTCATCGCCGCCGCCTGAGCGCCCCAGAGCGCCCCAGAGCGCCCCAGAGCGCCCCAGAGCACCGCATGGGCACGCATGGGCCGCCGCATGGGCCGCCCAGCCCGAGGCCTGCCGTCAGGCCGCGCAGGCCTGCTCGGGGACGCGTACGACGCCCTCCTCGCGGGCGTAGCCCTCCAGCATCCCCCGGAGCTGCCGGCGGCCCCGGTGCAGCCGGGACATGACGGTGCCGATCGGCGTGCCCATCCGGTCGGCGATCTCCTTGTACGCGAAGCCCTCCACGTCGGCCAGGTAGACGGCCACCCGGAAGTCCTCCGGCAGGGCGCGCAGGGCGTTCATCACGACGCTGTCGGGGATCTGGTCGAGCGCCTCGGTCTCGGCCGAGCGCAGCCCGGTCGACATGTGCGACTCGGCCGCGGCCAGCTGCCAGTCCTCGATCTCCTCGGCGGCCGACAGCTTGGGCGAGCGCTGCTTCTTCCGGTAGTCGTTGATGAAGTTGTTGGTGAGGATGCGGTGCAGCCATGCCTTGAGGTTCGTGCCCTCACGGAACTGGTGGTACGACGTGTACGCCTTGGCGACGGTCTCCTGAACCAGGTCCTCGGCGTCGGCGGGGTTGCGCGTCAGACGCATGGCGGACGCGTAGAGCTGGCTCGTCACCGGCACGACCTCACGCTCGAACCATGCCTGCCGCTGCTCGTCGGTCGAGATCATCTCTTCCCCCTACGGAACTTCTCCCCCGTTACCCGTCCGGCCGGAACACATGCGAGGTCGCTCGTTCATCGTTGTGCCAAGGACATCGTGCCGATCGGGGCCTAAGCACGCTGTTAATTCGTCCGGCCTGGTCAGCACCGTCGATGTAAGGACCAGGCCCGCGCGGCCAGGTCACGCGCAAGCCGAACAAGTCTCATTAGCGTAACACCGCAGCCTCAATCGAAAGTAAAATGTGGCAAGTTTCACTGTCTGTCGGCTCAGTTGGGGCCTTTGGTGTTCATGCCGGACAACGTGCCAGAGTGGCGCCATGAACCACCTGGATCGGCATGATCCGGTCACGAGGGCCTGGGTGGCCGACGCCATCCAGGCCGTCGAGGCCGACGCCAACCGAAGCTGCGACACTCATCTGCACGCATTCCCGCTCCCCTCGCACTGGGGTGTCGACCTCTATCTGAAAGACGAGTCGGTGCACCCGACCGGTTCACTCAAGCACCGGCTCGCCCGCTCCCTTTTCCTGTACGGCCTGGCCAACGGCTGGATCGGGCCCAGCACCACGATCATCGAAGCGTCCAGCGGGTCCACCGCCGTAAGCGAGGCGTACTTCGCCCGCCTGCTCGGGCTGCCGTTCATCGCGGTGATCCCGGCGAGCACCTCGCCGGAGAAGCGGGAGATCATCGAGTTCTACGGCGGCAAGTGCCACCTGGTGGACGACCCGAGGGCGATCTACGACGAGTCGCACCGGCTCGCCGTCGAGACCGGCGGGCACTACATGGACCAGTTCACCTACGCCGAGCGGGCGACGGACTGGCGGGGCAACAACAACATCGCCGAGAGCATCTTCCAGCAGATGACCCTCGAACGGCACCCGGAGCCCGCGTGGATCGTGGTCGGCGCGGGCACCGGCGGCACCTCCGCGACGATCGGCCGCTACATCCGCTACCGCCGGCACCAGACGCGGCTGTGCGTGGCCGATCCCGAGGGTTCGGCGTTCTTCCCGTCCTGGGTCTCCGGTGAGGAGCACGGCGGCGCCGGTTCGCGGATCGAGGGCATCGGCCGGCCGCGGGTCGAGCCGTCGTTCCTGCCGACGGTCATCGACCGGATGACGCAGGTCCCGGACGCCCTGTCGATCGCGGCCATGCACTGGGTCAGAGAGGTCACCCGCCGGGAGGTCGGCGGCTCGACCGGCACCAACATCGCCGCGGCGGTGCAGATCATCCGGGAGATGCGGCAGCGAGGCGAGCACGGCAGCGTGGTCACGCTGATCTGCGACGGCGCCGAGCGCTACCGCGACACCTACGGCGACCCGCGCTGGCTGTCCGGGCAGGACATCGACATCGCCCCGCACCTGGAGGAGCTGCGCGCCTTCCTGCGCGACTGACGGCGGGCGGGCCGGGGGATCCCCGGCCCGCGGCCTTTCCCGTGCGTCAGTCGCCGAGCAGGGCGTCGACGAAGACCTCGGGGTCGAACGGCGCGAGGTCGTCCGGCCCCTCCCCGAGGCCCACCAGCTTCACGGGCACGCCCAGCTCGCGCTGGACCGAGATCACGATGCCGCCCTTGGCCGTGCCGTCCAGCTTGGTCAGGGCGATGCCGGTGACGTTGACCACCTCGGCGAAGACCTGCGCCTGACGCATGCCGTTCTGCCCCGTGGTCGCGTCGAGGACGAGCAGCACCTCGTCCACGGCGGCCTTCTTCTCGATGACCCGCTTCACCTTGCCCAGCTCGTCCATGAGACCGGTCTTGGTGTGCAGGCGGCCCGCCGTGTCGATGATGACGGTGTCGGCCTTGTCCTCGATGCCCTTGGCCACGGCGTCGAACGCCACGGACGCCGGGTCGCCGCCCTCCGGGCCGCGCACCACGCCCGCCCCGACGCGGTCGCCCCACGTCTGCAGCTGGTCGGTGGCCGCCGCGCGGAAGGTGTCGGCGGCGCCGAGGACGACCTTCCCTCCGTCGCCGACCAGGACGCGGGCGAGCTTGCCCGAGGTCGTGGTCTTGCCGGTGCCGTTGACGCCCACGACGAGGACGACTGCGGGCCGCTCGCCGTGCGGCTTGGTGTGAAGGGTCCGGTCGAGGTCGGGGGCGATCTGCGTGAGCAGTTCATCCCTGAGCAGCTTGCGCACCTCGTTCGGGGTGCGGGTGCCGAGGACCTTCACCTTCGTCCGCAGTTCCTCCACCATCGCCCTGGTCGGCGCGACGCCGACGTCGGCGGTGATCAGGGTCTCCTCGATCTCGTCCCAGACGTCGTCGTCGAGGCGGTCGCGGGACAGCAGTTCGAGCAGGCCGCGTCCGAGGACGTTCTGCGAACGGGCCAGCCTGCTGCGCAGCCGCACCATCCGGCCGGCCGAGGGCGGCGGGACCTCGATCTCGGGAGCCTTGATCAGCTCTTCGATCGGAGGGGCGGGCGGCGGCAGGGTGGTCGTCGTGCCGCCGTCCTCCTCACCGAGTCCCGTCTTCGCGGGCTCCTCGATCACGGGAGCCTTCGGCTCGGGCGGGGCCGGCGGCGCGGGCGGCAGGTCCTTCGCCTTCGGCCGGAACAGCAGCCAGAGGCCACCCACCGCCAATATGGCGACGATGGCCACGATCACGATGATGCCGAGGTAACCGTCCACACCATGCAGTTTCCCAGATCACCCGCATTACTCCCGCCAGTGCACAGCTCGTTCGAGCGATCCGGAGGGGCGCGCCGCCGATCTGGACTGAGGAGCGCGCGGGAGCGAAGCGACCAAGCGCGACGAGGGAAGCGCTTATGGCGCGCCTCCGGCACGACCAGGCGGAAATGAGCGCCCGAGGGTGAGCGGGAAACACGAGCGATCCGGAGGGGCGGAAATGAGCGCCCCGAGGGTGAGCGGGAAACACGCTCTTCCTAGACCTTCTCCCGGAGGCGCTGGCTGACGACCTGGGTGACGCCGTCGCCGCGCATGGACACGCCGTACAGCGCGTCGGCGATCTCCATCGTGCGCTTCTGATGTGTGATCACGATGAGCTGTGAAGTCTGTCTCAGTTCTTCGAACAGCGTGAGCAACCGCTGGGTGTTGGTGTCGTCGAGGGCCGCCTCGACCTCGTCCATCACGTAGAACGGCGACGGGCGGGCCTTGAAGATCGAGATGAGGAACGCGACCGCCGTCAGCGACCGCTCGCCGCCGGACAGCAGCGACAGGCGCTTGACCTTCTTGCCGGGCGGCCGGGCCTCGACCTCGACACCGGTCGTCAGCATGTCCTCCGGGTCGGTCAGCAGCAGGCGCCCCTCCCCGCCGGGGAAGACCCGCTGGAAGATCCCCTGGAACTCGCGCGCCACGTCCTCGTACGCCGCCGCGAAGACCTGCTCGACCCGGTCGTCGACCTCCTTGACCACGAGCAGCAGGTCGCGCCGGGTCTTCTTGAGGTCTTCGAGCTGGGAGGTGAGGAAGGCGTGCCGCTCCTCCAGCGCGGCGAACTCCTCCAGCGCCAGCGGGTTGACCTTGCCGAGCTGGGTCATCTGCCGCTCGGCCGTCCTGGCCCGCTTCTGCTGCTCCTCCCGGACGTACGGCACCGGCGGATCGCCCGGCACCGGCACGCCCGGCCCGTACTCGGCGATGAGTGGTTCGAGCTCGATGCCGTACTCCTCCAGTGCGCGCTGCTCCATCTGCTCCAGGCGCAGCCGGCGTTCGGTCCTGGCCATCTCGCTGCCGTGGACCCGGTTGACCAGGGCGTCCAGCTCGGAGCCGAGCTCTCGTACGCGCAGGCGCACCTGCTTGAGCTCGGCGTCGATCTGCCCGCGCGCCCGATCGGCCTCGTCGCGCTCCTCGGCGGCCCGCGCGAGCGAGCCCTCCAGTGCGCCCAGGGCCGCGCGTGCTCCGTCGGCCACCGCGGCGGCGATCTCCGCCTGCCTGCGGCGGCGTTCCCGGTCGGCCGCGGCCCGGGCGCGGTCCTGCCGCTCGCGCTGCGCCGCGCGCAGCAGGGCGTCGGCGCGGCCCGCGATGCCCCGCGCCCGCTCCTCGGCCGTACGGACGGTCAGCCGGGCCTCCATCTCGGCCTGCCGGGTGACGCCACAGGCGGCGGCCAGCTCGTCCCGGGTGTCGGTGGTCGGCTCCGCCTCCAGCTCGGCGGCGTACTCGGCCTCGGCGAGCTGCTCCTCCAGCTCCACTACCGCGGCCTGCGCCTGTTCACGCGACTCCTGGGCGTCCAGCACGGACCGGCCGAGCCGGGCCGCCTCGTCCTGCGCGGCCTTGACCGCGGCCTCCAGCCGGGCGAGCTGCTTGGCCGCCGCCGCGGCCCGCTGGTCGGCCTCCCGCTGCCTGCCGCGCAGGCGGTCGAGCCCGGCCTGCGCCGCGTTCAGCCCGTTCTGCGCGGCGTTGACGCCGCCCTGGGCGGCGCTCACGCCGCTCTGCGCCTCCGTGACCCGCGCCTGCGCCGCCTCCAGCGCGAGCTGGCACTCCCGCTCGACGGCCACGGCCTCGGTCAGCGCCTCCGCGTGCCGTTCGGCCCCGGCCCGGGCGGTGGCGAGATCGGCGGCGGCCTCGTCCAGGGCCGTACGCATCTGCAGCAGCGAGGCGCCGCCACCGGAGCCGCCGTGCGCGGCGTGGACCCCGAGCAGGTCGCCGGACGTGGTCACGGCCCGCAGCTCCGGGTGGGCGTCCACGACCTTGCGCGCGGTGAGCAGGTCGGGCACCACGACCACGCCCGACAGCAGCGCGTCCACGGAGGGGCGCAGCTCGTCCGGCACGGTGACCAGGTCGGCGGCCCATTCGGCGCCCGCGACGGGCGCCTCCGGCCGCCCGCCGTCCCCGTTCCTGTCGCCGGCGATCAGCAGGGCGGCGCGGCCGGCGTCGGCCTCGCGCAGGTGCTCGACGGCCGCGACGGCGGCGGTGAGCGAGGCGACGGCCACCCCGTCGACCGCCAGCACGGCCGCGACGGCCGCCTCCGCCCCCGGGCGTACGGCCAGCAGCGTGGCGATCGGGCCGAGCACCCCGGGCAGACCGGCGCCGAGCAGCGCGGCGGCCCCGTCCGCTCCCCCGGCCAGGCTCATCTCCAAAGCCTCGCACCGCGCCTGGAGAGCGGCGACGGCGCGCTGCGATTCGGCGTCGGCGGCGCGGGCCGTGCCCACGGCGGCCTTGGCGGCGGCCAGCGCGTCCCTGGGCGCGGCCAGCTCGGCCCGCGCCCGCTCCACGACGGCCTCGGCCTGCTCGGCCACGGCCCTGGCCTCCTCCACCGCGGCGCGGGCGAGGTCCACACCCTCCTGCGCGGCCTCCAGCTCGGCCGCGAGCTCGGGGTCGGCCGGCGACTCGTCGAGCGCCTGCGCGTCGAGCTCGTCCTGGGCCTGTTCTGCGCGCCGGGTGGCGTCCTCGACGGCCTTGGTGAGCCTGCCGATCTCGTCCCCGGCGGCCCTGGCCCTGCTCCTGGCCGACTCGACCTGGCCGCGCAGACGGGCGAGGGCCTCGCGGCGGTCGGCCGCGGCACGGGCGGCGGCGGCCAGGCGCCGCTCCTCGGCGGCCAGCGCCTCCTCGGCCTCGGCACGGACCTCGACGGCGGCCGCGAGCCGCTCGCGCGCCTCGTCGAGCTCCTCCGCCAGCACCCGCTCCTGCTCCCGCACCTCGGCGGCCTCACGCTCCAGGTCCTCCGGGTCGCGCCCGCGCCGTTCGATGGACGCGGCGTCGGCGGCGTGACGCCGCCGTTCGGCCGCGAGGCTCTCCACGCCGCGCAGCCGCTCCCGCAGGGCCGAAAGGCGGTAGAAGGTCTCCTGGGCGGCCTTGAGGCGCGGCTGGGCCTCGTTCTCGGCCGCCTCCAGCTCCGCCTCCCGCCGCTGGCCCTCGGCCAGCTCGGCCTCCACCTGGGCACGCCGCGCCTGTACGGCCGCCTCGTCGGCCTCCTCCCGCTGCAGGGTGTCGCGCAGGGTGATCACGTCGTCGGCGAGCAGGCGCAGCCGCGCGTCACGCAGGTCGGCCTGGATGACGGCCGCCTTGCGGGCGATCTCGGCCTGGCGGCCCAGCGGTTTGAGCTGACGGCGCAGTTCGGCCACGAGGTCCTGGACGCGGGTCAGGTTGGCCTGCATCGCGTCGAGCTTGCGGAGCGCCTTCTCCTTGCGCTTGCGGTGCTTGAGTACGCCCGCGGCCTCCTCGATGAACGCCCGACGCTCCTCCGGCCCCGCGTGCAGCACCTGGTCGAGCTGGCCCTGGCCGACGATGACGTGCATCTCCCGGCCGATGCCCGAGTCGGACAGCAGCTCCTGGATGTCGAGCAGGCGGCAGGTGTCGCCGTTGATGGCGTACTCGCTCTGACCGGAGCGGAACATCAGCCGGCTGATCGTCACCTCGGTGTAGTCGATCGGGAGCGCGCCGTCGGTGTTGTCGATCGTCAGGGTGACCTCGGCCCGGCCGAGCGGCGGGCGGCTGGAGGTGCCCGCGAAGATGACGTCCTCCATCTTGCCGCCGCGCAGCGACTTCGCGCTGTGCTCCCCCATCACCCACGCGAGGGCGTCCACGACGTTGGACTTGCCGGAGCCGTTCGGACCCACCACGGCGGTGATGCCGGGCTCGAAGCGGAGGGTGGTGGCCGAGGCGAAGGACTTGAAGCCGCGTAAGGTGAGCGTCTTCAGGTACATGTCCGCCCCCCTCGGTGCCGCCCGGCGTTTGGGGGGAAAGACTACAGCTCCCGGCGGCCGGGCACCTGGGATAGGCACCGGCGGCACGCTCGTGAAGGGAAGGCCGTAAACGACAAGCGGGGCGGTTCGCCCAACTCTCTATGATCGATAAGCCGCCGAATCAATTGCCGGGGAACGGCGGCGGAAATGGCAAGGGACGCCTTTGCGGGGCGTCCCTACAATCCTTCCCGTTCCTGCCGGACCTCAGGTGAGAGCCGGCTCGCGATCCTGCAGCCGGACCAGGGCCTCATCACGAGTTTGCGCCTCGAGCGCGTCGTTCTGGGCCTGGAGCCGGTTGAGTTCTGCCTCGAGGTCGCGGATGCGCTGCTGGAGGCGGCGCATTTCCGAGATCATTCGAGGGTCAGGACCGCCGACGTGGCCGAGTAGAGCCTTCGCCATAGTAAAGGGTCCTCCACGCTGAGTGACCAGACTGGTTCGCGCACTTCATGCCGCGGGAGGGGTGCGCGTGGTTCCTCTCAAGAGTCGCACCGGCATTGGAGACGGTCAAGTTGAACGCTCCGCGATGACTTGCCGGTGGACACTCTCGCTAGATAAATATACCGGATTTGAGGGGTTTGAGGGAAGCCCTACCTCTCGACAAACCCGGCGATACCTCTCTTCGCGTCGCTCCAGCGCTCGACCACCCCCTCAACGTGGCCGGGCGTGTCACCGGTGCGTAACAACGCCAGGAGCCTCTCGCAGGACTCCCTCGGGCCCTCGGCGACGACCTCGACCCTCCCGTCGGCCAGGTTCGAGGCCCACCCGACGAGTCCGAGCTCCAGCGCGCGGGCCCGGGTCCACCACCGGAATCCCACGCCCTGCACCCGTCCCCGGATCCACGCCGTCAACCGAACCACGCCTACCAGTATCCAGATCGACTCCGGCCGCCACAGGCGGGGGTCCCTACGGGCGGGCGTTCCTCGGACGGGGCTGGCACTTCGGGCAGCTGTAGGAGGACCGGTTCATGAACGCCTCCCGCCGGATCGGCGTCCCGCAGCGGCGGCAGGGCTCGTCCCGCCTGCCGTACACCGCGAGCGAGCGGTCGAAGTAGCCGCTTTCGCCGTTCACGTTCACGTACAGGCTGTCGAAGGAGGTGCCGCCCTGCCCGAGCGCCTCGGTCATGACCGCGCGGACCGCCGCGAGCAGTTCGGCGATCTTCGGCCGGGTCAGCGTCTCGGTCGGCCGGGCCCAGTGCAGGCGCGCCCGCCACAGCGCCTCGTCCGCGTAGATGTTGCCCACCCCGCTGATCAGCGACTGGTCGAGCAGCGCCCGCTTGATCCCCGTACGGCGAAGCCGCAGCCGCACGGCGAACTCCTCGTCGTCGAAGGCGTCCTCCAGCGGGTCGGCGGCGATGTGCGCGATCGGCTCGGGCACCGGCCGGCCCCGCCCGGCGGCCATGGGCGCCACCAGGAGGTGCCCGAAGGTCCTCTGGTCGACGAACCGTAACTCCAGGCCGCCGTCGGTGAAGCCCATGCGCACGCGCAGGTGCTTCTCCACCGGCGACAGCGGGTCGACGACGAGCAGCTGGCCGCTCATGCCGAGGTGGGCGATCAGTGCCTCTTCCGCCTCCTCCTGGTCGCCGTCCCGCAGGGGCAGCCACAGGTACTTGCCGCGCCGCTCGGCCGACGCCAGCGTGCGGCCCTTGAGCTGGGCGGGCAGGTCGCCCACGTTGCGGCGGACCGCCCGGGGGTGCAGGACCTCGGCCGCGGCCACGGTCCGGCCGGCGACCCAGCTCTCCAGGCCCCTGCGGACGACCTCGACCTCGGGCAGTTCGGGCATGCGCCGTCCCCCGGGCTCAGGCGCGTACGGGGCCGGCGCCCTCGCGGGCGTCGCGCAGCGCGCGGATCGCGGTCCAGGCCGCCTCGGCCGCCTGCTGCTCGGCCTCCTTCTTGCTGCGCCCGGAACCCTTGCCGTACTCCTTGCCGCCCACGCGCACCGTGGCGGAGAACGACTTGGCGTGGTCGGGCCCGCTCTCGTCCACGTGATACTCGGGCACGCCGAGCATCTCGGCGGCGGTGAGCTCCTGCAGGGACGTCTTCCAGTCGAGCCCGGCGCCGAGCGACGCCGACCGCGTGATGAGCGGGTCGAACAGCAGGTGGACGACGCGGAACGCCTCGTCGAGGCCCTTGTCGACGTACACCGTGCCGATCAGGGCCTCCAGCGTGTCGGCCAGGATCGACGACTTGTCGCGCCCGCCCGTGCCTTCCTCGCCGCGGCCCAGCCGCAGGTACTTGCCGAGGTCCAGCGTCCTGGCGACGTCCGCGAGGGCCCGCATGTTGACCACGGCGGCGCGCAGCTTGGCGAGCTGGCCCTCCGGCAGGTCCGGGTGGTTGCGGAACAGCGTGTCCGTCACCACGAGACCCAGCACCGAGTCGCCCAGGAACTCCAGGCGCTCGTTCGTCGGCAGCCCGCCGTTCTCGTACGCGTACGAGCGGTGCGTCAGCGCCCGTTCCAGGATGCCGGTGCTGAGCCTGACGTTCAGCACCTGGAAAAGCTCGTCCCTGGCGACCTCGACGGGGACGGGTTTTACAGACGGCGCGGCCATGAAATCCTCCCAACTCCTATGTGCAGGCAGGGCCGTGCACGGGAGGCAGGTGGACCGGCCGAAGGCCCGAAGGCGTGGTGGACGCCGGTCCGCCGGGAGCCGATGGCCCCGGCGTCCACCACGGCCGCGGGCGTGCATGTGGGTGCGTACCGTCCAACCGCCACCGCACGTTCCTGTGAAGCACGGTAACGCCGACCGGATCGCCCTGACGATCCGGCCGGCGTCCCGATGTCCGCCTAACGCGCGATCAGGCCGACGGCTCGACGACCTGACGGCGGTTGTAGGTGCCGCAGGTCGGGCACGCCACGTGCGGGCGCTTGGGCGAGCGGCACTGCGGGCAGCTCACGAGTGCGACCGCCGCCGCCTTCCACTGGGACCTGCGGGCGCGGGTGTTGCTCCGCGACATCTTCCGCTTGGGGACGGCCACGTCAACCCTCCTGATCGTCTTCCTGTTCCACAACCAAACCCTGCAGCGCCGCCCAGCGGGCGTCGATCGCTTCGTGCCGGTGGTCCGGGCCGGCTTCCGCCAGCCTGATCCCGCACTCCGCACAGAGACCGGGGCAGTCCTCACCGCACACCGGGCTCAGCGGCAGTGCGAGCACCACCGCGTCACGGAAAACCGGCTCGAGATCGAGCAGTTCGCCGTCGAGGAGCAGATCGTCCTCTCCGGCGTCCTCCGCCGAGTAGAAGTAGAGCTCCTGGAAGTCGACCTCGATCTCCGAGGTCAACGGGTCCAGGCAGCGCGAGCACTCCCCCGTCAGGGGAGCATGCGCCGTGCCCGTCACGAGCACGCCCTCCATCACCGCTTCGAGCCGGATGTCCAGCTCGACGTCGGCGTCCTTGGGAACGCCGATCATTCCGACCGCGAGGTCCGCCGGTGCCGGGAGGACCGGGCTGAGCGTGCGCATCGATCCCGGTCGACGTCCCAGGTCGTGGGTGGAGATCACCCATGGGGCTCGGGGATCGAGGCTGTGCAGACTCATCCTGCTCTCGTTAGGCATGGCGAATCACCGCCGTCGTGCAAGGCTGAAAGGCAAGAATACCAGCCCTCGTTCAGCCTCTGAGCCGCTCCACGAGCAGCTGGTGGACAAGGTCCGGGACCAGGCCGGAGACGTCCCCGCCGTAGCGCGCGATCTCCTTGAGCCTGCTGGACGACAGGAACGAGTACTCCGGATTGGTGGACATGAACAAGGTCTCCACACCCGACATCCGATAGTTGAGCTGGGCCATCTGCAACTCGTAGTCGAAGTCGCTCACCGCGCGCAGGCCCTTCACGATGGACGGGATGCCCTGCTGCCGGCAGAAGTCGACCAGCAGACCGTGGAACTTCTCCACGCGGACGTTGCCGTACTCCTTCGTCACCGCCTGGAGCATCTCGATGCGTTCGTCGACGGTGAAAAGGCTGTGCTTCTCGATGTTGATGAGCACGGCCACGACGACCTCGTCGTACAACCGTGATGTCCGGCCGATGATGTCCAGATGTCCGTTGGTCACGGGATCGAACGATCCCGGGCAGACGACGCGACGCAAGGCGCACCCCCAAGATTTACGGGTTCCCGGCTGCGCGACCGTACCAAACGGCCGCTTCGCCGTACCGACGGACCCTGTCTTCCGTGAAGCCCTCGGGCCACACCAGGTCCTTACCCCTCGACTCCCGCTCCACGGCCACGAGTGCGCCCTCCGCCAGCCAGCCGTTGTCGCGCAGCGCCGTCAGGACCCGGGAGACCGCCTCGTCGGAGACCGCGTAGGGCGGGTCGGCGAAGACGAAGTCGTACGGCTCCTCGCACGGACGGCCCACCACCCGCTCGGCCTTCTCGGCCCGCAGGGACGCCCCCGGCAGCCCGAGCGACGCGATGTTCTCCCTGATCGTGCGCGCGGCCCTGGCGTCCGACTCGACCAGCAGCGCGTGGGCCGCCCCTCTGCTCAGCGCCTCCAGCCCCACGGCGCCCGACCCGGCGTACAGGTCGAGGACCCGGGCCCCGTCGAGCGTGCCGAGCGTGGAGCCCACGGTGGCGAACAGGCCCTCCCGGGTGCGGTCGCTCGTCGGCCTGGTCGATCTCCCCGGCGGCACGGCGAGCCTGCGTCCCCCCGCCGTCCCTGCGATCACCCGCGTCACGTCACCATTGTCCCGCCCGCGACGGCCTTCCCGGCACGGCGGGCGAGGAGGCGGAAAGATCGACCAGGTCAAGAGTGGGCAAGCAGCGGCGACGAATGAGTAAGAGCCGTATCCCGCGCTCCGTCACATGAGCATCATGAGTTCTGCGGCCTTCACGGTGACCCAGGGGAAGGCCGGCCGGCGTGGTCGTGAGCCCTTCCGCACGCCGGCGCCCTCGGCACCTGACCCGAGGGTGGGCCCGGCCAGGGACGGCATTCGGGGGGAGGCCGTCCCAAGGCTGGGCCCTGGGTCCTTAACGGGCGTCGTGTTCACACGGCGCCCGTTTCACTTTCCCGCCCCCGTCGTATGTCGCGGCGCCCGCCCGCACCCGCGGGGTGCGCGGCGGGGATGGCGGTCGGGGATGGCGGTCACGCCTTTTCGAGGAACTCGGCGCGTTCGTCGGCGACCATGGTGTCGATCTCGGCACGCAGGGCCTCGTGCGCCGACAGCCCGGGATCGGCGGACAACAGGGAGGTCGCCTCGGTCCGGGCCGTCTCGATCACGTCCTCGTCACGCAGGAGCTGCAACAGCTTGAGCGACGACCTGCGCCCCGACTGGGCGGCGCCGAGCACGTCGCCCTCCCGGCGCTGCTCCAGGTCGACACGGGACAGCTCGAAGCCGTCGAGGGTCGCCGCCACCGCCTCCAGCCTGCGGCGCGCCTGGGTGCCCTCCTGCGCCTCGCTCACGAGCAGGCACAGCCCGGGCAGGCCGCCCCGGCCCACCCGGCCGCGCAACTGGTGGAGCTGGGAGACGCCGAAGCGGTCGGCGTCCATGATGACCATCACCGACGAGTTGGGGACGTCGACGCCGACCTCGATGACCGTGGTCGCGACCAGGACGTCGATCTCGCCCCGGCCGAAGGCGCGCATCACCGCGTCCTTGTCCTCGGGCGCGAGCTTGCCGTGCAGCGCCTCCACCCGCAGGCCGGCCAGCGGCCCCTCCGCGAGCATGCGCGCGACGTCGAGCACCGCCAGGGGCGGCCTGCGCTCGTCGTCGTCCTTCGCCAGGTCGCCCTCGTCGCCCTCCTGGTCGCCGATGCGCGGGCACACCACGTACGCCTGGCGGCCCAGGCCGACCTCCTCGCGGACCCGCTGCCAGGCGCGGTCGAGGAAGTGGGGCTTGTCCGCGGCGGGCACCACGTGGGTGGTGATCGGGGCCCGGCCCGAAGGGAGCTGCGACAGCGTGGAAACCTCCAGGTCGCCGAACACGGTCATCGCGACCGTGCGCGGGATCGGCGTCGCCGTCATGACGAGCACGTGGGGACGGCCGCCGCCGCCCTTCTCACGCAGGGCGTCGCGCTGCTCGACGCCGAACCTGTGCTGCTCGTCCACGACGACCAGCCCGAGGTCGGCGAACTGGACGTGCTCCTGCAGCACGGCGTGGGTGCCGATCACGATGCCGGCCGCGCCGGAGGCCGCGTCGAGCAGCGCGCCGCGCCGTGCGGCGGCCCCCATCGAGCCGGTGAGCAGCGCGACCGCCGTCCCGCCGAACATCCCGCCGGTCGCGAGATCGCCGAGCATGTTCACGATCGACCGGTGGTGCTGCTGGGCGAGGACCTCGGTGGGCGCGAGCAGCACGGCCTGGCCGCCGGAGTCGACCACCTGGAGCATCGCGCGCAGCGCGACCACGGTCTTGCCCGCGCCGACCTCGCCCTGCAGGAGCCGGTGCATGGGATGCTCGCGGGCGAGGTCCGCGGCGATCTCCTCGCCGACCTGCCGCTGCCCCTCGGTGAGCTGGAACGGCAGCCGCTCGTCGAACTCGTGCAGCAGCCCGTCGTCGCGCCCGGGGCGGGCCCTGGCGAGCCAGGCGGACGCGGCCATGCGCCGCCGCACCAGGACGGCCTGCAGGACGAACGCCTCATCGAACTTCAGCCGGTCGTGCGACCGCGTGACGTCGGCCTGGCCGCGGGGCCGGTGGACGCGCCGCAGCGCCTCCTCGATCGGCAGCAGCCCCAGGCGCTCCCGTATCTCGGGGGGCACCGGGTCGTCCAGGCTGAGCACGTCGAGCACCGTGCGCACGGCACGGCGGATCTTCCAGCTCGGCAGCCCCTGGGCCGAAGGGTAGATCGGCACCAGCGTGGAGGCGAACTCCTCGGCCGTCTCCTCCGTCTCGTCGAACGACTCGTACTCGGGATGGGTGAGCGAGACGCGCCTGGTCCTCCCGCCGACGAAGACGCCGACCTTGCCGGAGAACATCGCCTCGGTGCCGGGAGTGAGCCGCTGCTCGGCGACGTAGGCGCCCTTGCCGAAGAAGGCCAGGTGCAGCTTCTCCTTGCCGTCGGTCACCTCGATGTCGAGCCAGGTGCCCTGCCGGTTCTTCATCGGCCTGCGCACGGCGGACGACACCTTCGCGACCACGGTGACGTGCTCGTCGTGCTCCAGCGACGCGATGGGCGTCAGCTCCCCGCGCTGCGCGTACCGCCGCGGGTAGTGGCGCAGCAGTTCACCGACCGTGCTGATGCCCAGCGCGCTCTCCAGCGGGGCGGCCGACCTGCCGACCACCTTCTTGAGCGGCTCGTCGAAGCTCGTCACGTCACCAATTTCTACCCGTACCGGCTGACAATCCGGCTACTCGACGCCGATCAGGAGGGGATAGCCGCCCTGCCCGCCCTCGTACACGACGATCTCCAGGTCCGGGCGGACGCGCTCCAGATGGTCGCGTACGGCGTGGAGGAGCGCCTCGGGCGCGCCGGCGCCGGTGACGAGCGTGACCATCTCGCTGCCGCCGGAGACCAGGCGCCGGACGACCTCGACCGCGGTCGCGGCCAGGTCCGCGCCGATCAGCGCGACCTCGCCGTCCACCACTCCGAGCACGTCGCCGATCCGGCACAGTCCGACACTGGTCATCGCCGCGCGGTCGGCGACCCACACGTGGCCGTGGCGGGTGTGCCCGGCGGCGTCGGTCATCGCCACGATGTCGTCGTCGAAGCGGCGCAGCGGGTCGTGCACGGCCAGCGCGGCCAGGCCCTGCACCGACGCCCGGGTGGGCAGGACGCTCACCGTCACGCCCTCCTCCCTGGCGATCTCCGCGGCGGCCACGGCGACGTCGTACACGGCGGCGTCGTTGGGCAGCACCGCCACCTCTGTCCCGGCCTCACGGACGGCCCGCAGCAGGGCCGCCGCCGTCGGGGCCGAGCCCGGCTCACGCCGCACGACCACCGCTCCCGCCTCCCGGAACAGCGCCGTCAGGCCGTCCCCGGCGGCGACCGCGACCACGCCTCTCACCGGGCGCGGCTCGTGCGGCCGTCCCCCGAGGTAGGTCACCTTGATCCGGTACGGGCGACCGGCCCGCAGCCCGGCCTCGATCGCCGCGCCCGCGTCGTCCACGTGGACGTGGACGTTCCACAGGCCCTCCCCGCCGACGATCACCAGGCTGTCCCCGAGCGCGTCGAGCTCGTCCCTCAGCCGGTCCACCTCGCCCGCGTCCAGGAGGTACATGACCTCGTATCCGGGGCCGCCCGCGTCCTGCCGTCCGAGTTCCTCCGGCGTGATCCGCGCGGCCGGCGCGGGCACCTCGTGCCGCTCGCTGTACGCCTCGGCCACCACCTCGGACAGGCTCTCCAGCATGATCACCAGGCCGGCAGCGCCCGCGTCCACCACGCCGTTGCGGGACAGCGCGTCCAACTGCTCCGTCGTGCGGCGCAGGGCCCGCCGCGCCTCGTCCGCCGCCCGGCGGGCCACCTCGGCCAGGTCGTCGGGCGTGTCGCGTACGGCGTGCGCCGCGGCGGACAGCACGCTCAGCACCGTGCCCTCCACGGGCCGGACCACCGCCGCCCTGGCCATCTCGGCCGCCCTCGTCAGGCCGTCACGCAGGTCGGCGCCGCCTCCCGGCGCGTGCCCGAGCACCTCGCCCATGCCTCTCAGCGCCTGGCTGACGATCACACCGGAGTTGCCCCGCGCGCCGAGCAGGGCGCCGCGTGTCAGGGCCTCCCACGTGGCGCCCGCGTCCGCGTCGCCGGGCAGCGCGTCCACCGCCTCGGCCGCCGACAGGATCGTGAGGTGCAGGTTCGTTCCGGTGTCCCCGTCCGGCACGGGGAACACGTTGAGCGCGTCGATCTCCGCCCTGGCCCTGCCGAGGGCCGCCGCGCAGTGGCGTGACCAGCGGCGCACCGCGGGGGGATCGAGCTCCTTGAGCATCCGGCCGCCCTTCCTTCCGCGCTCCAGCCCCTCGATGCGCTACCGTTGGCGGGTACGAGACTATCCCCGTCCGCCGGAGTCCCGTTTGGCGTGCACCGGTGAACATCGGATATCCTCGTGTGGCCAGCCGGTTGTCCCGGCATTGCTCGGACGAGCCGCTGCACCGGCGCCGGGCCGATCGACTGATTCAAAGGAGCGATTACCGTGGCTTCCGTCTGCGACGTCTGCGCCAAGAAGCCGATTTTCGGCAACAACATCTCCCACTCGCACCGCCGCACCCGCCGCCGCTGGAACCCCAACATCCAGACCGTGCGCGCGGTGGTCAACGGGACGCCGAAGCGGATGAATGTCTGCACCTCCTGCATCAAGGCGGGCAAGGTCACGCGCTGACCGTCTGACTCTCGCGAGAGCCCGTCACCGGTTCCGGTGGCGGGCTCTCGCGTTTCCGCGACCGATTACGGCGAGGACGCGTCCGCCGGGTGACGACCTTCACGAGGTACGGGCGTCGCCGTGGCCGCCGGCATGGCCGGCGCGCCGAAACGATCCGGCCGGCCCGCGCACGCCGGATAGGGTTCGGATCCGGCACGGCGCCGCCGTTCCGGACATCGGCGGAACCAGAGAAGGATCAACACTGTTGACCGAATTCACACTGCGCGTGATCGGGCGAGTCGAATCGTCCCTCACCGATCGAGCCGCGGCACCCCTGCAAGCCGACGAAGGCGCCCCCGACGCCTGGCTGATCTTCGATGAGCAGTACGCACCCGCCCTGGAGGGCCTGTCCCCGGGCACCGACGTGCTCCTGCTCACCTGGCTCGACCGGGCCTACCGCGACACGCTCACCGTCCACCCGCGCGGCGACACCACGCGGCCGCGCGCCGGCGTCTTCACCACCCGCAGTCCCGACCGGCCCAACCCGATCGGCCTGCATGAAGTGCGCATCCTCGCCATCAGCGGAACGCGCGTCCACGTCGGTAACCTCGAAGCTCTCGACGCGACCCCGATCCTCGACGTCAAACCTCTCCTCACACCGGACCGATGACGCGATGGACCGCCGCCGGCCGCGCCACGGGTATGGGCGCGGCCGGCATGATCTACGTCCGGCGCCACCCACAGCCTCCCGGAGGGTCTGCCTTCCCGCGCGCTGGCCGGGCAGTGCCGACCTCGACGGCGCGGGCCGGCTGAGCGACGCCCGACGCCGTGACGTCGCCGTCCGCGTTCACAGGACACGGTGAGCCGGCTCGCTCAGGCGTCCGCCCGCATCCGCCAGCCGTGGTCCACGGGACCGATGCCCGCGCCCAGCGGGAAGCCGTGCGCGATCGCGCCCGTCACGTACTCCTTGGCCCGCCGTACGGCGCCGGGCACGTCCTCGCCGAGGGCGAGGTACGACGCGATCGCGGAGGCGAGCGTGCAGCCGGTGCCGTGGGTGTGCCGGTTGTCGTGCCGCTCGGCGGTGAAGCGGTGCTCGCTCGACCCGTCGGTGAGCAGGTCCACGGGCGCACCGGGGAGGTGGCCGCCCTTGATCAGCGCCCACTTCGGGCCGAGCGCCAGCACGGCCTCGGCGGCGCGGGGCAGGTCGTCCTCGTCCTCGACCTTGACTCCCGTGAGCTGCTCGACCTCCCACAGGTTGGGCGTGACCACGGTCGCGACCGGCAGCAGCGCACGCTTGACGGTCTCCACGGCGTCCGGCGCGAGCAGGCTGTCGCCGTGCTTGGAGACGCCGACCGGGTCCACCACGACGGGCGCGGTCACGCCCGCGAGCGCCTCCGCGACGGTCTCCACCAGCACGGACGACGCGAGCATGCCCGTCTTGATCGCCTGGGCTCCGATGTCGCCGAGGACCGAGTCGAGCTGCGCCCGCACCGCCTCAGGGGGCAGTTCCCAGTAGCCCTGCACGCCCAGTGAGTTCTGCGCCGTCACGGCCGCGATGACGCTCATGCCGTGCACGCCGAGAGCCAGCATGGTCTTCAAATCGGCCTGGATGCCGGCGCCGCCGCCGGAGTCCGAGCCCGCGATGGTCAGGACACGTGGTGGGGTGGTCATGGGCCAATCCAACCAAAACACCCGCCCCTCCCCCGAAAACGCCCCCATCGTGGACGGGCCGCGTGGACCGTCCGGCGCCGCCCCCGCACGGCCGAACGGCCCGGAGACCGGCAGGTCAGCCGCACGCCGCGCCGCCCCATGCCGCACCCAGCCGGAGAGGCGGATGACGGCAGGCCAGCAGCCCGCCCAGCGCCACGCCCCCCGGCCGGGCGGACCCGGTCGGGACGGCTCAGCCGCGGCGCCGGGAGGAACCGGGCCCGGTCACCTCGCACCGGCCCTCGGAGAGCACGCAGTCGGCGGGTGCGGCGGACGCGCCGTCGGCGTAGATGGTCAGCGTCAGCGCGCCGCTCTCACCCAGCGCGGTCTGCGAGCTCAGGGTCAGGGTGTCTCCCCGCTGCTCCCAGTCAGCCCCTTCGACCGCCGTCACCTGCCCGCCCACGGCCAGCCGGATGGTCCAGGCGGGCAGGGCAGGCCCCTCGTTGCGTACAGCGAGCCGCGCCGTGTATCCGCTCTCATCACGGTCTGTCACCGTGAAGCGCACCCGCACCGCCGCACCGTCGCCGTCGAGGGCGGACTCGGTCTGCGCCGTGTCCGTGCCCGCCGTGTCCTCGCCGGTCCCGCTGTCGCCGGGCCCGGTCCCGCCGTACGCGGCCTCGGCACCGGGCACGGTGGCCGCCCCGTCGCCCGCGGCCGTGACGGCGGCGGGAGCACCGCCCACCCGTGGAGACGCCTGGGACGAGGCGCGTGGAGCGGCGGTGGACGGGGTGCGCGTACGGGCGGACGCGTGGTCGCGATCCGGGCCTGCGGAGGTCGCCGTGGAGACCGGTGTGGCCTGCGGATCCGCCGAACCGCCCTGCGCTGTGTCCTCCCCTGTGTCCTTACCTGTGTCCTTGCCGGTGTCGTTCTTCCCGGTGTTCCGGCCCTCGTCCTGTCCGGCACCGGTGCTGCCGGGGTCATCCTGGCCGTTCTGGACGGGGTCGCCGGTCGGCTCGCCCGGGGCCGGCGTCTCGCCGAGGGCCTGGCCGGAGCCGGGCGCCGCGTACGGCCCGCCCGCCGCGGCGCAGTTCTCCGAAATCGGGCAGGCCGTCGTCGGCTGCTCCATGGTGAGGGAGGTCCGCCCGGCGATCAGCCGTGCGCCGCCGGCTGTGACGCCCACGGCCAGCAGCACGGACAGCCCCGATACGAGCGCCAGCCTCCGCATACGTCTCGGCTGCTTCGCGAGGTCGTCCCGGCCCTGCCCGGGACGGCTCCGGTCCCCGGCGCCCCCGGAGGTCACCGAACGCTCGGACGTCACCAGACGCTCAGGCGACGCCAGGCTCTCGGACTCCAGCCTCTCGGGCGACAGGGCGGCGAACATCCGGGTCGTCGCCTCCGAGGGCGGCGCGGGCCACGGCACACCAGCCGACGACGTGTCCGAGGGCGGCACCGGCCACGGCGCGTCCCCGCCGCTCGGCCGCGGCCCGGGGTAGCCGGCCCCGGGAGAGGTCGGCGGGGCGCCGGTCGGCGTCGCCGGAGGACGGAAGGCCACGTGGTCCGGGCCGGCGGCCCTCTCCGGAGGGTCGTCCTGAGCCGGGGAGGGCTGTCCCTCTCGCGCCTTACGTCCTGCCGTGTGACGGCCCATGACGGTCCTTCCTGTTGCCGACCGCCATACTTAATAACAGATCTAATACGCCTATGTCACAAATTTCACATCATCCACGGAAGTGGTCCCAGCCCCCTCGAGCCCGGGTCTGTCCGTCGACCCGCACCCCGCGGCCCTCGGTGACCACGCCCACAGGCGTCCACTCGGGCGGCAGCCGTACCTCGGGAGGGAACGTCGCGGCCAGCGCGTGATCGTCGCCGCCGGTCAGCACCCACTCCAGCGGGTCCGCGCCCAGGTGGCGCGCCGCCGCGGTCAGCGTCTCCGGCACGGGCAGGGCGGCGGCGTCCAGCGCGACGGACACGCCGCTCGCGTCGGCGACGTGCCCGAGGTCCTGCAGCAGGCCGTCGCTGACGTCGAGCATCGCCGTCGCGCCGAGCAGCGCGGCCCGCGGACCGCAGGGGTACGGCGGCAGGGGACGGCGGTGCGCCTCCAGCAGAGCCGCGAACTCCGGGGGGCCGCCGGTCACGCCCGCCCCGAGCAGGGCCAGTCCGGCCGCGGCGTATCCGAGGCGGCCCGCCAGCGCGACCACGTCACCGGGACGCGCGCCCGACCGCGTCACCGGCGACCTGCCGCCGAGGTCGCCGAGCGCGGTCACCCCGAGCACGACGGTCTCCGACCGGGCGATGTCGCCCCCCGCCACGGTCGCCCCCACCAGGTCGCACTCGTCGCGGAAGCCGTCGGTCAGCGCGTCCAGCCAGTCGGCGGGGACGTCCGCGGGCAGCCCCAGACCGACCACGAGGGCGGTGGGATCGGCCCCCATGGCAACGATGTCGGAAAGGTTCTGTGCGGCGGCCTTACGGCCGATGTCGTACCCGCTCGACCAGTCGCGGCGGAAGTGCCTGCCCTCGATCAGTAGATCCGTGCTCACGACAACCCGCCCGTCGGGCGCCTTGAGGACCGCGGCGTCGTCGCCGGGGCCCAGCAGTACGGCCGCAGTCCGCGGAAGGCGTCCCGATATCCGCTGAATTACTCCGAATTCGCCGAGATCTCCGACTGTGATGGCACACCCCTAGTGCATTCGAGGTACGGTTACGCTCCGGCACTGATCTCTACCCGGAGGGCGTCATGGTGCAGGCCTACATCCTTATCCAGACCGAGGTCGGCAGGGCCGCCAACGTGGCCGAGGAGATCTCCTCCATCCCCGGGGTCACACAGGCCGAGGATGTCACCGGCCCCTACGACGTCATCGTCCGCGCCCAGGCCAACAACGTGGACGAGCTCGGCAAGCTCGTGGTGGCCCAGATCCAGGCCGTGCAGGGCATCACTCGTACACTGACGTGTCCGATCGTCCACATCTGAGCGGGACACGAGCCGGGGAGACGATGCGAAAGGCGAAGGGGCCCGTGGGCACGACGCCGGGAGTCGCGATCGTGGCGGCGCTCGCCCTGCTCGCGGGCTGCTCGTCCACCGTCCACGTGGAGCCGCCCACGCCGACCGGCGAGGCGGCCGCGGCCTGCCGCGCGCTCGACGCGGCGCTGCCGAAGACGCTCGACGGCCTCGGCCGGACCGCCTCCGAACCCCCCTCGCCGTACGTCGCGGTCTGGGGCGACGGCCAGATCGCCCTGCGCTGCGGTGTGCCCCGGCCTGCCGCGATGGAGCCGACGGCGGAGGTCGGCGACATCAACGGCGTCGGCTGGTTCCAGGACCCGCGCCGGCCGACGCTGTTCACGTCCACCAACCGCGTGGCGTACGTCGAGGTGACGATCGGGAAGGGCCACCAGCCCGGGGCCGTGCTGGTCGACCTCGCCGGGCCGGTCAAGTCGAGCATCCCCGAGTGACTACCGCAGGCCCGCGGGCCGGCGCAGCGCGAGCTGGATCAGCCGGTCGACCAGGCCGGCGTACGGCAGGCCGGTGGCGGCCCACAACTGCGGCGCGACCGACGTCGACGTGAAACCGGGCATGGTGTTGATCTCGTTGACGAGCAGCTCGCCGGACGGCGTGTAGAAGAAGTCGACCCGCGACAGGCCCTCGCAGCCGAGCGCCTCGAACGCGCGCACGGCCATGGCGCGCAGCGTCTCGGCCACCTCGGCCGGAATGTCGGCCGGCGCCTGGAGCGCCATCTGCCCGGGGTGATACTTGGCCTCGAAGTCGTAGAACTCCTGGCCGCCCTCCACGAGCACCTCACCGGGGACGCTCGCCTCGGGGGCGGCGTCGTCCAGCGACTCCAGCACCGCGCACTCGACCTCGCGGCCGACGATGGCGGCCTCCACCAGCACCTTCGGGTCGTGCTCGCGGGCGAGCTCGATGGCCGCCTCCAGCGACTCGGGATCGTGCGCCTTGGAGATGCCCTGCGACGAGCCGGCCCGGGACGGCTTGACGAACACCGGCCAGCCCAGTTCCTCGATCTCCTTGAGCACCCGGCCGCGATCCAGGCGCCAGTCACGGTCGCGTACGACCACGAACGGGCCGACCGGCAGCCCGGCCGCGTGCAGCACGAGCTTCATGTAGGCCTTGTCCATGCCGACCGCGCTGGCCAGCACGCCGGAGCCCACGTAGCGGACACCGGCCAACTCCAGCAGACCCTGGATCGTGCCGTCCTCGCCGTACGGGCCGTGCAGCAGGGGGAACACGACGTCGACCCGCCCCAGCGCGTGCGGGATCTCACCGGGTTCCAGGGCCACGAGGGTGCCGGAGTCCCCCGGCAGCGCGAGCGCGGTGCCGGAGTCGTCCACGACGGGCAGGCGGCCGGACTCGATCGCGTAGGACTGGGTGCTGGACGCCAGCACCCAGCGCCCGTCCTGGGCGATGCCGATGGGGATGACCTCGTACTTCGACCGGTCGATGACCTCCAGCACACTGCCCGCGCCCATCAGGGATACGGCGTGCTCGGAGTTGCGGCCGCCGAAGACGACTGCCACGCGCACGCGTGACGGGGACTCGCGATCCTCATTCATGATGCCCGAATCTACCGTGTTCGAGACGCAAAACGGCTTGTCAGCCGCGCGCGTCGCGGAGGCCCGAATCCCCGATCAGACCTGATCAGACGCCGTAGCGCTCCGGTTTGGGGGTGCGCGACATCAGCAGCACTGCTGCCTCACCGGGGGTCATGCCGTCGTGGACGACGCCGACGACGACCTCGGTGATCGGCATCTCCACGTCGTGCTTCCTGGCCAGTTCGAGCACCGACTCGCACGTCTTGACGCCCTCGGCCGTCTGTTTCGTGGCCGCGACGACCTCGGCCAGCGTCATGCCCCGGCCCAGGTTCTCGCCGAAGGTGCGGTTGCGCGACAGCGGGGAGGTGCAGGTGGCGACGAGGTCGCCCATGCCGGCGAGGCCGGCGAAGGTGTGCTGGTCCGCGCCGAGCACCGCGCCCAGCCGGGCGATCTCGGCCAGTCCGCGCGTCATGAGCGTCGCCCGCACGTTGTCGCCCAGGCCCATGCCGGCCGCGACGCCGACGGCCAGCGCGATGACGTTCTTGACCGCGCCGCCGAGTTCGACGCCCACGACGTCCGGATTCGTGTAGGTCCGGAACCACGGCAGGTGGCACGCCTCCTGGAGCCGAACGGCCACCTCCTCGTCGCGGCAGGCGACGACGGCCGCGGCGGGCTGCCGCTGGGCCAGCTCGGGGACCAGGTTGGGCCCGGAGACCACGGCCACCCGCTGCTCCGGCACCTCGGCCACCTCGCAGACGACCTCGCTCATCCGCTTGCAGGTGCCGAGCTCGACCCCCTTCATGAGGCTGACCAGCACCGCCTCGGAGGGGATGTGGGGCTTCCACACCTGGAGGTTGCCGCGCAGCGTCTGGGACGGCACCGCGAGGACCACGAAGTCCGCGCCGTCCATGGCCTCGGCGGGGTCGGTCGTCGCGCGGATCGTGTCGGGCAGCCGGGTGCCGGGCAGGTATTCGGGGTTCTCCCGGGTCTCGTTGATCGCGTCGACGATCTCCGCCCGCCTGCCCCACAGGGTCGCGGGGGTGCCGGCCTCGGCGAGGATCATCCCGAACGTGGTGCCCCACGAGCCCGTTCCGAAAACAGCCGCCCTGCTCACTGGCCGCACCACTCCTCTTGCTCCGCGCGCTCCTCCCTCACCGTACGCCCCGCTCAGCCGTTGGCCGCGTTCTTCGGGTCATAGGGGACCTCTGGCGCCTTCTCGTCCCGAATCTCAGCGAGCAGGCCGGTGATGGCGGCCGTGATGTCGGCGGTCGCCTCGCGCAGGACCGAGCCGCGCATGGGCAGCCCGGCGTACTTCGACAGGTCGACCGGCGGTCCGGCGAGCACGTGGAAGCTCTTGCGGGGCAGCAGGCGAGGCTTCTTCGCTCCGTACGGCAGCAGGTCCTGGGCGCCCCAGTGGGCGATCGGGACGACCGGCACGCCGGTCGCGAGGGCCAGCCGGGCGACACCGGTCTTGCCGGCCATGGGCCACAGGTCAGGATCGCGGGTGATGGTGCCCTCGGGATAGAACAGGATGCAGGCGCCGCTCCGCAGCCGCTCTTCGGCGATCTTGAGCGACTGGGTGGCCTCGGTGCTGTTGCGCTCGACCGGGATGGCCTGGAGCTGCGCGATAGCGTGACCGAGTCCGCGGATCCGGAAGAGACCCGCCTTGGCCAGGATCGTCGGCCACCGCCCGTTGTTGTACAGGTAGTGCGAGAGCAGCACGGGGTCCGACCACGACAGGTGGTTGACCGCGATGATCAGTCCGCCGGTGCGGGGGATGTTCTCCCCGCCGCGCCACCGCCGCTTCACGAACAGGCGTGAGAGCGGCTTGACGACGACGACCGCGAGCGCCTCCCAGAAGCGCGGCGGCCGGCCGGCGCGGCGGCTCACCACGGCGGGGGTGGGCACTGCGGGGGCGTTCGGGTCGGACGAGGGCTCGCTAGGGTGGCTCACAGAGTCTCCAAAATCACCGGGATCCGGCACAAGTCTCCCGGTTGGCCATGGGCGATGTCGAGGCGGGATGCTACAGGCATGCACCTCGCGCGATGGTCAATAGTGGTCCCGGTGAAGACCTTGATCCGGGCCAAGACGCGGCTCGCCGCGGCGGCGGGGCCGTACCGGACCGACCTGGCGGTCGCGGTGGCCTCCGACACAGTGACGGCGGCGCTGCGGTGCCCGCTGGTGGCGCGCGTGGTGGTCGTGACGGCCGACCCGCTGCCCGCGCGGCGGCTGGCCGCGCTCGGCGCCCACGTGGTCGCCGATCCGGACCGGGGGCTCAACACCGCCCTGCGGGCGGGCGCGGAGGAGGCCGTACGGCTCGCGCCGTACGACGCCGTCGGCGCCCTGCAGGCCGACCTGCCCGCGCTGCGGCCCGCGGAGCTGGAGACGGTGCTCGCGGCGGCGCTGGAGTTCGACCAGGCGTTCGTCCCCGACGCGGCCGAGGTGGGCACGACGTTCTACGGCGTACGGCCGGGCGTGTCCTTCCGGCCGGGGTTCGGCGGCGAGTCGAGGGCCAGGCACCTGTCCCGGGGGGCCAAGGAGCTGGCCCTGCCCGACATCGCCTCGGTGCGCAGGGACGTGGACACGGTGGAGGACCTGCGTGCCGCCCTGGCCCTGGGCGTCGGCCCCGCCACCGCGGAGGTCGCCGCCCGTCTGTCCCTGACGCCCGGCTGAGCCGGGGGAACGCGAAGATCACGCCGGCCCCCGTGCCGGCGTGATCGTGTCCGCTGTCGTGGTCAGTGGGCCGCCTCCGCGTTCTCACGGGCCTGCCGGGGCAGGAGGAAGGCCACCGCGAACGTCACCACAAGCATCCCGGCGACCACCCAGAGGGTCACCTTGATCGCCTGGTCGAAGCTTCCGGCGCTCGGCACATCGCCGAGCAGGTCGAAGAAGACCGTGCCGAGCAGGGCGTAGCCGAACGCGCTGCCCAGCTGCTGCACCGCCGTCAGGGTGCCGGAGGCGGAGCCCGTCTCGTGCTCCTCCACGCCGGCCAGCACGATGTCGAAGAACGGCGACATCAGCAGGCCCATGCCGATCCCCGCCACCACGAGGGCCGGGGCGAGCTGCCACGGGCCGGGGTGCGTGCCCGCGAGGTTCAGTGTGAGCAGGACGCCGGCCACGCCCAGCGCCATGACGAGGGTGCCGCCCTGGAGGAGCCTGCGCCCGAACTTCTGCAACGGCTGCGCGAGCCCGAATCCGACGATCATGCCGGCCGACCACGGGGCCATCGCCAGGCCGGCCTTGAGCGCCGAGTAGCCGAGCCCCATCTGGGTGTAGAGGTTGAAGACCAGCATGAATCCGGCCATGCCGGAGAAGAACACGATGCCGGTCAACAGGCCGCCGGTGAACGCGCGCTTGCGGAACAGGCTCGGCACGATCAGCGGGTCGCCGCCGGAACGGCTGCGACGCGACTGGAACAGGCCGAAGACGGCGAAGACGACGACCGACGCGACGAGCATGGCGAACGCCCAGAGGGGCCAGTCGTGCTCGCGGCCCTGCACCAGCGGGAAGATCACCAGGAAGCCGCCCAGGGACGCGAGCGCCACCCCGCCCATGTCGAGGCGCAGCGGGTGCGGCGACCGCGACTCCGGCAGGAAGCGCATTCCGGCGGCCAGCGCGGCGAGGCCCAGCGGCAGGTTGATGAGGAAGATCATCCTCCAGCCGGTGCCCCAGAAGTCGGCCTCGACCAGCCAGCCCGCGAGGATCGGGCCGCCGACCGCGGACAGGCCCATGACCGGCCCGAACATGCCGAACGCCTTGCCCGTCTCCGCGGGCGGGAACATCTCCTTGATCATGCCGAGTCCCTGCGGCAGCATGACCGAGCCGAACAGGCCCTGGATCACCCGGGCGCCGATGAGCACCTCGGGCGACTGGGCGACGGCGCAGAGCAGCGACCCGGCGGTGAAGCCCGCGGCGCCGATCAGGAACATCCGCTTGCGGCCGAAGATGTCCCCCAGCCTGCCTCCGGTGATCAGGCCGACGGCCATGGCCAGGGTGTAGGCGGCGCCCATCCACTGGATGGTCCCCTCCGAGCCGCCGAGATCGGCGCGCATGCTCGGCGCCGCGATGTTGGTGACCGTCGCGTCGAGGAGGTCCATGACCTCCCCGGCGAGGATCACGAAGAGAGCCGCCCAGCGCCAGCGGTACGGCGCTCCGGTCACCGGCGCCGCCGGCGCCGTCGCGGTGATTGGTTCCGACATCACCCCTCCTTGGGAACTGAACAGTGTTCAGGGTAAACTGAGCGCTGTTCTACCACTGATCAGTGTTCACCGACAAGTTCGATGTTCACCACGATATATCGCGTTTGTCAGGCGCACAAGATATATCTCGTCTTTGAGAGCAGTGTTCGTGAACACGGAGCGGTGTTCACTAACATGGGCGGAACAGCGGGAGGTCCTCATGACGCAGCCGGACATGCCCACACCGCCGTGGGAGCGTCCGCCCAGGCGACGCACGCCGGCCAGGGTGCCCCTCACCCGCGAGCGGATCGTCGGCGCCGCCTACACCGTCCTCGACCGTGAGGGCTACGACCGGCTGAGCATGCGGCAGGTCGCCGGCGAGCTCGGCGTCGCCGTCTCGGCGCTGTACGTCCACGTGCGCGACAAGGACGAGCTGCTGCAGCTCATGTACAATCGCATGTTCGAGGGCTACGAGCTGCCCGAGCCCGACCCCGGGCGCTGGCGGGAGCAGATCAGGGACTTCGCCCGCCAGGGCCGCCGCAGACTCCTCAGTCACCGCGACGCGGTCAAGATCTCCCTTGGCCGCGTGCCCTTCTCCCCCGAACTGCTCCCCCACGTGGAGAAACTGCTGGCCGTCTTCGCGGCGGCCGGCCTGCCGAGAGAGGTCATGGCCATCGCGGGCGACCTCCTGTCGACCTACCTGGACGGGTTCGTGCTGGAGGAGGTCCTCTGGCAGGACCGCTACCCCGAGAGCGGCGGCAAGGCGCCGCAGGACATGCGGGAGGAGATCCAGGGCTACTTCGCCTCGCTGCCGCCCGACCGGTTCCCGAACCTGGTGGCGCTCGCCGACATCATGGTGGACGAGTCGAACGACTACCGGTTCGAGCTCGGCCTGGAGATCATCCTGCGCGGCCTCGCCTCCTACATCGCCGGACCGGACCCCGACGAGGAGAGCTAGAAGAACGCAGCGTGCCGTACGCGCCGGGGCTCGTGCCGACCTCGCGGATCAGGTAGAGCGGCACCGTGGCCGACCACAGGCCGAACGACGGCATGGTCAGCGCCCCCGCGTAGCGCCGAAGTCGCGTACGCGCCACAGGCTCCTCGGCACCCCGGTCATGGCGGGCCATGCCGGCAGCCGGAAGATGCACGGTCAAAAGGATTTTCCGCAGGCGGCGGTAGGCTGGCGGCGTGCAGGCGACGGTGCAGAGCTTCGATCCCGCGACCCGCTCGGGCTGGGTCTTCCTCGACGACGGCACCCGGATTCCCTTCGACGGCGAGGCGTTCGACGCCGGCCCGCTGCGGCACCTGCGCCCCGGCCAGCGGGTCGCCCTCGTCATGACGGACGGCCGCGTCGGTTACGTCACGCTCTCCACGTTCCCGGTCCCTGGACCGGGGCGGGTTTGACCCGCTGACCTGGGCGGAGGTGTACTGGAGGCGTGGGCACCTCGTTCGGTGAGGCGTCTGCGCGGATACAGGCCACTGACCCTCCTCGTCGAGAGACGTCACGGGTCAGGACAGGTCTCCCCGGCTTAAGGGGTGACTCCAGGTGGCTTCCCTCCGTGGGATCACGCCGCGCAGTGCCAAAGCTCTTACGTGAGAGGTGCGAAACGAGGGGGTTGATCGGCGATCGGCCGTGCCACGGGCGTCGCCGCATGACCGTGAGGAGGTGGTCGGGATGACTCTCGGCAGCAGTCCGCGACAATTCCGTCCCGTCACCCTTCCCGGGCGTGGCGCGACGCGCGCCTCCGACGCCGTCGAGGCGGTCGCCGTCCGCTGTCACGGTGGGTGACGGGTTCTCATCCGTGCCGGACGTCCGGCACGAGACAGGAGGTCCGTCATGACGATCACGATTTCCGTTCCGTTCGCGCTGCCGCACGTCCTGGTCCGGGCGGCCCGTGTCCTGTTTCCCGTCGTGGTGCCTCTGGCCCTCGCGATGATGGGTTCCGCCGAGGCGGGGATCGGCATGCAAATGGGCCTCGAAGTGGTGCTGGTGGTCCTCCGGCACCTGCTGCGGGTGTGAGCGAGGTGAGGCGGCGGCGCTCAGGTGGAGATCCACGCCGGCCGCCGGGAAATCACGAGGAGACGTCGCCGGGGATCACGAGACATCGCCCGGCGACGGCACCCGCAGCGCGATCACGGCGACGTCGTCCTCGCCCGTCACGGGCATCCCGGTGAGCAGTTCGTCGCAGAACCGGCCCAGGGGTTCGCGGGCGAGCGCCTCCGCGCACCGCCGCAGCCGTTCGAGCCCGTCGCCGAGATCCTCTCCCCGCCGCTCGACGAGGCCGTCGGTGTAGAGCAGCAGGGTGCTGCGCGGCGGCAACGGCTCCACGGCGCTGATCCACGGCCGCCCGTGGTACAGGCCGAGGAGGGGATTACCCGCGTCCCTGAGGAAGCGGCCCTGTCCGTCGCCGGTCACCAGCAACGGCGGCGGGTGCCCGGCCGCCGAGTACACCAGCCGCCACCTGCCGTCGCCGGCTCTTTCGAGGCGGGTCAGGACGCAGGTCGCCGTGCTCTCGCCGTCAAGGGTCTCCAGGGCGCCGTTCAGCCGCCGCAGGACGTCCGCCGGGGACTCGAGTTCGCGGTCGACGGCGAGCGCCCGCAGCAGGTTGCGCACCTGGCTCATCGACACGGCCGCGGCGAGGTCGTGCCCGGCCACGTCTCCGATGACCAGATTGACGGCGCCGCACGACAGCACGAACGCGTCGTACCAGTCCCCGCCGATCTCGGCGGCGGTCGGGCTCGCCTGGTAGCGGGCGGCGAGCTCCAGACCGGGGACGTGGGGCGGCTCGGCCAGCAGGCTGTGCTGCAGGGCCAGCGCCACCCGCTGGGTACGGCGGAAGCGCAGAGCGTTGCTGATCGCGTCGTGCGCGTGGTCGACCATCTCCCGCATCAGTTCGACGTCGTCCGGCGCGATCGGCGGGCGATCCCCGCAGGCAGTGGCCACGACCACGGCCGCCACCTCGCCTTGGACGACGATCGGCAGAAGGGCCAGGTTGTGCGCCCCGCTCTCGGCCATCCACGTTCTGACGGCCTCGGGGCAGGGGAACGGAGGGCAGCCCGGGGGGAACGACATGTGGACCGGGCGGCGCCGCCGTACCGCGCGCACGAGCGCGCCGGTGGGGAGGTGATACTCCTTGCGCCGCGTCGGCAGCCTCCGCAAGCCCGCACGGACGGCGGCGGCGATGCGCTCGGTGACGACCGGCGCGTGCGGGAACCCACCGCTCGACTCGGGACGCAGGTACACGTCGCACGAGTCGGCGAGCTCAGGCACGATCACGTCGGCGAGCGCCTGGCACATCTCCTCCAGGTTGGTGATGTCGGTCGCCGCGGCCGCGACCCGGTCCAGCAGCCGGCGGCGCCGTTCCTCCTGCCACTCCTGCTCGACGTCGGCGGAGGCGCCCACCCACTCCACCACCCCGCCGTTCTCGTACACGGGCACGGCCCGGAAGCGGATGTGCCGGTAGACGCCGTCCGGGCTCGCGACGCGGAAGACCTGCTCCCAGATCGGGGTCGCCAGTTCGGCGGCCCGGACCCAGGCGTCCAGGGCCCTCTCGCGGTCCTCGGGATGCAGGGCCCGCAGCCAGCCGTACCCGCGGCTCTCCTCCAGCGTCTGACCCGACAGGCGCTGCCAGCCCTGGCTCACCTCCCTGACCTCGCCCTCCGGGCCGGTCACCCACACCATGTGCGCGTCCACCCACAACATGCTCTGGTAGCGGCGCTGGAGGCGGCACAGCTCCTTCTCCATCACGCGGATCCGCTCCGGGGCGAGGACCTGCGCCGTGACCTCCTGGACCACGGCCAGCAGCCCGCCCTCGCCGCCCTCAAGGGCGATCCCGGAGAGGCTCACCCGGAAGAGGCGCTCGCATGGGCCGCCGCTCCGGTCCACGGTCACGGAGACCTCGTCGAGGCGCACGGTCTTCCCCGTGCTCCTGACCTCGTCGAGCACGGCGAGGGTCTCCTGCCCGAGGACGTCGCGAAGGCCCTCCCGGACCGGCACACCGATCGGCCGGTCCCCGAGCATCGCCTGGAAGGCGTCGTTCGTGTAGAGCAGCCGATGGTCTTCCCCATGGGTCACCAGGACTCCGGCCGGCGCCTGGTCGAACACGTCCATCGGGACGCGACTGATCTCATGGTTGTGGCCGACTTGCACCGCATCTTCCCCCGGTCGAACCGTATGCACGCGATCGGTGGGTCCCCCGCATTCGCCCCCCTTGACTCGCTCACCTGAAAGAGTACACACGTTTGCGCAGGTCAAAGGCAGGGTCCGCGGGCTCTCACACGGCAGGCGGCAGCGGGCCGGGAAACGACGAACGGCGCCCGGGGGCTCCGAGCGCCGTCCACTGGTACCGGTGGGGCCGGCTACTTCTTCTTGGCAGCCTTGCCACCAGCGTTGACCTGCTCCTTGAAATCCGCGCCGGGGCGGAACCTCGGCGCCCAGCTCTCCTCCACCTTGATCGGATCGCCGGTGGAAGGGTTGCGGGCCGTACGGGCCGGCTTGTGCACCATCTCGAAGGCGCCGAAGCCGGTGATCGAGACCTTGTCACCGCTCGCGACAGCGCTCTGGATGGCGTCGAGGACGGCGTTGACGGCCTCGGTAGCCGTCTTCTTGTCACCGACGCGATCTGTGATCGCGTCGACGAGCTCTTTCTTGTTCATTTCGGTTTCCTCCCCCTTACGCGCTTGAAATTAGGGGACGAGGTCGCGGGACTTCAATCACCGGGGGGCATGTTTCGCCTGCTCGGCGTGTCGAATGTGCCGTCCAGATAGGCGATGAAGGCGTCCAGCCGGGCGGCCGCATGGGCTATGTCCCGCTTTGCCACGTCACAGATAGCAAGCAGCCGTCGCGCCAGGCGGGCCTGCTCCTCCTGTGGTAAGGCTAACGCTCTGACGCGGCGATGCGCATCACGCAGTCGCCGCGCCAGCAGCTCATCTCCGGTCTGAGGTTCGTTCAGACGGTCGTCGGCAGCCATGGCTGCCGTCCATTCTCGTACTCCTCGACGGCGTCCGCGTGACGCAGGGTCAGCCCGATGTCGTCGAGACCCTCGATCAGCCGCCAGCGGGTGTAGTCGTCGATCTCGAACGGGACGACCAGGTCGCCCGCGCGCACCTGGCGTTCCACCAGGTCCACGGTGATCTCGCTCTTCGGATCCGCCTCGGCCGCGTCCTGCAGGCGCTTGACGACGTCCTCGGGCAGGATGACCGGCAGCAGGCCCATCTTCGTGGAGTTGTTGCGGAAGATGTCGCCGAAGCGCGAGGCGATCACGACGCGGAAGCCGTACTGCTGCAGGGCCCAGACGGCGTGCTCACGCGAGGAGCCGGTGCCGAAGTCCGGGCCGGACACCAGGATCGTGGCGCCCTCGTACGCGGGGTCGTTGAGCACGAACGACGGGTCCTCGCGCCAGGCGGCGAACAGGCCCTTCTCGAAGCCCGTACGGCTGACCTGCTTGAGCCAGACCGCCGGGATGATCTGGTCGGTGTCCACGTTGCTGCGGCGCAGCGGCACGGCCCGGCCTGTGTGAGTGGTGAACGCTTCCATGATGGTCTCTTCCTGGGACTGAGGCGGGCGGGGTCAGAGCTCGGCGGGGGCGGTCAGCCGGCCGGTCACCGCGGTCGCGGCCGCCACCTGCGGCGACACGAGATGGGTGCGCCCGCCCTTGCCCTGGCGGCCCTCGAAGTTGCGGTTGGAGGTCGAGGCGCTGCGCTCGCCCGGCTTCAGCGTGTCGGGGTTCATGCCCAGGCACATCGAGCAGCCGGCCTCGCGCCACTCGGCCCCGGCCGCCTTGAAGACCTCGTGCAGGCCCTCCTCCTCGGCCGCCTTCTTGACCCCCATGGAGCCCGGGACGATCAGCGTACGGGTGACGACCGTGCGGCCCCGCAGGATCTCGGCGGCGGCGCGCAGGTCCTCGATGCGGCCGTTGGTGCAGGAGCCGACGAAGACGGTGTCCACCTGGATGTCACGCAGCGGCGTGCCCGCGGCCAGGCCCATGTACTCCAGCGCCCGCTCGGCGGCGGCCCGCTCGACCGGGTCGGCGAACTGCTCGGGCGACGGCACGGCGGAGCCGAGCGGCGCGCCCTGACCCGGGTTGGTGCCCCAGGTGACGAACGGCGTGAGGGTCGAGGCGTCGATCTCCACGACCTTGTCGAACTCGGCGTCGTCGTCGGTGCGCAGCGTCTTCCAGTACTCCACGGCACGGTCCCAGGCCTCCCCGGTGGGCGCGTGGGGACGGCCGCGCAGGTACTCGAACGTGGTCTCGTCCGGGGCGATCATGCCCGCCCGGGCGCCGGCCTCGATCGACATGTTGCAGACGGTCATGCGGCCCTCCATGGAGAGCTTGCGCACGGCCTCGCCGCGGTACTCGACGATGTAGCCCTGGCCGCCGCCGGTGCCGATCTTCGCGATGATCGCCAGAATCAGGTCCTTGGCGGTCACGCCGACCGGCAGCTCGCCCTTGACCTCGATGGCCATCGTCTTGGGGCGGTAGGCGGGCAGCGTCTGGGTGGCCAGCACGTGCTCGACCTCGGAGGTCCCGATGCCGAACGCGATGGCGCCGAACGCCCCGTGGGTCGAGGTGTGCGAGTCGCCGCAGACGATCGTCATGCCGGGCTGGGTCAGCCCGAACTGCGGGCCGATGATGTGCACCACGCCCTGGCCGGCGTCGCCCATCGGGTGCAGGCGGATGCCGAACTCCGCGGCGTTCTTGCGCAGCGTCTCGACCTGCGTGCGGGACACCGGGTCGGAGATCGGCCCGAGCACGGTCGGGACGTTGTGGTCCTCGGTCGCGATCGTGAGGTCGGGGCGGCGCACGGTGCGGCCGGCCATGCGCAGGCCGTCGAAGGCCTGCGGGCTGGTCACCTCGTGGATGAGGTGCAGGTCGATGTAGAGCAGGTCGGGCTCGCCGTCGGCACGGCGTACGACGTGCTGCTCCCAGACTTTCTCAGCCAGTGTGCGACCCATGGTGTGACGCCTCCTCGCGTTCAGCCCCCGGTCGTGTCTCTCATGATGAGACGGAGATATCGGGATATGGACACTGTATATGGTGAATCCCAACATTGCGTTTGCATCTCGTATGCCGAGACGGCAGTATCGGGGTATGGACAACTCTAGCGGGGTCGGAGTACTCGACAAGGCGGTTCTCGTACTCAACGCCCTGGAGGCGGGCCCCGCTTCCCTGGCACAGCTCGTCCAGGCGACCGGCCTGGCCAGGCCGACGGCCCACCGGCTGGCCGTCGCGCTGGAGCACCACCGCATCGTCTCCCGCGACACTCAGGGCCGGTTCATCCTCGGGCCCCGCCTGTCGGAACTGTCCACGGCGGCGGGCGAGGACCGGCTGCTGGCCGTCGCCGGCCCGGTGCTCACCCATCTTCGCGACCTCACCGGAGAGAGCGCTCAACTTTACCGGCGCCAGGGAGACGAGCGGGTCTGCGTGGCCGCCGCCGAGCGCGCCAGCGGGCTGCGCGACACCGTGCCCGTCGGCTCCGCGCTGCCCATGACCGCGGGGTCCGCCGCGCAGATTCTGCTCGCCTGGGAGGAGCCGGACCGGCTGCACCGCGGCCTGCGCGGCGCCAAGTTCACCGCCGCCACGCTCGCGAGCGTACGCAGGAGGGGCTGGGCCCACAGCGTGGGAGAGCGCGAGCAGGGCGTGGCGAGCGTCTCCGCGCCCATCCGAGGCGCCGGCGGCAAGGTGATCGCCGCGGTCTCCGTGTCGGGCCCCATAGAGCGGCTCACCCGTACGCCCGGCCGGATGCACGCCGCCCCCGTCGTCGCCGCCGCCGAGCGGATAACCGAAGCGATGCGACGCGCGAACTGATTGGAGTGCGGTGTCCCGAAAGCCCTAGGCTGGCGGGGTGACAGACCGCATCGAGGCAGCCGCCGCTGAACTGCGTCCCCTGCTCCAAGAATTCATCCTCTGGGCGCCGGACAACGCACCCGGCAGCGACCCCGATCTCGTGGGCCCCGTCGCCCTGTGGCATCGCCTGATCGCCCGCACCGACGTCGGACTGTGGAAACACGGCGACCTGCGCACGGTCCTGCTGGAGCGCATGCCCCAGGTGGTCGAGGACCCCGACGCCGCGGCCGACGGCATGATCCCCGCAGTCCGGGCGTACCTGACGTTCCTGTCGTCCACCGGCCGGCTCTCGCCGGGCTCGGACTCCCTGGAGACCCTGCTCGCCGAGCTGGACGAGGTCGAGGACGACTTCGTGGACGCGATGGAGGACACCATCGCCGAACGCGACTGGGACGAGGAGGAGGACGAGCTCGACGAGGACGAGTCCGACGAGGGCCTCGGCGACTTCGAGCCGTTCGCCGACGAGATCGCCGCCCTGCCCACGATCCGGCTGCGGCCCGACACCGAGCTGGCCGAGGCGGCCCGCCGGGTGACGCTCATCGCGCAGGCCCGCGACCTGGCGCTGTGGGTCGGCACCGGCCGCAAGGTGGGCGAGGAGACCCTGCTCACCGACAGCGAGGTGGACGAGGCGGTGCGCGCGGTCGGCCTGCCCGACGCGCGCAACATCTGGAACCTGTGGAACCTCGCGATCGACCTGGAGTTCCTCGCCCCCGACGGCGACGACACGGTCAGCGTGGACTCCGACACCGAGGCCTGGCCCTTCGAGGACGACGACGACGTCCTGGACGCCTGGATGCTCGGCCTCCACTCGCTCGACTACGGCGACCCGGAGCTCGACGACGACGACCTCACGCTGGCCCTGTCCGGCCTCACCCGCGCGCTGCTGATCCGCGTGCTGCTGGCCGGCGGCACGCGGGGGGTGCCGGAACTGCGCGAGGAGCTGGCCGAGGCCGCGGCGGAGTACGACGACCTGGGCGCCGACGCCTGGGCCGCGGCCGGCGACCCGCTCGCCTCCGTGCTCGCCTGGCTGACCGGGTACGGCATGGCCACCGTCGAGGCAGACGCGGTGACCCTGACGCCGCTCGGCATGGAGGGCCTCGTCCACCTGCTCGACGACGAGGACATCGAGATCGACGCCCGGCCCGCGATCGACGCCATGACCGCGCTCGACCTGCTGTCGTTCAGCGCCGACATGTCCGAGGAGGAGGCCGACGAGGAGTTCGCCGCCTGGCTCGCGCTGCGCGACCCGGCGCGAGCCGCCTCCGAGCTGCTCGAAGCCGCCGCCGAGGAGGAGTCCGACGCCCTCGTGCGGGTGCAGGCCGCCAGCCTGGTGGGCTCGCTGGGCGAGGCCGCCGTCCCGGCCTGGCAGGAGGCGCTGAAGGAGCCCTCGCTGCGGCCGTACGCCGCGACGCACCTGACCCAGATGGACGTCGAGGACGCTCCGGAGCCGACCCAGGCGGACACCCACTGGCTGATCCTCGACATGTGGACGATCTCCGCCGGGCTCGGCCGGCCGGAGTTCGTGTCCAGCCTGCACGACATCGGCCCGGCGCAGACGCTCATCGGGCTGCTCGACGTGATCTGGAAGGTCCACCACCCCCACATCGAGGAACTGCTGGACCTCATCGGCGAGACCCATCCGGACAAGCAGGTGGTCAAGGCCGCCAAGCGGGCGCTGTTCAAGGCGCGGTCGGGACGCTAGCGGTCCCCGCTCGGGCCGGGACGGCGGCGTCCGTCCCGGCCTCGCCGCCGTTGAGGTCGCGACAGGATGACCGGCTCGGGCACGCGGACTTAGTCTGGTCGCGTGACGCCGATCTCACTGGTGGTCAGCCCCGGGGCGGGATGGCAGCAGATCGCGGACCTCGCCATCGCGCTCGTGCTGTCGGCGGCCATCGGGCTGGAGCGGGAGATCCGGCAGAAGAGCGCCGGGTTGCGTACGCACACGCTCGTGGGGTTCGGCGCCGCGCTGTTCATGCTCGTGTCCAAGTACGGCTTCGCGGACGTCCTCGGCGAGAACGTGCAGCTCGATCCGTCGCGAGTGGCGGCACAGATCGTGTCCGGCATCGGGTTCATCGGCGGCGGGCTGATCTTCGTGCGCCGGGACGCGGTCAAGGGTCTGACCACCGCGGCCGCCGTCTGGCTGACGGCGGGCGTCGGAATGGCCGCCGGGGCCGGCCTGTGGCTCCTGGCGCTCATGGCCACTGTGGGGAACTTCCTCGTGATGTTCGGCCTCACCCCGCTCGCCACCCGGCTCCCCCGCTCGAAGTACGCGCAGTCACGGCTGCGCCTGGCGTACGTGGACGGCCGGGGCGTCCTGCGGCAGGTGCTGGCCGAGTGCACCGGCCGCCGTTTCGTGGTCGACGAGCTTTCGCTGGAGCAGCCCGGCGGGGGACAGGAGACCCGTACGGTGTCGGTGACCCTGGTGATCCACGGCCCCGGCTCGGTCGTGGACCTCACGAGCAGGCTGGCCGAGATGGAGGGCGTGCTCACCATCTCCTGCGACGATGCCGACGTCCAGCACTTCTAGGCGGCAGGCGCCGTCCGCGGCAGGTCAGCGGACAAGACGCTCGAAGCCGTCCAGCAGGGCCGTCAGCCCCATTTCGAAGTGGTCGCCGCGCCCGGCCCCGTCCGCGCCCAGCGCGAGGAGGTTGTAGCCGGGAGAGCCCGGAGCGGGCTTCCTGCTGCGCCGCAGCCCGCCCAGCTGTGCGGCGGTGAGGGCGAGCACGTGCCCCACGGTGAACTCCTGGACGCACCGGACCGCCTGGACCGCCAGCACCGGTGTGAAGCCGGCGTCGCACAGGACGGCGATGGCCCGGTCGCCGCAGGAGATCGCCGCCGCCGACCGCACGGGACGGGTCGCGAAGATCGTCACGGCGTGCGGGTGCCGCAGTAGGGCGTGCCGCATCCGGCGGGCCGTCTCCGCCGCCAGTTCGCGCCACGACGCCTCCCACGGCAGGGAGTCCACGCCGAGCTCGTCGAACAGCGCCTCGGCGATGCCGTCGAACAGCGCCTCCTGGTCGGAGAAGTAGCGGTAGACGGCCATGGCGTCGACGCCGAGCTCGGCGCCGAGCTTGCGCATCGAGAACTTGTCCAGTCCCGCCCGGTCGATGAGGGCGAGCGCGACGGCGACGATGTAGGCGTGGCTCAGGGTCGGCCGCACCGGCCTGCCCTCCACCGTGCCGCCCGTGTCGGTCATGGGGAAAACCCGTCCAGGATCTCGGTCAACGTGCGGACGAACTCGTCGGGCGTCTCCTGGTAGGGGACGTGCCCTCCCGGGAACTCCTCGCATCGTACGCCGACCAGCTCGCCGAGGACGTGCGCGGGCCGATGGTAGGGGCGTCCCACGCTGTCCCTTCCGGTGGCCGGGCACCAGGGCACCGCAGCCCGGCGCAACGCGGCCAGGTCGGGTTCGTACTCGTCGACGAAGGCGGGCAGCTCCACCCGCAGCATCCGCCGGGTGTTGCCGAGGAGACGCTCCATGCCGCCGGGCTCCCCGCCCCGCACCCGCCGTACGACCGGCAGGACGGCCATGCCCGCCCGAAGGGCCCCGGCGGCGGCGAACCGCCCCGCCGGGGACAGGAGGAACGCGGGCGTCCGGGGCATGGTCATGGCCGCGAAGGCCACCCAGCCGCGCATCAGGCCCCTTACGGCGACGCGCTGGAGCCGGCGGATGCTCTCGCCCTCCGGGCCGCCCGGGATGATCTGTACGAGCGGCGGCTCGTGGGCGACGGCCCCGAGCAGCCGGTCCGCGTGCCTCGCCACCATGTCCACCGTGATGATCGCCCCGGCGCTGCTGCCGAAGACGTACGCGCGCTCGACGCCGTAGTGGCCGAGCACGGCGACGGCGTCGTCCGCGTGCTCGGCCACCGAGGTGGGCGTGGCCGGATCGGCGAGCCGGCTGCGCGAGTTGCCCCGCCGGTCGTAGCTGATGACGGTGAAACGGCGGGACAGCGGCGCGACGACCGCCTCGTACATGCCGGCGTCGCCTCCCCCTCCCGGGACGAGGAGGAGAGCCGGCCCCTCCCCCGCGCTTTCGGTGTACAGCCTGGCACCCGGCACGGACACGAACTCCCGCATCTTGCCCTCTCTTGTCTACATCGTAGATTTTGTCTACATCGTAGACAGACGCGAAACGGCCGTCCAGGGAGGCGAATGCGAGAGAGGAGTTGCCCATGAGCAGGGCGCGGCGTCCCCGTAACGGCGAAAACCCCCGGCACGGGGAGTACCGAGGGTTCTCGATGATGTAGCCCCGACCGGATTCGCGCCCGCGCCGCGGGCCATGAGCAGGGCGCGGCGTCCCGTAACGGCGAAAACCCCCGGCACGGGGAGTACCGAGGGTTTTCGATGATGTAGCCCCGACCGGATTCGAACCGGCGCTACCGCCTTGAGAGGGCGGCGTCCTAGGCCACTAGACGACGGAGCCGTGTGCAGTGAAGTAGTCCCGAGCGGATTCGAACCGCCGTTACCGCCTTGAGAGGGCGGCGTCCTAGGCCACTAGACGACGGGACCTTGCACTGTGCACTGCGCTGTTTCCAGCAGAATCCCTTGGGGGGATCCAGCTGGGGTACCAGGACTCGAACCTAGACTAACGGAGCCAGAATCCGTCGGGCTGCCAATTACCCCATACCCCATCTGCTTGCGGGGGCCTCGCGGCTCCCGCTTGCGACTCCGAAAGGATAGCCCAGCTTGCGACCCACTACCAAAACGATTGCGGCGCGCCCCCCGATCTCGTGATCCGATCCTCCGCTCGAAGGGGTCCGAGCCCCCTGTCCGAGGGGTCCGGTCCTCCTGTGCGGAAGGGCATGGCCCTTCTGTGCGAGGCTGGGACAAACGCCAGCACCACGTGAGGAGTCGCCAGAGATGACCTCGGCCGCGAACCCCTTCCTCAGTCCGAGCACCCTGCCCTACGGGCTGCCTCCCTTCCAGGAGATCGAGGAGGAGCACTACGCGCCGGCGTTCGAGCAGGGCATGGCCGAGCACCTCGCGGAGGTCGAGGCGATCGCGGAGAACCCCGACCCTCCGACGTTCGAGAACACGATCGAGGCGCTGGAGAAGTCCGGTGCTCTCCTCGACCGGGTGTCCGCGGTGTTCTTCAACCAGGCGTCCTCCGACACGACGCCCGGCGTCCAGGAGATCCAGAAGGACGTCACGCCGAAGCTCGCCAAGCACGCCGACGCGATCCACCTCAACGCGAAGCTGTTCGCCCGCATCCAGGCGGTCGAGGCGGCCGACGACGAGCAGGGGTGGCTGCTGAAGCGCTACCTCACCGACTTCACCCGCGCGGGCGCCACGCTGGGCCCGCAGGACCAGGCCCGGCTCAGGGAGATCAACGAAAGGCTGTCGGCCCTGGGAACGGCCTTCCAGCAGAACCTCCTCGCCGACACCAACGAGCGGGCCGTGGTGGTCGAGGACGTGGCCGAGCTCGACGGGCTGTCGCAGGACGCGATCCAGGCGCTCGCCGACCAGGCCAGGGAACGCGGGCTGGACGGCAGGTATCTGATCTCGCTGGTCCTGCCCACCGGGCAGCCGGCCCTGGCCGAGCTGACCAACCGGTCCCTGCGTGAGCGGATTCACCGCGCCTCGGTCGGGCGGGGCGCGGCCAACGGGGAGCTGATCAAGGAGTTGGCGGTGCTGCGCCGGGAGCGCGCGCGGCTGCTCGGCTACGAGAACCACGCGGAGTACGTCCTGGCCGACCAGACGGCGGGCACCACCCGGGCGGTCACCGAGATGCTCGACCGGCTCGTGCCGCCGGCCGTGGCGAACGCGCGCAAGGAGCAGGCGGACCTGGAGGAGATCGCCGGGCACCCGATCCAGCCGTGGGACTGGGCGTTCTACTCCGAGAAGGTGCGCAAGGCCCGCTACGACATCGACAGCCGGCGCATGCGGCCGTACTTCGAGCTGAGCACGGTGCTGGAGAAGGGCGTCTTCAACGCGGCGACGCGCCTGTACGGCGTCACCTTCCACGAGCGCCCCGACCTGTACGGCTACCACCCCGAGGTGCGGGTCTTCGAGGTGCGCGACGAGGACGGCTCCCCGCTGGGCCTGTTCCTCGGCGACTTCCACGCCAGGGCCTCCAAGCGGGGCGGGGCGTGGATGAACAGCCTCGTGAAGCAGTCGGGCCTGGAGGGCACCAGGCCGGTCGTGGTCAACAACCTCAACATCGTCAAGGGCGAGCCGACCCTGATGACGTTCGACGAGGTCAACACGATGTTCCACGAGTTCGGGCACGCGCTGCACGGGTTGTTCTCCGACGTGCGCTACCCCCGGTTCTCCGGGACGGCCGTGCCGCGCGACTTCGTCGAGTACCCCTCCCAGGTGAACGAGATGTGGGCGGTCCACCCGGAGATCCTGGCCGAGTACGCCAGGCACCACGAGACGGGCGAGCCGATGCCGCAGGACCTCGTCGACCGGATGCTGGAGACGCAGAAGTTCAACCAGGGCTTCGCCACGCTGGAGTACCTCGCCGCCACCCTGCTCGACTGGGCCTGGCACACGGCGTACGACGGCGAGGAGGACGTGGAGGAGTTCGAGAGGCGGGCGCTGCGGGAGGCGGGGGTGGACCTGCCCGCCGTCCCGCCGCGCTACCGCACCACGTATTTCGCCCACATCTGGGCGGGCGGCTACAGCGCCGGCTACTACTCCTACATCTGGAGCGAGGTCCTCGACGCCGACACCGTCGAGTGGTTCAACGAGAACGGCGGGCTGCGCCGGGAGAACGGCGACACCTTCCGCCGGGCCCTGCTGTCGCGAGGCGGCAGCGTGGACTCGATGACGGCCTTCCGGGACTTCCGGGGCCGGGACCCGGAGATCACCCCGCTGCTGGACCGCCGCGGCCTCCTGTAGAGACGCGGACGGCGCCGGGGCCCCCTTCAGGGGACTCCCGGCGCCGTCCGCCCTCACATGCCTCTGCGCGCCCGCCGTGGGGCGCCCTGACGGGTCAGGAGGCCTCGGACAGCCGGGCGAGAGCCGTACGGAGCCGGTCGAGCGAGCGCTCGCGGCCGAGCACCTCGATCGACTCGAACAGCGGCAGGCCCACGGTCCTGCCGGTGATCGCCACGCGGACGGGCGCCTGCGCCTTGCCGAGCTTGAGCCCGTGGGCGAGGCCGACCTCCTCCAGGGCGGTCTTGAGCGAGTCGGGGTCCCAGCTGACCGTCTCCAGTCGCTCGGCGTACCCGGCCAGGATCTCGGCCGCCCCCGGCTTCATCGCCTTGTCCCAGGACGCCTGGTCGAAGACGGGCTCGTCCAGGAACAGGAAGTCGACGTTGGCGGTGACCTCCGACAGCACGGCGACCCGCGTCTGCACCAGGTCGGCCACGCGGGCGAACACCGAGCGGTCCCAGGCCGGGTCGAGCCACGGCTCGCAGCGGGAGATGAACACCTCGCGGGGCAGCGCCCGGATGTACTCGCCGTTGAAGGCCCGCAGCTTCTTCTCGTCGAAGAAGGCCGGCGCCTGGTTCACGTCCTCGAGCCGGAACAGCGGCATCATCTCCGACCACGGCATGATCTCCCGGTCGTCGCCGGGCCCCCAGCCGAGCAGCATGAGGTAGTTGACCATCGCCTCGGCGAGGTAACCCTCGTCGCGGTAGGACTCCAGGGCGACCTTGTCGCGGCGCTTGGACAGCTTCTGCCGCTTCTCGTTGACGATCACAGGCACATGGGCCCAGACCGGTGGTTCGGCGCCCAGCGCCTTCCACAGGAGCTGCTGCTTGGGTGTGTTCGACAGGTGCTCCTCGGCGCGGACCACGTGGTCGATCCGCATCTCCATGTCGTCGACGACGTTGGCGAGGATGAACAGCGGCGAGCCGTCCCCGCGGACGATGACGAAGTCCTCCATCGCCGAGTTGGGGAACTCCACCCGTCCGCGGACCTTGTCGTCCACGACCGTCACACCCTCGTCGGGCGTACGGAACCGCACGGCGCCCTCGGTGATGCCGAGGTCGCGGCAGTGGCCGTCGTAGCCCTGGTGCTCGGAGCCGGTCCTGGCCTTCACGTCGTCGCGCGTGCAGGTGCAGTGGTAGGCCTTGCCGTCCTTGAGCAGCTTGGCCGCGGCCTCGCGGTGCTGCTGCTCGTAGGCGGACTGGAAGTACGGCCCCTCGAAGTGCGGCGAGCCGCCGTTGATGCCGATCCAGGCGAGGGCCGAGATGATGCCCTCGGTCCACTCGGGCCGGTTGCGTGCCGCGTCCGTGTCCTCGATGCGCAGCACGAACGTGCCGCCGGACTGCTCGGCGATCGCCCAGTTGAACAGCGCCGAACGGGCGCCGCCGACGTGGAACATGCCGGTGGGCGAAGGGGCGAAGCGCACCCTAGTCACGTGAGATCACCCGGTTAGTGAGAGTTCCGATTCCTTCGATGGAGACGCCGACCTCGTCGCCCACGGACATCGGGCCCACCCCGGCGGGCGTGCCGGTCAGGATGACGTCGCCGGGCAGCAGGGTCATGACCGCGCTCACGTACGCGACGAGCGCGGGGATGTCGTGCAGCAGGAGGGAGGTGCGGGCGCTCTGCCTGACCTCACCGTTGAGCGTGGTGGTGATCGCCAGGTCGGCCGGGTCGAGCTCGGTCTCGATCCAGGGACCGAGCGGGCAGAACGTGTCGAAGCCCTTGGCCCTGGTCCACTGGCCGTCCCTGGCCTGCAGGTCGCGTGCGGTGACGTCGTTGGCGCAGGTGTAGCCGAAGATGACGTCGCCCGCGCGTTCGGCGGGGACGTCACGGCACAGCCGGCCGATCACCACGGCCAGCTCGCCTTCGTAGTCGACCCGCTCCGACAGCTTCGCCGGGTACGCGATCGCCTCCGAGGGACCGATCACGGTCGTGTTGGGCTTGAGGAACACGACCGGCTCCGCCGGGGGCTCGCCGCCCATCTCCCTGGCGTGGTCGGCGTAGTTCTTGCCGATGGCGATGATCTTGCTGGGCAACATGGGGGCGACCAGGCGGACCTCGGCCACCGGGAACCGCTCACCGGTGAACTCCACCCCGTGGAAGGGGTGCCCGCCGATCCGGGCGATGACCTGCCCGCCGTCTTCCACCACGCCGAAGGCGACCTGGTCGCCCATCGAGAACCTCGCGATACGCACGTCACGAGCCTAGTGGGGTACGCACCCTGGGCGTACTTAAGGTGGTCTGGTAACAGGGGAAGTCGAGCGTACGGGAGTCGATGTGCCTTCGGTCGTGAAGATCAACGTGCTGACGGTGCCCGAGGAGATGCGGCGCGAACTGGAGAAGCGGTTCGCCAACCGGGCCGGGATGGTCGAGTCGGCCGACGGGTTCGAGTGGTTCGAGCTGTTGCGGCCGGTGGAGGGCAGCGACCGCTACCTCGTCTACACGCGGTGGCGGAGCGAGGAGGACTTCCGGCGCTGGCAGGAGAGCCGGGCGTTCCAGTCGGGGCACGCGCAGGCCGCCGCCGAGGCCGGCGCACAGGGCCACGGCCACGGGCAGGGTCATGGCCACGGGCAGGGTCATGGCCACGGGCAGGGCCCGGCCGCGACCGACTCCGAGCTGTGGTCGTTCGAGGTCGTGGAGAGCACCGGGCCCAAGCAGGACTGAGGAGGCGGCGCCTCGACCGGGCCGCACCGGACGCCGCACCGCCCGCCGGACCGGGCGCCGGTCGTACGGCAACCGGGCGCCGGTCGTACGGCAACCGGGCGGGGATCGTCCGCACCAAGATGGGATCGAGGCGGCCCCGGTCAGACGTCGAGCGGGTTCGCGGCGATCCGGCCGGCGATGCCGCCGGCGACGGAGTCGGCGGCGGCGCAGCCCGGCTTGCGCCGCGCCTGCTCCTCGAAGGCGGCGAGGAACTCCGCGCCGAAGCCGAGCCGGGGAAAGCGGGCGAGCACGGCGGCCCGGTCGTGCGCGGAGAACTCCTCGGGCCGCTGCCCCGACACGTCCCACAACGTGGCCACCTGCAGCAGGTGCGACTCGGGGTCCTCGGTCGCGGCGACCGGGTCGCGCATGTGGACCACGATGATCTTCTCGGCCCGCGCGCATCTGTCCGGCGACCACCCGGCCGCCGTGCAGAAGACCCAGGCGAGGCGTCCTCCCGCGTCCTCGAACGGCACCTCGTGGCTGTCGAAGGTCTCGGTCAGCCCGATGTCGTGGAGCAGGGAGGACACGTAGTACAGCTCGTCGTCGAAGCCGATGCCGTGCGCCCCGGCGTACCCGGCGCCCCACAGGTACGACCTGATCGAGTGGTTGAGCAGCGCGGGTGAGCAGAACCGGGTGGCGACGGCCAGCGCGGCCGCCGCGGCGGGGGTCTGCGGGAACGTCTCGGGAAACGGAGCCGGCATGGCCCCAGGCTGGCAGAGCGGGCCTGCCTGGCGCGAGCGGCCGTACGGCCACTTCCCGCACGATTCGGGCCACGGGCGGCTCCGATGGCCGGGGCAAATAGCATTCCGGCCATGACGTTCCACCGGGTGGCGGTCGTGCTGTTCGACCGGACCCCGATGTTCGAGTCCGCCGTGCCGATCTCGGTCTTCGGGGAGGACCGGCCCGGCCTGCCGCCCTTCGACGTACGGGTGGTCGGCGGGGACGGCGGCTCCGAGGTGCGGACGAACGCCGGGGTCCGCCTGGCGACGCCGCACGGGCTGGACGCGGTGGCGGGATCCGACCTGGTGATCGTGCCGACCTACCGCCGTCCGCCGGACGAGCCGCCGCCCGTTCCCGCCCTGGACGCGCTGCGGGCCGCCCACGAGCGCGGCGCGATCGTCGCGGGGCTGTGCCTGGGCACGTTCGTGCTGGCCGCCGCGGGGCTGCTGGGGAACCGGGCCGCGAGCACCCACTGGGCGTACGCCGGGCTGCTCGCCCGCCTCCACCCGGACGTGTCGGTGCGCGCGGACGACCTCTACGTGGACGAGGGCAGGATCCTCACCAGCGCGGGCAGCGCGGGCGGCATCGACCTGTGCCTGCACCTGGTGCGCAGGGAGTTCGGCGCGGACGCGGCGACCGCGATCGCCCGCCGGATGGTCGTCGCGCCTCATCGGTCGGGCGGCCAGGCCCAGTTCGTGGAACATCCCGTGCCGGGCCCCGCGGCGGGCGACCCGCTGGGCGCGGCGCTGGGCGCGACACTGGACTGGGCGGTGCGCCACCTCGACCGGCCGCTCGGCGCGGACGCGCTGGCGGCCCGCGCGCTCATGAGCCGCCGCACGTTCGACCGGCGGTTCCGTGAGGCGACCGGTACCTCCCCGGCCCGCTGGCTGCTGCACCAGAGGGTGCTGCACGCACAGCGGCTGCTGGAGACGAGCGACCTGCCGGTCGAGCAGGTCGCCCGGCGCTGCGGCTTCGCCTCCGCCGTCGCGCTGCGCCCGCACTTCCGGCGGCTGGTCGGCGTCTCCCCCGCCGCCTACCGCCAGTCGTTCGGCTGGAATCCCTCGGTGGATGGCTGAGGCCGCTCTCACACCCATACGGCCGGCCACGCCACCCTCGGATCCATGAACCGAGCGCTGATCGTCGTCGACGTCCAGAACGAGTACTTCACCGGCGCCCTGCCCATCGCCCATCCGCCCCGGGAGGAGAGCCTGGCGGCGATCCTGCGGGCGATGGACGCCGCGGAGCGGCACGGCATCCCGGTGATCGTGGTGCGGCACACCGCCCCCGCCGCCTCACCGCTGTTCGCGGAGGGCTCGCACGGCTGGGAACTGCGCGAGGAGGTCGCGGCCCGGCCGTACGCGCACCTGGTGGACAAGACCAAGGCGTCGGCCTTCCACGGGACCGGCCTGGCCGGGAGACTCGACGGGATCGACACGGTCGCGATCGCGGGCTACATGACCCAGAACTGCGACGAGTCGACCGCCAGGGACGCCTTCCACCTCGGCTTCGCGGTCGAGTTCCTGTCCGACGCCACCGGGACCGTGCCGCTGGCGAACGTCGCCGGCGCCCTGTCCGCCCGGCGGGTGCACGAGAACGTCCTGGTCGTCATGCAGTCGAACTTCGCCGCGGTGACCACCACCGGCGCGTGGATCGACGCCGTGGCGGCCGGAGTCCCGCTCGCCCGTCCGAGCATCTGGGAGAGCACCGCGCCCGCCCGCGCCTGACGGAACCGGCAGGGCCATTTGTGAGCAGTTGTGCAGTTGTGACCGAAGCAGCTTGACCAGATCGCCAGAATTCGGACAGCATGAGCCGCCCCAATTCGATCTCGGAAGGAACCGGCGTGCTCCGCCGCCTCTCAGCCCTCTCCCTGGCAGCGGTCCTCCCGCTGACCGTGCTCGCCGTGGCCACGCCCGCCCAGGCGCGGGCCCCGCACCGTACGCCGGAGTGCCAGGGGGACTGGCTGCCCGCGACCCCCACCTCCGGCGACGTCATGAGCGGCAAGCTGTCCTTCCTCGGCCTGCCCGCCGTCACGGTGGGCAAGAACGTCGACTGGCGCATGGACCCGTACAAGAACAGGTCCTGGCAGATGGTGTTCCAGTCGCTGCGGTGGATGGGCCGGCTCGTGGCCGACTACGAGTCGACCGGCGAGAAGGACTACCTCGGCCGGGCCGAGGAGATCGCCAGGGACTGGGTCGCCGACAACCCGTACGGCGGGCGTACGACCAGCCCGTACGCCTGGGCCGAGCACCCGATCGCGCTGCGCGCCCCGGCCCTGGTGTGCCTGAGCAGGTATGTGAAGGCCGGCTGGCTGAAGAACAGCCTGGCCCTGCACGCCAAGCTGCTGTCCGACCCCAAGCACTACGAGCTCGGCCACAACCACGGGCTCGACCAGGACATCGGCCTGCTGCGCATCGGCTGCCGCTACGGGAACCCGAAGTGGAAGAACCTCGCCGTGCGCCGCATGGTCAAGTCGATGAAGCTCGACATCGACGGGCAGGGCGCGCTGCGCGAGCAGGCGCCGCGCTACGCCATCTACGTGCACGACCGGCTCAGGGTGGCGGTCGACACGATCAAGGATTGCGAGATGAAGGTCCCGGCGGCGCTGGCCACCCGCTGGGAGAGCCTGCCGCGGCACATCAGCGCCGCCACCCAGCCCAACGGCTACATGGTGCCGATCGGCGACGGGCCCGCCGACGTCCAGCCGGCCGCCTTCGACCACGCCAAGTCGACCGTGCAGGTCTTCGACGCCGGGTACGTCTTCGGCCGCACGGCCTGGGACGACCCCAAGTCGGCCTACTACTCGATCCGCTTCGGGCCCGCGTTGAAGTTCCACGGCCACGAGGACCACATGGGCGTCACCTACTACGCCCAGGGCCGCTCGATCCTCACCGAGGCGGGCTTCCACTCGTACGAGAACACGCCGTACCGGCGGTGGACGCTGAGCCCGGAGGCTCACAACGTGCCGGTGATCGTGGGCAGGAAGTTCCGCGGGCACACTCCCACCGCACTGGTGGGCAAGTCCGTGCGCAAGGACCGGCAGACGTTCACCTTCACCGACAAGGCGTACGGCGTGCAACGCAAGCGGTCGGTGCTGGTCAACCACCGCGAGGACGTGCTGGCGGTGCTCGACAGCGGCGGCGGGAAGCTCCGCAACCTGTGGCACCTCGCCCCCGGGCTGAAGGTCGTGTCCAACTCGGGCGGGCGGATCGTGGTGGCCGACGGCGGGTGGAAGGCGTCGATCGTCCAGTTCGCGATGCCGTCCTGCGAGGCCGTCGGCGGCCAGCGAGTGGTGAGCGGGCAGACCTCGCCCTACCAGGGCTGGGTCTCGCCGGGCTACATGCGCAAGGAGCCGGCTCCGGCGATCGTCTCGCCCGTGGCGGGGTCGTTGCTGACCGTGGTGGTTCCGGGAACCGACCGGCCGGAGGTCACCTGCTCAGGACGCACGCTGACCGTTCACACCCCGGCCGGATCGGTCACGCTGCGCGCGAGCTCCTCCGGCACGCTGTCGTAGGTCACGACCTGGCCTCCTCCCCCGACAGGAGACCGGCGGGCGGCTATCCGTACACCGACGGCGACGAGGAGCCGCCCGCCAGCTGCTTGGCCTGCTCGGGCACGTGGCCGAGCTTGTCGACCTCATGCGCGAGCCCCTCCAGGACCGCGCGCAACTGCACCTGCGTGACGTCCGCGAACGTCCGCAGGTAGGCGATCCTGCGCTCCAGCTCCTCGGCCTCGGCGCTCTGCAGCCCGTTGCCCGAGGCACGGTAGGCGCCGACCGCCTGGTTGGCGGCCTCCTCCGCCTGCCGCTGCGCCTCCATCAGGAGTTCCTCGTACTGCTGGCGGGCCTGGCTCACGATGCGCCGCGCGTAGTCCTCCGCCTCAGCGATCTGCGCGTCGGCGGTCTGCTGGGCTCGGGACAGGATGTTGATGGCGTCGACGTTCAGGGTCTGGGACGCGGCGGCCTGTTCCGGGTTCATGCCGTGTTCCTTGTACCACTGCTTCATGCGGTCGATGTAGGCCCGCAGGTCCGCCTTCTCCTTGTCGCTGGTCGCCATGTCCTCCGCGACGCGGTAGAGGAACGTGCGCACCTCGTCCTCGCTGTAGCCGCGGCGCCCGAGCGAGGTGCGCGTGAACTCCTGCTTGCGTACCCGATCCGGGGTGAGGGGCTGACGCTCGCCCGCCGGGCTTCCCCAAGGCATCTCCGCCGTCATGACTCCCGACCTTTGTCGCTCGTGAACTCGTCGAAGTGGATCTGCTCGGTTGGCACGCCGGCGTCAAGCAGCCGTCCGACGGTCGCCTGCGCCATCTCCTCCGAGCCGCAGACGTAGACGTGCTGGCCACGCCATCCCTGCAGCGCGACGTCCACCGCGTAGCCGCGGTTGCCCCGGTAGAAGGGGTCGTGGGAGACGACCGGCACGACGTTCAGCCAGGGGTGCTCGGCGGCCATCTTGGCCATGGCCTCGTAGTCGTACAGTTCCCTGGAGTTCCGGGCGCCGACGACGAGGTCCACCCTGCGCGTCGGGCCCTCGTAGGCGATCTGCTCCACCAGCGCCTTCATCGGCGCGAGGCCGGTGCCGCCCGCGATCATGAGCAGGTCGCCCTGGACGTCCGGGGTGAGCGTCAGCCGTTCCCCCACCGCGGCGCCCACGCGCAGCATCTCGCCCCGCCGCGCGCCCATGACGAGCGCGGAGCTGAGCACGCCGCCGTCGACCATGCGGACGTGCAGGTCGATGGTGTTGTCCTGGCGCGGCGCGTTGGCGAACGAGTAGAACCGCCAGATGCGCGGGCGCACGGCGTAGGAGATCGACGCCGACTGGCCCGGCCGGAAGGGGTACTGGTAGTTCAGCCGGGCACGGATGACGGCGATGCCGAGGGTGCGCATCTCGTGGCCGACGATCTCCGCCTCCCACCAGGGCGGGGAGACCTTCGACGCGTCGTTGGCGGCGTCGACCATCACCTGGGCGACCAGGTTGTACGCCTGCGTCCAGTCGTGCGCGAGCGCGGGGGTCCACCGGTCCCCCATGAAGTGCTCGAGCGTGGCGAGCAGCGCCTGACCGACGGCGGGGTAGTGCGTCGCGGTCACCGCGAACTTGCGGTGGTCGCGGCCGAGTTGCTGCAGGACCGGGACGACCTCCTCGATCCGGTCGACGTTGCTGATGACACTCCCCAGCGCGGCCACGAGCTTGTCGCGCTGGCGCGCCATCGACACCGGGAACATGTCACGCACGTCCGGGTTCATCAGGAAGAGAACCGAGTAGAAGTACAGCGGCACCTGGTCACCCGAACGGGAGACGAGGTGCCAGCTGTCCTTGAGAGCCTGCGTATCCACTCAGTCGGCCGTTCCCGCGGGCTCGGCGACGATGGACGACTTCACCTTGCCGAGGACGAGGCCGACGTCGCGCAGGATGTCCTCGCCGACGCCGCTGTCCTGCAGGACCGCGAAGAGGTGCTCGCCCACCTTGTCGTAGTGCTCGGACGTGATGCCCATGCCGGCGTGGGCCTCGCCCAGGTCACGACCCTCGTACGGCTCCGGGCCGCCGAGGACCGAGCACAGCAGGACGACCATGTGCCGCTTCAGCCTGGGCATGTCGACGTCGACGAAGTACGGCTTGAGATCGTCGTCGCCGAGCACGCGGACGTAGAAGCGGTCGACGACATCGCGCACGACCGGTGCGCCGCCGATTTGGTCGTAATAGGACGAGGTGTTCACAGACCCTCCCATATCGGGTGCACCAGCGAGGGGGATGACTGCCGCCGGAGAATTTTCATACTCGGGGCAGTCACGCGGCTGGTCATGGTGACAGACGTGGCTCAGCTCCCACGACCCCCGGCCGCCTCCGATGGACAGATCAGAAGACGGGCGCGGGCACCGCGGGCCTACAGAGGTTGCGTGCGCAGATGCTTCTTGCCGTCACCCTCCGTTGAGCCAGAGCATTGGCGCTGAGGCTGGAACCGCGGCCGGCGTCGCCGATCGTGGCGATGACCGCCTCAGGGCTTTGCCTATCTAAGCACCAACTAGACTAAATGTCACTAAAACCACAGCATTCACCTGCGGAACGTGAGCACCGCTCACGCCATCGGACGGGAGGCCCGATCGCAGGTCAGGCGCTGTGCCCGGCCCGCAGCAGGCCGTACGTCACCGCCTGCTCCAGCGCCTGCCAGGACGCCTCGATGACGTTCTCGCCCACCCCGACGGTGGCCCACTCTCCGGTCGCGTCGCTGGAGGTGATCAGCACCCGGGTCACCGCGTCCGTGCCGTGGGTGCCCTCCAGGATGCGGACCTTGAAGTCGATCAGCTCGACCCCGGCGAGCTCGGGGTAGAGCTTCTCCAGCGCCAGCCGCACCGCCCGGTCGAGCGCGTTGACCGGGCCGTTCCCCTCGCCGGTCGCGATGATCCGCTCACCCTTCGCGTGGAGCTTGACGGTCGCCTCGCTGATCACGTCGCCACCGGGACGGCGCTCGACGATCACCCGCCACGACTCGACCGTGAAGTAGCGCCGGAGCTCGCCGTCGACCGTGTCGCGCAGCAGCAGCTCGAACGACGCGTCGGCCGCCTCGAACGTGTGCCCCTTGGCCTCCAGATCCTTGACCCGCTCGACCAGCCGCCTGGACTGCTCCCCGCTGAGCTCGTAGCCCAGCTCGCGGCCCTTCAGCTCGACCGAGGCGCGGCCCGCCATGTCGGAGACCAGCATCCGCATGTCGTTGCCGACCTCGGCGGGGTCGATGTGCTGGTAGAGGTTCGGGTCCACCTTGATCGCCGACGCGTGCAGGCCCGCCTTGTGGGCGAAGGCCGACGTGCCGACGTACGGCTGGTGCGAGTTCGGCGTGACGTTGGTGACCTCGGTGATCGCGTGGGCGATACGGGTCATGTCGCGCAGCGACTGCGGCGGCACGAGGTCGAAGCCCCGCTTGAGCTGGAGGTTCGCCACCACGGTGAACAGGTTGGCGTTGCCGGAGCGCTCGCCGTACCCGTTGGCGCAACCCTGCACGTGCGTGGCGCCGGCCTTGACCGCGGCCAGCGTGTTGGCGACCGCGCAGCCGGTGTCGTCGTGGCAGTGGATGCCGATGCGGGCTCCGGTGCCGGACGCCTCGTGCACCACGTCGGCCAGCTCGTCGGGCAGCATGCCCCCGTTGGTGTCGCACAGCGCGACCACCGACGCCCCCGCCTCCGCGGCCGTGCGCAGCACCTCCAGCGCGTACGCGGGGTTGGAGCGGTAGCCGTCGAAGAAGTGCTCGGCGTCGAGGAAGACGCGCTGGCCCTCCGCCGTCAGGTGGGAGACCGTGTCGCGGATCATCGCGAGGTTCTCCTCCAGCGTCGTGCGGAGGGCCAGTTCCACGTGGCGGTCGTGGCTCTTGGCCACGAGCGTCACGATCGGCGCGCCGGATTCGCGCAGCGCGGCCACCAGCGGGTCGTCGGCGGCCTTCACGCCCGCCCGGCGGGTCGCGCCGAACGCGGCGAGCTGCGCGTGCTTCAGGTCGAGCTCGGTCTGAGCCCGCCGGAAGAACTCGGTGTCCTTGGGGTTGGCTCCCGGCCAGCCGCCCTCGATGAAGCCGACGCCGAGGCCGTCCAGGTGACGTGCGATGGCCAGCTTGTCGGCGACGGTGAGGTTCAACCCCTCCTGCTGCGCGCCGTCGCGGAGCGTCGTGTCGTACACGTGGAAACGATCGTCGGCCATCTCTGTGTCTCCTTCGCGGGGTTGTGTCTCGCCGCGCGCTCATCGGCCTGTGGATCGGCTTGAGGCCCAAACAAAAAGACCCCTCACGGACGTGAGAGGTCTGCGCGCCGGCGATGTCCTTCAGCCGGCGCGCCTGCCGATAATGAGCAGACCGTAGTACATGGTGCTGAGCAGTTTGCCACAGCCGGTCACCCTCTGGCACATCGATCTCATAGTACGAGATGTCCGGGAGTGTTCGCGCAGGTCAGGGCGGCCACGACCACATGCGACGACCAGGAGGGACGCCACCGGACCGGCCGTCCCGGCGTACGCGGGGGCGCACCCGCCCGGCTGTGCGGCGACGGATCACGCCTGGGCGTGGCCGAATAAACCCCATATGCCAACAAATTTGGCCACCCAAAGAACGCGCAATTGTTTCCACCGGTGATGGCCTCATTCCGCAGCACGCGCCCGGCCGGGGGAAACAACGGGAAGCAACCAACCATCACCCGATTCAGAAGGCAGGTGCTGCGGGGAAAATGTGTCAGTGTCACGAGAAGGCCAGACTCACCGGCACGGCAACCGTGCGCAGGTTGACGGCCACCGCCATCGTGGTCCTGGCGGCCACCGCCGCGATGGCCGCCCAACCGGCCGCGGCCGCCAATGGCGGCGGCGGAGCGAGCAACAACGGAAACGGAAGGCGCAACGTCAGCTACAGCGCGGGCAGCGCACCCATCTACCAGAGAGGTGTCCAGAACGTCGCCGTCAACGCGAGCGGCAAGACCAACGCGCAGTTGGCGGCGTGCAAGAGGCTCTCTCAGCGGGTCTGCAACGTCAACCAGCGCATCTCGGCGCCGTCTTCTGGTTGGTGACCCCGACCGCAAACGGCCACACGACCAGATCACGTGGCCGTTTGCAGGGAGATCGCCGGAATTATTCGTCGCTCCCGGCAACGACGCCGTAATAACCTGCCATACGGATGCGAGACACACGATCAGCGCCCCTTCGGCGAGTACGCTCGCAAAGCGGTTCGTATTCGCGAACCTCTTCGCCAGGACTCGTTTTCATACAGCGGCTCTCACACAGCGGCTTTCATACAGCAGGGGGCGACGAATGACTTGTCGGCGCGGCGGCGGGGCGTTCAAAGGCAGACTCGCCGGTTTCCTTCTCCTCGGCACTTCGGCTGCGACCGCCTTGGTCACCGGCGTCGGCGCACTCGGGGCCGCCGCCGACAACGGGCACGGGCGCGGCGACCGCGCGGAGCGGAACGTGGTGGCCCCCACCGGCAAGGACCCGCGCGACCGCCCCGACACCAAGCTGTCCGTGGAGGGGTCCACGCGCAACCGCGGCTACCAGCACACGAGCGCCAACACCGCCGGCGGCTCCTCGAACGTGCAGAACGCGCTGTGCCGGCGCTCCCGGGTCTGCAACATCACCCAGCACGTGACCGTCACCGGTCCGCGCGAGACCGAGCGGCCCGCGCTCAGGCCGACCCCGGTGCCCACGGTCACCGTCACCGTGACGGCGACGCCCAGCGCACCGGCGCCCGCCGCACCGGCACCCGTCGCGACCGCGGCGCCGTCGTGCCCCGCCCGGTCCCTGATCCGGGTCGACGCCAGGGTCAGCGTGAGCGCCGGTCTGATCGGGGGACTGGTGTCGCTGTCCACCCTCGGGAAGAGCACGGCCTGCCCGGGCCTGTCCGGCTGAACCAGGCCCGCGAGTACGGCTCCGGAAGACCACACCGCCCCCCACGGTGCGCCCACGGCCTTACGGCGGGGCGCACCGCGACAAGGAGCAGCGGGACGGTGAGCGCCCTGCGGCGCCGCGACCGTCAGCAGATCTTGTGGATCCAGTGGTGGGCGTCGGGGCGGCTGCCGTACTGGATGCCCACGAGTTCCTCGCGGATTTTCATCGTGACCGGCCCGGGGGTGCCGTCGCCGACGGTCCAGCTCCGGTCGACGCCCTTGACCGAGCCGACGGGGGTGACCACGGCGGCGGTGCCGCAGGCGAAGACCTCGGTGAGGTCGCCGGACTCGCAGCCCGCCTGCCAATCCTCGATGGAGACCTTGCCCTCCTCCACCGTGTATCCCAGCTCTCCGGCCAGGCTGAGGATCGAGTCGCGGGTGATGCCGGGCAGCAGCGTCCCGGTGAGCGCCGGGGTGACGAGGCGGTCGCCGAAGACGAAGAACAGGTTCATCCCGCCCATCTCCTCGACCCACCGGTGCTCGAACGCGTCGAGCCAGACCACCTGGTCGCAGCCCTCCTCGACGGCCTGCCGCTGGGCCACGAACGCCGCCGCGTAGTTGCCGCCGCACTTGGCGAACCCCGTGCCGCCGGGCGCGGCGCGGGTGTACTCGGTGGACAGCCAGACCGAGACCGGCTTGAGGCCGCCGGTGAAGTACGACGCGGCGGGCGAGGCGATCACCATGTACTTGTAGCTCCGCGAGGGGTGGTTCACCCCGAGGGCGGGCTGTGTGGCGATCATGAAGGGCCGCAGGTAGAGGCTGTGGCCGTCGGTGGTCGGCACCCAGTCGCGGTCGGTCTGCACGAGGAGCTCGAGCGACTCGACGAACGCCTCCTCGGGGATCTCCGGCATCGCCATCCGCAGCGCCGACTGGTTGAACCGCGCCGCGTTCGCGTACGGCCGGAAGGCGACGATCGAGCCGTTCGACTGCCGGTACGCCTTGAGCCCCTCGAACAGCTCCTGCGCGTAGTGGAACACCGACGTGGCGGGGTCGAGGACGAGCGGACCGTACGGCTGGAGCTTCGCGTCGTGCCAGCCCTCCCCCTCGGTCCAGTCAATGGAGATCATGTGGTCGGTGAAGACCTGACCGAAGCCGGGGCTCGCCAGCACCTGCTCACGCTCGGCCGCACTGCGGGCCTGCGGATTGAGCTGCACGTCGAACCTGAGGTGGGTGGTCATGGCGAGGTCCTTCTCTCTTCGTCGTCGTAGTAATTGTGCGACGAGACGGCTAAGGGAAAACTAGGGCATTCGGCAGGTATGAAAAAGCGCATGGCGGCCCATACCGGGCCGCCATGCGCGTGAGGTCGGGATGAGCGGCCGGGATCAGCCGGCTACTCGGGCGGCGATGTCGTCGCCGATCTCGCGGGTGGAGCGCGCGGTCCACGCGCTCTGGCGCTCGATCAGGTCGTCGGCCACGGCCTGCTCGACGCGGGCCGACGCCTCGGCGTGGCCGAGGTGGTCGAGGAGCATGGCGACCGACAGGATCGTGGCGGTCGGGTCGGCCTTGCCCTGGCCCGCGATGTCCGGCGCGCTGCCGTGGACGGGCTCGAACATGGACGGCGCCGTGCGGGCCGGGTTGACGTTGCCGCTGGCCGCCAGGCCGATGCCGCCGGCGACCGCCGCGCCGATGTCGGTCAGGATGTCGCCGAACAGGTTGTCGGTGACGATCACGTCGAACCGCTGCGGCTGGGTGATGAAGAACATGGAGGCGGCGTCGACGTGGCAGTAGTCGGTCTCGACCTCGGGGAACTCCAGGCTGAGCCGGTCGACGGTGCGCGCCCACAGGTCGCCGGCGAACGTCAGCACGTTGGTCTTGTGGACCAGCGTCAGCTTGCGGCGCGGCCGGCTCAGGGCCTTCTCGAAGGCGTAGCGCGCGACGCGCTCGACGCCGTACGCCGTGTTGAACGACTCCTGGGTGGCGATCTCATGCGGCGTGCCGCGGCGCATCACGCCGCCGGCGCCGGCGTACGGGCCCTCGGTGCCCTCACGGACGACGATCATGTCGATGTCCTCGGGGCGGGCCTCCCCGAGCGGAGTCGTCACGCCGGGGAAGAGCTTGACCGGACGGAGGTTCACGTAGTGGTCGAGCTCGAAGCGCAGGCGCAGCAGCAGCTCGCGCTCCAGGATGCCGGGCGGCACGCTCGGGTCGCCGACGGCGCCCAGCAGGATCGCGTCGTAGCCGCGCAGCTCGTCGAGGACCTCGTCGGGAAGCGTCTGCCCTGTCGCGTGGTAACGCCTGGCCCCGAGATCGTACTCGGTGGTCTCGGACTTGACGCCCGCGGCGTTGAGGACCTTGAGGCCTTCGGCGACGACCTCGGTGCCGATACCGTCACCGGGGATCACTGCCAGGCGGATGTTGCTCGACTCCATGCGTGTACCTTACCGGTTGTCTCGGAGATCGAAACACGATCTCACCATTCGGTCCATGCCCGGGCAAATGCGCCCGTCAGGCGGGTCCCGCCGCGACGGCACGCTCGAAAACGAGGTCGCGCGCCGTCGACAGCCCGACCGCCAGCGCCCCGAGGATCACGGCGTCCGCCCCGAGCGCCGACACCTCGATCCGCGGTGGCGTGAGGGCCACCAGCGTCCGCAGCCGCTCCGCCACCGGACCGGCGAGCAGGTCGCCGGCCTGCGCGCCGATGCCGCCGCCGAGCACGACCAGCTCGGGATCGAGCACGGCGATCACCCCGGCGAGGGCGCGCGCGACGTGGTCGGCCTCGGCCGCCACCACCGCGCGCGCGACCGTGTCACCGCCGCGCGCGGCGTCGAAGACCTCCTTGGCCGTGACCGCCGTCATGCCGAGACGTGCCGCCGCCGCGACGACGCCGTCGGCGGAGGCCACCGACTCGAACATGCCACGCCGGCGGTCGAGACCGGGGACGTCCTCGCCCACCGGCAGGTACGAGATCTCGCCGGCCGCTCCCCGGGCGCCCCGGTAGAGACCGCCGTCGATGACCACGCCCATGCCGACGCCCGTCCCGATGGACACGAGGACGAAGTGGGAGATCCCCTTGCCCAGGCCGTAGGCGCCCTCTCCCACCGCCGCGAGGTCGACGTCGTTCTCCACCGTGTACGGCGAGCCCGTGACGCCGGCCAGCCCGTCCACCGCGCCGGGGCGTTCCCAGCCCGGCAGGTTCGGCGCGAGCCGCAGCGCCCCGCTCTCCTTGTCGTGGATCCCGGGGGTGCCGAAAACGGTGACGGTGACGTCACCGGGCTCCAGGCCGGCCTCCGCGACGAGCTCGGCCGCCATCCGCACCAGTTGCTCGCGCGCACTCTCGTAGGAGTGCGCCCGCGACGGCTCCTGCCTACGCGCCACAACGTCGCCCACGAGGTCGGCGAGCGCGAGCCGCACGGTGGTGCGGCCGAGGTCGGCGGCGAGCACCCAGCCCGCCTCCGGCCTGATCTCGTAGAGCAGCGCGGCACGGCCGGCGCCGCCGGTGCGCAGCCCGACCGGACGGACGAGCCTGGCACGCTCCAGGTCGGCCAGCGCCATCGAGATCGTCGGCTTGGACAGTCCCGTCACCTGGGCGAGCTCGGGGCGCGAGGCCTTACCGAGGCGGAAGATCTCGGTGAACACCGCCCGCTGGTTGATCAGCCGGAGCAGGCTGGTCGTGTTCGCGGCCCCACCGCCGATGCTCACCACGCCATCAAGATTGGCACATCACATCCGCCGGTCCCGCCGGGGTCAGCGCTGCGGAGCGCCCCCGTTGTCACGGCGGTCGAGCGCGATCTGCAGGGCCTCGGCCGCCTCGTTCTCAGCGTCTTCGGAACGACCCCATGGATACATGTCGTACATGGCGATTCTCTCTCTTGACGGAGGAATGCTGAGAGCGGACCCGCTCGCGCGGATCCGGGAACGTCGGCCGCCGGTGGAACGCGGGTCACGCGTCACGAGCGAGCCGAAGGCCGGCGGCGCGGCGCTCCGCGACGGGCCGGCCTGCCCTGATCAGGCCCCGTCGCGGCAGGTAGAAGTGCGGGGCGCCTCGTCATCGCAAGACTACCCCACAATCTCGTAGGACGACCTAGTATCTCACTTCGTGAGACGCCGTCCGTCGGCCGGGACAACACGAACGGCCCGGCGCGCGATGCGCCGGGCCGTCCGGTGAGCGGGTTCCCGGTGTCAGTCCTCCAGGTCGACCGTGCGGCCGCTGTCGGCGCCGATCTCCCCCGCGATCTGCTCGACGACGTCGGACGGGATCGCCGTGTCGACGGTCAGCGCGATGAGCGCCTTGCCGCCCTTCACGTCCCGGGAGACCTGCATGGAGGCGATGTTCACGCTGTGCTCGCCGAGCAGGCGGCCCACGATGCCGACGATGCCGGGGCGGTCGGCGTAGGTGAAGAAGGCCAGGTGCTCGGTCGGCTCGATCTCCATCGCGAAGCCGTTGACCTCGACGATCTTGGTGATCTGCCGGGGACCGGACAGGGTGCCGGAGACCGAGACCGTACGGCCGTCGGCGAGCACGCCGCGCACCGTGACGACGTTGCGCCAGTCGGGGCTCTCCGCGCTGGTGACCAGCTCGACCACGACGCCGCGGTCCTTGGCCAGCAGCGGCGCGTTGACGTAGGTCACCGCGTCCTCCACGACGTCGGTGAAGACGCCCTTGAGCGCGGCCAGCTCCAGGACCCGCACGTCCTGCGCCGAGATCTCGCCGCGGACCTCGACGACCAGGCGGGTGGCCACCTCGCCCGCGAGCGCGGTGAAGATGCGGCCCAGCTTCTCGGTGAGCGGCAGGCCCGGCTTGACGTCCTCGGCGACCGCGCCGCCCTGGACGTTCACCGCGTCGGGCACGAACTCGCCGGCGAGCGCCAGCTTGACGCTGCGGGCGACCTGGGTGCCGGCCTTCTCCTGGGCCTCATGGGTGGAGGCGCCGAGGTGCGGCGTCGCCACGACCTGGTCGAACTCGAACAGCGGGCTGTCGGTGCAGGGCTCCTTGGCGAAGACGTCGATGCCGGCGCCGGCGACGCGGCCCTCCTTGAGGGCGGAGTAGAGGGCGTTCTCGTCGATGATCCCGCCGCGGGCGACGTTGATCAGCCGCACGGTCGGCTTGACCATGTGGAGCTCGCGGTCGCCGATGAGACCGACGGTCTCCTTCGACTTCGGCAGGTGGACCGTGATGAAGTCGGCCTGCTGGAGCACCTCCTCCAGCGACGCCAGGCGCACGCCCATGGCCGCCGCGCGGGCCGGCTGCAGGTAGGGGTCGTACGCGATGAGCTCGACGCCGAACGGCTGCAGGCGCTGCGCGACGAGCTGGCCGATCTTGCCGAGGCCGAGGATGCCGACGACCTTCTCGTCGAGCTCGACGCCGGTGTACTTCGAGCGCTTCCACTCGCCGCCCTTCAGCGCGGAGTGCGCCTGGGCGACGTTGCGGGCGCTGGCGAGGATCAGCGCGACCGTGTGCTCGGCGGCGCTGGTGATGTTGGACGTCGGGGCGTTGACGACCATGACGCCGGCCTTGGTGGCGGCCTCGACGTCGACGTTGTCCAGACCCACGCCGGCGCGGGCGACGACGCGCAGCTTGGGCGCTGCGGCGATGGCCTCCGCGTCGACCTGGGTGGCGCTGCGCACGATCAGAGCGTCCACGTCGGCGAGGGCGGGCAGCAGCTGCGACCGGTCGGCGCCGTCGGTGTGCCGGACCTCGAAATCCGCGCCGAGCACGGCGAGACCCGCTTCTGAGAGCTCTTCTGCGACAAGTACGACGGGCTTGTTCACTGGGTTGAGTCCTTCGTGAAGTGCGACAGCGCGGACGACGTGAGTCTATCCGGGCCTTGTGAAAGCTCTCACGAGCGCCCGGCATACGAGATATCCAAGGTCACGGCGGTGTTGCGGCGACGCGACGACCCGGTCTCAGATCGCGCAGCGCCTCGTCGGCCTCCTCCTCGGCCCCGTACGGCCGGCGCGGCCGGCGCCCTGGGGATTCGGAGAACAACGCGGAGAGACTGCCGGGACGCGGGGGGTGCGTGAGGCTCGCTCACGTGCGGGCACAGTCGGTCGATGTACCCCGGCGACCGTGATCCCATACGGACTGTCGCCATCTTGGTATTGATCGCACCTAATCTTCGGGATTAGCCTGATTCGCCATGGTCCAGTCCCTATCGTTCAGGCTATGAGCATCGGGAACCCCTCCCTGGGCGACGTTCTCGCGCGGCATGGCAGCCCCCGGCAACTCCTGGCGGCCCTCGCGGAGTGGGGCATCCTGGTGGCGGTCCGTCCCGACCGCTCCGTGGTGCTCGGCACGACGCAGAACGGCGAGCGTGTTCTGCTGGGCTACACGGGACCGGCGACCTACGCCCGGCACCGTGGCAGCCACTCGTTGTCGGCGTGCGACGCCGACACCGTCCTCGACATCCAGCGCGTCACGGGCGTGCGCGAGATCGTGATCGACGCGGCCGGTCCCGCGGCCGCCGCCGTGCCGATCGACGACCTGCGGCGCTATCTGGAGGAGACCCGCACCGGTCCCACTCCCGCGTTGTCGGCCATGGGCACGGCCGCCCCGACGGCGTACGCCACCGGGGCGATGGCGACCGTGACCCGCGCACAGGTCGGCAGGCAGGCTCCTCCCCCGCCGCCCGCGCCCGCCCCGGTGCCGGCGGCGCCCGCCGCGCTGCCCGCGCAGTGGGTCCCCGCCCCTCGCCAGCACCTGTCGGGGGCGATGCAGGTGGTGGACCCCGGCTACCGGAGGACGCGCCATCCGATCCTGCCAGCGCTTCGGGTGGCGGTCGCCGAGCTGCTGCCCGAATACCCCCACATCCACCACGTGTGGATCTCCGAGTCGCGGACGGCGGCGGGGCTGTGGGGGATCATGCTGCACGTCAAGGTGCACACCCTCGGAGCCGACGACATCGTCAAGGACCTGCACCGGCGGGTGCGCGCCCGGCTGCCGCAACTGGCGGCCAGCGAGGCGCCGGTGCTCATGGCCCGGGTCGCCGACGCCCACACGGAACGCCGGTTGATCGAGATCGGCGCCCACGTCGTCTGTCCCGACGTGCGCGACTGATCGCCCGGTTCCTCTCCGATCTCCGCCGGCGCGTTCCGGCGGAGATCGAGGGGAGATCACGCAGCGGCCGAACCGTTGCGGGACGGTCCTTCCGAACAGGCGCTTGCTCGGCTTGAATGGCGCCATGGTCTCCACCGCGGCGACGCCCTCCCCGTCGAAGGTCCCCCTGGGGGTTCGCCTCGGGTACGCCGTCGGCTCGTTCTGCACGGCCAACTTCTCCACGATCCCCGGGCTGCTGCTGCTCTTCTACATGACGAACGTGCTCGCGGTGCCGGCCGCGTTCGCGGGCGTCGTGCTCTTCCTGCCCAAGGCCTGGGACCTGGTGGCCAACACCCTGGTCGGCCGGTGGTCGGACCGCACGGTCTCGCGCTGGGGACCACGCCGGCCCTGGCTGCTCGCGGGCGCCGTGGTGCTGCCGGTGTCGTTCGCCCTGATGTTCGCCGGGCCGCCGCTCACCGGCATGACCGCCGGCCTGTACGTGGGCGTCGCCTTCCTCGCCGCCGCTACCGGCTACGCCCTGTACGAGGTGCCGTACAAGGCGATGCCCGCGGAGATGACCACGGACTACCACGAGCGGACCTCGCTGCTGCAGTGGCGCATGGTGCTCATCGCGATCGCGATCGCGATGAGCGGCATCCTCGCGCCGACGATCGCCGGCGAGACGGCCGACGGGTACCGCACCATGGGCGTCGTCTTCGGCGTGATCCTGCTCGTCTCGATGCTGGGATCGTTCTTCGGCACCGCCCGCGCCCCTTTCACCGGCCAGCAGAGGTCCGAGGGCACGCTGCGGGAGCAGCTTTCCGCCGCCCGCACGAGCAAGCCGTTCATGTGGCTGCTCGGGCTCAGCTCCGCGCAGACGCTGGGGGCGGGCGTGATGCTGGCCGGGGCGCCCTACTTCGCCGCCTACGCGCTGGACGACACCTCCGCCACCACCACGCTCTTCGCGGCCCTCGTGGGGCCGATGCTGGTCACGATGCCGCTGTGGGTGTGGCTGGCCCGCAAGCTCGACAAGCGCGGCGCGATGCTCCTGTCCGGATCGCTGTTCACCGCGGGCGCCCTGCTGATCCTCGCGACGCCCGCGCTCGGCTCGCTGTACGCCCACCTGTGCGTGATGATCGTGGGTATCGGCTACGCGGGCCTGCAACTGCTGCAGTTCTCCATGCTCGCCGACGTCATCGCGTACGACGGCGTGGTGAGCGGCGAGCGCAGGGGCGGGGTCTTCACGGGCCTGTGGACCGCGGTGGAGAACGCGGTGTCGGCGCTCGGGGCGACCACGTACGGCTGGGTGCTGACCGCGGGAGGCTTCATCTCCTCCGATCCCGAGCACCCGGTGACCCAGCCGGACACCGCCCTCGTCGCGGTGGTGATCGGCGTGACCGCGGTGCCTGCTCTGATCACGTTCGCGGGCGTGCTGATGACCCTCAGATACAACTTGACCGCCGACCGCCTCGCCGCCGTCGGTGCGGGCGGGACCCCGAACCCGGCGGCCGCCGGGCGGCACGACGGGCAGCCCGCGGACGGCGAAGCGGTCAGGACCGAGGACTGAGCCGAGCCCGCCCCGAGCCCCGGGGCGGCCTCCGGACGACCTTAAGCGGCTCTCAAGGCGGGCCCTTCGACGATCACACCGTTGACCTGCGGATTATGCGACATCGATGGCCGTATACGGCATAAGGAATGTTTAAGAGAAGGTAGATTCTTTCGGATTTTGACCGATTTATCCCCACATGTCGGTCTGTTGCGCACCATAATGACGACTTCCCCAGCGTCTAACCCCCACTGGAGGAATGATCGTGAACAGAGCGCTCGGAGCGGTCCTGTGTCTCGGAAGCGTCGCGGCCGTCGGAATGGCGGCCGCGCCCGCTCAGGCCGAGGCCCAGCACAGGGGCTGCCGGGTCGCCGCCGCGAAGCCATACGTCGCCCTGGACGGCAAGATTCGCGCGGCCGGCTCACGGGCCGGCTGCGTCGACGACGCCCGTTTCCGCGTCCGGCTCGTGAGCAGCAGGCCCGGCCCCGACCGCGTGGTCAAGAGCGGCTCCAAAGTGGTCAGGAACGCGCGTGTCGTCGTCGCCCTGACCTGTGTGGACGGTGCGTACTACAGCGTGGTCACGGACTACCGCGGCCACGTGTCACGGTCGAGGCCGGTGCGCCTCGACTGTGACGTCCCCACTCCCGTTCCCTCGGCCACCGCTTCCCCGGCACCCACCGCCGTCCCCACGGTGAGCCCCTCCGCGGTCCCCGCCGCGAGTCCCTCCGCAGTCCCCACCACGAGCGCCCCCGCCTCCGCCACTCCCAGCGCCTCTCCCACGAGTGGCTCGGCCGTGGGCACCGCCGTCGAGAACGAGGTCGTGCGCCTCACCAACCTCGAGCGGGCCAAGGCGGGCTGCGGCCCGCTGAAGCACGACGCGCGGCTCCGCGCCGCCGCGTACGCCCACTCGGCTGACATGTCCGCGAAGAACTACTTCGACCACACCTCGAAGGACGGCCGCTCCTTCGCCGACCGCATCACGGCCGCCGGTTACACCTGGCGGGCGGCGGCGGAGAACATCGCCAAGGGGTACGGCACGGCCCAGGCGGTGGTGCAGGGCTGGATGAACAGCCCCGGGCACCGGCAGAACATCCTCAACTGCAACTACACCGACATCGGGGTCGGGTACGTGGCCTCCGGCGCGTACTGGACCCAGGACTTCGGCCGGCAGTAGAGACGCCACCGGTGCGACCGGAGCGGGGACGCCACGCCCGGCGACCCCGCTCCCGGGCCGGGATCGAAGGGGATTACGGCGGTCTTCTGGACACCTCGGACCACTGCGGCGGATACTTCCAATCATGAGCTCTCCCCCGGTTCGCGCCTCGGACGGGGACCGCGAGCGCGCGCTCAGCGAGCTCCGCGACCGGGCCGCCGAAGGACGCCTGTCCATGGAGACCTTCGTCGGCCGGGTGGACCTGGCGCTTCGTGCCCGCAACCGCAACGAGCTGGACGAACTGGTCGCCGACCTCCCGCACCGCGGGCGCTGGCGTAGAAGGATCACCGACGCCGTCGCCTCCGTGTCGGAGCTGAGCAACCGGATCGAGTCCGCCTGGCGGCGTCCCCGGCTGCCCCGGCTCGCCCTGCCCGCCGACGGCCGGGCCCGCTACCTGGTCGGCCGCGGCTCCTCCTGCGACCTCGTCCTCGCCGACCTGACCGTCTCGCGGGTCCACGCCGAGTTGCGGCGGGAGCACGACGACTCGTGGCTGCTGGTCGACCTCGGCTCGATGAACGGCACCCGGCTGAACGGCTGGCGCCTGGTCGGCCCCGCGCACGTACGGGCCGGCGACGAGGTGGCCTTCGGCGACTGCGTGTTCCTGGTCTCGCTCCCGGCCTGATCGCGCGACCTGAGACACCACCTAATACGTACATTTCCGTATTGATGCCTGGGCGTGGCTCACCGACGATCGCGGAAAGCCACTCACCCGGGAGCGGACTGTGCGGTTGTCACGACGAATCACGACCCTGCTGGCCGGAGCCGTCCTGGCCATCGGGATCACCGGCTCCGGCGCCCCCGCCGGCGCCCGGGACCCGGCCCCCGGCGTCGCGGACCTGACCCGCGACCTCGACCAGATCCTCGCCGACTCCCGGCTGGCCCCCGCGCGGGCGGGCGTCGCCGTACGCGCCGCCGCCACCGGCGAGGACCTCTACTCGCTCGACGCGGACAAGCTGTTCGCCCCCGCCTCCAACACCAAGCTGCTCACCTCGGCCGCCGCCCTCGACACGCTCGGCACCGACTTCCACTTCACGACCGACGTGCTCGCCGCGTCCCGCGTGGGCCGCACGGTCACCGGGGATCTCACGCTGCGGGGCACGGGCGACCCCACCCTGCTCGCCGCCGACTACGACGCACTCGCCGCCAAGGTCGCGGCGGCGGGCGTGAAGCTCGTCACGGGACGGCTGGTCGCCGACGACACCTGGTTCGACGACGTGCGGCTCGGCACCGACTGGGCCTGGGACGACGAGCCGTACTACTACGCGGGGCAGATCTCCGCGCTGACCGCGGCGCCCGACACCGACTACGACGCGGGCTCGGTGATCGTCTCGGTCGCGCCCGGAGACGGCCCAGGCAAGGCCGCCAAGGTGTCGACCACGCCGGCGACCGGCTACGTGAAGATCGTGAACAGGGCCGTCACCGGCGACGAGACGGACGTGCTCGTCGAGCGGCAGCACGGCACCGACACCGTCGTGGTCAGCGGCACGGTCTCCGAGCCGTACGACGAGTGGGTCGCGGTGTGGGACCCCACGCTCTACGCGGCCACGCTTTTCCGGGAGGGGCTGGCCCGTCATGGCGTGAAGGTGCTCGGGCCGACCGTGCGCGGGACCGCCCCGGCGAAGGCGGCCACGATCGCCTCACGCCGGTCGATGCCCCTCGGCGAGCTGTTCGTGCCGTTCATGAAGCTGAGCAACAACATGCACGCGGAGATCCTCACCAAGGCGATGGGACGCGAGGTGTCCGGCGCGGGAACGTGGGCGGCGGGCCTCGCCGTGACCACCGCGTTCGCGCAGGCGAACGGTGTGAAGACGCTGCGGCTGCGGGACGGCTCCGGCCTGTCCCGGGTCGACGCCCTGACGCCCGCGGGCATCACGGCCCTGCTGGCGGCGGTGCGCGGCAAGCCCTGGTTCCCCACCTGGTACGCCGCCCTGCCGATCGCCGGGGAGGCGGACCGCATGGTCGGCGGGACGCTGCGCAGCAGGATGCGCGGCACGGCGGCCGCCGGGAACGTCCACGCCAAGACCGGCTCGCTGACCGGCGTGACCGCACTGTCGGGCTACGTGACCAGCGCGGACGGGGAGCAGCTGGTCTTCTCGGTCATCAGCAACGGCTACCTGTCCGGCCCGCCGAGAGATCTGGAGGACCGGATCGCCGTCAGACTGGCCCAGTTCAGCAGGAAGGCCCCTGTGAACGAAACGGTGGACGAGACGGTGGCCGCGCGCGGCACGACTTCCGGGTCCTCGCCGCAGGAGGCCGCCCCGTCGTCCCCGCGAACGCCCGCCGGTGACCTCGAATGCTCCTGGCTCAAGCCCGTGCAGTGCTGAAGCGTCCGGCTGGTAGCCGGCGAACGCGACGCGGCGCCGCTCCCCACCTCGTCGGCGGGGCGCGGCGCCGCGGTCACGCAGGCGTTCGCGAGCGTCAGGCCTGCTCGCCCTTGAGCCAGCTCATCATCGGGCGGAGCTTGGCACCGGTCTGCTCGATCGGGTGGACCGCCAGCTCCTCGCGGTGGCGCTTGAAGTTGGTCTGGCCGGAGTCGAACTCCTCGACCAGCTCACGGGCGAAGCGGCCGTCCTGGATCTCGTCCAGGATGCGGCGCATCTCCTTCTTGGTCTCCTCGTTGACCACACGCGGGCCACGGGTGTAGCCGCCGTACTCCGCGGTGTCGGAGACCGACCAGTACATCTTGGAGACGCCGCCCTCGTACATCAGGTCCACGATGAGCTTCATCTCGTGGAGGCACTCGAAGTACGCGACCTCCGGCTGGTAGCCGGCCTCGATCAGCGTCTCGAACCCGGCCTTGATCAGCTCGGAGACGCCGCCGCACAGCACGGCCTGCTCGCCGAACAGGTCGGTCTCGGTCTCCTCGGTGAAGGTGGTCTTCAGCGCCCCGGCGCGGGTGCCGCCGATGCCCTTGGCGTACGACAGCACGAGCGGCCAGGCGCTGCCGGTGGCGTCACGCTCGACGGCGACCAGGCAGGGCACGCCACGGCCGGCGGCGTACTGACGGCGGACCAGGTGACCCGGGCCCTTCGGCGCCACCATCGCGACGTCGACGCCCGCCGGGGCCTCGATGAGGCCGTAGCGGATGTTCAGACCGTGACCGAAGAACAGCGCGTCGCCCTCGACGAGGTTCGGCGCGACGTGCTCGGCGTACAGGTGCCGCTGGATGTGGTCCGGCGCGAGGATCATCGTGAGGTCGGCCTCCTCGACGGCCTCGCCCGGCGACAGCACGCGCAGCCCGTCCGCCTCGGCCTTCTCCCGGCTCTTGGAGCCCTCGGGCAGGCCGACCCGGACGTCCACACCCGAGTCGCGCAGGCTCAGCGCGTGGGCGTGGCCCTGGCTGCCGTACCCCAGAACCGCGACGTGGCGGCCCTGGATGATCGACAGGTCGGCGTCGTCGTCGTAGAAGATCTCAGTCACTTGCTTGCCTTTCACGGGTTGTCCGTCGCGACGTGCCTGCCATAGGAGCTATGCGCTGCGGTCGAGGGCGCGAAGCGAGCGGTCGGTGATGGAACGGGCACCGCGGCCGATGGCCACCATGCCCGACTGCACGAGCTCCTTGATGCCGTACGGCTCAAGGACCCGGACGAACGCCTCCAGCTTGTCGGTCGTCCCGGTGACCTCGATCGTGACCGCGTCCGGGGCCACGTCCACGCAGCGCGCCCGGAAGAGGTTCACGAGTTCGAGGACGTGGGACCGGCTCTCGGAGTCGGTCCGCACCTTGATCAACATCAGCTCGCGCTGCACCGACTGGCTGTTGTCGAGCTCGACGATCTTGATGACGTTGACCAGCTTGTTGAGCTGCTTGGTGACCTGCTCCAGCGGGAGGTCCTCCACGTTCACGACGATGGTCATCCGCGAGATGTCGTCGTGCTCGGTGGGTCCGACGGCCAGCGAGTCGATGTTGAACCCGCGCCGGCTGAACAGGGCGGCGACCCGGGCCAGCACGCCCGGCTTGTTCTCCACCAAAACGGACAGCGTGTGGCGGCTCATGCCCTCTCCTCGCACTGCTGGTCGTTGTCGCTTCGGGCGGGGCTCATTCTCCGCCCTCCCAGTTCGGCGCCATGTCACGGGCGTACTTGATGTCGTCGTTGCTGGTGCCGGCGGCGACCATCGGCCAGACCATGGCGTCCTGGTGCACGACGAAGTCCACCACGACCGGCACGTCGTTGATCTCCATGGCCTTGCGGATGGTCTCGTCCACGTCCTCCGGACGCTCACACCGCAGGCCGACACAACCGTACGCCTCAGCGAGCTTCACGAAGTCCGGAATCCGCTTGACGCGCTGCAGGTCGGTGTTGGAGTAACGCTCGTCGTAGAACAGCGTCTGCCACTGGCGGACCATGCCGAGGTTGCCGTTGTTGATGACGGCGACCTTGATCGGCACACCCTCGATGGCGCAGGTGGCCAGCTCCTGGTTGGTCATCTGGAAACAGCCGTCGCCGTCTATCGCCCACACGACCTTGTCCGGGCAGCCCATCTTGGCGCCCATGGCGGCCGGAACCGAGAAGCCCATCGTGCCGGCCCCGCCGGAGTTGATGAACGTCCCGGGGTTCTCGTACCTGATGAACTGCGCGGCCCACATCTGGTGCTGGCCCACGCCCGCGGTGTAGATCGCATCCGGGCCCACCAGCGCGCTGAGCCGCTCGATCACGTACTGCGGGGCCAGCGACCCGTCGGCGAACTCCTCGTAGCCCAGCGGGTAGGTCTCCTTGTAGCCGTTCAGGATCCGCCACCACTCGGCGTAGTCGCCCTTGCGGCCCTCGGCCTGCTCGGTCCGCACAGCGGTGATCAGGTCGCCGATCACCTCGCGGCAGTCGCCCACGATCGGCACGTCCGCGTGCCGGTTCTTGGAGATCTCCGCCGGGTCGATGTCGGCGTGGATCACCTTGGCGTGCGGCGCGAAGCTGGACAGCTGCCCGGTGACCCGGTCGTCGAACCGGGTGCCGAGCGCGATCAGCAGGTCCGAGCGCTGCAGGGCGCCGACCGCGGACACGCTGCCGTGCATGCCGGGCATACCCATGTGCTGCGGGTGGCTGTCGGGGAAGGTGCCCCGCGCCATGAGGGTGGTGACGACCGGGATGCCGGTCAGCTCCGCCAGCTCCAGCAACTCGGCCGCGGCCCGGGCCTTGTGCACGCCGCCGCCGACGTAGAACACCGGCCGCTTCGCCTCGCTCATCAGCCGGGCGGCCTCGCGGATCTGCTTGGAGTGCGGCCGGGTGACCGGGCGGTAGCCGGGCAGCTGCATGACCGGCGGCCAGGAGAAGGTGGTCGTGGCCTGCAGGGCGTCCTTGGCGATGTCCACGAGGACCGGGCCGGGGCGGCCGGTGGCGGCGACGTGGAACGCCTCGGCGATGGTCCGCGGGATGTCCTCGGCCTTGGTGACCAGGAAGTTGTGCTTGGTGATCGGCATCGTGATGCCGGAGATGTCGGCTTCCTGGAAGGCGTCGGTCCCGATCAGCGGCGTGGCGACCTGGCCGGTGATCGCGACGATCGGCACCGAGTCCATGTAGGCGTCCGCGATCGGGGTGACCAGGTTGGTCGCCCCCGGACCGCTGGTGGCCATGCAGACACCGACCCTGCCGGTCGCCTGCGCGTAGCCCTCGGCCGCGTGGCCGGCACCCTGCTCGTGCCGTACAAGCACGTGCCGAACCTTGGTCGAGTCGTAGAGGGGATCGTAGGCGGGGAGGATGGCGCCGCCCGGGATCCCGAACACCGTGTCGACCCCGACCTGCTCCAGCGCCCGCACGAGGGCCTGGGCACCTGTCATTTTCTCGGTCATCGGCTCGTTCCTTGTGGCTGAGCTTGCTGTGGCTGGGCTGCTTGGCGTGACTCCTGGCATAAAAAATGCCCCATCCGCTGTGCGGAGCTGGGGCGCGCGCAGGACCGAGTGCTTCGTCAGGCTGCGCGCCTGCGAAGTACTACGAGAATCCCACCGCTATGCATGGCTACACGATGTCCGATGGACCGCCTCCGCGTCAAATCATCTGGGACGCCCGTCTCGCCATCCAAGACACCCACAACGGACTCCCCAGGCTATGCCACCGGCGCCCCGACGAGCGACGCGGGAAACACACCTAGGCGGTGTTCTGGAGGGTGGTGGTGGGCATCAGGGAGTCGACGCCGCGTGCGGTCATGGGACGGGCCACCAGGTAGCCCTGGCCACGCGTGCAGCCCATCTTGCGCAGCAGGTCGAGTTGCTCCGGACGCTCGATGCCCTCGGCGACGACGATCAGGCCGAGGTCGTTGCCGAGTTGCACGATCGTCTTCGTCAGCAGGGTCAGCGTGTCGTCGCGGCCGAGTCCGGAGACGAACGACGGGTCGATCTTGATCATGTCGACCGGCAGCTGGCGCAGGAACGCGAGCGACGCGTAGCCGGTGCCGAAGTCGTCTATGGCCAGCCGTACGCCGAGTGCCCTCAGCTCCGACAGCCTGCTGATCATGTCCCCGGCGTCGTCGACCAGCATCTCCTCGATGACCTCGAGGGTCAGCACGCTGGCGGGCAGTCCGCTCTCGCTCAGCGCCTCGGCCACGGTCTCCACGAAACGCGGGGCCATGATCTGCCGCGCGGACAGGTTCAGCGCCAGCCCGATGTCCCAGGACGACGCGCGCCAGGCGGCGACCTCACGGCACGCCTCGCGCAGGATCCACTCGCTGAGCGGCACGATGATCCCGGTGTCCTCGGCGGCCCCGAGGAACTGCTCCGGCGGTACGAACGTGCCGCCCCGCCACCAGCGCACCAGTGCCTCGACGGCGGTCACCTGTGACGTGGCCAGGTCGACCACGGGCTGGTACTCGATCGCGAACTGGTTCTCCAGCAGCGCCCGCTGCAGGTCGGAGGCGATCTCCAGGCGGCGCAGCACGTCGGCGTGCATGTGGGTGGCGAACACCTCCACGCGGCGCCCGCCGAGCTCCTTGGCCCGCGACATCGCCACGTCGGCGTTGCGCAGCAGGTCTCCGGGGGGCAGGTCCTCCTCGGCGAACGCCACGCCGACGCTGGCCGTCAGCGCGATGTCCCGGTCCGCCACCCGGAACGGCTCGTTGGAGACCGCGCGGACCAGCCGTTCGGCCAGGTCGATGGCGGTCTGCGCGTCGGTGCCGCCGGACGCGCCGCCCTCCAGCAGCACCGCGAACTCGTCCCCGCCCCACCGGGCGAGGGTGTCGTCGGCCCGTACGGCCGAGCGCAGGCGGCGGGCGGCCTGGCCGAGCAGGTGATCGCCGCTGGCGTGGCCCACGGAGTCGTTGACGGAGGTGAAGCCGTCGAGGTCCAGGAAGATGACCGCGGTCCCGCCGGCACCGCGGCGGGTGAGCACGTCGCGGGCGCGTTCCTCGAGGTAGGCCCGGTTGGGCAGCCCGGTGACCCCGTCGTGGAAGGTCAGGTGGGTGACCTGGTTGCGCAGGGCCACCTGGTCGCTGATGTCGCGGATCGTGACCAGGACGAGGTCGTCGTCGCGTACGTGGCGGGCGGCGACGGACTCCGTGGGCCGCCAGGTGCCGTCGGAGGCCCGGAACCGGCAGGAGATCCGGGTGCCGCCCTCCTGCTCGGGCCCGTCGTCCTCGTCCGTCATGCGGTCGAGCAGGGCCTGTACGGCCGGCAGGTCCTCGGGGTGGATGTAGTCGAAGATCGGCCGGAAGGCGAGGTCCTCGGGGCGGTAGCCGTACGTCGTCTCGAGGCCGGGGCCGACCTCCTGGACGACCCCGCCGGGGTCGCACACGAGCACGACGTCGCCGGTGTTCTCGGCGAGCCTGCGCAGTTGCTGCTCGCCGACGTCGACGAGGCGGCGCATGCCCGCGGTCTCGACGAGGAGCACGAACAGCCGGCCGAGCAGGACGAGGACGACCGAGGCGGCCACGACCGCCAGGGCGGCGTCGCGGCTGCCGCCCATCACGTACAAGGTGGCGATCACGGTGGCGGCGGCGACGAGCACCAACGGGGTGGCGGCCGTCAGCGCGGCGGGCAGCGGCCTGACCGGCCGGACCTCCTGCACCCACGGCGTGACCGCGAGGACGAGCAGCATCGCCGGGACGACGAGCCCGGCCGCGAGCGGCGGGGTGTCGCCGCCGAGACGGGCGAGGGCCGTCGCCATCTCCGCGACCGTTATCGCGGTGAGCACCCCGACGCCGGTGAGCCCGACCACCCGGTTGCCCGACCGCGACGCGACCACGGCCGGTGTCACCGCACAGGTCGCGAGCAGGCAGACCACGGGCAGCGCGAGCGCGACGAAGAACGCGCCGGTGTCCTCCGCCCTCCTGAACGCCGGGCCGAGCACGGCGACCCAGGCCACGGCGAAGACCGACGCCGCGCCCAGGTACGCGTCGGCCGCCTGGCGTATCACCCCGCGCGTGAACGCGGGTGGTTTCACCGACAGCCCACAGCCGATCGCGAGCAGCACGGAGCCGACGAGCATGAGCAGGTCGGCGAACGTGAGCACGAACGGCGTGCCGTCCGCCACGGGCCGCAGGCCGACGCCGAGGAGCCAGGTCAGCGACCCGGCGGCCATCCAGCGCCAGGCGCCGGGCTGGCGCCGGTGGGCAGGGACGACGCGAGTGGCGGCCATGATCAGCGAGGTGGCCGCGAGCAGGCCGGTGACGACCCCCGCGATCGCGGTCACGACCGGCGCCGAGCCTCCGGTGATCAGGGCCGCGACGACCGCGACCGCGCCGAGCCCGGCAGCGGTGGTGACTGGGACCCGGGGGTCACGCCTGACGTTCACGCGCGTCGCCTCTACACCTGTCGCCGCTTCACCACCGGCCGTCGTGTCCTCCGGGATTTCGGCCGAGGCCGGAGTCGTTTCAGCGTCGCCGGATCCGGTGGGGTGTGCCGTCACTGCCCCTCCCGTTCTCGACTCGGCTTTACTCTCCCTGTCACATTGCCAGTGTGCGCACAGCCGCTGATCGAGAGGGGGACAACGGGCGAGTCGTCACCGATCTGATAACCAGCCGCGCACGCTGAGCTTCAGCGTACGCACCCCAGGTCACGAGGCAGCCACGTTCCGGAATCCTTAATGGAGCGGTCAGTAATGCCCGGTGATCATGTTAGCGAGTGGACGGCCCGTCAGATGACGCACGACCTGTTCCCGCACGAGTCTCCGCATACGCCGTACGGACGCGGGCGTGCTGCCGGCGACGTGCGGGGTGATGAAGACCCCCGGAGCGGTCCAGAGCGGGTGATCGGACGGCAGCGGTTCGACGGGGGCGACGTCGAGCGCCGCCAGCAGCCTGCCCGACCGCAGCTCGGCCAGCAGCGCGTCGGTGTCCACGACCGATCCGCGGGCGGCGTTCACCAGCAGCGCGCCGTCCTTCATCCGGGCGAGGAACCGGGCGTCGACCAGCCCGGCCGTCCCGGCCGTGGCGGGCACCAGCAGCACGACCACGTCGGCGGCGGGCAGCAGCGCCGGCAACTCGTCCTCGCCGTGGACGCCGTCCCGGGCCGTGCGCGCCACCCGCACGATCTCCACCTCGAACCCGGCCAGACGCCGTTCGAGCGCCTCGCCGATCGAGCCGTAGCCGACGATCAGCACGGTGGAGTCGGCGAGGACACCGGTGTGGTGGTAGGCCCACTCGCGCCTGGCCTGCGCGGCCGCGAAGCCCGGGAACTCCCGCAGCACCGCGATCATCGCGCCCACGGCCCACTCGGCCGTGCCCGCGTCGTGGACGCCGCGGGCGTTGCACAGGACCGCCTTCGGCGGCACGTGCGGCAGGTAGGGCTCGACCCCCGCCGTCACGGTCTGCAGCAGGCGGAGGTTGGTCATGCGGCCCAGCAGGGCGGAGGTGTCCGGCACCGGGACCAGCGGAGGCACCCAGATCTCCACCTCCTCCGGCGGGCCGGGCGGCGGCGTCCTTCCGTCGTACACCGCGCAGTCGAGGGCAGGGAGCCCTTCGGGGAGCTCGGAGAGGGCGTCGGCGATGTCCTGTGAGGCGACCCAGATCTTCACGAGGAACAACCTAGGGAACCTGCGCCCCCGCCCGCGAGTATGGGTACTTGAGGAGGTCATCGGGGATGGCGGACAGGCATGGCACGGGCAGCACGCTCCTGGCGGCGGCCCTTTCGTCGGCGGCGCTTATGACGGCGGCCACGGCGTGCGCGCCGGGCGGTGCGGGCGGGGGCAGGACTCCCCCGCCGCTCCCCGCCACGAGCGGCGCCACGAGCGGCGTCACGGATGGCGGTGAGACGGACGTCACCCCGGCCCGGCCGCGCACGCTGGTCACCGGACTGGCGGTGCCCTGGGCGATCGCGTTCCTGCCCGGCGGCGACGCGCTGGTGACCGAGCGTGATTCGGCGCGGCTGCTGCGGGTCACGCCGCGCGGCGAGGTCCGCGAGGCCGGCGTGATCGAGGGGGTGTCGGCGAGCGGCGAGGGCGGCCTGCTGGGCGTGGCCGTCTCACCCCGTTACGCCACCGACCGCTTCGTCTTCGTCTACTTCACGGCGGGAGAGGACAACCGGATCGTCCGCTACCGCTACGACGGGCGGCTCTCGGACCGGAAGGTGATCGTCAGCGGGATCCCCAAGGGAGGCATCCACAACGGGGGCCGCCTCGCCTTCGGCCCCGACGGCTACCTGTACGCCTCGACCGGGGAGACCGGCGAACGCGGCATGGCCCAGGACAGGAACTCACTGGGCGGCAAGATCCTGCGGATGACGACGGACGGCGGCCCCGCCCCGGGCAACCCCTTCGGCACGCTGGTGTGGTCCTACGGTCACCGCAACGTGCAGGGCCTCGCCTGGGACGACCGGGGGCACATGTACGCCACCGAGTTCGGTCAGAACACCTACGACGAGATCAACCTCATCGAGAAGGGCCACAACTACGGGTGGCCGGAGGTCGAGGGGGTGGGCGGCCGGTCCGAGTACACCGATCCGCTGCTCACCTGGCCGACCTCCGAGGCGTCGCCGTCCGGCCTCGCGTACGCCCGGGGGGCGCTGTGGGCCGCCGCGCTGCGCGGCGAGCGGCTGTGGCGGGTCCCGGTGGACGCCTCCGGCCGCGCCGGCCGGCCCGCCGCGCTGTACTCCGGCGAGTACGGCAGGCTACGCGCGGTGGCCGCCGCTCCCGACGGCACGCTGTGGGTGAGCACCAGCAACCGGGACGGGCGGGGCTCTCCGAAGGACGGCGACGACCGGATCCTGGTGGTGCGGCCCTCGTCCTGATCAGCCGGAGCGGCAGACGACCCCGGCCTGGGGGCGGTAGGAGGCGCGGAAGGTCTGCCGGGAGACCACCTCGCCGTCCTGCCGCAGCACGCGCGTCACCATGGCGGTGAAGCCGGGCTGCCCCTGCGCCGCCACGCAGCCGGGTCCCTGACGGATCACCGGAGGCAGCGCCACCCGCTGGGCGACGACCGGGTCCTGCAGGTCCACGTCGTACCGCTTGGTGCTCCACAGCGTCACGGTCAGCGACGTGCCGTCGGCCGACGTCTGGACGAGCACGCCGTACGGCGAGTCGTTCTTCCAGCGCAGGTCGGGGCCGGGGAAGGACACCGCGGCCTCGGTGCCGACCGGCAGGTGAGAGGCGTGGACCTCGGGCGGGGTGTGCTCGATGACCCGCAGCCCGGCGCGGACCACCGCGTTCATCATGGTGGTCGCGACCTGTGTCATCCCCGTCGCGTCGGTGCCGGCCCTGCCGTGGATCAACGTGGGGCCGATGCCGTCGAATCCCGCGGCCGCGGTGCGCGGGCCGACGACCTCGTTGAACGAGAACGTCTCCCCCGGTTCCACCAGGTGGCCGTCCAGGAGCGCCGCGGCGGCGCGGATGTTGCCCGCGCTCCGGGCGCAGCAGGCATAGGAGGTGGTGAAGCCGCCGGCCTCCTCCCGGATACCCATCCGCCGCGCGGCGTCGTCGGTGACCCGCGGCGGCCCGTGCACGACCTGCACGGCGACCGTACGGCTGCCGCGGTCGAGGGCGGTGAGCACGTCGGCGGCGAGGCGGTCGGTGTCCACCCGGTCGCCCGGCCTGCCGGGCACCAGGACCGGACGCCCGCCCTTGATCGTGAAGGTGGCGTCGCGGGCCACCCGCGCGTGACCGACCAGCGCGGGCTCGACACCGGCGATCGCCGCCTCGGCGTCGAACCGCGGCCGCAGGACCACGCCTTCGGGCGCGAACGTCAGGTGCCGCGCCAGTGTGGCCGGCGACAGGCTGACGGAGGCGGTCCCGTTGGTCAGGGTCAGGGGCGCGGCCACCGCCCGGCCCGCCCAGCCCAGGGCGCGCCGCACCTCGGCACGGGTGATGTGCGGCAGATCCCGCATCGTGGGCACCACGACCACGACCTCCGGGGCGAGGTACCCCCTGACGATCTGGTCGCCCGTCGCCTTCGCGTCGACGACCCTGCCTGGTCGCGGATAGGTCGGGACCGGAGTGACCCCGTCGAACGAGACGTCGCCCTCACGCCTCGGGTTCTCCAGCGGCACGACGATGGTCCTGGCCACCGTCTCGTCGAGTTTGCGCCGGTCCACCGACACGACGGGCCGTACCTCACGGCTGCCGGTCAGCGCGCTCCACACCTCCGGCGGGCTGGGGAAGCCCGCCTGCGCGGCGCGGACCGTGGCCTCGGCGTCGAGCGTGAGACCGGCCTGCACCGGGTCGACGGTGAGGCGCCGGTTGCCCTGCCGCACGATCAGCGGAGTCCTCGTCTGGGCGTACAACCGTTCGCGCAGCGTGGCGACGGCCTCGGTCGTGCTCTGCCCGCCGATGTCGACGCCGAGCACCGTGGTGCCGGGCAGGACCTTCCCCGCCATGGAAACGGCCGGCACGAGATAGAGCGCCAGGAGCAGCGCCGCCAGGCCGATCAGCGCACGGCGGAGCGTACGACTCCGGGGAACGGGGTCGAGCAGGTCGCCGAGGTCCTGCGGCGGGACGACGACGGGGTCCTCGCGCACCGGGCGCTCCGGCACCCGCCACGGCTCGACCGGCGGAGCCGGCGGCGGGATGCTCCCGCCGCCGGACGGCTTGGCCGCGGCCGGGATGGCGGGAGCGGAGGGTTCCGCGAAAATGTCGGCCGACACACCCCGGGGAAGGGCCGAGACCCCGCGGGGCAGCGAGGCGACGCGGCGCACCGGATGTTTACGCGGAGGAGCGGACGCCGCCCCGGGCGGATCCGCAGGCGGGTCGACGGACGCCCCGGACGGATCCGCAGGCGGGTCGACGGACGCTCCGGCGTTGCGCACGCCTCGGTCTCCTCCAGCTCAAGGTCAACTCCGATCAGTTAACCCTAAAACACACTCTGCTGGATATGTCCCAAAGCAACACCTTCCGCGCGTTGCCTGGCAGCATCCGGCCTTCCCCGGCACGACAGGCAAATTCACACCCCGTCACAAACCAGGCATTCCGGTCCCCAGACCGGCCGGGGCAGCCCGACGGCCGGCCACGCGGAACCATGGCCGGCCGTCCTCACGCCCCTGCTGCGGATGGCCCCGGCGGCGCCTCGCGCGAGAGGGCGGCGCTCGCCAGGCGTTCTCCTAGCCCTGGACGCCGAGCTTCTCCAGGATCAGCTCACGGGCCCGGCCCGCGTCCGCCTTGCCCCGGCTGGCCTTCATCACGCCGCCGACCAGCGCGCCCACGGCCGCGATCTTCCCGCCGCGCACCTTCTCGGCGGCGTCGGCGTTGTCCGCCAGCACCTGGTCGATGATCGCCGACAGCTCGCCCTCGTCGCTCACGACCTGGAGCCCGCGCTTCTCCACGACCTCGTCCGGACCGCCCTCGCCGAGGAGCACGCCCTCCAGCACCTGGCGGGCCAGCTTGTCGTTCAGGGCGCCGGAGGCCACCAGCTCGGTCACCCGGGCGACCTGCGCCGGGGTGATCGGCAGGTCGGCGAGCGCCGTGGCCGACTCGTTGGCCCGCCGGGCCAGCTCGCCCATCCACCACTTGCGCGCGTCGGCGGCGGGAGCGCCCGCGGCCACCGTCGCCTCGACCAGGTCGATCGCGTCGGCGTTGTGCATGGCGGCCATGTCGAGGTCGGACACGCCCCACTCCTGCTGGAGCCGCGTGCGCCGCGCCGACGGCAGCTCGGGCAGTGCGGCCTTCAGCGACTCGACCCAGGCCGGGTCGGGCGCGATAGGCAGCAGGTCGGGCTCGGGGAAGTAGCGGTAGTCCTGCGCCTCCTCCTTCGACCGTCCGGAGGTCGTCTGCCCGGTGTCCTCGTGGAAGTGGCGGGTCTCCTGCACGATCCGCCCGCCCCCGGCGAGGATGGCCGCCTGGCGCTCGATCTCGCCCCGCACCGCCCGCTCGACGCTGCGCAGCGAGTTGACGTTCTTGGTCTCCGTACGGGTGCCCCACTCGGCCGAGCCGCGCGGCATCAGCGAGACGTTCACGTCGCAGCGCAGCGAACCCTGCTCCATCCGCACGTCGGACACGCCGAGCGAGCGCATCACCTCGCGCAGTTCGGTGACGTACGCGCGGGCGACCTCGGGGGCGAGCCGGTCGGTGCCCGCGATCGGCTTGGTCACGATCTCGACGAGCGGGATACCGGCCCGGTTGTAGTCGACGATCGAGTAGTCGGCGCCGTGGATCCGCCCGGTCGCTCCGCCGACGTGGGTGGACTTGCCGGTGTCCTCCTCCAGGTGCACCCGCTCGATCTCCACGCGGACGATCTTGCCGTCCACCTCGACGTCCAGATAGCCGTCCGTGCACAGCGGCTCGTCGTACTGGCTGATCTGGTAGTTCTTCGGCATGTCCGGATAGAAGTAGTTCTTCCGGGCGAACCGGCACCACTTCGCGATGCTGCAGTTCAGCGCGAGGCCGATCCGGATCGTCGACTCGATGGCCTTCTCGTTGGCCGTCGGCAGCGAGCCGGGCAGTGCCAGGCACACCGGGCAGACATGCGTGTTCGGCGGTGCGCCGAAGGTCGTCGGGCAGCCGCAGAACATCTTCGAGTCGGTGCCCAACTCGACGTGCGTCTCCAGCCCCAGCACCGGCTCGAAGCGCTCCAGCGCCTCGTCGTACGGCATGAGCGTCGCGGTATCAGCCATGCTGGTAACCCAGTCCTTCCAATGCTTCGATCATGTCATTCCACCATTGCTGGAAGGCGGGCACCTTCCGCAGTTCAGCGATGCCGGCGTTCTCCGCTACCGAGAGATAGAAGTTTCGGAGCGCGCCTTTCTTCTTCGGGTTCAGCCCCGCCTCGTCCCTCAGCAGCGCATCGATGACCACCTTGGGATCGGGGCATGACTCGACCTCGGATCCCGACAGGGGTTCCCGGCTGAGGCGACGCAGATTGAGCGCTCTCACCAGGGCCGCCCGATCGGCGAGCAGCCAGGCCTCCGTCTCCCTCATCGGCACGACCGCGACCAGAGGCTCCCCGAGGTCACTTGCACTGTAAGCCTGCCGGATACGTCCCAGGACGAGTTCCGACTTGGCCGGTGGAGCGCCGTCGTGATGATAGAGAACCACGTCGAAGGTGCCCCGCTCCTCCTTCAAGGTCCTGATCACCGTCTCCGGATGCTGGTTGCCCGCCTCCGGAAGGGGCCGCACCTCCTGAACCTCCCGGCAGGCCGGGAAGGACTCGACCACGAGTTCCTCCAGGGCCCTGCGCAGCAGGATCGGCAGGAACCAGTCGTCCGACGGCCCTTCTCTGATCAGGACGCAGCTCAGGCTCCGCATCAGACCGGTTCCTCCACTCCGGCCCGGAACCTGTCGAGTTCGGAATCCGTCACGCGCGGCCACCGCTCGCCGTCCACCCGCACCGGCCCGGCGTCCTCCCGCAGCCGCCGCACCCGGCTCACCCTGCTGGCGATCCCGCCCTCCAGAACGGTGGTCATGTCGAGGAACGCGATGTTCTCCCGGGGTACCACGTCGAGCACCACAGGGGAGTGACTGGTGAACAGGGCCTGCCGTTGCAGAGGCCGGTCCAGGCCGGACGTCACTGCTTCGTCGTCGTCCGTGACCAACTCCTGGGCGAGGCCGAGCAGCTGACGGAGTCTCTCCGGGAAGACGCCGTTCTCCGGCTCCTCGATGACCGCGGTTCCACCGTCGTGCAACGCGGCCAGGATCGCCAGCATGCGCAGTGTGCCATCGGAGGCGAACTCAGCGTCCAGCCCCCGGTCGTAGGGCGAGGCGAACTCGAGCCTGACGTCCCTGCGGCGCTCGTCCTCGACGATCTCGAAGTCGCTGATCTCCCTGACCAGTCCGACGAGGTGCATCTTGATTTCGCCGACCACGCCAAGTGGCCTGTTCTCCGACGCCGTCTCACGCGCCAGAAATCTCAGGTAGTTCGGAAGATTCCGGCCGGTGGAGTCCATACGACGGGGTCCGCCGAGCTCGCTCGCCTCGCGCAGGGAGCCCGCTTCCAGATGCAGGGACCTGACCTCGGTGAGCTCGTGCTTGATCCGCCGTACGATCTCCCCGTCCGGCTTGTAGTTACCGGAGAAGTCATCCAGCGCGGACCTTCCCTCCGGCACGACCCACTCGCCCTCCATGAGGGGAATGACCCGGTCCGGCGACGACAACGAGACGAGCCGCTGCGTCTCGATCGTGATCCCTTCGAGCTCGCCTTCGGGCACTGCCCATGCGAACAGCACCTCCCAACGCCAGCGACTGCTCGGCGAAGAGCGCTGCGCCGGGAGAAGGAGTTCCAGAGCGAAACGCATCCGGTCGACGCGGGTGCCGTCGCCGCGCTTGCGGAAAAGTCCTCGTGCGTCGCCGCGCACCTCCGACACCGCGGCGTCAACACCGCGGGTCCCGGCTGTCGCGACGAACGTCAGCGCATCGAGGAGGTTCGACTTGCCGCTGGCGTTGGTGCCGATGAGCACGAGGAACGGCGGCAGGTCGAGCGCGAAGTTCTCGAACGACTTGAAGCCGTCGATCTCGATGCGGGTGATCATGCCGCCGTTCCCCTCCCCTCGGCGACTAGAGCGCGGGCGCGCGGGACAGCAGCGGGCCGCCCCACCGGCTCTCGTAGGCCTTCTCCACGGCCGCGCCGACCCGGTAGCAGCGGTCGTCGGCCAGGACCGGGGCCATGACCTGCAGTCCGACCGGCAGGCCGTCCTCGTCGGCGAGGCCGCAGGGCACCGAGATCGCCGCGTTGCCGGCCAGGTTGGTCGGGATCGTGCACAGGTCGGCGAGGTACATCGCCATCGGGTCGTCGGCCCGCTCCCCGATCGGGAACGCCGTGGTCGGCGTAGTCGGCGAGACCAGCACGTCCACCTGCTGGAAGGCCGCCTCGAAGTCCCGCATGATCAGCGTGCGGACCTTCTGGGCCTGCCCGTAGTAGGCGTCGTAGTAGCCCGACGAGAGGGCGTACGTGCCGAGCATGATGCGCCGCTTGACCTCGGGCCCGAAGCCGGCCGCCCGGGTGAGCGCCATGACCTCCTCGGCGCTGCGGGTGCCGTCGTCGCCGACGCGCAGGCCGTACCGCATGGCGTCGAAACGGGCCAGGTTGGACGAGCACTCCGACGGCGCGATCAGGTAGTACGCGGGCAGCGCGTAGGAGAAGGTCGGGCAGGAGACCTCGACGACCTTGGCGCCGAGCGACTCCAGCAGGTCGACGGCCTCCTGGAACCGGGCGAGGACGCCGGGCTGGTAGCCCTCCCCACCGAACTCCTTGACCACGCCGACCCGCATGCCCGCCACGTCGGCCTGGCGCGCGGCCTCCACGACCGGCGGGACCGGCGCGTCGATCGAGGTCGAGTCGAGCGGGTCGTGGCCGGAGAACGCCTCGTGCAGCAGCGCCGCGTCGAGCACGTTGCGGGCGAACGGCCCGGGCGTGTCGAGCGAGGACGCGAACGCGATCAGCCCGTAGCGGGACGAGCCGCCGTACGTCGGCTTCATTCCGACGATGCCGGTGACCGCGGCGGGCTGGCGGATCGAGCCGCCGGTGTCGGTGCCGGTGGACAGCGGCGCCTCGTAGGCGGACACCGCGGCCGACGAGCCGCCCGACGAACCGCCCGGGATCCTGTCCAGGTCCCAGGGGTTGCGCGTCGGACCGTACGCCGAGTTCTCCGTGGACGACCCCATGGCGAACTCGTCCAGGTTGGTCTTGCCGAGGATCACCAGGCCGGCCTCGCGCAGGCGGCGGGTCACGGTCGCGTCGTACGGCGGGCGCCAGCCTTCGAGGATCTTCGAGCCGGCCGTCGTCGGCATGCCGGTCGTGGTGAACACGTCCTTGTGCGCGACCGGCACCCCGGCGAGCGGGCCGAGCTTCTCGCCCCCGGCGAGGCGCTCGTCGACCGCGCGGGCCTGTGCCAGCGCGGACTCGGCGTCGACGTGCAGGAAGGCGTTGACCTGGCCGTCGACCTCGGCGATCCGGTCGAGGTGGGCCTGGGCGACCTCGACGGCGGTGACCTCTCGGGAGGCGACCAGCGCGCCGAGCTCGGCGGCGGTCTTGCGAATCAGACTCATTCTTCCTCCCCGAGGATCCGCGGCACGCGGAAGCGGTCGTCCTCCACCGCGGGCGCGCCGGACAGGGCGCCTTCGGGCGAGAGGCCGGGCCGTACGTCGTCGGGCCGGAACACGTTGGTCAGCGGAAGCGCGTGCGAGGACGGCGGGATGTCGTCGGCCGCCACCTCCGCGACGCGGGCGACGGCGCCGACGATCTGGTCGAGCTGGGCGGCGAAGTGGTCGAGCTCGTCGTCGGCCAGTGCCAGCCGGGACAGCCGGGCGAGGTGAGCGACCTCATCGCGGGTTATGGCGGACATGAGTCGTCGAACCCGTTTCATGATGGAGATTGGACCTACCCATCCTAGGGCTCGTCGCCGAGCGCGGCCGACCCGACGACGCCGCGTCACATGGTCTTAATGCGACGACCGGGTCCCGGGGGTCAGTGCGGCGGGGGACGGGGCGCCGCCGCTCTCACGGTCCCGGAAGGCCGCACTGAGCCGGCCGCGCAGCCACGTGGTCGCCTCACCGGCCGGCATGGGCTTGGCCAGCCACCACCCCTGGCCCGCGTGGCAGCCCATGTCCCGCAGCAGCGCCGCGATCTCCGGCGACTCGACCCCCTCGGCGACCGACCTCAGCCCGAGGGACCGTACGAGGTCGATGATCGAGCGGACGATGCGCTCGTCGTCCGGGGACTCCCCGAGCCGCCGGACGAACGACGCGTCGATCTTCACTTCGGAGACCGGGAGGCGCTGGAGCCGGACGAGCGAGGAGTAACCGGTGCCGAAATCGTCCAGGGCCAGCTGGATGCCGAGGCCGGCGAGGGTGCGGATCGTGTCGGCGCTGTAGGCCTGGTCGGTCATGAGGATGCGCTCGGTGACCTCCAGCCGGATGGCCTCGGGCGGCAGCTCCAGCTTCTCCAGCCCGGACTCCAGTTGCTCGGGCAGGCTCGAGTCCAGCAGGTCGCGGGCCGACACGTTGACCGAGACCGGCACGTCGATGCCCGCGTGCCACCACCGGGCCGCCTGCCCCAGCGCGTGGCCGATGACGTGCTGGGTGAGCTCGCGCATCAGGTACGACTGCTCGGCCAGCGGGATGAACTCGGCGGGCGAGATCGGCCCGCGCACCGGATGCCACCAGCGCAGCAGCGCCTCGACGCTCTCGACCCTGCCGTCCTCGAGGCTCACCTTGGGCTGATAGTGGAGCTCCAGCTCGTCGGCGTCGATCGCGCGCCGCAGGTCGCCGAGCAGGCTCAGCCGTTCCGGCGAGTTGCGATCCTTGCCCGGCAGGTAGAACTCGACGCCGGTGCGGCCCTCCTTGGCGAGGTACATCGCCACGTCGGAACGCTGCATCAGCAGCTCGAAGTCGGGCGCGTGGTCGGGATAGAGCGCGATCCCGATCGACGCGTCGAGGTCGAAGGTCATGCCCTCGAGGCGTACCGGCTCGGTCAGCGCGACCCGCAGCCGCGAGGCGACCTCCTTGGCCGCCTGCGCGTCCCTGATCGACGGGAGCAGCACCGCGAACTCGTCGCCGCCGAGGCGGGCCACCACGTCGCCGGGCCGCACGCTGTGAGTGAGCCGGTGGGCCACGATCTGCAGCAGCCGGTCGCCGACCGGATGGCCGAGCGTGTCGTTGACCTCCTTGAAACGGTCGAGGTCGAGCAGCAGCAGTCCCACCCGCTCGTGCTCGCGCGCCTCGGCCAGGGCCTCCTCGGTACGCAGGATGAGCATCTTGCGGTTCGGCAGGCCGGTGAGCCCGTCGTGGGTCGCCTGGTGGTCGCGGCGCAGCGAGAGCGTCGCGGTGAAGTAGACGGCGGCCAGCGGCGCGACGAACAGGGGGACCAGAGCCGTGGAGTGCGCCATCACGACGACCACCAGCGGTGCGAGGCCGAGCAGCGCGCCGTAGACGAGGGCCTGCGGGCCGATGGACGCCTTCATCACCCGGGCCAGCGGCCGGCGCTCGTGCAGCGCCACCGCCTGGCAGACCAGGATCGCGCGGACCGCGAAGTACGCCGCCGCGGCCACCGCGATGGCGGGGATGTCGCCGCCGTCGGGCGTCCAGGGGGTGCCGGGAGCGGGATGCGCGCCGAACGCGGCGAAGGCCGCGGCCGCGGCCACGCAGGCCAGGGTCACCTGGGCGAGGTTGAACGACACCCGGTGCCAGGCCCTGCGGTGCACCAGACCGCTGACCACCACGGCGATCGCCTGCATCAGCGCCGCCGTCGGCAGGCCCTGGTACATCAGCACGGCGAAGGTGAACATCGTGGAGGCCGGCGTGCCCCCGACGAGCGTCGAGGAGCTGAACATCACCGGGCGCAGCTCGCCCAGCACCACCAGGACGGTCAGTATCCAGAACAGCGGGGCGCGGGCCACCTCGCCCAGCTCGCCGAAGCCGAGCCGTACCTGCGCGATCACCAGCGCGGTGACCCCGACGGCGGTGACCGCCGTGAGATAGGCCCACAAGGGCGAGCCCGGGCGCGGTCCGGTGTCCCGGGTGTCGACGGGCGTGGACAGTTCGCCCAGGTCGACGGCGGGCAGGAGGACGCGTGGCACCCCGGCGAGCGGCATGAGACCGCGTGAAAGCGTCATCGGTAAGAAACCCCCCAAGAGGTCACTATGGGAGGGTACGGCCTCTGGGCCACTTCGCGAAACCGCTTGGGCACACTGCGTCACCATGATTTCTGGAGATATCACGGCCTGGCCGGACTTGTGGTGAAAGTTTCAAGTGCTCCACAGGTCCGATCCCCCGCCCGCCTGCGCATATTAGGTTGGCCGTCCATACAAATAACGAGCGGCCCTTCTTGGACCGACCGTCGGCTCCCTACCATCCGATAGAACTGTGGGAGCGCTCCCACATTACCGGACGGAGTATTCCATGTCTCGCAGATTGACGGCGGCTGTGCTCGCAGCGGTCGCCACGGCCGCGGTGGGAGCGTCCGTGCTCGCCTCCTCCGCCGCGCAAGCCGCCGACTCCGCCTTCTACGTGGACCCGACGACCAACGCGGCCAAGTGGGTGGCCGCCAACCCCAACGACAGCAAAGCCGCCGTGATCAGGGACCGCATCGCCGCCGTCCCGCAGGGCCGGTGGTTCGCCAGCTACAACCCCTCGGCCGTGCGCAGCCAGGTCGACGCGTACGTGGGCGCCGCAGCGGCGGCCGGCAAGATCCCGATCATGGTCGTGTACGAGATGCCGAACCGCGACTGCGGCGGCGCGAGCGCGGGCGGCGCTCCCGACCACGCGTCCTACCGTGCCTGGATCGACCAGGTCGCCGCGGGCCTCGGTGGGCGTCCGGCCTACATCATCCTGGAGCCCGACGCCCTGTCGATCATGCCGAACTGCATGAACTCCTCCCAGCAGGCCGAGGTCCAGGCGTCCATGGCATACGCCGGCAAGAAGTTCAAGGCCACCTCCTCGCAGGTCAAGGTCTACTTCGACGCGGGCAACGAGGCCTGGGTGGGCGCCTCCGACATGGCCAACCGCCTGCGGGGCGCCGACATCGCCAACAGCGCGGACGGCATCGCGCTCAACGTCTCCAACTACCGGTTCACCACCGCCACAGTCTCCTACGCCAAGAACGTCATCGCGGCCACCGGCATGTCCTGGCTGAAGGCCGTGATCGACACCAGCCGCAACGGCAACGGCCCGGTCGGCAGCGAGTGGTGTGACCCGGCCGGCCGCGCCACCGGCGCCTGGAGCACGACGAACACCGGCGACTCGGCGATCGCCGCGTACCTCTGGGTCAAGCCTCCGGGCGAGTCCGACGGCTGCATCGCCCCCGCGGGCCAGTTCGTGCCGCAGCGGGCCTACGACCTGGCGATCGCCGCCCCGTACACCCCGCCGGTGTCCCCGTCCCCGTCCCCGACCCGGTCCCCGTCGCCGTCGCCGTCCCCCTCGGCTTCGCCGTCGGCGCCCCAGTCTCCCTCGCCGTCCCCGTCGGTCTCGCCGACGTTCACCGGGAACCGCGGCTGTACGGCCGTCTACAAGGTCGTCAACTCGTGGGGCGGCGGCTTCCAGGGTGAGGTCACCGTGACCAGCGCGGGCTCCTCGGCGATCAACGACTGGACCGTGAAGTGGACGATGCCCGGCGGGCAGTCCATCACCCAGGCGTGGAACGCCAACCTCACCGGCAGCAGCAGCGTCACGGCCACGAACCTGAACTGGAACGGCAACCTCGCCCCCGGCGCGAGCACCACGTTCGGCTTCCTCGGCAGCTCCAGCGGGACCCCCTCCACCCCGTCCCCCCTGGTCTGCACCACCTCCTGACCCCCGCGTAGTCCAGGCGTGCCGTACGGCTCCCAGCCGTACGGCACGCCTTCGACGCGTCAGGAAATCGAGCCCGGCGGGATCTCCATGAGCCCGGGAGCGGCCAGGCCGATGAGGTGCGTCCCGGGCCGGACTGATTCAGCTGTGCCGCGATGCCGGCCGGCGCGGTCGAAGGACCCCCTCACGCCGCGGGTCCCGGTATGTGGCGCTCGGAGTCACTGGTCTGCCGGGAAGGGACCGACGTACAGTCGGTTCATGATCTCGTGGCGGGGCCGGCTCGGGCGCGGGCCGGCCGGCGGGGCCGTGGTCGCGCTGCTTCTCGCCACGTCCGCCTCATATCCCGTCGAGATGCTGGACACGCGGTTTCTGCAGGCGGACGGCTGCCCTAACGCGGTGATGTCCGTGCGGGGAACCGCCGACAGGCCGGGGCCGCTGGTGCCCGCCGAGGGCGCCGTCTCGGTGACACTGTGCGAGCTGATCGCGCCGTTGAGGAGCGGTCCCGGGCCGATGCCGTCGCCACGGCCCGGACGAGACCGCACCCTCAGCACCCGCGTCGCCGAGATGATCGCCGTACTCAACGCGTTGCCCAGGCGAGACGAGGCGGAGGCGGCGGCACGGGCTCTCATGACCGCTCAGGGTGGTACGCCGCCCGAGGACCTGCACATGGGCGAGGCCTGCACCGCTGTGGGATACGGCGAGCAGTTGTCGTTCGCGGTGCGCTACCGCGACCGGCCACCAGCGCTGCTCCTGCTCGACCGCAACTGCGCCCTTGTCCACCACGCGGGCCGGACCCGCTTTCTGTGGGGCGATCCCGTCGACCGCTTCCTCTTCTTGTACCGGGAACAGATCGCGAGAGACCCGACGTCGGTCCCGGCGCCCACGTGCCCGGACACGGTGGCGGTGGCAGAGGTCGACAACCGGCCGGATCTGGAGTTTCCCGAGGACGGCATGGCTCGCAACCGTGGCCGCGATGACGAGTTCCTGCCCGGCCCGCTCGCCGTGGTCACCGCCTGCCGCTACCGTGCGGACGGAGCCGATCTTCAACTGCGCGCTCACCGGGTCCTACGCGAGGATCTCGAACCCATCCGGGGACTCCTCAACGCCGCGGCCACCATACGGAGCGTGACCGACAGCCAGGGCACCACCGACTTCGTCAACGGCGTGGACTGCGGCGCGCCGGACCGGACACGGGCCGCGACGCCGATCAGCCGTCTCGACGTCGTGTGGGTGACCGACACGACCGGGGCCGTCGCCGAGATACGGATCTGGCGCGCCCCCTGCCAGGCCGTGTTCAGCGGCACCGCGGCCGGGCTGAGGGCCGAACCCGCTCTGCTGAGCCGGCTCGATTCCTGGCTGGGCCGCTGACGCCTCCGCCACGATGGCGGTGCCGGGTCCCCATGCCGAGTTCGCACGGGTGGGTCGGGTCACCGCGGGCCTGACCGGCCTTCGGCCGGAACAGGCACCGCCGCGCCGGAAACCCGGACCCTGGAGTCCCCGTCTCGCAGTTCCACCCGCAGCAGACCGGGCCGTCCCATGTCGACACCCTGACGCAGGGTCAGCACGGCAGCGGGACCGGCCTCGCCGAGGTCCCGCAGATACGCCCCGAAAGCGGCTGCGGCGGCCCCGGTGGCCGGGTCCTCCACGATCCCGCCGACGGGGAACGGATCCCGCACCTGGAAGGTGTCCGCCGACTCCCGCCACACCAGGTGCACAGTGACGAGATCCCGATCGGTCATGTACCGCGCGAGCCGCGAGAAGTCGTAGTCGAGATCGGCGAGGCGCTCGCGGGTGGCAGCGGCCAGCACCAGGTGGCGCGATCCCGCGTAGGCGATCCGTGGGGGTAGTGCCGGATCGAGCTCGTCGATCCGCCACCTCAACGCGTCGAGCGCCTGCGCCACGTCGAGCTCGCCGATCGGCTTGACGTACGGCTCCACGCTGGTCAGGGTCGCCCACAGCACACCGCCTTCGTCCGCCACCACCTCGACCGGCACCGTTCCGGCCTGCGTCTCGAAGACCAGGCGCCCCGGGCCGATCCGTTCGGCGAGCGCGACCGCCGATGCCACGGTGGCGTGCCCGCAGAACGGCACCTCCGTCTTCGGGCTGAAATACCGGACGGTGAAAGTCCGGCCGGCCGGTGGCGCGGTCTCGTTCAGGAAGGCCGTCTCCGGATGACCCACCTCGGCGGCGATGGCGAGCATGGCCGCCTCATCGAGCCCGCTTGCGTCGAGCACCACCCCGGCCAGGTTGCCGCCGGCGGGATCGGTGGTGAAAGCGGCGTACTGCAGCACTTCGGGTATCGCATCGGCAGAAGTCGGCATGCTCGATGAAACAGGACTAGAGATGATCCTGTTCCGGGACAAGGCGCACGTCCGCCCACTCACGACTCCCCGCCACCAATGTAAGATCGCTTCTACGTTAGATTCGTTCTACGTTTGTCGACTACCTGCGGGAGTCGTTGGCCAATCCACTGTCAGCGCTGCTCATGGCCGGCGAGTTGTCGTTGCTGGGGGAATTCCCCGAGACCTCCCACTCTCGCGCGGTCCTGTCGGCGGTGGGGAGCGGTGCGCGCACGTTCTCCGCTATCGCCACCGAGGCGGGCGGCGCCGCTCCCCTGGCGTCCGGCACACTCTCTCCGCTGGGCTAGGGCGGACCGGGAGGACTCGGCCTCGGCTGCCCCTGATCCCACCGGCGCTGCCTCAGCGTCTCTCAGGGCGCGTCCTCACTCCTCGGGGTGACGGCGACGGCGCGTGCTCACTCCTCGGGGGTGACGGCGACGGCGCGTGCTTACTCCTCGGGGGTGACGGCGACGGCGCGGGCGGCGTCGGGGCCCTCACTCAGCAGGGTGTGGAAGCCCTCCTCGTTGAGGATCGGGACGCCGGCCTTGACCGCCTTGTCGTACTTCGAGCCGGGGTTGTCCCCCACCACCAGGAAGCTTGTCTTCTTGGACACCGAGCCGGTGACCTTGCCGCCCCTGACACCGATGGCCTCGCTCGCCTCGTCGCGGCTGAAGTCCGACAGCGTCCCGGTGACGACGAACGTCAGCCCCTCCAGCGGACGCGGCCCCTCGTCCTCGGGCGACTCGTCGGCCATCCGGACACCGGCGGCCCGCCACTTCTCGATGATCTCCCGGTGCCAGTCGACCGCGAACCACTCCTTGATGGTCGCGGCGACTCGCGGGCCGATGCCCTCCACAGCCGCGAGCTCCTCCTCCGACGCCTTGGCGATGGCGTCGATCGAGCGGAACTCCGCGGCGATCGCGCGGGCCGTGGGCGGCCCGATGTGCCGGATCGTCAGCGCCACGAGCACCCGCCACAGCGGCTGGTCCTTCTTTTTCTCCAGTTGCTGGAGGATCAGCTCGGCGTTCTTGCTCGGTTCGCCGGAGATGTTGGCGAAGAAAGAGACCACCTTCGGCTCGCCGGTCTCCGGATCGGTCTTCGGCAGGCCCGTGTCGGGGTCGCGGACCACCGACCTGATCGGCAGCAGCTTCTCGATTGTCAGGTCGAACAGGTCGGCCTCCGTGCGGACCGGCGGCTCCTGCGGCGGCAGCGGCTGGGTCAGCGCGGTCGCCGCGACGTAGCCCAGCCCGTCGATGTCGAACGCGTTGCGCCCGGCCGCGAAGTAGATCCGCTCACGCAGCTGCGCCGGGCAGGACCGGGCGTTCGGGCAGCGCAGGTCGGCGTCGCCCTCGCGCTCGTAGGCCAGTTCGGTGCCGCACTCGGGACAGTGCGTGGGCATCACGAACTCCCGCTCACCGCCCTGCCGCAGGTCGACGACGGGCCCCACGATCTCGGGGATGACGTCGCCCGCCTTGCGCAGCACCACGGTGTCGCCGATCAGCACGCCCTTGCGCGCCACCTCCGAACCGTTGTGCAGCGTCGCGCGCTCCACGGTGGACCCGGCCACCACCACCGGCTTCATCACGCCGAACGGCGTGACCCGGCCCGTCCTGCCCACACCGACCTGGATGTCGAGGAGCTTGGTGGTGACCTCCTCCGGCGGGTACTTGAACGCGATGGCCCAGCGCGGTGCGCGGCTGGTCGAGCCGAGCTGCCGCTGCACCGGGATGCGGTCGACCTTTACCACCACACCGTCGATCTCGTACTCCGGGTCGTGGCGGTGTTCGTTGTAGTGCTCGATGAACTCGCGGATCTCATCGAGGCCCTCGACCACCCTGTAGCGGTCGCTGACCGGCAGCCCGAAGTCGCGCAGCCGCTCGTAGACCGCCGAGTGGGTGGCGGGCAGCGGACCGCCGCCCTCCCACTTGCCGACGCCGTGCACGATCATCCGCAGCGGGCGCTGCGCGGTGATGCGCGGATCCTTCTGCCGCAGCGAGCCGGCGGCCGAGTTGCGCGGATTGGCGAACGGCGGCTTGCCCGCGTCCATGAGCTGCTCATTGAGCTTCTTGAAGCCCTCGACCGGCAGGAAGACCTCGCCGCGCACCTCCAGCAGATCGGGGACGCCGTCCCCGGTGAGCCGGTGCGGCACGTCGCCGAGCGTGCGGATGTTGGGCGTGATGTCGTCGCCGGTGCGCCCGTCGCCCCGGGTCGCGCCGCGCACCAGGCGGCCCTTCTCGTACACGAGCGCGACGGCCAGGCCGTCGATCTTCAGCTCACAAAGGTAGGGGCCCGGGTCGGCCTCGATCAGCCGCTCCGCCCTGGCCTGCCAGCCGGCGAGGTCGGCGTCGTTGAAGGCGTTGTCGAGGCTCTCCATGCGCTGGAGATGGGTGACGGGGGCGAACTCGGTGGAGACCGGCGCCCCCACCTTCTGGGTGGGCGAGTCAGGCGTGCGCAGATCGGGATGCGCCTCCTCCAGCGCCAGGATCTCCCGCATCCAGCCGTCGTACTCGGCGTCGCTCACCGTGGGCGAGTCGAGCACGTAGTAGCGCCAGTTGGCGTCCTCGAGCAGCTCCGTGAGCTCGGCGTGCCGCTCCCGTGCCTCGGCCGGCGCGCCCTGTGTCACCCCGGTGGCGCCCGTCACGCTTTCGACCTCGCTCGCGGCCTCCGCGTGCCCGTTCGCCGCGTCCCCGAGCGCGGCGCCGTCGAGCCCGTCAGCCTCGTCAGCCCTGTCGCTCACGTCGCCCGTCTCCCCTCGTCAGACACCCAGGGCAACCGTATCTCCGGCGACCGACAGTTCGCGAAGGACGGGGGCGGGAGCCGCGCCGAGGACGTGGGCGACTCCCGCCGGACCGCTCGGCGAGAGGGCCGCTCCAGACCGCGCGGCCCCTCGTCTCATTGAGCGATCGAGAATTACGGTAGACCGCTTGCAGCCCACTTTCATTCCTTTTTGTCCGGGTGTACTCGGGCCGGTCACCGTGGATGGAAGGGGACCGGCCCGAGGGTCATCCTCCCTGGGTCCAGACCCGCTCCCAGCGAGAGCACTTGCCGGTGACGCGGGTCGCGCTGCCCCGGCAGACCATGGCCTTGGCGAGCAGCATGTACCCGGCGTTCACCGTGAACGTCCGCGGGGTGGACTGAGAGCAGTTCCGCGAGGTCGCGGTGCGGTACTTCCCGCGGTCGGTCAGCCACTTGATCTTCACCCACGAGCAGGTCTTCGCCCCGCCCGCGTCATAAAGGTCGCCGACGATGCGCAGGCCCGACGATCCCGACCGGACGTACCCGTTCGCCCAGCCCTTGGTGTCCGAGGACGCCGTCGGTCCCCACTTCCAGGTCTCCGCCGCGGACGAGGCCGAGGCCTCCGCGGGGGCCGCGACGAGACCGGCGGCCAGAGCGGCGGTGGCAAGAGGGAGCAGAAGGCGCGCGGCGCTTCGCATGGGGTCTTCTCCTGAACGTCTGAACTTCCAGCACGTCAAGAGATACGTGACAAGGCTTGTGAATCACTTGGGGATGAGCTGGGAGGCCGCTTGGATCGCTCGCCGCGGCCCCGCTCCCGCTCTCACTCCCCGCGCCTCACTCACCGGGGTCCTCGCGCAGCACCAGGGCCGCCTCCCGGCACCGGGCCAGCGCCGCCCTGGCGTACGCCGGAGAGGCTCCGGCCAGGCCGCACGCGGGAGTGAGCACGACCTGCTCGGCGAGCCTCCCCGGCGCGAAGCCGAGCCGCCGCCACAGCTCCACCGCCGGCTTGGCCACCACGCCGACGTCGGCGAGCCGGGAGTCGGTCCCCGGCACGACGCCGAGGAACAGCGCGAGCCCCTTCTCGATCGTCTCCCCGATGGCGTCCTCGTCGCGGCGGCGCAGCAGCGCGGCGTCCACGGACACACCCCGCGCCCCCGCCGTACGGATGACCTCGTAGGGCACGCCCGGCGCGCAGCAGTGGACGACCGGGAAGGCGGGCGCCGGCGCGGAGAGCACGGTCTTCAGACGTTCCGACGCGATCGGGGGTTCGACGGCGGGCAGCCGCCCGAAGCCGGACGCGGTCGGCAACGTGCCCGCCAGCACCCGGGGCAGCCCCGGCTCGTCGATCTGGACGACGAGCTCGGCTCCCGGAATCCGGCGCCGGACCTCCGCCACGTGCTGCGCCAGTCCCTCGGCCAGCGACTCGGTCAGGTCGCGTACGGCTCCCGCGTCGGCGAGCACCTTGTCGCCGTGCCGGAGCTCGATCGCCCCGGCGAGCGTCCACGGCCCGCACGCCTGGATCTTGAACGGCCCCACGTAGCCCTGGGAGACCTCCTCCAGCCCGTCGAGGTCGCGGGTGAGATGGTCCCTGGCCCGCTTGAAATCCCGTCCCGGCCGGTCGCTGAGCCGCCAGCCGGACGGCTGCACCTCCACCGGCAGCTCCACCAGCAGGGACGCCGTGCGCCCGATCATGTCGGCGCCGACCCCCCGGGCGGGCAGCTCGGGCAGGTACGGCATGGGCAGTTCGCCGAAGGCCGTCCTGACCGCCTCCAGATGGTCCTCGCCCGGGTAGGACCCCACCCCGGTGGCCGTGGCCTCGGCCCACGGATAGTCGCTCACGGTCACTAGCTTAGGGACTATGAAACTCACCAAACTCGGTCACGCGTGCTGGCGGCTGGAGAAGGACGGGCGGACCCTCGTCATCGACCCCGGCGCGTTCAGCGGCGAAGGGCTCCTCGACGGCGCGGACGCCGTGCTGATCACGCACGAGCACTTCGACCACGTGGACGTGAATCTGTTCAAGGACGCGAGCCCGGACCTGGAGGTGTACACCTGCCAGGCCGTCGCCGACCAGCTCGGCCAGATCCCGGCGAAGCTCCAGGTCGTCACCCAGGGGGACGCATTCGACACGGCGGGGTTCCACGTGCGCGCGGTCGGCGAGTGGCACGCGCACAACCTCCCCGACGTCCTGCCGGTGCAGAACGTCGGCTTCTTCGTGGACGACGAGGTGTTCTATCCCGGTGACGCCCTCACGCCGCCGGGCGCCGAGGTCCCCACGCTGCTCGTGCCGACCAACGCGCCGTGGCTGAAGGCGGCCGAGTCGATCCTCTACCTGCGCTACGTCCGGCCCGCGCGGGCCTACTCGACGCACGACGGGATCGTGAACGACATCGGCGCGACCCTGATCGACAACTGGCTCGGCATGGAGGCCGGCAGGCAGAAGGCCGACTTCCGCCGGATCCCGGTCGGGGAGTCCGTCGAAGTTCCGTAGCTCAAACGGCCGAGGCGATCGTGGCGGAGCCGATGACGACGTCACCGTCGTACAGGACGGCGCCCTGGCCCGCCGCGACGCCTGTCGCCGGGCGGTCGAGCTGGATGTGCAGCTCATCGCCGGACACCTGGGCGCGGCAGCCGTACACCTCGCCGTGTGCCCGCAGCTGCACCGTGCAGGTGATCGGCTCGTACGGCTCCGGCTGCGGCCCGTTCCACACCGGCCGCTCACCCACGACGGAGGTCACCTCCAGGGAGGAGCGCGGCCCGACCGTGACCGTGTTGGACACCGGCTCGATCGACAGCACGTAGCGCGGCCTGCCGTCGGCGGCCGGCCGGTCGACGCGCAGGCCCTTGCGCTGCCCGACCGTGAAGCCGTACGCCCCCTGGTGGCTGCCGACCACCCGGCCGGTGAGCGCGTCGACGATCGGCCCCTCCGACGAGCCGAGGCGCTCGGCGAGGAACGCCCGGGTGTCGCCGTCGGCGATGAAGCAGATGTCGTGGCTGTCGGGCTTGTCGGCGACGGTCAGCCCGCGCCGCGCGGCCTCCTCGCGCACCTGCGCCTTGGTCGAGTCGCCGAGCGGGAAGATCGCGTGTGCGAGCTGCTCGCGGGTGAGCACCCCCAGCACGTACGACTGGTCCTTGGCCTCGTCGACGCTGCGCCGGAGCACACCGTCCTCCAGCCGCGCGTGATGGCCGGTGGCGACGGCGTCGAAGCCGAGCGCGATCGCCCGGTCGAGCACCGCCTCGAACTTGATCTTCTCGTTGCACCGCAGGCAGGGGTTCGGCGTGCGGCCGGCGGCGTACTCGCTGACGAAGTCCTCGACCACGTCGCGGTGGAACCGTTCGGCCATGTCCCAAACGTAGAAGGGGATGCCGATGACGTCGGCGGCCCGGCGGGCGTCGCGGGCGTCCTCCAGCGTGCAGCACCCGCGCGCGCCGGTGCGGTAGGACTGCGGGTTGGACGACAGCGCCAGATGGACGCCGGTCACGTCGTGCCCCGCCTCGGCGATCCGGGCGGCGGCCACCGCGGAGTCGACCCCGCCCGACATGGCGGCGAGGACGCGGAGCTTTCGTGTGGGACCCATAACACATCGAGGTTACCCCCCGCGGGAGCGCGCCCGCGTTGGCATCGGGGCGGGCGGGCTGGGAGGATGCGGGGTCATGCGACTGTTCGGGCGCAAGAGCGAGTCCACCGACCCCGCCGAGGCCATCGCGGCGTTCTGGACCTGGTGGGACCAGGCCCGTCCCCAGATCGACGCGTACGTCGAGGCGGAGGACCCCGGGGCCCTGGCCGAGATGATCGGCCCCGCCGTCACCGCGCTCCATCCGTCCCTCGTCTGGGAGATCGCTCCCGGCCGCATGGCCGTGCACGCCCTGGTGGTCAGCGCGTCGAACGACCCGGAGCTGCGGCCGCTCGCCCACCGGTGGGCCCTGGCCGCGCCGTCTGCGGACGCCATGTGGGAGTTCTACCCGTCGCGGCAGGCGAACCCGCAGGCCGCGGACCTGACGGTCGACGTCGGCGGGCGGGAGTTCGGGCTCGACCGGCTGGTGGTGGCGCTGCGCGTGCCGCCCGGCACGCCCCGCGTGGACGTCACCGCCTTCCACCCGATCTTCCCCGACGTGGACGACGACACGCGGACGGAGGCGACCTTCCTCGCGCTCGACTGGCTGCTGGGCGAGGACGAGGTGGCCCGATGGCTGGGCGAGATCGTGGCCGCGGAGTTCGAGCCGATCGACGCCCTCCCCGCGGTCCACCTGCCCGCCGTCGTCGCCGACGTCGCGGAGGGCTTCAAGGAGGAGCAGTGGGCGCTGCTCGAAGGCCACACGGCGACCGGCGGCCGGCTGACCGCCGCCGCCCGCTACCCCCTCAGGCCCGTGGACTTCCCGCTGTTCGACCAGCACATCGCCGTCACGCTGCCGTACCGCGAGGCCGACGGCGACGGGCTGCCGTCGGGGGCGTCCCTGGACGCGCTGCGCGACTTCGAGGAGCGGCTGACCGGCCGGCTGGCCGAGGCCGGCTCGGCCGTGCTGACGGCCCACATGAGCGCCGACCGCAGCCGGGTGCTGCACGTGTACGCCGATCCCGCGGCGGCCGTCCCTCCCGTGGTCGAGGAGATCGCCGCCGAGTGGAAGGAGGGGCCCGCCCGCGTCGACGTGGCCGAGGACCCCTCCTGGAGCGCGGTAGCCCCCTTCCTGACCTGAATCCGGACATTAGGCGCGTTTTTCCCCATTTGAGCACGGGCACGTCGCGATAAAGGCACCGCGCGGGCGAGCGCCCGCGTTCCGCCCGTTCCCGCAGTCTGCGGGGCCGATCCGGCGACGGGATTGGGGTCGGACATGGCTCAGCGCACACTGGACCGGTTGCTGAACGCGATCGAAGGCGACGGCCGCCTCGATCGGCCGGGGCATCGGCTCGAACAGGGTTTCGCGTTCACCGAGAACCTCCTCGGGATCACCAGGGGCCCCGCCCGCGGCTTCCTGCACGGGGTCTGGCTGGGTCATCCCCTCCATCCACTGCTGACCGACGTCCCGATCGGCTCCTGGACGATGGCGCTGGTCCTGGACCTCACCGGGCAGAAGCGGGCGGCTCGCGCAGCCGTGGGAATCGGCCTCGCCGGAGCGCTGGCCGCGGCGGTGACCGGCCTGCACGACTGGCAGTACACGCATGACAACGCCCGGCGCGTCGGGCTGGTCCACGGCACACTCAACGCGCTCGCCATCGGCATGTACGGCTGGTCGTGGTGGCAGCGGGGCCGGGGACACCACCTGCGGGGGCGGCTCGCCGCCCTGCTCGGCTACCCCGTGATCGCGGTCAGCGGCTTCCTGGGCGGCGCGCTCACCTACCGCCACCAGATCGGGGTCGATCAGGCGGACAGACAGCTCGAACCACGCCGTTTCACCCCCGTGCTGGCCGAGCGCGACCTGACCGAGAAGAGCCCGCGCCGGGTGCGGGCGGGCGACGTGGAGGTCGTCCTGGTTCGCGCGGACGGCCGCATCCACGCTCTGGAGAACGCCTGCCCGCATCTGGGCGCTCCGCTCTCCCAGGGGTGGCTCAGGGACGGCTCCCTCACCTGCCCTTGGCACGGTTCCCAGTTCGAGCTGCACAGCGGGGAGAGCCTGAACGGCCCGGCCGTCGCACCCGCGCCCTGCCTGCAGACCCGCGTACGCGACGGGTGGATCGAGGTGCGCCGGGCGCCGGCGGTGGCTACCGCTCCCCCGGGCAGCACGCTGGTCCACCAGCAGGAGGTGCAGCCATGAGGAGGAGGTCGGAGGTGCTCACCGAGGTGCGGCAGGCGCCGGCCCCCCGGGAGCGCAAGACGGCGACGCGGGTGCTCGTGGAGCACCACGAGGTGCTGCGGGGGCTCATGCGACGCACGCAGGAGACGCCGCGCTCCCAGCCCGGACGGCGGCGCACGCTCGCCGACGAGCTGTTCGACGAGCTGTGGATGCACGAGCGCATCGAGGAGAAGATCTTCTATCCCGCGACGCGCGATGTCACCCCGGGCATCGCGGCGGCCTGGTCCGAGCACCGCCAGCTCAGCGACCAGCTCGCGGCCCTGGTGCGAGCCGACCCGCGGACCGAGCGGTTCGACCGGGAGCTGAGCGTGATGCACGACGCGCTGGAGTCGCACGCCCACCTGGACGAGGAGCAGGAGATGTTCCCCGAGGTCGAGCGCTTCATGGACGAAGAACGGCTCGTCGACCTGGGCGACCGGCTCCAGGCGCGTCTGGACACGCTGCGCTCGTCGCGGCGGGTCCGCGCGGTCCTTCGCCTGCAGCGGGCGCTGTTGCGCCGTACGGCCGGACGGGCGCGGCGATGACGGCGGGAGGTCACGAGATCGGGCGAGGGCCGCTCACGACGGTCGTGATGCGGTACTCGGGGCTCGGCAGGCTGGCCACGCTCCTGGAGTATTTCGCCTTCGACCTGCCGAGGACGACGACCGCCGCCGGAGGGACGCTGATGGCCGGTCTGGCCGCCGCCCACGCTTATCTGATCGGGGGCGGCACGGCCGACCCGGCCTATCTGAACGTGTACCGGGCGCTGATCGTCACCGGATCGCTGGTGGCGATCGCGCTGATGTCGCTGCCCGGCCCGGCCAGGGCCGGATGGCGGCTCGGCTCGCTGGTCTCGGTGGTGGCGCTCGCGGTGTACCTCGCCAGCCGCACCGCCGGCCTGCCTGGCATGCCGCTGCTCGCGGGGCGGTGGGACTGCCCCCTCGGCTCGGTGACCATGGGCGTCGCGGCGCTGTTCCTCGCCCTGCACGGCAGCGTCCTCACCGGGGTCAACGTGGCCTATCCCCGGCGACGCGACTGGTACGACTGAGTGAGGCGACGGTGGACGTCTACGGCTTTCCCGCATGGCTCCGGGTCGAGCACTGGATCAACGCGCTGTTCATCACGCTGATGGTGCGCAGCGGAATCGAGATCCTGGCCACCCACCCCAAGCTGTACGGGCGCGACGACAGCAGGCCCGGCTCCGAGTGGGCGAGGTTCACCCGCAAGACCATGCCGAAGGACAAGCTGTACGACACGCTGGACGAGGAGGAGTCCTACTCCCCGATCATCTCCCTGCCGGGGCACAGGAATCTCGGCATGGGCCGGCACTGGCACTTCTTCGTCGCGATCGGCTGGGTCCTCGCCGGCGTGACCTACGTCGCGCTGCTGTTCGCCACCGGCCAGTGGCGCCGCTACATCCCGACGTCCTGGGGCATCCTCCCCCAGGCGTGGCACGACCTCCTCACCTACCTGAGCTTCCGGCTTCCCCCGCACCTGCCCGGCGAGCCGTTCGACGCGCTGCAGAAGCTGGCGTACGCGCTGGTGATCTTCGTGCTCGCGCCGGTCGCGATCCTGAGCGGGCTCGCGCAGTCACCCGCGGTCGACGCCCGCTTCCCCTGGTTCCTGCGGCTGTGGGGCGGCCGCCAGCGGGTGCGCAGCCTGCACTTCTTCGTCCTGCTCGCCTTCCTCGCCTTCACCGCCGTCCACCTGCTGATGCTCGCCGTCTGGGGCTGGGGCCGCGAGAACTCCCTCATGATCTTCGGGCACGGGGACGCGCCGGTGGGAGGTCTGTGGGTCTCGCTCGTCATCATCGCCGCGATCATCGGCGTGAACATCACGGTGACCGTGTGGTCCCTGCGGCGTCCGCGCATGGTCCAGCGCGTCCTCGGCGCGGTGGTCATGGCCCTCCGCAGGGCGCTGCTCCGCCCCGCCACCTCTCACCAGCACTATCCGAAGGCGGCGGTGGCCGCCCAGCACCGGGTGAACGGCAAACCGCCGGACAGCGACACGTACAAGATCATGGCGGTGCACGACTTCGCACCGTGGCGGCTCACTGTCGGCGGCCTGGTCGAAAACCCGGTGGTCCTCACGCTGGAGGACCTGCGGGCCCTGAACACCCGGCAGTCCCAGTGCGTGCTGCACCACTGCATCCAGGGCTGGTCGAGCGTCGGCGAGTGGACCGGCCTGCCGCTGCGCGACCTGCTCGACCTGGTCAGGCCGCTGCCGGAAGCCCGCTACATCTGCTTCCTGACCATGCAGGACACCGGGAGGGACGAGCCGAGCGCTCCCGGCGAGGGGCACTTCTACGAAATCATCGATCTGGAGCTGGCCCATCATCCGCAGACCCTGCTGGCCTACGAGATGAACGGCGAGCCGCTGCCGATCGAGCACGGCGCCCCGCTGCGGCTGCGCCTGGAGAACCAGCTCGGTTTCAAGATGGCCAAGTGGATCCACGACATCGAGTTCCTGTCCGACTACCGGCTGGTCGGCGACGGGATGGGCGGCTGGCGCGAGGACAACGTCCACTTCGACATGGAGGTGGGCATCTGATGGCGCGGCCCGAGGTCATGCCGCTCGGCGGCAGCCAGCGGGAGCGGGTGCGCGCCCGTCTGCGCTCCGAGCACACCGTATGCCGGGCCTGCGGAGGCGACCTCGTGATCGGCGACGCCCTGTTCCTCGGGTTCGTCTTCCACAGCGAGCCCACCGACGCGTACATGATCGGGCTCACCTGCGCCAACCCCTCGTGCCCGGCGAGGTATACCGGCATCAGGCTCCGGGCCCGGGAGTTCCTGGACCGTTAGGGCGTGTCCGGCACCCCAGCCCTATCGGACGAGGGGGACACGCGGGCGCGGGACGGGCAGGCGGTCCATGAGCGGCAGTGCCTCCCGCAACCGCGCCCGCAGCGCCTCGTACCGCACGCGCTCGTCCGGCGCGAGCCGGCCCCTGGCGTGGTAGTGGGCCAGCCGCTCCAGCCGGCCCGCGATCGCGATGCCCCAGCGGACGCGGAAGTCGTAGACGCGCCCGCCGTCGGGCGGCCGCTCCGGGTCCGAGGCCAGCTCGCGCAGTTCGCCGACCCGGTTGAACAGCATGTCGAGGTCGGCGTCGACGCCCGCCACCCTCGTCTTGTGCGTTTGCTGGGTCATACTCGGGCCCGTGCCCGAGCCGCCTCCGGACAAACAGGGCAAGTTACGACAACCCGGCGCGCCGGGCGCGCTCGACGACGTGCCCGATGACGTCCGCGACGCGGTCGACGTCCTCCTCCACGGACGTGTGACCGAGAGAGAAGCGCAGTGAGCCACGGGCCCGCACGCCGTCCTGGCCCATCGCCAGCAGCACGTGGGACGGCTGGGCCACCCCGGCGGAGCAGGCCGAGCCGGTGGAGCACTCCACGCCCTTGGCGTCGAGGAGCATGAGCAGGGCGTCCCCCTCACAGCCGGGGAACGAGAAGTGGGCGTTGCCCGGCAGCCGGTTCACCGGGTCGCCGTTCAGCACCACGTCGGGCACGGCCCGCCGTACGCGCTCGATCAGGTCGTCACGGAGCGCCGACAGCCGCTCGGCCATGGCGGGCTGCCGCGCGACGGCCGTCTCGACCGCCGCCGCGAATCCGGCGATGGCCGGCGCGTCGAGAGTGCCGGAGCGGATGTCACGTTCCTGCCCGCCTCCGTGCAGGACCGGAACCGGATCGACGCCGCGGGCCAGCAGCAGCGCCCCCACACCCACGGGACCGCCGACCTTGTGGCCGGAGACGGTCATGGCGTCGACGCCGGACTCGGCGAACGAGACCGGAAGCTGACCGACCGCCTGCACGGCGTCGGTGTGGAAGGGGATGCCGTACTCGTGCGCGATGGCGGCCAGCACGCGCACCGGCTGCACGGTGCCCACCTCGTTGTTGGCCCACATGACGCTCACGAGGGCCACGTCGTCCGGGTCGCGGGCGATGGCCTCGCGCAGCGTCTCCGGATGCACCCGGCCCTGCTCGTCCACCTCCAGCAGCTCGACGCGGGCGCCGTGGTTGTCGCCGAGCCAGTGGGCGGGGTCGAGGGCGGCGTGGTGCTCGACCGAGCTGATCAGGATCCTGGGCCGCTTCCTCGCCCAGTAGAGGCCCTTGATGGCGAGGTTGTCGGCCTCGGTGCCACCGGCCGTGAACACGACCTCGCTCGGGCGGGCGCCGAGCGCGCAGGCGATGGTCTCGCGCGATTCCTCGACGACCCGCCGGGCGCGGCGCCCGGCCGCGTGCAGGGACGAGGGATTGCCGACCTGTCCGAGCTGGGCCGTCATCGCCTGGATCGCCTCGGGCAGCATCGGCGTGGTCGAGGCATGGTCCAGATACGCAGCTCCCACGACCCCTCCCTGACACGTATTCAGCCCACCAAGCGTATCCGGGTAGACGGAGGACACCGATAACGTGTCGCAACTAAACCGTCCAGACGGTACAGTAGACGGCATGAGGAGGGACGAACTGCTGGACGCGGCCGAGGGCCTGCTCCAGGACCAGGGCGCCCAGGCCCTGACCCTGGCGGCGGTGGCCGAGCGCGCCGGCGTCAGCAAGGGCGGCCTCCTCTACCACTTCGCCAGCAAGGAAGCGCTCGTCAAAGGCATGATCGAGCGCCTGATCGCCGACTTCGACGCGCTGATCGAGGCGCAGTCGGAGAGCACCTACACCCGGGCGTACCTCGCCGCGACGTTCGAGGCCGTGGAGACCGGCCGGCTGCGACGATGGGCCGTGGTCACGGGCGCGGCCGGCGATCCCGAACTGCTCGCGCCGCTGCGCGGGGCGATGGCCCGCTGGATGCGGGACGGCCTGGACGACGAGCCCGATCCCCTGGCATCCCAGGTCGTACGGCTGGCCTGTGAGGGCGTCTGGGAGGTCGCCACCCACTGTGCGGCGATCATCGACTACGCCGCGATCCGCGCCAGGCTGCTCGCCCTGCTGTAGCGCGTCTCTTGTAAGCCCCCGAACTCCCACTTGGTGGTCGCCCTTCCTTCCGGCATTGCCGTGAAAGGGCGACCTGCTGGTGTCTGCCCGTAAATCCGGGCTCGGAAACCCGCTTGACACACCTGGAAAGGAAGCTGTGATGACCCGCGCTTTGAGGAAGGCCCGTCACGGGGCAGTCCTCACCTTCGTCCTGGCCGGCCTGATGTGTGGAACCTTCACCGTGCGCCTCCCGGCGCTGGCCGACCGGCTCCGCCTGCCGGAGTCGTCGGTCGGGCTCACCCTGCTCAGCTGGGGGCTCGGTGCGCTGCTCACCATGCAGCTCATGCGCGTCGTCCTGGCCAGGTTCGGCAGCCGCGGCGTCCTGCGCGCGGCCGCCCCTCTGTGCGCGGCGTCACTGGTCCTCGTCGCGTTCGCGCCGTCCTTCCCCGTGCTGGCCGTGGCCGCCGCGTTGTTCGGCATGGCCTTCGGCGCGGTCGACGTCGGCATGAACGCCCAGGGCTCGGCCGTCGAGCGCGCGTACGGCCGCCCGATCATGAGCGGCATGCACGCGGGATGGTGCGTCGGCGCGATCTCGGCGGGCCTGCTCGGCACGGCGGCCATCGCCCTGGGGCTGTCCCTCACCGCCCACATCCTGGTCGTCGCCCTGGTGTCGGTGCCGGCCGCGCTGGCTCTCAGCCGCATGCACCTGCCCGATGCCGCGCAGCGGACGGCCGGCGCCGCGTCGTCCGCCCGCTCCCGGCGCAGGCTGCCCGGGGTCGTCTACCTGCTCGGTGCGATCACCTTCGCCGCGTTCATGGTGGAGGGCGTCGTCGCCGACTGGAACGGCCTGTACCTCATCGGCACGCTGCACGCCTCCGAGGCGGTCGCCGCGCTCGGCTACCCGGTGTTCGAGGCGGGCATGCTGCTCGCCCGGCTGGCCGGTGACCGGCTGCGCGGCCGCTACGGCGCCCGCGGGCTGGTCGCGTTCTCCGGCGCCGCCACCGCGCTCACGTTCCTCGTGGTCATCGCCGCGCCGGTGACCGTGGCGGCCGTGGCCGGACTGTTCTTCATCGGGCTGTCGGTGGCGACGATCTCACCGATGGCGCTGTCGCTGGCGGGGACCGCGACGCCCGAGCCCGGCCCGGCGATCGCGCAGGCGAGCGCCATGGGCTACGCGGGCCTGCTGCTCGGTCCCGTGGTGATCGGCTTCCTGTCCAGCGCGGCGTCGCTGCGGGCCGCGATGGGTGTGGCGGTCGTCCTCGGCGTCGTCATCGCCGTGGCCGCACGACTGCTGCCCGCGTCCCGTACGGAGATCATCCCGCTGCCGGTCCGGCCGGGGGACGAGAAGACCCGCCTCCGCGCGGCCGCCTGACGCGTGGGCGGCGCTCAGGTCGGGGACCGCCGGGTGACCTGACACCCCGCGAGCGCCGACGACGAGCTCCCAGGCCCGTGCCGTGTGGACACACGGCACGGGCCGGACGCGTCACTTGCGCTTGTCGACCTCCTCGGTGAGCTGCGGCACGACCTGGAACAGGTCGCCCACGACACCGAAGTCGGCGATCTCGAACAGGGGCGCCTCGGCGTCCTTGTTGATCACGACGATGGTCTTGGAGGTCTGCATGCCGGCCCGGTGCTGGATGGCCCCGGAGATGCCGGCCGCGATGTAGAGCTGCGGGGACACGGTCTTGCCCGTCTGCCCGACCTGGAACTGGTGCGGGTACCAGCCGGCGTCGGTCGCGGCACGCGAGGCGCCCACGGCCGCGCCGAGCGCGTCGGCGAGCTTCTCGATGATCGCGAAGTTCTCGCCCGAGCCCACGCCCCGGCCGCCGGAGACCACGATCGCGGCCTCGGTGAGCTCGGGACGGGCACCCTTCTCCTGGACGACCCGCTCGACGATCCTGGCCGCGCGGGCGGCGTCCGAGAGCGCGACCTCCACCTTCTCCTCGGCGCCGGCCGCGGCGGCGGCGACGGGGGCGGTGCTGTTCGGGCGGACCGTGATGATCGGCGTGCCCTTGGTCACGCGGCTGTGGACGTTGACGCCGCCGCCGAAGATGGACTGCTCGGCGACGAAGCCCTCGCCGACGCCCACCGCGTCCGAGATCACACCGGAGTCCGTCTTGATCGCGAGGCGGCCGGCGATCTCCTTGCCCTCGCCGGTCGCGGCGAGGAAGACCGCGGCCGGGGAGCGCTCGGTCACCAGGTGCGCCAGCACCTCGGCCTTGGGCGCCGCCACGTAGTCGCCGATCTCGTCGGCCGCCGCCACGTAGATCTTCTCCGCGCCGTACTCGGCGAGCCTGGCCTTCGCGGCGTCGGAGTAGCCGGGGCCGGCCCATACGGCGGCCGGTGTGCCCAGCGACCGGGCCAGGGTCAGCAGTTCGAGGGTGACCTTCTTGACGTCACCGTCGACGTGCTCGACGAGAACCAGAATCTCACTCATCACGGGGCCCCTCAGATGAACTTCTTCGACGCGAGGAACTCGGCGGCCTTGGCCCCGCCGTCGCCCTCGTCCTTGATCACGGTGCCCGCGGCACGCGGCGGGGCGGCGGCGAACTCGACGACCTCGCTCCAGGAGTTCGCCAGGCCCACCTGGTCGGCCGCGATCTCCGCGTCGGCGACGCCGAGCGTCTCGACGGGCTTCTTCTTGGCGGCCATGATGCCCTTGAACGACGGGTAGCGCGGCTCGTTGATCTTCTCGACCACGGACACGACGGCGGGCAGCGACGCCTCGACCTTGTCGTAGCCGTAGTCGGTGATCCGCTCGACCCGGATCGAGGTGCCATCGACCTCGACCTTGCTGGCGAGCGTGAGCTGCGGGGCGCCGAGCCGCTCGGCCAGCATCGCGGCGAGCATGCCGGTGCGGGCGTCGGTCGACTCGGAACCCAGGATGACCAGGTCGTAGCCGATCTTCTTCAGGGCCTGGGAGATGGCGTAGGAGGTGCCCAGGGCGTCCGAGCCGTGCAGCGCGTCGTCGTGCAGGTGCACCGCCTTGTCGGCGCCCATCGCCAGGGCCTTGCGGATGGTCTCGGTCGCCTTGGCTGGACCCATGCTGAGGACGGTGACCTCGCCCCCATGGGCCTCCTTGAGCCGCAGCGCCTCCTCGACCGCGTACTCGTCGAGCTCGTTCACGACGCCGTCGGCGGCGTCGCGGTCGAGCGTCTTGTCATCGGACCTCAGCTTGCGCTCGGTCGCCGTGTCGGGGACCTGCTTCACGCAGACGACGATGTTCATGGCCGGTGGCCGACCTCCCCTTTCCGTACGGCTGACGCCGCGGTTCTCGGTACGTGGCGCGGGGTACGCGCACGTGATGCAAGACTGCCAGGTGCTCGCGGGCGCGCCTGTGCAGGTGGCCCGGGTGTCGAGATGACCCTGGTCCCCCCAGGCGGTATGTTACCCGTCGGTAGCTTAGGTGCAAACCTCCAGGTTTTTACGGCCGCGTCCTTCGGTTGAGGAATTCCCAGAACCCGGTCAGGCCCCACCCTACCGAACTATGTTCCAGAGGCCTCGGGGAGGTCCCTGTTGCCGGGACATCAGGGGCGGACCCGCGAGCGGAAGGTACGGCGGTAGGCGTCCGGAGGCACGCCCACCCTGCGGTTGAAGTGCCGGCGCAGCGTCGTGGCGGTGCCCATGCCGGTGGCCTCGGCGATGGTGTCGATGCCGTCGTCCGTGGTCTCCAGCAGCTCCTGGGCGTGGCGGATCCGCTGGGTCAGCAGCCATTGCAGCGGGGTGGTGCCGGTCACCGACCTGAAGTGGCGGTTGAGGTTGCGCGAGCTCATCCGCGCCCGGCGGGCCAGGTCCTCCACGGTCAGCGGCCGGTCCAGCCGTTCGATCACCCAGGGGAACAGATCGGCGAGCGGGTGGCTGCCCGGGGCCGGCACCGGCGTGGTGACGAACTGCGACTGGCCGCCGTCCCGGTGCGGGGGCACGACCAGGCGGCGGGCGACCGCGTTGGCGACCGACGAACCGTGGTCGAGGCGGACGAGGTGCAGGCACAGGTCCATGGCCGCGGCCTTGCCGGCGGAGGTGAGCACGCTGCCGCTGTCCACGTACAGGACGTCCGGGTCCACCTGCACGTGAGGGTGGCGGGCGGCCAGGTCTCGGGTGTGCGCCCAGTGGGTGGTCGCCCGCTTCCCGTCCAGCAGGCCGGCGGCGGCCAGCACGAACGCGCCCGTGCAGAGGGAGGCCACGCGCGCGCCCGACTCGTGGGCCGCGCGCACCGCGTCGACCAGATCGGCGGGCGGATCGACGTCGACGTCCGCCCACCCCGGGACGATCACGGTGTGCGCCTGCCGGAGCCGGTCGAGGCCGTGGTCGGGCTCCAGCAGGAACCGCCCGGCCCGCACGGCGCCCGGCCCGCAGACGACGAGCTCATACCAGGGATCGGCCAAGCCGGGGTCGGTCCCGAAGACCTCGTACGCCAGGGACAGCTCGAAGTGCAGCATTCCGTCGGTGACGGCCAGCGCGACAGTGATCACGTCCGAAATTGTACGAGTGATGGCGTTCCAGACACTCACGGTGGGACGCCCGTGATCGCCAGGATGTTCACAACAGATCGCGGCAGATCATGAAATAGAAGGAGAACCCATGGGATCGGGGCTCACGGTGGCGGTGTTCGGCGCGTACGGGCACACCGGGCGGTTCGTGGTGGCGGAGCTGCTCGAGCGCGGGTTCGTTCCGGTTCCGTCCGGGCGCGACGCCGGCAAGCTGACGAAGCTGGCGTCCGAATCCGGGCTGGAGGCCCGCCAGGCGTCGGTCGACGACCCCGCCTCGCTCGACCGCGCACTGGCCGGCGCGGCGGCGGTGATCAACTGTGCCGGTCCCTTCGCCACGACGGCCGCGCCCGTGATCGAGGCGGCACTGCGCGCGGGGATCCCCTACGTGGACGTGGCGGCCGAGATCGAGGCCAACGCCGACACCTTCCGGCACTTCACGGACCGCGCCCGCGCCGCGGGAGCGGTGGTCGTCCCCGCGATGGCCTTCTACGGCGGCCTCGGCGACCTGCTGGCGACCGCCGCGATGGGCGACTGGAGCACGGCCGACGAGGCGCACGTCGCGTACGGGCTGAGCAGTTGGCACCCCACCGCCGGGACACGCGCATCGGGCACGGTCTCCGGGCAGCGGCGCGCCGGCCGGCGCGTCCGTTACAGGAACGGCCGGCTGGAGTATCACCACGACGACCTGCCGACCCTGGAGTGGCCCTTCCCCGGCCCGATGGGGCCTCGTGCCGTCATCGGGGAGTTCACGATGGCCGACGTCGTCACCATTCCCAGCCACCTGTCCATCCCCGACGTGCGCACCTACATGACGGTCGAGGCGGCCAGGGACCTGTCGGCCCCGGACACGCCGGCGCCCGCCCCCGTCGACCAGCACGGGCGGTCCGCGCAGACCTTCCTCGTCGACGTCGTCGTGCGCTCCGGCGGGGCCGAACGGCGCGCCGTGGCGAGCGGCCAGGACATCTACGCCGTCACCGCGCCGCTCGCGGTGGAGGCGGTCGGCCGCATCCTCAGCGGACGGACCAGGACCGACGGCGTCGCCTCCGCCGGCGAGATCTTCGACGCCCCCGAGTTCCTCCGCGCGCTGTCCCCGCACATCTCGCTGGAACTGCGCCCCTAGCGCTGTGCGGCGACGCCGCGGGTGCCCAGGCCGGAGGCGCTGCTGGCGCCCAAGGGCGGCAGGACGATTGAGGAACTCGGCGCCAAATGGTTCTCCTAGCGGTTATTGGGTGGACTGTGACCGAAATACACGGTCGCTCTGCATACGTCGCCTTTTACGAGGTCACTACCTTTTCGCCGTTAATACCTATAAGTGACCTTGAAACGCATATACCATCGGGCCACTCGTAGGGGGTTTCGCCGACGGGGGTCGCGGATGGACGAGTTGCATGTGCGCGTGCTCAAAACCTCGTCTCTGACAGCCGGGGACGGTTCCGCCGTGCCCGTGCGATCGGCGAAGGCGAAGGCCGTGCTGTTCTACCTGGCCGTCGAGGGAACACCGCAGACGAGAACGGCCCTCGCCGGGCTGTTGTGGGGTGATCGCGCGGAGGCGAACGCACGCGGAAGCCTCCGGCTCGCCCTGATGGAACTGCGCCGGGCCGCGGGGAGCCACCTGGTCGTCGACCGGACCCACGTCGCCTTCGACCGCGACCGTCCGTACTCGCTGGACTGGGAGCACCTGGTCGAGAACGGTTCGGTGCCCACGGGCTATCGCGGCGGCTTCCTGGACGACCTCGTGGTCGCGGACGCCCCCGCCTTCGACGACTGGGTCGCCGAACGCCGGCGGCAGGCCGGGCACGCCGCGGCGCAGGCGCTCGGCGAGCGGGCGCGGGCCGCCTGGAACCGGGGCGACCGCGACGGCGCCGTACGGCTGGCGCGCCGGGTCCTCGCCGTCGACGCGCTGGACGAGAGCGCCCACCAGCTGATCATCGAGGTCATGTCGGCCACGGGCAACCGGGCGGGCGCCCTGGCGCAGTACGAGGCATGCCGCCGGAGTCTGGACCGCGAGCTCGGCGTCGCACCCGATCCACGCACCCAGGCGCTCCGGCAGCGGATCGCGCTCAATGGGCCGTCGGCTCACCCGGCTCGCGGTGTGCGGGTCGCCGCGCCGCCCCGCGAGGGTCTGCCGGGAGGTACGGCCACGCGGCGGCTGCCCCGTCCGCTGACCCGGTTGATCGGCCGTGAGGCCGAGATCGAGAACGTCTGCGCGAAGCTGCGGGACCGGGAGGTGCGGTTGCTCACGCTGACCGGTCCGGGCGGCGTGGGCAAGACGAGACTGGCCATCGCCGTCGCCGAACGACTCGACGACGAGGTGCTGTTCGTCTCGTTCAGCGGAGTGCGGCCGCACGACACCGCCGCGGAGACGGCCGCGAGCGGGGCGGACGGCGAGGTGGACGGCGAGGTGGACGTGGTCGCGACGACCCTGGCGGAGGCCGCCGGCGTCGACCTGACGCCGCCGAGACCCGCCCGCGATCTGCTGCTCGCCGCCGTACGTCGCCGCAACCTGATCCTGGTGCTGGACAACCTGGAGCACCTGCCCAGCGTGGCGCCGCTGGCCGGGGCGATCCTGTCGGCCGCGCCCGCCGTACGGATCCTGGCGACCTCACGACGCAGGATGGGCATCTGCGCCGAGCACGTCCACGAGGTGCCCGCGCTGTGTGGCGCCCCGGCGCGAGCGCTGCTTTTGGAACGCGCCAAAGCCCTGGTGCCGGACATCGCCCCGGGCACGCACTCGCTCGACCGCGTCTGCCGGGCGGTCGGCGGGCTGCCTCTCGCCGTCGAGCTGGCCGCGACGCTGACCCGGGCGATGACCTGCGAGGAGATCGCGGAGCACCTCGACCCGGGCGGTCCCGCGCCCCGCACCGCCCACGCCCCGGCGGACCTCCTGGTGCATCCGCAACCGGCGGCGGCCACGCGGCACGCCAGCATGAAGCAGGTCTTCGACACCTCCTGGCGGCTTCTCACCGCCGTGGAGCAGCGGGCGCTGGCCGCCGTCTCGGTGTTCGCCGGCGGCTTCACGCTCGCCGCCGGGATCGAGGTCGCGGACACCACCGCCCTGGTCATCGCGAGGCTCATCGATCACTCACTGGTCCGCCGCGACCACGACGGCCGGCACCGCGTCCACGAACTCGTACGGCAGTACGCCGTCGCACGCCTCGCCGACGAATCGCCCCGGGCTCGCCACGCCGCATGGTATGCCCGTTTTCTCCGGGACCGGGCGGCCAGGCTCCGCGATCACGCCGACCCGTCCGTGCTCCACGAGTTCGAGCCGGAGATCGACGACGTCCGGCAGGCCTGGCGTCACGCGGTCCACCGCCTGACCGGCCAGGATCGGGCGGCCTTCGCGGAGAGCTACTGGACGCTGTGCCTGCGCAGGCACTGCTACGCCGAGGCGCTGTCCGTGGCCTCCGACATGATCGCGGTCTTGAGGCCGGAAGACCGGGCGGCGTCGGCACGGTGGCACCGGCTCGCGGGGACGGCGCACTTCCAGTTCGAGCGCGGCGCGCAGAGCCTGACGGCCTTCAGGAGAGCGCTGGCGCTCGCCGACCGGCCGCTGCCGTCGTCCTGGGCCGGGAAGGCGAGCACGGTGGCCGGAGGGCTGGCACGCCAGGTGGTCCGCCGCACCACTCCCCTCAGCGGACGCGCCCGGCAAGGCCCGGCGCGCGAACTCGCCGCCGAGGCCGCGCACACCCTGTCCGTCCTCGGCGAGCTCGGCTACCACCGGCAGGAGCAGGACACGATGCTGCTCAGCGTGGTGCGTCACCTCGACGCGGCCGAGCGGGCGGGCGGCCCGGTCGAACGCGCCGAGGCGTACGCGAACTTCGCCGTCGTGGCCGCCCTCGCCGGGTCCGAGGCGGTGGCCCGGCACTACGGCCGCCTCGCCGACGAGGAGATCGCCACGGTGCCGGACCCTGTGGCGGTCTCCCGTGCCCGTCTCGTGCGCGGGCTGCGGCTCACCGCGGAGGGGCGGTTCACCGCCGCGCAGCGGGTCCTCACGCTGGCCCGCCGTCATCCCGCCGATCCCCGGCTCGCGGAGCACTGCCTCGGGCTCCTCGCCGACCTGGAGATCCAGCGAGGGCGCTACGCGGCCGCCGCGCCGCTGATGGCGGCGGTGGCCGAGACGTCGGTCGCGCGGATGGGCGAGACCCTGTCCGGTTACTGGGGCCTGACCGGGCAGGCGGAGGCGCTGCTGCGGCTCGCCGATCGTGACCCTGCCGACGTGAGCGCGGTCCTGAAATCCGCCGAGGAGGCGACACGGGCGTTGCCCGCGCTCGGCGAGGACCACTTCGCCCGGGCCGGGGCCAAGATCCCCGAGATCCAGCGGCTGCGGCTCGGCGTGGCACAGGCCCGGTTCCACCTGCTCGGCGACGACGCGCCCGCCGCCCGCCTGGCGCTGGACGACGCGCTGCGTACGGCCGACCGGCCGGACATGCCGCTCAGGGGCACCCTCGAGGCGTGGACGGGGCTGGCCGAGGTGCTCTGGGCGCTGGAGGCGGACGACCCGGCCGTACGGAGAGTGCTGCGCCACATGGCCCGGCTGGCTCGCCGTACCCCGTCGGCGGCGGCCCGCATGGGCTGGGCCGCGGCGCTGACGCACGAGGCGGCCGGTCGGCGGCCGAGGGCCCGGCGGGCCGCCGGGCGTGCTCTGGCCGCCGCTCGCCGTCTGGGCATCGCCTTCGACGAGGCCAGGTCGCTCGAAGTCCTGGGCGAGACCGGGGAGGCCGCCCGGATTCACGCCCGCCTGGGCACCGCGCCGCTCACCCGGCCCCGCTGAGGGCCGCCGGTCACGCCGGGAGACGGTGTCCAAAAGCGGCGGTTTCCCCGGCGTCACCGGCCGCCCGAGCCTTCAGCCGGCGAGAACGTAGCCCCCCACCGAGGACGGGATGACGAAGGAGTCGAGCCGGCGCAACTGGTGCGTGGCGCGGTTCACCCGATACCAGGTGTGCGTCCTGCGCAGGTCACCGTGCACGTGACGGTCGGACCGGGTCAGGACGTCGAGGTGGCCCGCTCTGTCCCAGCGCGCCTTCAAGGCCTCCTCGCCCGCGTGAAGCCGGATGGGGATGCTGCTCTTCTTCGCCGTGGCCAGGTTGCGGGTGAGGACCACGTTCTTGACGGAACCGCCGGCCTTCGTCCACTTCGGCGAGGCCACCGTGACGCCGTCGGGGCCGAGGTCACCCCGCATGTAGACGGACCGGCGCAATTTCACCGACCAGGTGCCGGTCGCGTAGAGCACCGCCGTCCGGTTGTCGCCGGCCATCATGCGCTTCCCGTCCGGGCTGAAGTCCCAGGACTGGTACCCCCTCGGCAGCGTGAAGACCTTTCCACTGGTCGTGTCCGCGATTCGCTCGATCTCCCATTCGGCGGCGTTCACGCCGCGCATGCCGACGAACCGGCCGCCCGGGGAGAGCGTCAGCGCGTTCATCTGGAGGTCGTCCGGCCATGTCACCGCGGGGATCTCACGTGCCCTGCCGGTGGCGGCCTCCCAGATCGTGAGCACGCCGTCCTTCCCCGCGAAGTACGCGGCCTGGGCACCGTCCTGGGAGACCGCGACGACGGCGGCGACGGTGTACTCGCCGGGCGCCACGGTCCTGCGTGCGCCGGGGAGCGCGACGACGCGGCCGTTGCTCAGCCAGAGCTTCAACGGGCCGCACGGCTGCCGGCCCCCGTCGGCCTGAAGACAGGACCCGAGACCCGCGTAACGGATCACGGGCTTGGCCGCCGCGGCCTCGGCCTGGGGGATCGTGACGAACGTCGCGGCGGCCGTCGCCGCGGCCAGCGCTACTCGGGACAGCATTTCGACATCTTCGCATAATGCGGATATCAAGGATCTCGGTCGCGCCCGGGGACGTGCAGGGCGGCAGCGGGTTCAGCTGGCGAACACGAGCATCACGAGCAGGAACAGGACGGTCCCGACGGCCATGAGGAGCGTCGCCGTGCTGAACAACGCGGAAAGCAGCGCCCACACCGCGACGGCCCCGGCACCGCCCGCGAGGTCCACCACGAGCCGCCGCCTGGACTTCCCCAGCAGCCCGAACCCCGCGTCCACCAGCAGGCCGATGCCGTAGAGCACCAGCAGGAGAAGCGACACCTCGGGGAGGTCGGCGCGCGCGGCGGCGGCGAAAAGGCCGACGACCACCGCGGAGCCGATCACCCAGCGGCGGTGCAGCCTCTCCCGGCGCGCGGCACGCGTCTCGTCCACCTCTCCCCGCCGGGTACGCCGGGAAGGCTCGCGGTCACTCTGGCGCCGATCACCGGGCCGCCACTCCTGGGTCGGCGCCTCGGACAGCGCGGGCCGCGCCGGCTCGATCCCGTCCAGCGCCGGCGCCGCCTCCTTGAGGAGCCCGGTCAGCTCCTCCGTCGCCGGCCGGTCCGCCGGGTCGGTGCTCAAGCACCGCTCCAGGAGCGGACCCAGCCAGGACGGCACGCCCGACAGGTCGGGCTCGCGGTGGACGACCCGGTAGGCGATCGCCGCGGCCGGCCCCGTCCCGTACGGCTGCCGCCCCGACGCGGCGAAGGCCAGCGTCGCCCCCCAGGCGAACACGTCGGCCTCCGGCCCGGCGTCCCGGCCCTCCAGCACCTCGGGGGCCAGGTAGCCGGGCGTTCCGGCCACCGCGCCCGACGCGGTGACCGAGGCCGACTCCAGCGCGCAGGCGATGCCGAAGTCGATCACGTACGGCTCGCCCTCGGAGACGATCACGTTCGCCGGCTTGAGGTCGCGGTGGACGACGCCGGCCGCGTGGATGGACTCCAGCGCCTCCGCCAGCCCCAGGGCGAGCCGCAGCAGGCCGGCCCCGGCGACGGAACCGTCATTGGCCACGACCGTGCTGAGCGGCCTGCCCTGCACGTACCGCGTGACGATGTAGGGCCGCTCCCCCGACAGCGAGGCGTCCAGCACCTCGGCGACGTGCGCCCCGCGAACCCGCCGCATCGTCTCCACCTCGCGGGCGAGACGGGCGATCGCGAAGCCGTCCGAGGCGACGTGGGGATGCAGGACCTTCACGGCGACCGTACGCCCGTCGGGATCGAGCGCGAGATGGACCTCTCCGAACCCCCCGGCGCCGAGCGCGGAGACCAGACGATAGGGACCAAGCTGTTCCTGAGTACCCAAGTTGTGTCTCCCCCGCTTCGCCGTACGGGACCGGGTGGGTCAGGTCCAGAAGGTCAGGAAGCGCAGGCCGATCCTGTCCATGAAGTCCCCGACCACGCCGCCGATCAGGTTGACGACCGTGTCCTGGCCCCTCTGCTTGAGATCCGCGACGATGTGGTCCACCGCCACGGACGGCGGCCGCCAGGGGACCCAGGAGGCGTCCGCGGACAGCGCCGTCATGACCGCGAACAGCGCGACCGTGCCGACCGCGATCGTCACGATCATTCCCGCTCCGGGGCTCCGGATCACCGCGCTCAGCGTCCGGGACACGGCCTTGCGGGGGGCCTTCCCTCCGGGGAGGAGGAACAGCCCGGCCACGAAGGCTCCCGCGGCGTACGCGGCGGCGGGGTCGGGCCTGACTCCGCCGAGGTAGTGGAAGCCGCCCCACACGCACATCGCGAACATCGCGGCCAGCGGGACCTGGACCACCGTCGCCAGCCCGGCCTTGATCAGCGCCCACGGCGTGCCGAGCACCGCGAGGAGCGGGTCGGTCCCGCTCGCGCCCCGCGTGGCCCGGCGGTCGGCGAGGTCGCCGATCAGGTACTGCCCCACCCGCAGGCACAGCGCCGCCACGACGGCGAACAAGCCCACCACGACCGGCAGCAGGCAGGCCAGCGCCACGAGCGTGGCCAGCAGCAGGGCCGCGAGCACCGGATGCGGCGCCCGGTAGGGGGCCCGCTTCCGCTCGGGTTCGTACGGCGCGGCGGGAGCCGGCGGCGGCGCGACCCGGGGCTCCGGGTAGCCGGCCACCCGCTGGTCGGGATACGGCGGCGGCGGGTACACCGCGGGCTGGTACGGCGGCGGGGGCGGGCCCCCCTGCCCGTACGGCGGGGCCTGCGGATGCGCCGGCGGCGGCGCGGACACCGGGCGGCGCTGCCTGGGCGCCCGGGGCTCCCGGCGGGGCCGTTCCGGCTCCACGTAGTTCACCGGCGGCAGCAGGTCGGAGTAGCTGTCCTCGTTCGCCGGGAGCTTGCTGGTCCGGCTCGCGCCGCCTCCGTTCACCCGGCCGCCCGCGTCCGTCCGCGCCACCTCGTCGAGCACCCGCGTGCCGTCGAGGATGCGCGTCCCGCCGTCACGCGGCGTCTCGCGGGCGCTCTCCTGGAGCACGGTGACCGAGGGGTCGAGCGAGCGGCTGTGCCGCAGCAGCGACGCGGCGCTGGGACGCGACGAGGCGTCGGACGCCAGGGCGAGGCGCAGCCAGCCCCGCAGCCAGGCCGGCGCGAGGTCCACCTGCGCCTTGCCTTCGAGGATGTTGTAACAGACCGACTCGAACGTGCCCGAGCCGAACGGCGCCTTGCCGGTGGCCGCGAAGAAGACCGTGGCCGCCAGCGCGTGCACGTCGGCGGCCTGGGTGATCTCGGTGTCCCGGATGATCTCCGGGGCGAGGTAGCCGGGCGTGCCGACGAACATCCCGGTCTGGGTCAGCCGCGTGGCGTTGACCAGATGGGCGATGCCGAAGTCGATCACCAGCGGCTCGCTGTCCACGAGCATCACGTTGGCCGGCTTGAGGTCGCGGTGGATGACCTCGGCCGCGTGGATGGCGACCAGGGCCTCGCACAGGCCCACCGCGAGCCGGATCACGTTGTCGTCGGCGAGCGGCCCGTCCTCCAGCACCGTCTGCTCTAACGTCCGTCCGGGGGCGTACCGCGTCACGATGTACGGCGCCGCGCCGGTCAGGTCGGCGTCGAGCACCTCGGCGACGCGCCTGCTGCGCACCCGCCGCATGGTCTCGACCTCGCGGGTGAGCCGGTCGCGGGCCTTGAGGTCGGTCGCGACGTGCGGGTGCAGGACCTTGACCGCGACCTCGCGTCCCTCCGTGTCCAGGCCGAGATGGACCACCCCCATGCCGCCCTCGCCGAGCTGCCGCAGCAGCCGGTAGGGCCCGATCCTCTCGGGAGCCTCAGTAGCCGACATGTCGTCCCCCGTCACCCATTCCCCGCCTGGTTACGCAGGTCTTCCAGCCGTTCCTGTATTGACAGAACGTCGATCGGGCCCCAGAAGTGCCCTGCTGTCTGTTTACCCAGGAGGCTGGAGATCGCGATCGCCGCCGTCAGCACCGCGAGTGCGCCGACCCCCCAGGCGAGTCCCTTGGCCGCTCCCTCGCCGGGCACCAGCGAGGCGAGCGTCCGCCGCATCTGCCTGCTCGGGCCCACCACCCCGGGCCCCGCGCAGATCGTCCACAGCGCCGTCGCGACCCCCCAGCTCAGCGCCGCGATCCGGAGCGCGGGCGTGTCACCGAAGAGGACGGTGAGCAGCAGCGTCACCGGCAGCCCCAGGACCAGCGCGTACGGCACGAGCGCGATCGTGACGCCGATCGACTTGACGAGCTCCGCGGGACGGCTCAGCACGCGCAGCACGTCGGCCGCCGCGGCGCCGGCCGGACGGCGGGAGTTGAGGTGCGGCTGAGCCATGTCGGCGGCCCGCAGCAGCACCGCGACCGGCACGGCCACCAGGCACACCAGCAGCGGCGCCATGACCGCGAGAGACGTCATCACGACGAGCAGCAGCGCGCTCGTCACGCCGTACGCCCTCGAGCGCTGCAGCAGCCCCCCGGACGGGAACGGCATGGGCGGCACGGTCGGCGGCGGCACCCGCACCGTCGGCATGAACGGCGCGGGGTTCGGCTGGTGGATGTGCGGAGTCCGCTCGTAGATCTCCGGCACGCTCCCGAACAGGGCCCGCTCACGCGCCGCCGCGTCCCCGTGCTCGCCGATCCCCTGGTGAGGGGACGCCGCGCCGCGCGGTCCCATGGTGTCGCCGGTGACCGCCTGGCGCACCTCCTCGGAGGTCACCCGGCGCGTGGGGATGTCACCCTCCGGGCGCAGCATCGGCGTCTGCCACTCGTCCGGCTGGGCGCGCGGCGGCACGGGCCCGCCGGTGACCGGGCCGGAGACCGGAGCCGGGCCGGTCCCGGAAGCGCCGGGGAACGCCGACGGGCCGGTGGTGCGGGGCGGGGGCATCCGGGTCGGGATGTCGCCCTCCGCGGGGTCCTGTGCCGGACTCCCGGGCGGGCCGGACGGTCCGAGGCCCGCCCTGCGCAGGTCCTCTCCGGTCACCCGTACGGTCGGGAAGGGGTCGCCGCCCTGGCCGCCCTGACCGCCCTGGCCGCCCTGGGGCGTCTCGCGCAGCAGCGAGACGAACTCCTCGGCCCGGCCGCCCGCGGTGGACGGCGCGCCGGCGACCGGCCTGCCCGGAAGAGACGGGTTCGCCACCGGTGCGCCACCGGTGGGCGGACCACCCGCGGAGCCGAAGCCGGGCACCTGCTGGCCGCCCGTGTCGTCGACGTTGGGCACCGTGGTGATCTCGTCGGGCACCCGGGGCCTGCCGCCCGGAGACTGGGGCATGAGCCGCGCGAGCTGCCGCACGAGCTCGGCCGCCGTCGGCCGCCTGGCCGGGTCGCGGTTGAACGCGGCGCGCAGCATCGGCTGGATCGGCGCGGGGGCCGCCTCGACGTTGGCCCGGCCCGAGGTGATGTTGAAGAAGATCATCTCCAGCGTGCCCTTGCCGAACGGCGGCTGGCCGGTGGCGGCGTAGAGCACGGTGCCCGCCCAGGCGTGCACGTCCACCTGCGGCCCGGCCTCGTGGCCCTCGATGATCTCCGGGGCGAGGTAGCCGGGCGTGCCGATGAACATGCCGGTCTGGGTGAGCCGGGTGGCGTCGACCGCCTGCGCGATGCCGAAGTCGATCAGCACCGGCTGGCCGTCCAGCATCAGCACGTTGCCCGGCTTCAGGTCGCGGTGGATGACCCCCGCGGCGTGCACGGCGGCGAGGGCCTGGGCCACCCCGACGGCCACCTTGAGCACGGCGCCGAGGGGCAGCGGCCCGTCGTTCTTGACGACCTCGTCGAGCGGCCGTCCCGGCACGTAGCGGGTGACGATGTACGGCCTGCGCCCGGTGACGTCGGCGTCGACGACCTCCGCGATGTTCGGCCCGCGCACCCGCCGCATGGTCTCGACCTCGCGCGACAGACGTCTGCGCGCGACGTCGTCGCCCGCCACCTCCGAGCGCAGGACCTTGACGGCCACCTGCCTGCCCTGCGGGTCGAGGGCGAGGTGAACCACGCCCATGCCGCCCTCACCGAGCCGCCTCAGCAGCCGGTACGGGCCCAGTCGGTCGTCCTGATTCATCGCCTAAGCACCATACCGACTAAAAGAACGCCCATGAGTGAACCATCGCGCCACATCTCCGCTCCGCACAACGGAGGAAAGACGCGAACGGGTTCCAGGCGGACGGTCAAACGGTGAGCGCGAGGATCTCCCCCCGGGTCGCCGCGACCAGCGCCTCGCCGGAAAGCGCCAGCTTGGAGCGGCGGACGCCGCTGCCGATCACGACGAACGGCCGCCGGGTCACGTTTTCGTCAACGAGCACCGGCCAGCCCTCGGGCAGCCCGATCGGGGTGATGCCGCCGTACTCCATTCCGGTCAGTTCGACGGCCTCCGCCTGCGGGGCGAAGGACGCCTTCCGCGCGTCCAGGTGACGGCGCACGATCCCGTTGATGTCGGCGCGCCCGGTGGCGAGCACCATGACGGCGGCGTACCGCGTCTCCCCGCCCCGCTTCGCGGCGACGATGACGCAGTTGGCGGAGTCCTCCATCGCCACGCCGTACCGCTCGCAGAAGGCGGCGGTGTCGGAGAGCTCGGGGTCGATCCCGGCGACCTCCACCTTCACATCGAGAGAGGCGACGGCCTTGGCGACCGGATCGGCGAGCAGGTCCGGCCGGTCGGACGCGGGAACCCATTCGAGCGGCATTCAGCCCTCCTTGACGGCTCGCTCGTGCAGTCGGGTGACCACCTTACGGGCCGACTCCAGTGCCCCCGCCTGCCAGGCGATGAGGTGGGTGAGCCAGTCGCCCGCGAAGTACACCCGCCCGGCCGGTTCCTGCAGGAGCGCGAAGGCGCCCTCGTAGGAGGGCCAGGCGACCCAGGCGCCCTCGATGTACGGCTGCCGCTGCCAGGCGATCGAGACGCTGGACAGCAGCTCCGACCGGTACTTCTCGCCGTGGATCTTCTTGCCCTGCGTGAGCGCCCGCCGCTGCCGCTCCGCGTGGGTGAGCCGGCCGTACGCGTCGGCGTCCTCGTCGAGGTTGTAGTAGCCGACGACCAGCCCGCGCGTGCCGTGGAAACCATACGAGGGGTACCAGATGTGGGCGATGTCCAGGTCGGTCTCGGTGATGCCGCCGTAGATGCGGTCGTCGGTCTCCCACCAGCGGCGGCGGTACTCCAGCCCGATCTTCCCGGCCGACACGGGGGTGGGCGTGCGCAGGGCCGCGACGACGCGGGCGTCCAGGTTGCCGGGGACCCGCGCGAGCACGTGCGGCGGCAGGGCCGCGACGCAGTAGTCCGCGCGGGTGCGGCCGCCCGTGTGCTCGACCTCCACGCCGTCGGGCAGATTGGTGATCTTCTTCACCTCGGTCGAGGTGCGGATGCGGTCGCGGCCGACGGCGTCGGCCAGCGCGACCGCGATGGCGTCCATGCCGCCGACCGGCTGGAACATCGGCATGGCCTGCTCGAAACCGAAAGGGAACGCGATCGACCGGCCGAGTCCGTAGCCGAGCACCTCCGACAGGGCCGGCGGGCCGCCGAGCGGCACCCCCGCGCCGGCGCCGGGGTACGTCGCGAAGCCCCTGCGCTCCGACCCCGTGTAGACGTAGCGCCTGCCGATGTCGCCGAACTCCGACAGGAAGTGGAGCAGGCGGTCCTTGTCCGCCGCCGACAGCCGCCGGTCCAGCGCGCCGGTCCTGGTGGCCTTGGCCAGCAGCTCGCTGATGTAGCCGTAGGTGTCGGCACGCGCGGTACGGGCCCGCACCGGGGCCTTCATCACGTGGTTGTAGACGTACGCGCCGGAGTTCTCGTTGACGAACAACTCGATGGGCACGCCCAGCTCACGGCAGTAGTCGAGGGTGACCATCCACTGGGCGATGCGGGCCGGCCCGGCGTTGAAGTAGACGCCCTCCCCGAATTTCGCCTCCTGTGTCTCACCGGACAGCTCGGGCAGCCGGTCGCCGCCGCGCAGCGTGAGGCTGCGCCCGCCGACCCGGTCCCTGGCCTCCAGGATCGTGCAGTCGTACCCCGCCTTGCCGAGTTCGTAGGCGGTGGCCAGGCCGGCGATCCCCGCGCCGAGGATCACCACGGACCCGGCGCCCCTCCCGCTGAGCGCGAAGTCGGAGCGGCTCGGCGGCGTGTAGTCCTTCGGCTGTTGGTCGGGCGCGAGCCCGAGGGCGCCCATGGCCGCGTACATCGCCCCGGCGCCTCCGGCCGCGCCGACCCCCACCAGGAAGGCGCGCCGCGTCAGCGCACCCGTACGTTCACGGGTCACGCCGTCGCTGCCCACCCTGCCTGCTCTTTCTTCTTGGGGGAAGCCGGATCCGGGGGGGATCCGGTGTCAGCCGTACCGGCCGCTGCCGCAGGCCACCTGACCGCCGATCATGGAAAAGATACCGAACAACGCCATGATCTCGTGGTAGTCGTCCGTGGTGAACTCCGTGTGCCGGGGCCCAGCTAGCCGTACGCCGGGCACGATCGAGCAGGCCGCGGCGATGGCGGTGGAGTTCCACTCCACGCCCAGCGTGTACGGCGGCTCGACCACGTAGGGCCGGAAGTCCGGCAGCCGGCCCAGGGCGCGCGCCGTGGCCTCGCGGATGCGCCGCCAGGCGACCGCCGGGGGCAGCAGCTCGGCGGAGAACTTGTCGATGCCCTTCTTCACGGCCACCGTCTCGACGTCGCCGAGCAGTTCCCCGGCCTCCTCGCACACCGCCTCGTCGCCGGTGACGAGCGCGACCGGCACGCCCATCGAGCCCGCGAAGCCGGCCACGAGCCGGGTCTCGCCGCAGATCTCGCCGTTCAGGTAGACGTTGTGGATCTCCTTGCCCATCCACGTGTGGTTGAGCACCCCGTGCGGCACGCCCGCGCGCGCGTGGTACCCCGCGAAGCAGGCGGCGGCCATGTCGGGCGCCAGGCCCTGCCCCATGCGGTGCGGCTTGCCCGGGCCCCTGACCAGCGTGGCCCGCTCGTCCAGCAGGTCGATCCTGAGGTTCTTGGTGGACCCGTGCGCGTCGTTCACCAGCACGGACGCGGCGCCCGCGTCGAAGGCGCCCTGGACGACCGCGTTGGCGTCCCCGGTCATCAGCTCGCAGCCCCGCTCGTACCCCCGGCCCCCGAGGTGCATCTCCTCGGGATCGGTCAGCCCGGTGACCCCCTCCATGTCCACCGACAGGTAGATCTTCATCGTTCCCCCCACGTCTCCACCCGGCGCGCCTCGTCCTCCGTCATCAGCCCGACGTGCTCACCGACGTACGCCTCGACCCGGGCGCGCCAGGGCTCCGGGATCTCCCGGAGCGCGGGCGGATAACAGTGCTCCAGCCACCGTACGGACTCCGGGGTCGCCCCGAGGAACTCCGCCGCCCTGGCGAAGGGGGTCTCCTCGATGCCCGGGACGTGCGCGCACCCGTATTCGATGGTCTCCTGGCCACCGTACGGCGGCGGCTCCTGCCATACGCGCGCGGCGGGCATCGCGGCGGTGATCGGCGTGTTCAGCGGCCGCCGCTCCACGGCCGCCAGGATCAGCTCCTTGCGCAGGCACTTGGAGCACTTGGCGCAGGGGCCGTCCATGTCCCCGCGCAGGCACCAGCGGACCAGGTGCGCGAGGTCGGACTCCATCGCCATCCGCATGGTCACGGGCTCGCTCAGGCCGCCGGCCGGGAGGACCATCGCGACGCCGGCCGCGGCGTACAGGCGGCCCCACGGGCCGTCGGCCGCCCACATGGGGTTGTCCGGGCTGTAGCGGTGGGTGTACCGCTCACCGCCCAGCCAGCGCGACCCCAGTTCGTGGCCGAAGGCGACGCCGCCGAGGTCGAGGTCGTCGGCCAGCAGCAGCGCGCCCGCCGTCACCGCCTGGTGCTCGGGGAACCCGGGCCGGGGCCGGCTCAGCACGAACTCGAGGTCCGACTGGACGACGTGCACCTCCCGCCCGGCCTTGTGGACGAGCTGCGCCAGCACCTCGGAGCGGTAGTGCGTCCACCGGTTGGGCACCCGAGGGTGGCTCACCCGCTGGAAGTGCACGAACGGCGCGTCGGGAAACATCGTGGCCACCGCCATCGAGTCCGCGCCCCCGCTGTAGGAGATCGCCAGCCGGGCGCCGGTCCGCGGATCCGCCCCGACCGGCCCGGCGTCCACGCCCCACCCCGTACGCATCGCCTCGGCGAGCCCCGGGGAGATCGGCCGGTCGAAGGTCACCCGCCGCCTGGTCCACGGCGCGACGACGGTCCACGCGGCGACGGCGAGCAGGTCGGGGTGCGGGGACGCGCCGGCGGCCCCGGTCCGCACGTGACAGGAGTTGGTCCGCAGCTCCATCGGGTGACCGTCGGTGCAGGCTCCCGTGGTCTCGTCCTCCGCGTCGAGCAGGAAGACCAGGCGCCAGACCTCCGCGTCACGTGTCCACCGCACGCGCACGACCGGCTACCTCGCCCGTCCGGGAGCGCCGACCCGCGCCGACAGGTCGTCGATCGCCTGCCAGATGCGCATCTCGTTCTGCAGCAGCGTGTCCACCGCCTCGGCGGTCTCGGTGGCCAGCCGGTGCGCCTCGGCGGCCTTGGGGTCGGCGGTCGCCTTGGGCGGCGCGGCCGGCTTCACGGGCGTCGCGGCGGCCCGCCGCAGCCGGTCGACCTCGTCGCGCAGCGCCACGACCTCCCGGCGGAGCATCTGCACCTCCCACAGGGCGTCCTTGAGGTCCTGCCGGTGGTCGGGCTTGGAGACGTACCGGGAGTCGAGCCGGGACAGCAGCGCCCGCCGCAGCCGCGACAGGCCCAGCACTCGCAACCGCATCATGGGCCGCCACGATAGCGGCATTTTGGATCGTTTCTTGACGCAAAGTGCGGAGTCGCTCAGAGGTCGCTGGGAATCCGCCGTCCGCCGCCGCGCAATACAGTCTGCGGTTGTGCTGTACGGCAGATCGGTGGAAACGGCCGCGATCGACGAGCTGATCGATCGGGCGCGGAAGGGCTCCGGAGGCGCGCTGGTGCTGCGCGGCGAGGCCGGCGCCGGCAAGACGGCGCTGCTCGACCAGGCGGCCTCCCGGGGCGGCCCCATGCGCGTGCTGCGGACCACGGGGGTGGAGGCGGAGGCCGATCTGGCGTTCGCCGCCCTGCACCAGTTGCTGCTGCCGGTGACCGGGTTGCTCGACGCGCTGCCGGAACCGCAGGCCCAGGCCGTGCGCGGCGCGCTCGGGCTGGCCCCGGCCGGTTCCGGCGACCGGTTCCTGCTGGCGGCCGGGGTGCTGTCGCTGCTGGCCGAGGCCGCCCCGCCGGACGGGCTGATCTGCGTCGTCGACGACTTCCAGTGGGTGGACCGGCCGTCGGCCGACGCCCTGCTGTTCGCCGCCAGGCGGCTCGGCACCGAGCCGATCGCGATGCCGCTGGCCGTACGCGGCGAGATGCCGGTGAAGGGCCTGCCCTCGCTGGAGATCGCCGGGCTGGCCGGAGCGGCCGCCGCCGAACTGCTCGACGCCGGTTTCACGCTCGCGGCGCGGGTCCGGCGTGACCTCGTGGCGCTGACCGGGGGCAACCCGCTGGCGCTGCGCGAGACGGCCCGGCTGCTCACCCCCGCCCAGCGGGCGGGCCGGGAGCCGCTGCCCGATCCCCTGCCCGGCGGTGCCCAGCTCTTCGGCGACCGGGTGGCCGCGCTGTCGGCGGGGGCGCGGCTGACCGCCCTGCTGGCGGCGGTCGAGAGCGACGTCGACCTGGTGCTGCGGGCCGCCGGGCGGCTGGGCGCGGGCGAGGCCGCGCTGCCCGAGCTCGAGTCCGCCGGGCTCATCGCCGTGTCCGGGACGCACGTGCGGTTCCGCCACCCGCTGATCCGGTCGGCGGTGCACGAGACGGCGTCCCCCGCCGGACGCCGCGAGGCGCACGCGGCGCTGGCCGAGCTGTCCGGCGGGGACCGGCGGGCCTGGCACCTTGCCGGGGCCGCGCTCGGTCAGGACGAATCGGTAGCCGCCGCGCTCGCGCTGGCCGCGGAGCGTGACCGGGACCGGGGCGGGTACGGCGCCGCCGCCACCGCCCTGACCAGGGCCGCCGAGCTCACCCCCGAACCGCTCGTGCGCGCCCGGCGGCTCAAGGACGCCGCCGTGGCCGCCTGGCTCGGCGGGCGTCCCGGCCAGGCGGAGTCCCTGCTGGCCGAGGCCCGTGAGTTCGCCGGGACGGACGCCGCGCTGACCATGGAGATCGCCCAGCTGCGGGGGCGGTTCGAGCTGAACTCCGGCGACGCCGCCGAGGCCGTGCGGATCCTGTCGGCGGGCGACACCCTGGACATGCTGGCCGACGCGGCGGAGGCGGCGTCGTACGTCGGCGACACCGCGGCCATCGTCGAGATCGGGCGGCGGGCGGCGGCCTTCCCGGAGGGGTTCCTGCGCGACGTGCTCGCCGGCATCGGCGCGACGCTCGCCGGCGGCGACGGGCACGACCTGCTCAGGCGGGCGCTCGGCCGCACGGGCGAGCTGCGCGAGGCGGCCGATTTCCTGTGGGCGTCGGCTGCGGCCAGCCATCTCGGCGAGGTGGACCTGTCCGCCGAGCTGGCCGAGCGGGCCGGGCGAGTGGCCAGGGTCTCCGGGATGACGGGCCAGTTGCCCGTGGTGCTGGAGTTCGTCGCCACCGCCGAACGGCTGGCCGGGCGCCTCGCGGAGAGCCGGGCCGTCTCCGAGGAGGGCCTGGAGCTGGCCCGCGAGGCCGGATACGCCAACACCGTGGCCGCGCACCTGGCCAACCTCGCGGCCGTGGCGGCCCTGCGCGGCGAGGAGGAGCCCTGCGGCCGGTACGCCAGGGAGGCGCTGGCCATCGCCGTCCCGCACCGGGTCGGCCTGCGCGCCGGACTCGCGGCGTACGCCCTGGCCATGCTCGACCTGTGCCTGGGCCGGTTCGGCGCGGCGCACGACCGGTTCACCGCGATCGTCACCGCGGGCTCCGGAGCCGGTCATCCGACCGTGGTCTGGCGGAGCACGCCGGACCGGATCGAGGCCGCCGCCGGCGCGGGCGACGCCGACGCCGCCCTGGCGGCGCTGGAGGCGTACGAGCGCTGGTCGGCCCACGCGGGGACGGCCGAGTCGCGGGCGCTGCTCGCCCGGTGCCGCGGCCTGGTCCTGCCGGACGACCGGGCCGTCGAGGCGCTCGGCGAGGCGTCGCGGCTGCACGCCAACCCGTTCGAGGCGGCCAGGACGGGGCTCCTGCTGGGCGAGCGGCTGCGCCGCACGCACCGGCCGGGAGAGGCCAGGGCGCACCTGCGCGCGGCGCTGGAGACGTTCCGGCGCGCGGGAGCCGCTCCGTGGGCGCGGCGTGCGTACAGCGAGCTGCGCGCGGCGGGCGAGAGCGTCCGGCGGGAGAAGGACGCGCCGGCGACGCCCGAGGTGGCGCCGGACGTGCGGGGAACGGCGCTGGACGCGCTCACCCCGCAGGAACTGCGCATCGCCACCCTGGTGGCGGACGGCGCGACCAGCAAGGAGATCGCCGCCCGGCTGTTCCTCAGCCCGCGCACGGTCGAATACCACCTGTACAAGATCTATCCGAAGCTCGGCATCACCTCGCGTACTGAACTGGCGCGGCTAGTAGTTCTACGGAAGGCGCCGGCGGCCCCGCACAGCATGCTTTAGCCCATGCCAAACATCTGGAGTGAAGAGTTCGGGGCCGCGGCCGACGCGCCGATCGTGCTGGTGATGGGTTCGATGTCGCAGGGGATCCTGTGGCCGGACGAGTTCGTGGGCCGGCTGACCGCCGGCGGCCGGCGCGTGATCCGTTACGACCACCGCGACACCGGGATGTCCGACGTCGTCGACTTCGAGAAGGATCCGTACACATGGGACGACATCAAGGACGACGTGCTGCGGGTGATGGACGCGCACGGGCTGGACAGCGCGCATCTGGTCGGCCATTCGGCGGGCGGGCTGCTCGGGCAGCTGATCGCGGTGGAGCGGCCGGAGCGCGTGCGGACGCTCACCGTCATCGGCTCGTCGCCGCTCGGCGGCGGTGAGGGCGCGGTGATCATGCGGGCGCTGATGGGCGAGCCGCAGCCCGAGGGCAGCCTGCCCGAGCCCACGCCGGAGTTCGTCGCGTTCTACCGCGAGCTGATCGCCGCGCCGCCGCCGCGGGACCGGCGCGAGCGGATCGAGCGCATGATCGCGGAGGACCGCGTGCTGCACGGCACCGGCCTGCCGTTCGACGAGGACGCCTCGCGCAGGCTGGCCGAACGCCTGTACGACCGGGCGCGGGACCTCGACGCGGCGGTTAACCACCGGCTGGCGGCGGCGGCGAAGCCGGACTTCGAGCCGGTGGGCGTCCTGCACCGGATCACGGCGCCCACCCTGGTCGTCGAGGGCACGCACGAGCCCGCCAAGCCGGGCCACGGCGCCCTGATCGCCGAGCGGATCCCCGGCGCCCGGCTGATGACGGTCAAGGGCATGGGCCACACCCTGCCGCCCGAGGTGCACGAGGAACTGGCCGACGCCGTCCTCACCCACACAGCGGCCGGGTGACCCTCTCAGCGGCCGGTGAATTTGGGGCGGCGCTTCTCGGCGAAGGCCGTCATGCCCTCCCGGGCGTCCTGGGTGGCGAACAGGCCGGAGAACTGGAGCCGCTCGATCTCCAGGCCGGTGTCGAGGTCGGTCTCGAGGCCGTGGTCGATCGCGAGCTTGGCCGCCCGGACCGCGACGGCCGGCCCCTCGGCGAACGTCGCGGCGAGTTCGAGCGCCGCCGTGTAGACCTCGCCGTCGGGCACCACGCGGTCGACCAGGCCGATGGCGAGGGCCTCGGCGGCGTCCACGTGCCGCCCGGTGAAGATCAGGTCCTTGGCCCGGGCGGGTCCGACGAGCCGGGGCAGGCGCTGCGTCCCGCCCGCGCCGGGGATGATCCCGAGGGTGATCTCCGGCTGACCGAGCTTGGCGCTCTCCCCGGCCACCCGGAAGTCGGCGCAGAGCGCGAGTTCGCAGCCGCCGCCCAGGGCGTACCCGGTGATCGCCGCGATCACCGGCTTGCCGATCCGCGCGACGGCGGTGAAGCAGTCCTGCAAGGTGCGCGAGTGCACGGCCATGTCGGCGTAGGACATGACCGCCATCTCCTTGATGTCGGCTCCGGCCGCGAAGACGCGTTCGCCGCCGTAGACGATGACCGCGTGCGTGGCCGGATCGGCGTCCACGAGCCGCGCGGCCTCCGCGATCTCCTCCTGGACCTGCCGGTTCAGCGCGTTCATCTTCGGCCGGTCGAGCGTGATCGTGGCGATGTGCTCGGAGATCTCCACCCTGACGAATTCACCCATGGCCCCACCATAGAGGGGTGATCAGCGCCCGAGCGGGAGGGGCCTTCGAGGACCGGCCCGCGCGGCGGCCTTCACCTCGCGGTAGACCCGCTCGTAGCCCTCGACCATCACGGGCACGTCGAAGTGCCTGACCACGCGGGCCCGCACGGCGTGCGGGTCCAGCGCGGAGACCGCCTCGATCGCGGCCGGCAGCTCGGCGGGCGTGTCACGGACGTAACCGGTCACCCCGTCCGCCACGACCTCGGGCACCGCGCCCCGCCGCAGCGCCACCACCGGCGTGCCGCAGGCCATCGCCTCGATCATGACCATGCCGAACGGCTCGTCCCACGACAGCGGGAGCACCAGGCACCGGGCCCGGGAGAACAGCTCGCTCTTGAGCGCGCCGTCCGCCTCCCCCAGGTATTCGACGTCGGGTCCGAGCAGCGGCTCCACCCGCTCGCGGAAGTAGGCCTGCTCGGCCCGCTCTGCCCGCCTGCCGACCAGCACGATGCGGCGCCCGGCCGCCCGCGCCGCCTCGATCGCGAGGTGCGCGCCCTTGTCCGGGCTGAGCCGCCCCAGCCACAGCACCCAGTCGTCCTTGCGCTCCCGGAACGGCCACGCCGCGACGTCCACCGCGTTGTGCACCCGTCCCACCCAGTTGAGGTCGGGCGCGTGCGCCCGCTGGGCCGAGGAGACGGCCACCAGGGACACCTCCGCGCCGAGGCCACGGTAGTAGTCGCCGAGCTCCCCGCTCACGTCGTTGTGGCAGGTGACGACCGTCGGCACGAGCCGCCCGGCGGCGGTGAGCGGCCCGGCCAGCGAGTGGTCGTGCACGACGTCCACGACCAGACCCCGCAGGAGGCGGGCCGCCTGGGCCGCGTGCACCACCTCCGGATACGACTCGCCGATCCGCGCCGAGGGCGGCTCCTCGTAGGTCCGCAGATCCACGCCGCGGCCGGCCCCGACGACGGTGACCCGGTGCCCGCGCGCCCGCAGGCCGCCGACCAGGCCGGCGATCACCGCCTCGATGCCGCCGTACGTGCGGGGCGGGACGTCGTACCACGGCGGCGCGACCATCGCGACGTGCAGGGCCCGTGCCATGGTGCTGGTCTACCCCTCTCACCTGCGGCGAAAGCGGGCGAGAGGGGTGACCGATCAGCGCAGGGTGCCGTTGGTCATGCCGACCGGCTCCTCCGGGACGGCGACGAGGCCGAGCTCCGCGACCGACGCCATCAGCGGGTGGAGCGGGACCACGCGCACGCTGTAGCCGAAGGCTCCCGTGCGGTCCAGCGGCACGACGCCCGTGTAGTGCGCCCGGCCGTCGTCGCCCGCCGAGTCGGCCTTGAGCGTGACATAGCCGGGTGACAGCAGCTCGTCGTGCGCGCCCACCCGGCCGTAGGCGGCCTGGACCTGCACGTCCTCGGGCGACAGCTCGCCGAGGGCGATCGTGGCCCGCAGCTCCAGCCGGGCCCCCAGCTCGGGGGTGTCCCCCACGCCGGTCGCCTCGACGTGCTCGACCCGTACGCCCGGCCACGCCTTGGCCACGCGCAGCTTCCAGGCCGCGAACAGCCGGGCGTCGCCGTAGCCGTCGGCCGCGAGCGTGCGGGCTGAGGCCGCCGCCGGGGTGTACAGGTCGGTGACGTAGTCACGCAGCATGCGCCCCGCGAGCACCTTCGGCCCGAGAGAGCTCAGCGTGTGCTTGACCATCTCCAGCCAGCGCCGCGGCAGGCCGTCGGCGGCCCGGTCGTAGAAGCGGTCGGCGACCTCACGCTCGATGAGGTCGTACAACGCCGTGGCCTCCAGCTCGTCGCGGCGATCGGGGTCGTCCACGCCGTCGGCGCTGGGGATGGCCCAGCCGTTGTTGCCGTCGTACCACTCGTCCCACCATCCGTCGCGGATGGACAGGTTGAGGCCGCCGTTGAGCGCCGCCTTCATGCCGGACGTGCCGCACGCCTCCAGCGGGCGCAGCGGGTTGTTCATCCACACGTCGGAGCCCGTCACCATGAGCTGGCCGAGCGCCATGTCGTAATCGGGCAGGAAGACGATGCGGTGCCGCACGTCCTCGGAGTCGGCGAAGCGGACGATCTGCTGGATGAGCTTCTTGCCGCCCTCGTCGGCCGGGTGCGCCTTGCCAGCGATGACGATCTGCACCGGCTTGTCCGGATCCAGCAGCAGCCTGCGGAGCCGGTCGGGCTGGCTGAGCATGAGGGTCAGCCGCTTGTAGGAGGGCACTCGCCGGGCGAAGCCGATCGTCAGCACGTCCGGGTCGAGCGCCTCGTCCACCCAGCCGAGCTCGGCCTCGCTGGCGCCGCGCTGCCGCCACGACTTGCGCAGCCGCCGGCGCGCCTCCTCGACCAGGCGGGCCCGCAGCGTGCCCCTGATGCCCCAGATATCGGCCTCGGAGAGCTTGTGCACGCCCTCCCAGCCCTGCGCCTTGTCGATCAGCGAGGGCAGCTCCTTGCCGGCGAGCTCCATCATCTCCCGGCCGACCCATGACGGGGCGTGGACGCCGTTGGTGATCGAGCCGATCGGCACCTCGTCCACGTCGAAGCCCGGCCACAGGCCCTGGAACATCTCCCGGCTGACCTGGCCGTGCAGCTCGGACACGCCGTTGACCCGCTGGGCCAGCCGCATGCCCATGACCGCCATGTTGAACACCGACGGGTCGGCGTCGGGGCCCTCGGGTTCCGCGCCGAGCTCCAGGATGCGGTCGACCGACACCGTCGGCCAGGCGTTCGAGCCGCCGAACTGCCGGGCGATCATCTCGGCGGGGAACCGGTCGATGCCCGCGGGGACCGGCGTGTGCGTGGTGAACACCGTCCCGGCGCGTACGGCCTCCAGGGCCTCCTCGAACGACAGGCGGGCCTCGGTGAGCTCGCGGATGCGCTCGAGGCCCAGGAAGCCCGCGTGGCCCTCGTTGGTGTGGAACACCTCGGGCTCCGGGTGGCCGGTGATCCGGCAGTAGGCCCGGATGGCCCGCACACCGCCGACGCCGAGCAGCAGCTCCTGCATCAGCCGGTGGTCGCCGCCCCCGCCGTACAGGCGGTCGGTCACGTCCCTGGCGACCGCGTCGTTCTCGGCGACGTCGGAGTCGAGCAGGAGCAGCGGCACCCGGCCGACCTGGGCCACCCAGATCTGGGCGTGCAGGACGCGCCCCTCCGGCAGGCCGATCTTGATGCGGGCCGGAGCGCCGTCCTGCTCCTTGAGCAGCGTGAGCGGCAGGCCGCCCGGGTCGAGGGACGGGTAGTGCTCCAGCTGCCAGCCCTCGGCGGACAGCGACTGGGTGAAGTAGCCGTGCCGGTAGAGCAGGCCGACGCCGAGGATCGGCACACCGAGGTCGCTGGCGGCCTTGAGGTGGTCGCCGGCGAGGATGCCGAGGCCGCCGGAGTACTGCGGCAGGGCGGCGGAGATGCCGTACTCGGGCGAGAAGTAGCCGATCGCCTTCGGCGCGCCCTCCAGCGACTGGTACCACCGGGGGGCGGTCATGTACTCACGCAGGTCGTCGGCGGCGTCGGCCAGGCGGCGCAGGAATCGCCGGTCCTGGGCGAGCTCGCGCAGCCTGCCGGCCTCGACCGCGCCGAGCAGCGCGACGGGGTCGTGGTCGACACGCTCCCAGACCTCGGGATCCACCTCGGCGAACAGGTCCATGGTCTCGGGGTGCCACGACCATCGGAGATTTTGGACCAACTCGCCCAGAGGTGCGAGCTGTGAGGGAAGGACGGTTCGGACAGTGAACCTGCGGATAGCTCTCACGGGGCCAGACCCTAGTTACTCAGCGCCACGACGCGCGACCGAATCAAACTTGTCGTACTGCGATGCCAGTTCTCGAACGCTCTCACCCCCATCAAACCGGTTCAAACCTCACCAAAGTACCTTTGACCTGGTGATGTGCACGCCGGACGATCTCCAGCGGCACGCAATGATCGATCTCCCCGGGAGACCGTCCCAAACACGGCGAGCGGTCTTTCGTTCGGCAGGGGTAAGAGTGGACTATTAGGGCAACCCCTGTATGAACGAGGAGAGGACCGCGGCCAGCGGGTCCCCGCCCTCCGTGCTGCCCGCCTGACCACAAGTAGTTCCTGCCCCGCAAGCCCCGGTGGCACCCGGTGTGCCGCCCCCGGATACGAAGTGACGATGATCGGACGCATTCCCATCCAGGACATCCAGCCCGTCGTCGACTGCGGCCAGTGGCCCGCCAAGGCCGCCGCGGGAGAGACCTTCGAGATCAGCGCGACCGTGTTCCGCGAGGGACACGACGCGGTCGCCGCCGGCGTCGTGCTGATCGACCCGAGCGGCACGCCGGGCCGGATGACGCCCATGCGCGAGATCGCGCCGGGCACCGACCGGTGGAGCGTGGAGGTGACGCTCCCCGCCGAGGGCCTGTGGCAGTTCCGGGTCGAGGCCTGGGGCGACCCGATCGCCACCTGGATGCACGACGCGGGCATCAAGATCCCCCGCAACCTCGACGCCGACCTCATGTGCGAGGAGGGCGCCCGGCTGTTCGAGCGGGCGGCCAAGGGCGTGCGGGCGGCGGACTGCGCGGCGGCGGAGGCGGGCGGCACCTGCGGGCACCGCGCCGCGCTGCTGGCCCTCGCGGCCCGCCTGCGGGACGAGGCGGTGGACCCCAGGGCGCGCTTCGCGGTGACCCAGCTGCCCGAGACGGCCGCGTTGATCGCCGCGCACCCGCTGCGCGACCTGCTCACCCGCTCCGGCCGCAACCGCGTCAGGGTGGACCGGCGGCGGGCGCTGTTCGGCTCGTGGTACGAGTTCTTCCCCCGCTCCGAGGGGGCCGTGGTCGGGCAGGAGGGCGTCGCGCCCAAGTCGGGGACGTTCAGGACGGCGGCCAAGCGACTCCCGGCGATCGCCCAGATGGGCTTCGACGTGGTCTACCTGCCGCCGATCCACCCGATCGGGACGCAGTTCCGCAAGGGCCGCAACAACACCCTGACCCCCGACCAGTACGACCCCGGGTCGCCCTGGGCCATCGGCGCGCAGGAGGGCGGACACGACGCGATCCACCCCGACCTGGGCACGCTCGAGGACTTCGACGCGTTCGTCGCGAAGTCCCGCGAGCTGGGCATGGAGGTCGCCCTCGACCTCGCGCTCCAGTGCTCCCCCGACCATCCCTGGGTCAAGGAGCACCCGGAGTGGTTCAACATCCGGGCCGACGGCTCGATCGCGTACGCCGAGAACCCGCCGAAGAAGTACCAGGACATCTATCCCCTGAACTTCGACAAGGACCCCGAGGGGATCTACGCGGAGATCAAGCGGGTGGTCCGCCACTGGATGGACCACGGGGTACGGATCTTCCGGGTGGACAACCCGCACACCAAGCCGGTCCGGTTCTGGGAGCGGCTGCTGTCGGACATCAACTCGACCGACCCCGACGTGCTGTTCCTCGCCGAGGCGTTCACCCGGCCCCCGATGCTGCGGACGCTGGCCAAGATCGGCTACCACCAGTCGTACACCTACTTCACCTGGCGCAACTCCAAGCCGGAGGTCGAGGACTACCTGCGGGAGCTGGCCCACGAGACCTCGCACTACCTGCGGCCGAACCTGTTCGTCAACACGCCCGACATCCTGCACGAGTACCTCCAGCACGGAGGCGTCCCGGCGTTCAAGATCCGGGCCGTTCTGGCCGCGTTGATGGCTCCTACATGGGGTGTGTACTCCGGGTATGAGCTGGCCGAGAACGTCCCGGTGCGTCCCGGCAGCGAGGAGTACCTCGACAGCGAGAAGTACCAGTACAGGCCGCGTGACTGGGCGGAAGCGGAGCGTGAGGGCCGCAGCCTTGCCCCGTTCATTACCCAGCTCAATTTGTTGAGAAGAGCACACCCGGCGCTCCAGGAATTGCGTAACCTACGGTTTCACAACGTCGACCAGCCGAACGTGATCTGCTTCTCCAAGCGGCTGCCCGGCGCCTACGACACGGCCACACGACGGCACGGACTAGGCGATGTCGTGCTGGCCGTCGTCAATCTGGATCCACACAACACACACGAGGCGACGGTCCGGCTCGACATGCCGGCCCTCGGTCTCGACTGGCATGCCGAGTTCGTCGTCGACGACCAACTGTCGGGCGAGTCGTACCGCTGGGGGCAGGCGAACTACGTGCGCCTCGATCCGCACGTCCATCCCGCACACATCCTCACGCTCCGCCACGGGTCAGCGCACCGTCCGTGAGCGCAGCTCTGCACATCCGGGGAGTCAACAGGTGAGCTCGACGACACCTCAGCCCAGTCACACACAGCCCATCCCGAACACCTTCAACGAGGAGGAACCCCGGGATCAGCGCTGGTACAAACGGGCTGTCTTCTACGAGGTGCTGATCCGGGGCTTCGCCGACTCGAACGGCGACGGCACCGGCGACATCCGCGGCCTCATCGAGAAGCTGGACTACCTCCAGTGGCTCGGCATCGACTGCCTCTGGCTGCTCCCGCTGTACGAGTCCCCCCTCAAGGACGGCGGGTACGACATCTCGGACTACATGAAGATCCTCCCGGACTTCGGTGACCTGGGAGACTTCATCAAGCTGGTCGACGAGGCGCACAAGCGCGGCATCCGCGTCATCGCCGACCTGGTCATGAACCACACCAGCGACCAGCACCCGTGGTTCCAGGCGTCCCGCCACGACCCCGACGGCCCGTACGGCGACTTCTACGTCTGGAGCGACACGGACGAGAGCTACAAGGACGCGCGGATCATCTTCATCGACACCGAGGCGTCCAACTGGACCTTCGACCCCGTCCGGGGGCAGTACTACTGGCACCGGTTCTTCCACCACCAGCCGGACCTCAACTTCGAGAACCCGGCGGTGCAGGACGCGATGATGGAGGTCATCCGCTTCTGGCTCGACCTCGGCATCGACGGCTTCCGGCTCGACGCGATCCCGTACCTGTTCGAGCAGGAGGACACCAACTGCGAGAACCTGCCGGCGACCCACGCGTACCTGAAGCGGGTGCGGGCCGAGGTGGACCGCATCTACCCCGACCGGGTGCTGCTGGCCGAGGCCAACCAGTGGCCGGCCGACGTGGTGGAGTACTTCGGCGATCCGGTCACCGGCGGCGACGAGTGCCACATGGCCTTCCACTTCCCGCTGATGCCGCGCATCTTCATGGCGGTGCGGCGGGAGTCGCGCTACCCGATCTCGGAGATCATGGCCCAGACGCCGAAGATCCCCGAGAACTGCCAGTGGGGCATCTTCCTGCGCAACCACGACGAGCTCACGCTCGAGATGGTCACCGACGAAGAGCGCGACTACATGTACTCCGAGTACGCCAAGGACCCCCGGATGCGGGCGAACGTCGGCATCCGGCGCCGGCTGGCGCCGCTGCTGGACAACGACCGCAACCAGATCGAGCTGTTCACCGCGCTGCTGCTCAGCCTGCCCGGCTCGCCCGTGCTCTACTACGGCGACGAGATCGGCATGGGCGACAACATCTGGCTCGGCGACCGGGACGGCGTCCGCACGCCGATGCAGTGGACGCCGGACCGCAACGCGGGCTTCTCGAACTGCGACCCCGGCCGGCTCTACCTGCCCGTGATCATGGACCCGATCTACGGGTACCAGGCGATCAACGTCGAGGCGCAGCAGAAGAGCGCCAGCTCACTGCTCCACTTCACCAAGCGGATGATCGAGATCCGCAAGCGTCACCCGGTGTTCGGCCTCGGCGAGTTCACCGAGCTGAACTCGTCCAACCCGAGCGTGCTCGCGTTCGTCCGTGAGCTGGGCGACGACCGCGTGCTGTGCGTCAACAACCTGTCGCGCTTCCCCCAGCCGGTCGAGCTCGACCTGCGCAGGTTCGAGGGATCCACGCCGGTCGAGTGCATGGGCGGAGTTCCGTTTCCCCCGATCGGCGAGCTTCCGTATCTTTTGACGCTCCCTGGGCATGGGTTCTACTGGTTCACACTGCCCGTCACGCACAGGACGGCCGGCACGAAGGAGGAGTGACGACTTCACTTCAGGGACTCCTGGCCGGCTGGATCACCGGACAACGGTGGTTCGCCGGCAAGGGGCGCGCCATCGACGAACTGTCCATCGAATCCGAGATCGAGGTCGCCGCCGGTGATCCGGCGCTGCTGCATCTGATCGTGTGTGTGCGGCAGGGGGAGCGCCGCACGCGCTACCAGATCCCGGTCGGGCTGCGCGAGCACCTGCCCGACCGGCTCGACCACGTGCGGATCGGCACCTGCCACCGCGACGGCCGCGAGGTCGGCGTCTACGACGCGCTGCACGACTCCGCCCTGACGGGGCACCTGCTGGAGGGGATGGCCGGGGACCGCCGCTTCGACGGCCTCGGCTTCCACCGCACCCACGGAGCGGAGATCGACACCTCGCTCCGCAGCCTCGTGCTGACCGCCGAGCAGTCGAACACCTCACTGGTGTACGGCGACAAGTACATATTCAAGCTGTTCCGCCAGCTCAACCCGGGGGTCAACCCCGAGCTGGAGATCATCACGGCACTCGCCGAGGCAGGCTCGGCCCACGTGGCCAAGCCGTACGGCTGGATCGAGACCGAGCTCCAGGGCGAGCCGACCACTCTGGCGATCATGCAGGAGTATCTGCAGAACGCCAACGAGGGCTGGTCGATGGCCCTGACCAGCGTGCGCGACCTCTACGCGTGCCCGGAGGGCATGCCGGCGGAGGACGCCGGAGGCGACTTCGCCGCCGAGGCGCAGCGTCTCGGGCTGGCCACCGCGCAGGTGCACCGCGAACTCGCGCGGGCCTTCCCCACGGGGACGATCGAGCCGCCCGAGATCAAGCGGATGACCGAGCGGTTCCGCCGCCGCCTGGACAAGGCGATCGCCGAGGTCCCGCGGCTCGGCGAGCACGCCGCGGTGGCCGCCGAGGCGTTCGACCGGCTGTCCGACCTCGGCCACGAGATCCCGGTGCAGCGCGTGCACGGCGACTACCACCTCGGGCAGGTCATGCGGACCATGACCGACTGGGTGGTGCTCGACTTCGAGGGCGAGCCGGGCCAGCCGCTGGCCGAGCGGCGGGCGCTCGACTCGCCGCTGCGGGACGTGGCGGGCATGCTCCGCTCGTTCGACTACGCCGCACGGCACCTGCTGGCCGGGCATCCGAACGCCGACGGACTGGAGAGCCGGGCCCGGGAGTGGTCGGAGCGCAACCGCGCCGCGTTCCTGGCGGGCTACTCCGAGGGCGGCGGCCGCATCCGCGGCGACGACGCCGTGCTGCTGCGCGCCCTGGAGCTGAGCAAGGCGGTGTACGAGGTCGTCTACGAGTCGCGGAACCGCCCCTCGTGGCTGCCCATCCCAATCGCGGCGTTCCGCTGACAAGATCAGGGTGTTCGGAGGGAAACATCTAGGGCAGGTTGGCGACATGGATTTGGACCGGCTGGCGGGGGGCGCACACCACGACCCCCACTCGATATTGGGGGCCCATCCCGGGCCCGACGGCGTCACGATCAGGGCCCTGCGCCCCTTCGCGGAGAAGGTCGAGGTGCTGGCCGACGGCTCGGCGCACGAGATGGGCCACGTCTCCTTCGGGGTCTTCGAGGTGACGCTGCCCGGCCTCGACAAGATTCCCGACTACCGCCTGCGCATCACCTATCCCGACGCCCCGCCGTACGAGACGGACGATCCGTACCGGCACTGGCCGACGCTGGGCGAGCTCGACCTGCACCTGATCGGCGAGGGACGGCACGAACGGCTGTGGGAGGTGCTCGGGGCGCGGGTGATGCGCCACGAGGACGTGGACGGCACGGCCTTCTCCGTGTGGGCGCCGAACGCGCAGGGCGTGCGGGTGATCGGCGACTTCAACCACTGGAACGGCGCCGCCCACCCGATGCGCTCCCTCGGCCGGACGGGGGTGTGGGAGCTGTTCCTCCCGGAGATCGGCGAGGGCACGCGGTACAAGTTCCAGATCCTCGGCCTCGACGGCATCTGGCGGGAGAAGGCCGACCCGATGGCCCGCCGCACCGAGATCCCCCCGGCGACCGCCAGCATCGTCGAGAGGTCCGCGTACGAGTGGCGCGACCAGGAGTGGATGACCGGCCGGGCGACACGTGACGCCCTCGTTGAGCCGATGAGCACCTACGAGGTGCACCTCGGCTCGTGGCGGCCCGGCCTGTCCTACCGCGACATGGCCAGGGAGCTGGTCGAGTACGTCGAGGACATGGGATTCACGCACGTGGAGTTCCTGCCGGTCGCCGAGCATCCGTTCGGCGGCTCGTGGGGCTACCAGGTGACGTCCTACTACGCCCCGACGTCGCGGTTCGGCTCCCCCGACGACTTCCGCCACCTGGTGGACGAGCTCCACCGGGCCGGCATCGGCGTGATCGTGGACTGGGTTCCCGCGCACTTCCCGATGGACGAGTGGGCGCTGGCCCGCTTCGACGGCACGCCGCTCTACGAGCACGCCGACCCCGCCCGCGGCACCCACCCCGACTGGGGCACGTACGTCTTCGACTTCGGCCGCAACGAGGTGCGCAACTTCCTGGTCGCCAACGCGCTCTACTGGCTCAAGGAGTTCCACGTCGACGGCCTGCGGGTGGACGCGGTGGCCTCGATGCTCTACCTCGACTACTCCCGCCGCGAGGGCGAGTGGACGCCCAACGAGTACGGCGGCAGGGAGAACCTCGACGCGATCGAGTTCCTCAAGGAGATGAACGCCGTCGTCTACCGCGAGGAGCCGGGGATCGTGACGATCGCGGAGGAGTCGACCGCGTGGCCCGGCGTCTCGCGGCCGGCGTACCTCGGCGGGCTCGGCTTCGGCTTCAAGTGGAACATGGGCTGGATGCACGACACGCTCAGCTACATGTCCCGCGAGCCGGTCTACCGGCAGTATCACCACCACCAGATGACGTTCTCCCTGATGTACGCCTTCTCGGAGAACTTCGTGCTGCCGCTCTCGCACGACGAGGTCGTCCACCTGAAGGGGTCGCTGCTGGGCAAGATGCCCGGCGACGAGTGGCAGCGCTTCGCCAACCTGCGGGCGTTGTACGGCTTCATGTGGGCCCACCCCGGCAAGCAGCTGCTGTTCATGGGCGGCGAGTTCGGCCAGGGGGCCGAGTGGTCGGAGGCGGGCGGCCTCGACTGGTGGGTGCTCGACTTCGACTTCCACCAGGGCGTACGCCGCCTGGTGCGGGACCTCAACCGCGTCTACCGCGAGTCGCCGGCGCTGTACTCCCGCGACAGCACCCACGAGGGTTTCCGCTGGATCGACGCCGACGACGCCTCGGGCAACGTGCTGTCGTTCCTGCGGTACGGCGCGGACGGCTCGGTGCTCGCCTGCGTCGCCAACTTCTCCGGCGCCCCGCACGAGGACTACCACCTCGGCCTGCCGACCCCCGGCCGGTGGGAGGAGATCCTCAACACCGACGCGTACGAGTACGCCGGCAGCGGCGTCGGCAACATGGGCGCGGTCGAGTCGGTCGAGGTGCCACGGCACGGGCTGCCCTGCTCGGCCCGGCTGCGCGTGCCGCCGCTCGGCGTCGTGTGGCTGCGGCCGGTGGAGAGCCCCACGCCCGTGAGCCCGGAGATGGACGAGCGCGCCCAACTGGAGGAGGCGGCCGGGAAGCCGGCGCCGGAGCCGGACGGCCCCCTGGTCGCCGAGCTCTGACGCCGCCGGGACGGAGGAGGCGGGCCCCGGAGAGGCCGGTCAGAGCGTGATGACGACCTTTCCGCGGGCGTGCCCCTGTTCCACGTACCCGACGGCCGCCGGGATCTCGTCGAACGGGTAGCCGCGGTCGATCACCGGGGTGACCTTGCCGTCCTCGATGAGGTCGGTCAGCCGCATCAGGTCGCCCCGCGCCTTCTCGCCGTAGGCCGTCTGGGTCACGACCACGCGCTGGGACACGAACGGCGACACCGCGAGCGTCGCGGCGATGTGGCCGACGGGTTGCAGCCACCGTCCGGCCGGCCCGCCGACGACGAGGTGCGTCCCCCGGGGCTTCAGCGCCCGCGTGCAGGCCCGTAGCCCGCGGGTGCCCGCGATGTCGAGCAGCAGGTCGTGGCGCCGCCCGCGCCGGGTGAAGTCCTCCTTGGTGTAGTCGACGACCTCGTCCGCGCCGAGCGACCGCACCAGGTCCGCGTTCCGGCCGCTGCACACGCCGGTGACCTCGGCGCCGAAGGCCTTGGCGAGCTGCACGGCGAAGGTCCCCACGCCGCCCGAGGCCCCGTTCACGAGCACCTCGTGCCCCGCCTGGACCCGTCCCTGGTCGAGCGCGATCAGTGCGGTGACAGCCGCCATCGGCACCGCGGCCGCCTGCTCGAACGACAGGTTCTCCGGTTTCCTGGCCAGTGCGCTCTCCGGCACGCACACGTACTCGGCGAAGCCGCCCTGCGTGAGCAGGGCGAACACCTCGTCGCCGGGGCGGAAGGCGGTGACTCCGGCGCCGATCGCTTCCACCTGTCCGGCCACGTCGGCGCCCAGGATGCCGATCCGCGGCCGGCGCGGGCCGAGCGTGCCGCCCATCAGGCGCGCGACGTACGGCTCGCCTCTCATGTGGTGCCAGTCGTACGGCTGGACGGAGGTGGCGCGCACCCGGACCAGCACCTCGCCGGGACCGGGCACGGGCGTGCCGACGTCGGTGAGCTCCAGGACGTCGGGCGGGCCGTACGAGCGTATGACGAAGGCCTTCATCGCATTCTCCTCGTCGCTTCGGCGGTGGGGAGATTCAGCGTAGGAAGCGCCGCGCGCAGAACGTATCGGCCGAAAGTACGCCCGATCGGCAGCCGATCGGGCGGTGCGAATCCGGCCCTTCCGCCGATGAGCCGCACCGGCCTCGCGAATCATCATCGGGGTCATGACCGAAGGAATATCGACGGAACGGCCCACACCCGCGCGGAGCGGCTCGACGGGCAGGACCCGCAGGACGGGATGGCTCGTGCCCGCCGCGCTGATCGCGCTCAGCGCCGTCCCCGTGATCGCCGGCGCCGCCCGGCTGGGGCAACTGACCGGCGGCGGGCCGATCACGCAGGACAGCGCCCGGTATTTCGCGACGCCCGCGCCCGTTGTCGCGCACATCATCACCGTCACCGTCTTCAGCCTCGTGGGGGCTCTCCAGTTCGCCCCCGGGTTACGCCGCCGCAGGCCCGCCTGGCACCGCGCCGCCGGGCGGCTCGTGGTTCCGTCCGGGCTCGTCAGCGCGTTCTCGGGGCTGTGGATGACGCTGTTCTATCCCGCACTGCAGAACGACAGCGCCCTCCTCGTGGGCCTGCGACTGGCGTTCGGCACCTTGATGATCGTGTCCCTCGTTCTCGGCTTCGCCGCGATCCGGCGGCGGGACGTCACCCGTCATCGCGCCTGGATGACCCGGGGCTACGCGATCGGCATGGGCGCGGGCACCCAGTTGCTGACCGTCGGGCCCTGGATGGCGCTGGCCGGCGAGCCCGGCCCGCTCCCCCGGGCGCTGCTGATGGGCACCGGGTGGGCGATCAACCTCGCCGTCGCCGAATGGGCGATCCGCAGAGGGACGAGGTAGGCGGCACCGGCGGCCCTTCAGGCGCGGCTCGGTGCGGGCTCCGGCTCGGCGAGCGGCGCCGCGGCACGCCGGGGGAGCAGCAGCGGGGTCGCCACCAGGAGCACGCCGGCCAGGCCGATGGCCGTGCGCGGGCCGAGCAGGCCGCCCAGCACGCCCCAGACGGCCGTCAGCAGCGCGGTCGAGGCCTTCGTCGTCACCGTCCAGGCGGACAGCGTGCGGGCGATCCGGCCGGTCGCGGTGCGCTCGAGGCGGTAGGTGGCGCAGACAGGGTTGAAGACCCCGCAGCAGAAGATGAGCCCGAGCTCGACGCCCATCACCAGCAGCAGCCCTCCGGTGCCCGGCCCCACGAAGGCCAGGCCGACGAGCCAGAGCGCGCGCAGCGCCCCGGACACGACCAGGACCTGGTGCTGCCCGAACCTGGTGACGAGCGGCCGGGCCAGCCGTGAACCGAGCAGCCCGCCGACGGAGGGCGCGGCGAAGGCGAGGCCGTACTGCCACGGCTCGAACCCGAGCCGGCCGAGCATCAGGACGGCCAGCAGTGCGTCGGCGGCCATCACCAGGCCGTTGAACACGGCGGTGTTGAAGAACAGCGGACGCAGCGTCGCGTCGGCGAGGATGTACCGCCAGCCGTCCAGCAGGTCCCCGGCCCGCATGCGCGCGGCCTCCCGGCGCTCGGGGCGCGGCTCCCCGCCGCCCGTCGCGCGGATGCCCAGGGCCGAGAGCAGGTAGCTGACCGCGTCGGCCACCACCGTCGCCACCGGGCCGAGGAGCCCGATCGCGGCGCCGCCCAGCGGCGGTCCGATGATCGTGGTCGTCCACGACGTGGACTCGAACCGGGCGTTGGCGACGAGCAGGTGCTCGGCCGGCACCAGCGTCTTCAGGTACGCGCCGGAGGCGGCGCGGAAGGTGATGTCGGCCGCCGCGACGACCACGGAGACCAGCAGGAGCTGGACGAAGGAGAGCACGCCGAGCGCGAACGCGGCGGGGATCGTCAGCAGCGCCGCGCACCGCACCAGGTCCGTCCCGATCAGCACCGGCCGCTTGCGGCGGAACTCCACCCACGGGCCGAGCGGCACCGCCACGGCCGCGCCCACCGCCGCCCCCACCGAGGACAACGCCGCGACCGCCGCCGGCCCGGCGTGCAGCACCTGGACCGCGATCAGCGGGAACGCGCCGAAGGCGAGCCAGGTGCCGAGCGCGCTGGTTCCGTACGCCGCCCAGAGCCACCCGAACCGCCGCCCCAACCGGTGCCCGTCCCGCATGTTCGACGCTCCTCGCCACCCGCCCGCACAACCGATCCGCGATCGGAACATCAAAGCGAGCATCATGACCCGAGATCAAACAACCGAAAGGCCACTCGGCCACAACCAACGGTTGTATCCATAGGGTGTCCGCATGGATCTCGACACCGTCCGGACCTTCGTCGCCGCCACCGACGCGGGGCGGTTCCAGGAGGCCGCCGCCGAGCTGGCGATCACGCAGCAGGCCGTCTCCAAGCGCATCGCCGCGCTGGAGCGCGACCTCGGCGTGCGGCTGTTCACCCGCACGCCGCGCGGCGCCGAGCTCACCATCGACGGGCAGGCGTTCCTGCCCCACGCCCGGGAGCTGCTGCGCGCCGCCGACCGGGCCGTCGCGTCCGTGCGCGCGGGCAGTCGTCCGCTGCGCGTCGACGTACTCAGCTCGCGCGGCGCGGGTTCGGGCCTGATGCGCGGCTTCCACCGCACGCACCCCGAGATCGAGCTCGACGTGGTGATGCTGCTCGACATCGAGCGGGCCGTCGCCGCCATCCGATCCGGCGCGATCGACGCGTCCTTCCGCGCCGTCGCCATGCCCGGCCGGCCGCTGCCCGAGGACATCGAGTCCGTCCGGGTGCTCGACGAGCCGCTCCAGCTCCTCACCGGTCCCGCCCACGCGCTGGCGGGCGCCCGGTCGGTGACCGTCGCTCAGCTCGCCGGGCACCGGATCTGGATGCCCGGCATCGTGCCCGGCACCGAATGGGCCGCCTACTACGCCGACCTCGTCGCCGAGTTCGGCCTCACCATCGAGGCGACCGGTCCCAACTTCGGCTCCGACGCGCTCCTCGACACCGTCGCCGACACCCCTGCCCTGGCCACCTTCATGGGCGGGCACACCCGCCTCGTCTGGCCCGCCGGCCACGGCCTGCGCCGCATCCCGGTGACCGATCCCACGCCCGTCTACCCGCACTCGCTCCTGTGGCACCGCGACAACGCCCACCCCGCGCTGGCCACCCTCCGCACCCACCTCGCCGCGGCTGTCGACCTCGACGCGGCCGGAACCTGGGCGCCGGGCTGGGCGACCCGGCGCTGAGCGCCGCGGGACCCCGGTCAGCTCCTGACGCGGCCGGTCTGATGGGCCCAGATGGCGATCTCCACACGGTTGCGGGCGCCGAGCTTGGCCATCAGGCTGGCGACGTGGGTCTTGACCGTGCTGAGCGAGATGTGCAGCTCGGCGGAGATCTCGCTGTTGGTCCGGCCGCGCGCCACGGCGGCGAGGATCTCCTCCTCCCGGTAGGTGAGCGCCTCGACGGGCTGCGGGAGCGACGAGGCGGGACCGGTGCGGGCGAAGGTCCCGAGCAGCCGGGCGGTGACGCTCGGGGCGATGAGCGCGTCCCCGTCGGCGGCGGCGTGGACGGCCTGGGAGAGCATCTCGGCGCCGGCGTTCTTCAGCAGGAAGCCCCGGGCCCCGGCCTTCAGGGCGGCGTAGACGTACTCGTCGAGGTCGAACGTGGTGATGACGACGACGGCGAGGGGGTCGGCGACGTCCGGTCCGGCGAGGGACCTGGTCGCCTCGATCCCGTCGACGCCGGGCATGCGGATGTCGAACAGGCACACGTCGGGACGCAGGCGCCGGGCGAGCTCGACGGCGCGCCGCCCGTCGGGGGCCGTGGCGACGACCTCGATGTCCGGCTGGGCGTCGAGGATCATCGCGAGCCCGGTGCGCACGATCTCCTGGTCGTCGGCGATCAGCACCCGAACACTCATGTCGCGGCCCCGTCCCGGGGGAGCACCGCGGTCACGGTCCACCCCCGATCGCGGTCCGGGCCGGCCACGCACGTGCCGCCCAGCAGGTTCGCGCGCTCGCTCATGCCGACGATCCCGTATCCCGGCGGCTCGGCCGGACGCGCGGGGCCGTCGCCGTCGTCGCGTACGCACAGGCGGACCGCCGCGTCCTCGGCGGCGACGCGCACCTCGACCCGGGTGGCGTGCCGCGCGTGCCGCAGGGCGTTGGTCACCGACTCCTGGGCGATGCGGTAGACCGCGGACTCGACCGACGGGGGCAGGCCGTCCAGGTCGCCGGAGATCTCCACCTCGACCGCCGGATGGTGGGAGCCGCCCCGGCTCGCGAGGAGTTCGATGTCGGTGATGCGCCGCCCGGGTGTCAGCTCCGCCGGCCGGTCCCGGCGCAGGACGCGGACGATGGCACGCATCTCGTCCAGGGCCCGCGCCGCCTCGGCCTCGATCACGCGGAGGGCCTCGGCCGCGGCGTCCGGGCGCGACGCCGACGTGGCGAGCCCCGCCTGCGCGCGGATGGCCATCGCGGAGACGTGGTGCGCGACCGTGTCGTGCAGGTCGCGGGCGAGCTGCTCGCGCATCAGCAGCTTGACCTGGTCCAGCTCGCGCGCCCTCACCCCGGCGCGGTACCGGAACGCGCCGCCCAGGCTGGTGGTCGCGAGCGTGACGGCGAACGGCCCGACCGCGTCGGCGGGAGCGGCGTGGTCGACGAGCACGGAGAGACCGACGGCGGTGAGCAGGATTCCCAGGCCCGTCACGATCTCGCGGCCCGACCCCCACCGGAACAACGCGTACGGCAGGATCAGCATGTATCCCAGCGTGTACACGTCGAGCGTCGCGCCGGCCACGAGGATCGGGACCAGGCTCGTGACGGCGAAGCAGATCGCCAGCATCGCCAGCGGCCTGGTCCGGCGCCACAGCAGCGTGGGCAGCAGCCCGACGGTGACGACCACCGCGAACGGCCGCATCGGAAGGTCCGGCCGCAGCACCCCTTCGAGCACCGCGAGGGGCGCGAGCACCCCGACGAGCACCCAGTCCCGCCACACGCGCCGGGGCGGATCGGGGGGACGGGGCTCGCACCATATGGAGCGGATGAGGCCGGGCACGGCTTCATCGTACGGAAGCCGGGCCGGCGGGAACCGGCCCGGACGGAGACTCCTGTGTCGCCTCCGCACCGCGCCTCCACACCGCGCCTCCACACCGCGCCTCCACACCGCGCCTCCGCACCGGGGCCCGGCGCACGGCCGGTGACCTTAGCGAAGGCTTAAGCGACGTTTAGGGGCCCGACAGGGCGTTGACCATCCGGCGAGGAATGCTTACGCTCGCAAATTAATAGGAAACTTTCCTGTCCTTTACCCCCCAAGAGCAGGAGCTCCGTTGCGCAAAATCCTCCTCGGGTCCGTGATCGCCGGTGCCGCGCTCCTCGCGCCGCTCGCGATCGGGACCGCCTCCGCCGCGGCCCCCGCCGCCGTCCCCCACAGCCAGTCGGCCGTCCTCGCGTACACGGCCTGGGCCCCCAACACCTGGTACGCCGTCGGCGCCCGGGTCACGTACTCCGGCAAGGACTACGAGGCCATCCAGGCGCACACGTCCCTGACCGGCTGGGAGCCGCCGAACGTCCCGGCCCTGTGGAGGCTCCTGTCGGGCAGCTCCCCCTCGGCCAGCCCGAGCACGTCGCCGTCCGCGTCGCCGTCCACATCGCCCTCGGCCTCGCCCTCCGCGTCGCCCTCCGCGTCGCCCTCCGCGTCGCCGACCAAGAGCCCGACGCCCCCGCCGCCAGGCGGCAAGAAGGTGCTCGGCTACTTCGCCGACTGGGGTGTGTACGGCCGCCAGTACTTCGTGAAGAACATCGTGACCAGCGGCTCGGCCGCCAAGCTCACCCACATCAACTACGCCTTCGGCAACGTCACCAACGGCCAGTGCGCGATCGGCGACTCCTACGCCGACTACGACATGGCCTACACGGCGGCCAACAGCGTGGACGGCAAGGCCGACACCTGGGACAACCCCAACGCGCTGCGCGGCGCGTTCAACCAGCTGCGGAAGCTGAAGGCGCAGTATCCGCACATCAAGGTGCTCTACTCCTTCGGCGGCTGGACCTGGTCCGGCGGGTTCGGCCAGGCGGCCGCCAACCCCACCGCCTTCGCCAACTCCTGCTACAACCTGCTGAAGGACCCGCGCTGGGCCGACGTGTTCGACGGCATCGACATCGACTGGGAGTACCCGAACGCCTGCGGCCTGAGCTGTGACTCCAGCGGTGCGGCGGCGTTCAAGAACCTGATGGCGGCCCTGCGGGCCAAGTTCGGCTCCAGCTACCTCGTCACCGCCGCGATCACCGCGGACGGCACTAGCGGCGGCAAGATCGACGCCGCCGACTACGGCGGCGCGGCGCAGTACCTCGACTGGTACAACGTGATGACCTACGACTACTTCGGCGCCTGGGCCGCGCAGGGCCCGACGGCCCCGCACTCGGCGCTCACCTCCTACTCCGGCATCCCCACCGCCGGGTTCTACTCCGACGCGGCCATCCAGAAGCTGAAGAGCAAGGGCGTGCCAGCGAGCAAGCTCCTGCTGGGCATCGGCTTCTACGGCCGCGGCTGGACCGGCGTCACCCAGGCCGCTCCCGGCGGTACCGCCACCGGCGCGGCGCCCGGCACGTACGAGGCGGGCATCGAGGACTACAAGGTCCTCAAGAACAGCTGCCCGGCCACCGGCACCGTCGCCGGCACGGCTTACGCCAAGTGCGGCTCGAACTGGTGGAGCTACGACACCCCCGCCACCATCGCCGGGAAGATGACCTACGCCAAGAACCAGGGTCTCGGCGGGGCCTTCTTCTGGGAGTTCAGCGGTGACACCGCCAACGGCGAGCTGATCAACGCCATGGCCGGCGGCCTCAAGTAACACCGTCCAACGGCTCAAGTAGCGCCGTCCAACGGCCTCAGGTAGTCCGGCGTCGGCCCCCGCGCACGTGGCGCGGGGGCCGACGCATGTGCAACATCATCCGGCCATCCCGGCTAAACCGTCGCTTATGGTGGCATTTATGGACGCGACGAGGACGATCGTTGAAACGGTGGGCAAGCTGCGGCAGCGCCGTACCGCGCCGCTCGTGTTGGAGCTGGACCTGACCGAGGGACTGTCGGAAGGCCCGCCCGCCGACCCTGTCTCCGCCCTGCTGTCCATGCGCAAGGCGCGCCTCACCGACGTGCTGTCGGGCCTGCGCCGCGCCCGCAAGGACCCTCGCGTCACCGCCCTGATCGTCAAGATCGGCGGCAATCCCCTCGGCCTCGGCATGGTGCAGGAGCTGCGCACCGCCGTGGTCAAGCTGCGCGCCGCGGGCAAGCGGACCGTCGCGTTCGCCGAGACGTTCGGCGAGTTCGGCGCGGGCACCGTCCCCTACTACCTGGCCAGCGCCTTCGAGCGGGTCTACCTCCAGCCCTCCGGCGATGTGGGCCTGACCGGGGTGGCGCTGGAGCAGCGGTTCCTGCGCGACGCGCTCGCCAAGGCCGGGGTGGAGTATCAGCTCGGCCAGCGGCACGAGTACAAGACCGCGGCCAACACGTTCACCCAGAACCACATGACCGACGCCCACCGCGAGTCGGCCGGGCGCATCGCCGAGTCGATCACCGAGCAGGTGGTCGCCGGCATCGCCGACGCGCGCGGCCTCGATCCGAAGCGCGTGCGCGAGCTGATCGACCAGGGCCCCTTCATCGGGGCGGAGACCGTCGAGGCCGGGCTGGTGGACGGGCTGAAGTATCGCGACGAGGTCTACGGCGAGACCGTCGAGGACGGCGCGCACCTGCTCTACGTGTCGCGGTACGCCAAGAACACGCTGTCCGGCAAGCTCCCCCACCCGGGGGCCGACACGGTCGCCCTGGTCCACGGCAACGGCATGATCCGCCTCGGCCGCAGCGGCCGCTCGCCGCTCGGCGGCGGGGGCTCGATGGGCTCCGACACCATCTGCGCCGCCCTGCGCTCGGCCCGGCGGGACGAGAAGGTCAAGGCCATCGTGTTCCGCGTGGACAGCCCCGGCGGGTCGTACGTCGCCTCGGACGCGATCTGGCGCGAGGTCGTGCTGGCGCGCAAGGCGGGCAAGCCGGTCATCGTGTCGATGGGCGACCTGGCGGCCTCCGGCGGCTACTTCGTGTCGATGGCCGCCGACGTGATCGTGGCCCAGCCGGGCACGCTGACCGGCTCGATCGGCGTGTTCGGCGGCAAGCCCGTCGTCGGCGAGCTGCTCGGCAAGCTCGGCGTGGTGACCGAGTCGGTCGCCGAGGGCGCCAACGCCGGGATGTTCTCGCCGTCCACCGCGTTCTCCGAGACCCAGTGGGAGCGGGTGAACGCCTGGCTCGACCGCATCTACGACGACTTCGTGGGGAAGGTGGCACAGGGCCGCGGCCTCACCACGGACCGGGCGCACGAGCTGGCCAGGGGCCGCGTGTGGACCGGCGCCGACGCCAAGGCGGCCGGCCTCGCCGACGAGCTCGGCGGCCTCGAGGACGCCCTCTCCCTGGCCCGCCGCCGGGCCGGGCTGGCCGACGACGCCCCCGTACGGACCTATCCGCGCATGCATCCCCTGGAGCGGCTGCGCCCGCCGGAGTCCAGCGAGGACAGGTCGGCCGCGCTCGCCCGGGTGCGTCTCGAGGCGTGGGGACCGCTGGCGCGGATGGCCGGGCAGCTCGGCCTCCCGGCGTACGGCCCCCTGGTGCTGCCGGGCTACTGGACGATCAGGTGATCGCGCGGTAGCGGGAGCGGAGCCGTACGAGCGGGGCCTTGGAGGCGTCGACGTAGTCGACGCCGAGGACCTCCCCGACGAACAGCGTGTGATCACCGGCCGGGACGACCTGCGTCGTCTCGGCCTCGATCGCCGCCACCCCGCGCTCCACGACCAGCGCCTCGCTGTGCGCGCCGCGGTGGTGGGCGACCCCGGCCAGCAGGAGCCGGGCGCTCGGCCGTCCGGCCGCGGCGAACCGGGAGGCGACCGCCTGCTGGCCGTCGGCCAGCACGCTCGCGGACCAGCGGTCCCGGCGCAGCAGCACCTCGGCGAGGTATCCGGCCGAGTCGAGACTGACCAGCACGAGCGGCGGGTCGAGCGACACCGACATCAGGGTCGCGACCGTCGTACCGAGGTCGTCGCGGTCGTCCTTGACCGTCACCACCGCCACGCCGGCGGCCACCTGCCCCATGGCCTCGGTGAACAGCCCCTGCCCAGGTCCCACGCCCCGGCTCCCTCCTACCGCACGGACAGGAACACGCCGTCCGAGCCCTGCGCCCCGGACATGCCGATCGTCTGCGGTGTCGCCTTCGCCGGTATGTCGAACACCAGCGTCCGGGTGGTCCGCTGTCCGGGGTTGATCTCTTCGTACAGATCGGCATTCTGGCCGATCGTCACCATGTCCTGCACGTTGTACTGCCTGCCGTCGGTGTCCAGCAGCCCGGAGTCCATGCCGTCGAACGTGGCCGGGTTCTCGCCGGTGTTCTTCACCTGCACCTTCACCACGACGAACACGCCCTGCGCCCGGTAGTTCTCTATGACGTCGCTGAGCGTTCTCTCCCTGGTCGCCGACAGCACCTTCAGCGTGAACGGCGGTTCGTGCGCCACCGACCCCAGCGCGACCGGGGTGGGCGTGGCGCTCCTGGTCGCCTTGGTCACCGGGCTGTCGGTCGACAGCGCGTCGTCGATGGCCGTCACCGCGTCGTCGGCCGCGCCGAAGAAGACGACCGTTCCCCAGGTCGCCAGGCCCATCGCGGCAAGGCCGAGGACGGCGCCGGCCAGCGCGACGCCCCCATTGGAGGCGATGCCTTTGCGAGCGCGCGAGCGGCCGGCGAAGCCGAACACGACCGCGAGCAGGCCGAGCGTGCCCGCGACGAAGAACAGCAGCGGGACGAGTCCGGTCAGGGCGCCGACGATGCCGAGCACCAGGGCGGCCACGCCGAGCCCGTTGCGCATCCCGGGGGCGTGACCGCCCGTCGGCGGCATGCCGTCTCCCGGTGCCCCGCCGTACGCCGGGGGCTGTGCGGGCTGGTGCTCGTACCGGTTGGACATGAGACTCTCCCTCCGTGTCTGCGTGCACGCTCTCCCCATCGTCACAGAACTCATGCGATCGGTAACGGTGAGTATCGAAACAGTGTCGCGCGCCGAGGACGGCTGAAGGAGCGGTCGCCGTGCGGGGAAAGGTTCCTTCAGGGACGTCTGAGGCAGCACGGGCCGGCCGGGGGGTGCCTGTGAGGAACACGACGAGGCTCACGGTGGCGCAGGCGCTGGTGCGGTTCCTCGCCCGGCAGTGGACCGAGCGCGACGGCGCCGAGCACCGGCTGATCGCCGGGTGCCTGGGCATCTTCGGGCACGGCAACGTCGCCGGCGTCGGCCAGGCCCTGGCCGAGCAGGGCGCGGGCACCCGCGACCCGCTGCCCTACTATCCGGCCCGCAACGAGCAGGCCATGGTCCACACCGCCGCCGGTTACGCCCGGCAGTCCGGCCGGCTGTCCACGCTCGCCTGCACCAGCTCGATCGGGCCGGGCGCGACCAACATGGTCACCGGGGCCGCGCTGGCCACGATCAACCGGCTGCCGGTGCTGCTGCTGCCCGGTGACCTGTTCGCCACCCGCGTCGCCTCGCCGGTGCTGCAGGAGCTGGAGGACCCCCGGTCGTACGACGTCAGCGTGAACGACTGCCTCAGGCCGGTCAGCCGCTTCTGGGACCGGGTCAACCGGCCCGAGCAGCTCCCGGCGGCGCTGCTGGAGGCGATGCGGGTGCTCGCCGACCCGGCCGAGACCGGCGCGGTGACGCTGGCGCTGCCGCAGGACGTGCAGGCCGAGGCCTACGACTGGCCCGAGGAGCTGTTCGCCCACAGGGTCTGGCACGTGCCCCGGCCGGTCCCCGAACCCGCCGCCCTGGCCAGGGCCGCCGGACTGCTGCGCGCCTCGCGCCGCCCGCTGGTCGTCGCCGGGGGCGGGGTCAAGTACAGCGGCGCCTGCGCCGAACTGGCCCGCTTCGCCGAACGGCACGGCGTGCCGGTGGCCGAGACCCAGGCCGGCAAGGGCGCGCTGCCGTACGACCACCCGCGCGCGGTCGGCGCGGTCGGGCACACCGGGACCCGCGCCGCGGACACCCTGGCCCGCGAGGCCGACCTGGTCATCGGGATCGGGACCAGGTACACCGACTTCACCACCGCCTCCCGGACGTTGTTCGGCGAGGCCCGGTTCCTGAATGTCAACGTGACGGCGTTCGACGCGGCCAAGCACTCGGCCGAGACGCTCGTCGCCGACGCCCGCGAGGCCCTGGACGCCCTGGACGGCGTGGAGTGGAGAGCGGACCCCGGCTGGACCGGCCGGGCGGCCGAGCTGGCCACCGCGTGGCAGTCCGAGATCGACGGGTTCTACGGCGGGACCGAGCTCACCCAGCCGGTCGTGCTGGGTGTGCTCAACGAGATCGCCGCGGGCGGGGTGGTGGTCAACGCGGCCGGGTCGATGCCGGGCGATCTGCACCGGCTCTGGCGGGCCTCCGACCCCGGGCAGTACCACGTCGAGTACGGCTACTCCTGCATGGGCTACGAGATCGCCGGGGGTCTCGGGGCGAAGCTGGCGGCCCCCGAGCGCGAGGTGTTCGTGCTCGTGGGCGACGGGTCGTACCTGATGATGGCCCAGGAGATCGCCACCGCCGTGCAGGAGGGCGTCAAGCTCGTCATCGTCCTGGTGGACAACCACGGTTTCGCCTCCATCGGCGCGCTGAGCGAGTCGGTCGGCGCGCTCCGGCTCGGCACGGCCTACCGCGGGCGCGGCCCGGACGGCCGGCTCGACGGGGAGCGGCTGCCGGTGGACCTCGCCGCCAACGCGGCCAGCCTCGGCGCCGACGTGCTGACGGCGGCCGACCCGCGGGCCCTGCGGGCCGCGCTCGCCACGGCCGTCGCGTCCCCCCGTACGACCGTGGTGCACGTCGAGACGGTCCCCGGCCCCGCACCCGCCGCCGAGGCGTGGTGGGACGTGCCGGTGGCCGAGGTGTCCGGGCTCGCCGAGGCGCGGGCCGCCCGCGAACGCTACGACGCGGCCAAGCGCGCCCAGCGGCCCTATCTCTGACGGGGCGGGCGCCGGCGAAACGACCCCGGCGAGATCGGCGTGATCATGCCGGCCTCTTCCGCTGATCGGGCGCGACACCGCTGGGGGCGAGCGGCGGCGTCACGGCCCGCCGATGCGGCCGGTACGGCGACGGGTGCGGTCTTGACGATCGAGGTGGGGGCGCTCACTCTGCATTCGGCGCCGGCCCGAGAACGTTCGCGGACTCGCCGCCGACCTCGTCGGATCACCTGCGAAGGGCGGGCGTTGACCCCCACGTCATCCGTGCCCCGGCCGAGGATCCACGGCTCCGCGGCCGGTCGTGCCGCCGCGCCGCGGCCGCCCCCGGCACGCCGCCGCCGTACTCGCGCCCATGAAACGTTCATCGCCGGTTGCTCGGCGCCCGGCCGGACGAGAAGGCCCGCGGCCCCTCCACCGGCAGGCAGAAGGAGAGACCGTGCGACGCACACAGGTGAAAGCGGCGCTGGCCGCGCTGGCAGTGACCGCCACGCTGTTACCGGGGGCCGCCGACGCGGCCACCGCGCCCGGGGCGACGGCGGTGCCGAAACCGGCGCCGGCCGTGCCGGCGAAGGCGCACACCGCCGGCCGGGTCGAGGTGGCCGGCGGCTCGATGCGGTACAGCTGGCCGGGCGTCTACTTCGAGGGCCGCTTCCGCGGCAACGGGGTCGGGATCGCGATCGACGACGCGGTCAACGACTACGACGTCCAGGTCGACGGCGCCACCGTCGCCACGCTGGTGACCCCCGGCCGCACCACCTACTGGGTCAGGAACCTGAGTCACGGCGTGCACAGCGTGCGGCTCGTCAAGCGCACGGAGAGCCCGTGGTCCGCCGGCCGGTTCGACGGATTCGTCGCCGCCCCCGGCGGCGCCATCCTGCCCAGGCCGGCCGATCGCCGCCGGCAGATCGAGTTCATCGGCGACTCCTACACCGCCGGCTACGGCAACATGTCCACCACCCGTGACTGCCCCGCCCCGGGCCAGATCGACAGGAACACCAACGCCGACGTCAGCTTCGGCGCCCTCACCGCGCGCGGCCTCGGCGCCGACTACCAGATCAACGCCTTCTCCGGCCGCGGCATGGTGCGCAACTACAACGGGATCGAGCCCGGCACCGACTACCGCACCTACTACGACCGCGCCCTCCTCGGCGTGCCCGGCGACGTGTGGAAGAACCCGGGCACCTGGCATCCGCAACTGATCGTGATCGGTCTCGGCATCAACGACTTCTCCACCGCGATCAACCCGGGCGAGCCGTGGACGCCGGAATCCCTGGTCGCCGCCTACACGACCGCCTACCACGGCTTCATCGACAAGCTGCGCGCCCGGTACGGCAAGCGCGCGATCATCGTGGTCAGCGCCACCTACATGTCCAACACCACGGCGTTCGCCGACGCGGCGCGGCAGATCGTCCAGGATCGCAACGATCAGGGCGACGACCGGGTCCGCTACTGGTACTACGACAACACGGATCTGGACTACGGCGGCTGCGACTGGCACCCCTCCGCCCACGACCACGAGATCATCTCCCGGCGGCTCGACGACTTCATCGCCACGCTTCCGCTCAGGTGGTGAACGCGGCCGGGGGCCCGGGAAGTGGAGCGGCCCGGGCCCCCGGCTCAGGTCACAGCAGGCCGTTCTGGGTGAGCCAGTCCTTGGCGACCACGGGCGGGTCGTCCTTGTCGACGGCGATCCGCTGCATCAACGACAGGAGGGTCTGCGTGTCGAGCTTGGCGGAGATCTCGTTCAGTGTGGAGGTCACGGTGTCGTCCACCCCGGCCTTGTAGACGAGGGGTGTGACGTTGTCGAACCCGAACGCGTTCTTGTTGTCCTCCAGCGGCACAAGGTCGTTGAGCACGATCTTGGGGTCGGTGGTGAACACGTTGCCCACCTGGACCGTGCCGCTCTTGATCGCGTCGGCGGTGGTCGCCCCGGTGGGCTTCCACTGCTTGAACTCCAGGCCGTATACGCTCTTGAAGTTCTCCTCCTGCCGCTGCTTGAACTCCGGCGGCCCGCCGACGACGAAGTCCTTGGCGACCTTGGCCAGGTCCTCGATGGTGGTCAGCTTGAACTTGTCGGCCGTGGCCTTCGTCACCGACAGGGAGTTCTTGTCCTCCGCCGCCGACGGCTCCAGGATCTCCAGCTCCGGCGGCAGCTTGGCCTTGAGACCGGCGACGATCTCGTCCTTGGTCTTGGCCGTGCTCGACTTGTCGACGAAGGCCAGCAGCGACCCGATGTACTCCGGCAGCACGGTCAGGCCGCCGCTCTTGACCTGGTCGTAGACCACCTCGCGGCTGCCGATGTTCGGCTTCTCCTCCACGGTGACCCCCTTGGCTTGGAGGGCCTGGGCGTACATCGAGGCGAGCAGGACACTCTCGGGGAAGTCGAAGGAGCCGACGACGACCTTCACGGGGGCGGCGCCGCCCGATCCGGAGGCCGACGGAGCGGCGGTCGCCGTGCTGGACAGCGGGTCGGAACCCCCGCAGCCCGATAACGTGAGCGCCGCGGTCAGCGCGACCGCCGCGACGCCGAAAATACGCCTCATACGGAATATTCCCTTCATTGTCAGGGGATAATAGGGAGATTAGCGGACCTGGCGGACTCCGGGCGAAACGACCACCCGGTCCAGGAGGAGGAAGGCGAACTGGACGGCCAGGGCGAGGGCGGCCACCAGGACCGCTCCCCCGATGACGCTCGCATAGGTCTTGGTCGCCAGGCCGTCGATGATGAACCGGCCGAGCCCGCCCAGGCCGACGAACGCCGCGACGGTTGCGGTCGAGACGACCTGGATGGCGGCGAGGCGCAGGCCCAGCAGGATCAGCGGCAGCGCGACCGGGGTCAGCGTCCGGAACAGCACCTGCCGCCCGCGCAGGCCCATGCCGTACGCGGCGTCGCGCAGGTCGGCGTCCACCCCCCGCACGCCCTCGTACGTGTTCACCAGGATGGGCGGGATCGCCAGCACGATCAGCGGGATCAGCACCGGCAGCACGGTCCCCACGCCCGCCAGCAGCACCACGAGCACGAGCAGGCCGAGCGTCGGCAACGCCCGGGCGGCGTTCGCCGCGACCACGACGAGCAGCGCGCCGCGGCCCGTGTGGCCGATGAGCATGCCGAGCGGCACGGCGATCAACGCCGCGACGAGGAAGGCCGCCGCCGAGAACTCCAGGTGCTCCAGCAGCCGGACGGGGATGCCGTCGGGCCCGGACCAGCGCGACGCGTCGCCGAAGAAGTCGGCCAGGAAGTTCACGCCGCCCTCCTCGCCCGGGACCAGGGGGTCAGCAACCGCTGGGCGAGCACGAGCAGCCCGTCGGCGAGCACGGCGAGCAGGACGATGAGCACGATCCCGACCACGATGGGCGTGTAGAACTGCCGCTGCCAGCCGTCGATGAACAGGTTGCCCAGCCCGCCCTGGCCGATCAGCGCGCCCACGCTGACCAGGCTGATGCTGGACACGGTGGCGACCCGCAGCCCGGCCAGGACCACCGGCACCGCGACCGGCAACTCGACCCGGAGCAGCCGGCGCGCGGGCCGGAACCCCATCGCCACCGCCGACTGCCGTACGGGGTCGGGCACCGAGGCCAGGCCGTCCACGACGGCGGGGATCAGGACCGCGAGCGCGAAGAAGGTCAGCGGGATGACGACGGTCGACCGGGTGAGCCCGGTGACCGACAGGAAGATCGAGAACAGCACGAGGGACGGCAGCGAGTAGGTGACGTTCATCAGCGCGGCCGTCGGCTGGTACAGCCAGCGCCACCGTACGCAGGCCAGGCCCAGCGGCAGGGCCACGACCAGCCCGAACAGCACGGGCAGGAAGGCCATCACGACGTGGTTCTCCAGCAGGGCGCTGATCGCGGTGGGGCCTCCGTTGGCCCAGTTGCGTGCGATCCAGTCCCAGCGGACCAGAGGCTCCTGGCTCACGCGGGCGCCCCCTCGCCCGGCCCGGCGTCCGGGGACGGCGCGGCCGGCGGGGACGGTGGGGACTGCGCGGCGGGTGGCGCGTACTCGGCGAGCAGTTCGTCGATCGCGTCACGCCCCGCCACGCCGCGCACGCGGCCCTCCTCGTCCACGGCGACCGCGACGCCGTTCGCCGACAGCAGGGCCGCGTCGAGCGCCGCCCGCAGCGAGTCCGTCTCCGGGTCGAAGGTCCCGTACGCCGCGAGCCCGTCCGCGGTCCGCCAGCCGAGCGGCCTGCCGGCCTCGTCGGTCGCCAGATCGGACGGCGCCGGGCGGAGGCGCACCTCCTTGGCCGAGATGAACGACAGCCGCCGGATGCCGCGGTCGCGGCCGAGGAACTCGCGGACGAAGTCGTCGGCGGGCTCGGTGAGCAGCGTGGCCGGGCCGGCCATCTGGGCCAGCCGCCCGCCGACGCGCAGGACGGCCACCGTGTCGCCGAGCTTGACCGCCTCGTCGATGTCGTGGGTGACGAACACGATCGTCTTGCGCAGCTCCGACTGCAGCCGCAGCAACTCGTCCTGCAGGCTGGCCCGCACGATCGGGTCGACGGCGCTGAACGGCTCGTCCATGAGCAGCACCGGAGGATCGGCCGCGAGCGCCCTGGCCACGCCGACCCGCTGCTGCTGGCCGCCCGAGAGCTGGAAGGGATACCGGCCGGCCAGCCCCGGGTCGAGGCCGACCAGCTCCAGCAGCTCCATCGCCCGGGCGCGCGCCTTCTGTTTGCTCCAGCCCAGCAGGTACGGCACGGTCGCCACGTTGTCCACGATCTTCCGGTGCGGGAAGAGGCCCGCCTGCTGGATCACGTACCCGATGCCGCGCCGGAGCGTGGGCGGGTCGATCTCGCGCACGTCGCGGCCGTGCAGGGTGATGCGGCCGGAGGTGGCGTCGATCATGCGGTTGATCATCCGCAGCGACGTGGTCTTGCCGCAGCCGGAGGGGCCCACGAACACGGTGATCGCCCCCGTGGGCACCTCCAGGCTGAGGTCGTCCACGGCCACCGTTCCGTCCCGGTAGCGCTTGGTGACGCCTTCGAACGTGATCACGCCATCTCGCCCTTCGAAAGAGTGTGCGATCAACCCAACATCAGGAGGCCCACTCGCTCTTCCCCGTGAGCCTCCCGGATATCAAACGCCACCCGTTCCGGACAGAACACCCGGCGGCCAGCCTAGGCGGGAACCTCCGATATCCGGGCCTAGATATCTATCAATAGGGCATCTCCTGATGCGTGGCGCGGCGATGTGTTGGCATGATTACTCTCACGCCTCTCCCATCCCTCCGCCGCGTCCCTCCGATACGGACCAGCACGAAACTCAGAGGAGCCGGTCGTGACTCCACCGCTCACCGGTCAGCGCTCCAGAAGCGAGCTGATCGCCGAGCTCTACGAGCGTCACGCCTCGGGGTTGTTCGCGTACTGCCACGACCAGCTCGGCCAGACCACGCCGGCCGCCGACGCCGTGGTGGCCGTCTTCACCACCGCTCCGACCACCGAACCGCCCTCGCGCGCCGCGCTGTACGCGCTGGCGCGCCGGGAGATCTACCGCCGGGACGTCAGTTACGCGCTGCCGGCGGTCGACTCGGTCGCCGACCCCGCCACCGCGTTGATCGAGCGGGTGTTCCGGGACATCCGGCCGCACCAGCGCGAGGTCCTGCTGCTGTCGGAGGTGTGCGGCCTCACGGCGCCCGAGCTGTCACTGGTCCTCGACGTGGCGGTCGACACCGCCGAGGAGCTGATCTCGGGGGCGACGCGACGCTTCGCCCAGACCCTGGAGACGGCGGTCACCGCCGCCAGGTCGGCGCCGTTCGTGCCCACCTCGGTCGCGGAGGTCTACGACGCCATCGGCGTCTCCCCCGTCGGCGACGTGCTGGCCCGGCTGCCCTGGCCCCGCCCTGCCGCGTCCGTGCGCGACCGGGTGCTGACGGCGCTGCCGTACGAGGAGCCGGGCAGCGCCGCGGCGGGTCAGGAACACTCCTCCGGACTGGTCACCAAGAGGCTGTGGCCGACCACGCCGACCTGGCCGCTGCCGCTGAGCGACCCCGACCAGGTCACCAACACGTGCGTGGTCAAGACCGACGCCATCGCGCAGCCGCAGGGCACCCGGCGCAAGGCCAAGCACGAGGCGACGACCGAGCCCATGCCCCGGTTGCGCGGAGCGCTGCTCAATCCGCTCGGCGAGGGCCGTCTGCGCAGGAGACGTCCCGGCCGGCCCGCGCCGGCGGAGCCGCAGGCGGCCCTGGCCGCGCCCGTGGAGCCGCAGGAGTCCCCCCAGGAACCCGCCCAGACCGCGTCCGCCACGCCGCCCGCCACACCGCCCGCCGCACCGTCTGCCACGCCGCCCGCTCCGGCCGTCGCGGAGACCGCCGCGGACACGTTCGACGCCTTCCGTCAGGCCGGCCCGTTCGACGCGTTCGGCGTCTCCGAGGCCCCCCACCGCGCGGACCCGTTCGAGGCTTTCGGCGCCCCGCCCCGCCCCGCGGAGCCCCTCCCCGCCTCCGACACACCACGTCACCCCGCAGAGCCGTTCGACGCCTCCGACACACCGCTTCGCCCCGCGGAGCCCTTCCTGGCCTCTGACACACCGCTTCGCCCCGCGGAGCCCTTCGACGCCTTCGGCACCGCGCCGTGTCCTGCGGAACCTTTCGACGCGTTCGGCGCCATGCCCCGTCCCGGGGAGCCGTTCGACGCTCCTGGAGCCGTGCCGGGTTCGGCGGAGACGTTCGACGCCTCCGGAAACACACCGCGCCCGGCGGAACCTTTCGACGCCTTCGGCGGCACCGCCGCAGCCCGCCCGGGGGACCCGCTGGACGCGTTGTTCGACACGCTCCGCTTCGCCGAGCCCTTCGACGCGTTCCGTACGGCCGAGACCGCCGGCACGCCGCCGCAGGCCGAGCCCGCCGAGCCCACCGAGCCCGCCGAGGCCCCCGCGCAGTCGGGGATGGTCGCCCCGCCCCCCGCCGCCGCCGAGGAGGCCACGGTGTTCCCGCCGGCCTTCCCGCAGTCCGTGGAGTTCCCGCTGCCGCCCGCCGAGCCGATCGCTCCGGCCAGTGTCAGGGACGACGTCAGGGACGAGGTCCCGGACGAGCCGCCGTCGGAGAGGGACGGCGAGCACGCCGCCCACACGTTCGGGACGGAGGCGGACATCCTGGTCCACCCGGTCGTCGCGGCGGTCTCCGTTCCGCTGCCCGCCGCCCCCAGGCGTCCGGGCCGCAGGCACACCGGCAAGCCGTCCGGCGGCGGCGCGAGCAAGGGCCGGCGCGCCAAGGGCGACCGGCACTACGACTGGCTGTGGGAGGTCGTCGGCATTCTGATCTGCCTGGTCATCGCGCTGGCCGTCTTCTACTTCGTGCAGTGATCGTCACTCGCCCGGAGGGAGAAGTCGCGGGCCGGGTCAGCGGGGAGGCTTGGGCAGGCCGAGGCCGAGCATCGCGATCAGCTCGCGCTGCACCTCGTTGACGCCGCCGCCGAAGGTGAGCACGAGCGCGCCCTTGGCGCCCCGGTCCACCCGTACGGCCAGGTCCCGGGTCTCCTCGTCGTACGGGTCGCCGAAGCGGGCCAGCGTGTCGCCGACGATGCGGCCGACCTCCTGCATCCGCTCCGAGGCGTAGATCTTGGTGGCCGACGCGTCGGGCGCGCCCAGCCAGCCGAGGTCCATCGATGCCGCGACCTGCCAGTTCAGCAGCTCGTTCGTGCGGAAGTAGACGTACACCTCGGCGACGGCCCGCCGTACGCCGGGGTGATCCCACAGCGGCGCGCCGTCACGGCCCCGGCCGGTCTTCGCCCAGCGGGTGAAACGGTCGAGGGTGTGCCCGATGTTGCCGGCCGGCCCGAGCGTCACGCGCTCGTGGTTGAGCTGGCTGACGATCAGGTCCCAGCCCTTGTTCACCTCGCCGACGACCATGTCGAGCGGGACGCGCACGTCCGAATAGTACGTCGCGTTGGTGTGGTGGCGGCCGTCCATGGTGATGATCGGCGTCCAGGAGAACCCGGGGTCCGCGCAGTCGACGATCATCATGGTGATCCCGCGGTGCTTCTTCGCCGCCGGATCGGTGCGCGCGGCCAGCCAGACGTAGTCGGCGTGGTGCGCGCCCGAGGTGAACACCTTCTGCCCGTTCACCACGTAGTGGTCGCCGTCCGGCACCGCCGTCGTCCGCAGCGAGGCCAGGTCGGTGCCCGCCTCCGGCTCGCTGTAGCCGACGGCGAAGTGGCACTCTCCGGCCAGGATGCGCGGCAGGAAGAACTCCCTCTGGGCGTCCGTGCCGTACTGCATGATCGTCGGGCCGACCGTCTGCAGCGTGATCAACGGGTAGGGCACCTCGGCTCGGGTGACCTCGTTGGCGAAGATCTGCTGCTCGACCGGGCCGTAGCCGCCCCCGCCGTACTCCTTCGGCCACCCGAGGCCGAGCTTGCCGTCACGGCCCAGCCTGCGGCAGTGCGCCATGTACGCCTCGCCGAACGGGTCCCGGGCGATCTCGGCGCGCTGCTCGCCGGTCAGGCAGGTCGCGAAGTAGTCCCGCAGCTCGTCGCGGAGCCGCCGCTGCTCCGTCGTCAGGTCGATGAACATCAGACCAGGGCTCCGATCAGGTCGAGCTGGGCCTGCTCGCCGCCCAGCAGGTGGGCGAGGTGCGTGCCCAGGCCGAAGTAGCGGTGCAGCGGATAGGTCAGGTCGAGGCCGATGCCGCCGTGCAGGTGCTGGCAGGTGTAGAGCGCACGCACGGCGTCTCCGGCCGCGTTGCGGGCGGCGACGGCCAGGTCACGCGCCGCGGGCAGCCCCTCGGTCAGCCGCCACACCCCCGTCCACATCGCCACGTCGAGCGCGCGTGAGGCGATGTAGACGTCGGCGATCTGCATGGTCACGGCCTGGAACTCGGCGAGCACCCGGCCGAACTGCCTGCGCGCGGCGATGTGGCCCTTGGTGAGCGCGAGCGCGCCGGCCAGGACTCCGGAGGCGGTGGCGGTCACGCCCGCCAGGGTGTTCAGCCGCAACGCGGCGACGGCCGCGCCACCCGCCGCCTCGCCCGCCTCCCCTACCATCTCGCCCGGTGTGTCCTCCAGGACGACCGCGGCCGCGGGCTCCCCGGCCGGCGACGTGACCGGCAGCAGTCGCGCGTCCCCCGGCCGTACCAGGTACAGCCCGAGGCCGTCGGCGGACCGCGCGGGCACGAGGATGGCCGACGCCTCGGCGGCGTACGGGACGATCCCGGGCCGTCCGGTGATCCTTCCCTCTCTGGCGATCGCGGCCGGTGGGTCGCCCGGGGCCGCCCCCGCCTCGCGGAAGGCGACGGTCAGCACCTCCTCCCCCTCGGCGAACGGCGCGAGCGCCCGCCGCTGGTCGCGGGAACCATGCCCGGCGACGGTCAGCGCGGCGATCAGGCCGGGCAGCACCGGGACCGGCGCGACGCGGGCTCCCGCCTCCCGCAGGATCACCGCCGCCGCGAGCGGGCCGAGCCCGGCTCCGCCCGCCTCGGGCGGCAGGCACGCGCCGAGCAGGCCCGCCTGCGCCAGTGCCTTCCACGCCGCCGCGTCGTACGGCCGGCCGCCGCGCTCGTGCGCCTCGATCCTGGCCTGGTCCGCCTCCCGGTCCAGCACCGACGCGGCCAGCGCCCGCAACTCCGCATGGGTCTCGTCGAGATCGAAGTCCACCGGACCTCCCGGGTGTTCCGCGGATCTGCCTGCGGGGGTGAGACACCACCCCAAACCGGAAACTAGAACAGATTCTAATATCTGTCCATAGGGCGGCCGGCGAACCGGCGGCGACACGCGACGGAAACACAACGGTCATATGCCCGTCAGCGCTTTTTGTGACTGGCGGGTAACCATCCGGAAGGAGCGGAAATCAGATAACGTGTTCCTATGCGCACTTCGCATGCTCTCGCCGACGCTCCGCCACCGCTCCCCGAAGGCCCCTCCGGCGTGGGCGGCCATCCGGCCCCGGCGACTCCCGGGGTCCGCACCCGGAGCCAGCACCAACGGCGCCGGCGCATCGTTCAGGCGGCGGCCGCCCTCGCCTCCCGCGGAGGCGTCGAGGCGATGCAGATGCGCACGGTCGCCGAGCGCGCCGGCGTCGCCCTGGGAACGCTCTACCGCTACTTCCCCTCGAAGATGGACCTGGTCGTGGCGGTGGTCGGCGAGGAGATCGACCTGCTGGAATCCAGCATGGACAGGCGTCCGCCGACCGCCGAGAACCCGGCCGGCCGCGCCGTCGACGTGCTGATGCGGGCCACGCGGGGTTTGATGCGCGAGCCGGAGCTCGCCGACGCGCTCATCCGCTCCCTGATCATGGCCGAGGTGGAGGCGCCGTTCGGCGACCGGATGGCGAGCCTGCTGCTCCGCGTCGCCACCGACGGCCGCACGGTGGACATCCCCGCGGACGACCAGCTCGCGCTCACCGGCTCCCTCGCGGGCGTCTGGGTGCAGGAGTTGCTGGAGATGCTGCGCGGACGGCGCACCTACGAACAGATCCAGCACCGCATCGAGATCGCCGCCGAGCGGCTACTGGCGGGTTTCTAGATTTCCTTTACCGGCCGGTGAGACTTCGCATCCGCCCGGTGACACGACGTCGATAACCGCAGGTAAGACGGCGATGTCAGACGAACCTGCCACTAGAACAAGTTCCAGCCTTATTGGAATAAAATTCCAATCACGGGAAAGCGCCTGGACCGGGTGCCCGGGTTCTGCTTCCATGGCAGGGTGACGCGCACCCCCGAGATCCCGGCGGCCCGGCGGGACGCCGCCACACCGCGCACCGCCTCCCTCCGCGCCGCCTGGGGGCCGCTGGCCCTGTCGTACGCCACGGCGCAGTTGGTCGAGGTGTTCCTGCACGAAGGGTCGCACGCGCTGGCCGCCCGCGCGATGGGGTTCCATCCTGCCATCGGCCAGTTCGTCGAGTTGCACGTGCCCTCGGCGGAACGGGCGCAGGAGGCGCTGGTGGCCGCCGCGGGCCCGGTCGGCAGCCTCGTCACCGGCCTCGTCTGCTGGGCGCTGTACCGCCGCCGCGGGCCCTCCTATCCCCGGCTGCTGCTGATGTGGCTGGCGATGACCGGCGTCGCCGCGTTCCTGGGCTACCTGGTGGTCATGCCGTTGCTCGCACCGGGCGACACCGGCGTCCTGGCCCGCCTCTACCACGTGCCCGTCGCCGTCCAGTTCCTCGTCGCCGCCGCCGGGATGGCTCTGCTCTATCTGGTCACCCGGCCGCTCAGCCGGATGTACCTCGACTCGCTGCCCGCGAGCGTGCCGCTGGACACCCCGCGCGACCGCAAGGCGGCCGTGACCCGCCTGTGGGTCCCCTACTTCCTGGGCCTGGCGCTGCTGGTGCCCGCCGCCCTCGGCGGCGACCCCGAGGTGGTCTTCTACGGCATCCTCGGCTGCTGGGGACCGGGAATGGCGCTGGTCGGATTCATGACGCCCAATGCGGGCCGGCCGTACGAACGGCGGGAGAGGACGGAAACGGACTGGCGGCTTCCCGTGTGGGCGTTTCTCGCCTATGCGGCGGTGGTCGCGTTCTATCTGCTCGTGCTGCGGCCCGGCCTGCATATCTGACGACGGAAATACGCATACGTACGTCCCCGCGATCCCGATGCGTAATAACCGGAATCACGCTGGACGGCCCACCGGAAATGCCCGATGATGCGTTCGCCGAATTCTTTTCCCTCGGGGAGACGCCATGGGACTGCGCAACATCCGCCTCATCGTGCCGCTGGTGTACGCGATCGCGGTCGTCGTGTCACTGATGATCGACAGGACCGTGGGCGCGGTCGTCGTGGTCGTGGGGGCGATCCTCGTGGCCGCGTTCTTCATCTGGTTCCGCCCGCGGAGCGGGGCCGGCCGTCCCTGACGCCGAACAGCGCGCCCCAAGGGTCGCGCAACACCGCCTCGCGGCCGTCGTGCCCCTGCCCGGCCACGCTGCCGCCCGCCCGTTCGGCGGCTGAGACCGCCGAGGGCACGTCGTCCACGAGGAAGTAGGACACCCACTGCGGGGACGCCCCGTGCGGCATCCCGCGCACCTCCCGCCCGGGCGGCGTCTCCTCGCCGAAGAGCCCGGCGTAGAAGACGCGGGCCGCGGCGGGGTCGGCCGCCCACAGCTCGTGGCCGCAGGTCGCGCCGGACTCGTCGACCAGCACGATGCCCTGCGCCCAGTGCCCCTGCCAGAAACCGACCGACGCGCCCGCCGGGTCGACCGCGAACAGGAACCGCCCGTTCGCGCCGGCGCCGAGCGGCCCGAACACCACGGTGCCGCCCAGGGCCGCCACCCGCCCGGCCACCGCCTCGGCGTCCTTCGCCGCCAGGTAGGTGTTCCAGGCGGCCGTCATCCCCCGTCCCCGCGGCACCTGGCCGAACCCGCCGACGACCTCCCCGCCCCGCCGCGCCAGGCGGTAGCCGTACTCCTCGGGCTCGTCGAACGTCCAGCGGAACAGGCCCGCGTAGAAATCGCGCGCGCCATCGGGGTCGGCCGCCATGTAGTCCACCCAGCAGGGCGCGCCCTGCGCGTACGTCTCACGCCTCGGCACCGTCTCGGCTCCTTTCCAGGTGCGGCCGGATGAGCCGCGCGGCGGCCTCCGGGCGCTCGATCATGCACAGGTGACCCGCGTCGGCCATCCGCGCCACCCGGCACCGCGGAACCACCGCGCCCAGCCGCTCGGCGTTGGCCGCGAACGTCGGCATCTCGGCGTCCCCGACGAGGACCAGCGTGTCGGCCCGGATCGCGCCGAGCGCCCGGTCGGTGTGCGTGTGCCGGTGGAAGGCCGCCATCGCGCCCGTGCGCAGCTCGTCCCAGCCGTGTCTGGCGATGACCGACCGCAGGCTCGCCCGCAGCCGGGGGTGCGCCTGGGTGCCCCGGAAGATGTCGGGCGGCGAGGACATCCACACGTCCGCCAGGGCGGCGCCGTCGGCGCCGGCCCGCCGCAGGGCCATCAGCTCGCGGTAGCGCGGGGCCGTCCCCGCCTCGCTGGGGGCGCCCGCGATGGTGGGCGCTCCGACGACGAGACGTCGTACGACGTCGGGCGCGTCGATGGCGAGCTGGATCCCGGCCAGCGACCCGAAGGACAGCGCGACGACGTCGTGCGCCCCCTCCGCCCGCGCGACGGCCGCGAGCTCGTCGGCCAGACCCGGCAGCGTCGTGCCCGGCGGCATCGGGCCCGACCCGCCGTGGCCGGGCAGGTCGACGCCGACGTGCCGCCTGCCGGGCAGCAGCGCCCACAGGTCGCGCCAGGTGGAGGAGTCCATCGTGTAGCCGTGGATCCACAGCACGGCCGGGCCGGCGCCGCTCGCGTGCACCCGCATCACGCCGCTCCCCCCGCCCCGGTCGTGGCAGGGGCTCCGGGATGCGCGACGGCGCCGAAGGTGGCGCAGAACCGGCGGAAGGCCAGCACGGGCCGGTCGCCGGCGTCGTACCGCTGCGGCGCGCCGGGATCGAGATGGTCCCAGACGACGCGGTCCTGCTCGAAGGCGTACCGCGCGCCGTGGACCAGCGCGTCGAGCGCCTCGGCCCGCTCCGGCGGCAACGCGATGGCGACCCGCCCGACGCAGCCCTCGGGAGTCGGCACGGCACCCGTGATGATCGTGTACGGCGCGTCCGCGGTGCCCAGTTCCGTCACCACGAGGCTGGGGCTGAAGGCCCGGGCGTAGAACCGTGAGGCGAAGTCGAGGCGGCGCTCCCGCTCCCATGGCGGGGCCTTGGTGCGGAACTCCCCCTCGATCGCCAGCTCGCCGTCGGGGCCGGGCGCGACGCGCATGCCGATCACGCGCGGCACGAGGTGGACCTGGTGGAAGTGCTCCGCGTCGAAGGCGTTCTCCACCACGTACTCCGAGGGGACCGCCACCGGCTGGATCACCGCACCGACGACCAGGTTGCCGTCCGCCACCTCTTTGATGGTCCGCTGGAAGCCCCGGTCGTCGTCCGCGGACAGCCGCACGAACACCGCCGCGCCCGCCCGCTCGACGGCGTACTCGGCGACCGACCAGCGCCTGGCCGTGTCCCCGAGCGCCACCCGCTTGCCGTGGAAGGGGCAGATGACGCAGTCACCGTCCAGTTTGCCGCCGTGGCCGAGCGACGCCCCCCGGTGCGGGCACAGCCCGTCGAACACGCGGACACCCGACCCGTCCCGTACGGCGAGCAGCCTGCGCCCGCCGAGCCGCAGGGGCGTCAGTCCCTCGGCCAGCTCCTCCTCGAACGCCAGCAGATACCAGCCCGTGTGCACCGCAACACTCATCGCCCTACCGCCTCCAGGACCTCTCCGGCCGCGCGCCTTCCGCTGGCCATCGCCGCCTGCACCATCGGGACGCCGGCCGCCGTGGCCTCGCCCGCGAAGAACACCGTTTCGCTCACCGGTTCCGCCCAAGCGGCCCGCGCCCACAGGGCGCCGACGCGGGGGTAGGTGAACGCCCCTGTCGCCCAGGCGTCCGCGCCCCAGTCGGCCGCCTCGACGTGCTCGGGCCGGGCGTCCCCGGCCCAGGGCAGCACCCGGCCCAGCGGGGGCGGTCCCTCGCGCGCCGCTTCGCGCGCCCGCGCGGCGGCCCCGGCCTTGGCCACCACCAGGACCCGTGTGCTGCCTGCGGTGGAGGTCACGAATCCCAGGCCGCCCTCGGCGTCGAACACGACGGCCGACTCCGGGGCGGGCCGGCAGAGCGTGAGCACCGCGCACCACGCGTCGCCGAGGCGCAGCGACTCGGCCGCCGCCCGCTTGCGGGCCGGCAGGTCCGCGATCGCGAGAGCCCCGCCGGCGACGACGGGCGGAGGCACGGTCACCACGGCCGCCGCAGCCATGACCGCGCCTTCGTCGAGGCGGGCCTCCACCCGGCCGCGCGACCACGTGATGCTCCTGACCGGGCTCCCGCAGTGCACGTCGAGCCCGCGGGCCAGTGCGCCGGGCAGCAGGTCGAACCCTCCGCGGACGGCGAAGCGGCCCTCGCCGACGTCGTCGGCGCGGCGTCCCGCCGCCATGCCCGCCGTGCTGAGCGACTCCGGGTCGGCCGCCCAGTTCTGCCGCAGCCACTCGGCCTGGTCGCCGCGGGTGAGCCGCCCGGCCGCGGGCACGTCCTCCCCCTGCCCGTCCAGCAGGCTCTGCTCCACGGCCCACGGCGGGTTGCCCAGCCGGGCGAGCACGCCCAGCGGCAGCACCCGGCCCGCCGTCGCGACGAGCGCCCGGCCGGGGCTGACCGGTTCGGCCGCGTCCGGTTCCAGCACGTCCCAGACCGGATTGCGGTCGCCGTGGACCACCTGGGCGCCAAGCTCGATGGCCGGCTCGTCGCCGCCCGGCCGGTGCGTGCGCACCCGGCCGCCGACGCGGTCCCTGGCCTCGACCACCGCGACGGCCAGCCCGGCGTCACGCAACCGCCGCGCCGCGGTCAGCCCGCTCACCCCCGCGCCGACGACCACTACATCGACCCGCATCGCAGCCTCCCATAGGCCCGTTCGGTCAGCAGTTGCTCGCATTGATCCCGATGGCGGCCGCCCTGTAGTAGCGTGGCGATGCCGTGATCTTGTGTCCTCAGCCCCGAAGGACCGCCGATGACAGCTCTCCGCCGGCTTCCCGCCGGTCTGGCCCATCCGTTCTCGCCGGCCGGCAGGGCCGATCCGTACCCCGCGTACGACTGGCTGCGGGCCAACGACCCGGTCCACTTCGACGTGACGTCCCGGATGTGGCTGCTGACGGCCCACGAGCACTGCGCGAGCGCGCTCAAGGATCCCCGGTTCTCGGCGGCCCTGGGCCAGCGCGAGCGGGTGCGGGACGACGACCTGCCCGCCTCGATGCTGACCACCGACCCCCCTGACCACAACCGGCTGCGCGCCCCCGGCACGGCCCTGCTCGGACCCGCCGCGGTGCGCGAGCTCGCCGGCGATCTCGCCGCCGTCGTCGACGGCCTGCTCGACGGGCTCGCGGGCGCGGCCGAGGTCACCCGGCATATCGGCGAGCCGTTCGCGACCGGCGTGCTGGCCCGGACGCTGCTGTTGCCGCCCGAGGACGAGACGGCCTTCGCGGACCTGGCGCGCCGGGCCTCGGTCAACCTCGACCCGCTGGCGGGGCCCCAGGCCGCGCGGGAGGGCCGCGCGGCCATGGGCGAGCTGACCCGTTTCCTCGACGCGCACGTGGCGCGCGGGCCCGGGGGGTCGATCGCGCGGCTGGCCGCGGACGAGCGGCTGACCCGGCCGGAGATGCTGGGCATCCTCTCGCTGGCCGTCGTCGGCGGCTGGCGCCCGCTGGCCGAGATGGTGGGCAACGCGCTGTTCTGGCTGCTGCCCCGTCCCGAGGCGCTGGCCGCCCTGCGCGACGGCGGCGACGACCTGGCCCGTACGGCGGTCGACGAGCTGCTGCGGCTGGAGGCCCCGATTCCCTTCACGGCGAGGGTGACGACCGCCGAGGTGTCCTTCGGGCGCGCGGTGATCCCCGCCGGGGCGCGGGTGCTCGCGGTGGTCGCGGCGGCCAACCGGGACCCGGACGTCTTCGACCGTCCGGGCGACCTGGTGCTGACCCGGTCTCCCAATCCCCACCTCGCCTTCGGCGCCGGCACCCATTTCTGTCTGGGCGCGCCCCTCGTCCGGCAGGCCGGCGCGCTGCTGCTGCGCGGCCTGGCCGAGCGCTTCCCCGCGATCCGCGCGGACGGAGACCCGCCGGCCTGGGCGCCCGTGCTCGTGCCGCGGCGGCTGGGCGAGTTCCGGATCCGGCTCTCCTGACCCGAGGGGTGGTCAGCGGACGTTCGGCCCACGCCAGCGGAAGGTCAGGAAGCTCAGCGCGAGCCCGGCCAGGCACCACGCGGCCAGCACCAGCGCGACGCGGTCGAGCTCCCACACGCCCGCGGGCTCGACACGGGCGAAGTCGTTCGGCAGGAACACCGAGCGCAGCCCCTGGGTCATCCACTTGAGCGGGAACAGCGCCGCCACCGTCTGCATCCACGACGGCAGCTGGCTGTAGGGGAAGAACACCCCCGAGATGAACTGCAGCACCAGGAACGGCAGCGTGACGATGGCCGACGCCGACCGGGCGTTGGGGATGACCGAGCTGAAGGCCACGGCCAGCAGCGTGCAGGCCACGGCCCCGAGCATCAGCACCCACACGAGCGTCTCCCAGCGGGCGGCGGTCGAGGGCAGCGGCAGCCCGAACGCCAGCACGCCGACGGCCAGCAGCAGCAGCGTCTCCAGGGTGCCGGTCACGGCCACCCTCGCCACCTTGCCGACGAAGTAGGCGGACTTCGGCATCGGGCTGGAGGCCAGCCTGCGGATCATCCCGGTGTCGCGCTCGATCGCGATGCTGATGGCCAGCCCGTTGAAGCTGACGCTCATCACGCCGCAGGCGATGATGCCCGCGATGAACATCTGCTTGAAGTCGGTGTGGGTGCCGGGCACGGTCCCCGAGAAGATGGAGCCGAGGACGACCAGCAGCACGACGGGCAGCAGCAGGGTGAAGACCAGCGACTGCCGGTTGCGGAAGAACGACTTGAGCTCGACCGACGACCGCGAGACGGCCGCCCGCCACACGGCGGAGCGGACGGGATCGAGCACCACCGCGCCGCCTTCGCTGGTGAGGGCCGCGTTGGGAGCGCTCATCACACGACACCGCCTTCCTGGTTGCTCCGGATGAGGTCCAGGTAGATCTCCTCCAGCGACGGCCGGTGGATGCGCAGGTCCGGCAGTTCGCGGACGCCGGAGGAGGCCGCCCAGGGCAGCAGCGCGGCCATGGCCTCGGTGGGATGGTGCGTACGCACGACGACCAGGCCCTCCGCCTCCTCCACCACGGCGTCGCCCGGCAGCGCGGGCAGGCTCGCGCCGAGCCCGTCCGTCCTGGCGAAGCTCACCGCCGCGGGCGTCGCGCGCCGGCCGCCCAGCTCCGTCACCGGGCCCGACTCGACGACCCGCCCGTTGACGATGACGGCCGCGCGCTGCGCCAGCGCCTCGACCTCGTCCAGGTAGTGGGTGGTCAGCACGGTGGTCTTGCCCCGGCCGGTGAAATAGCGGACGAGGTCCCACGCCTCACGGCGGGCGACGGGGTCGAGCCCCGTCGTCGGCTCGTCCAGGAAGATCAGATCGGGGTCTCCGACGACGCCGACCGCGACGTCGAGCCGCCGCGCCTGGCCGCCGGAGAGCGTCTGCGCCTGCTTGCGCGCCTGCTTGCCGAGGCCGACCATGTCGATCACCTCGGCCACCGGCAGCGGCGCGGGATAGAACGACGCGAAGTGCTCGACCACCTCGCGCACGGTCAGGTCGGTGTACGCCCCCGTCGTCTGGGGGACGACGCCGATCCGGGCGCGCCACTCGGGCGCGTCCTCGGCCGGGTCGCGGCCGAGGACGCGCACGTCGCCGGAGGTCCGCCGGCGAACGCCCACCAGGATCTCCACCGTGGTGGTCTTGCCGGCGCCGTTCGGCCCGAGGAGGGCGAACACCTCGCCGCTCCGCACGTCGAGGTCCACCTCCTCGACCGCGTTCACCGGACCGTACCGCTTGCGCAGGGAGCGCACGTGGACGGGATTCGCCTGGTCGGCGACCGTGGACATGGCCTGGTCCTCCGAGTGGGTCGTGATGTCAGGTGCAGCAGCAGCAGGGGCAGCAGCAGCAGTTGATGTCGATCGCTTCCTGCGCGCTCGCGCCGGCCGCGATGGAGTCGAGGTCGCCCTCGCTCAGCTCGGCCATGTCGACCTGCGGCGTCTCGGGGATGTGCAGCTCGAACCGGCCCGTCTCGAGGCCCCGCTCCCAGAGCGCGACCTGTACGTCGATGTTGCTGTCGTGGTGGCCCTCGGGGATGTTGCGGACGAGCACGACCTCGGCTCCCGCGGGCAGCTCCAGACCGGACTCGGCCAGGGCCGAGCGGGGGTCGGAGTCCAGCCGCGCCGAGTATTCCTCACTCGACCACGCCGTGATCAGAACGCGGGTGTACGCGTTCACGAATTCCGCGCGCTGCCTCGGGTCCAAAGACATGACATGCCTCCCGGCTTTTTCGCGGCGTTGTGTTTCGCCGCTTTCAAAATGGAGTCTTACACGGCCGGGAAGTCCGGGACAGACTTAATTTTCGCGCCGGGGCATAAGTATTGAGGCCGTGCACGACGGAGACTATGCTCCGATCAGGAAATATCACCCGGTACGTATTGGCCGTGAATCGCATGCGCAATTCCCCGGAGAATACGTATTACTGAAAACTGGGGGTGGGCATGGCCGGTACGCACAATCGATACGTATCCCTGCCACCGGGGCCGCAGGGCGCCCAGAGTCTGCGCGCGATGCGGGAGGCCCCGCTGCGCTTCGTCACCGAGATGGCCGCCTACGGCGACGTGACCAGGCACGAGACGGAGACCGGGCCGGTCTACATGCTGCACCGGCCCGACCTGGCCCGGCACGTGCTGAAGGACAACGGCGCCAACTACACCAAGGACCGCACGCCCGACGACGACATGCTGCGTCCTCTGCTCGGCAACGGCCTGCTGACCAGCGGCGGCGAGGAGTGGGCCCGGCAGCGCAAGATGATCGCCCCGGCCTTCCGCCCGACCGAGGTCGAGCGGTTCGACCAGATCATGACCGACGCCGCGGCCGGCCTGACCGAGCGGTGGCGGCGGGCCGGTGAGGAGGGCGCGGCGGTCCGGGTCGACCACGACCTGACTTCTCTCACGCTCACCGTCCTCGCACGGGCCATGCTCGGCGCCGACATCGCGGGCGTCGGAGACGGCTTCGGACGGGCGGTGGACGAGGTCAACCGTTTCATCGGCCACTTCGACCCCGCGTCCGAGGGAGGCGGCAGGGAGGGGTTCCGCCGGGCGAAGGCGTTCCTCGACGGTGTCACGCGGGCGATCGTGGCCGCCCGGCGGGCCACCGGCCAGGAGGGCGACGACCTGCTCGGCGCGATGCTGGCCTCGGGGCACGCGATGACCGCGACCGACCTGCGCGACCAGGTGCTGACGATCGTCATGGCCGGGCACGAGACCACGGCCAAGGCGCTGACCTGGACGCTCTATCTCCTCGACCGCCATCCCGACGTCGCGCGTGCGGTGCGCGCGGAGGTGGACGAGGTGCTGGGCGAGGACCGGACCGCCACCGCGGCCGACCTGCCCCGGCTGGCGGCCTGCCAGCGGGCGATCAAGGAGGCCATGCGGCTGTACCCGCCCGTGTGGCTCATCTCCCGGCGCTCCGTCGAGGCCGACGTCGTCGGCGGCTACCCGATACCGCCCGGCACGCTCGTGTGCGTCAGCCCGTACGTACTCCACCGGGATCCGCGGTACTGGCACGACCCGGAGACGTACGTACCGGACCGGTTCACGGCCGAGCACACCCACGCGGGGCACCAGTACCTCCCCTTCGGCGGTGGTCCGCGGGTGTGCGTGGGCCGCCACTTCGCGATGGTCGAGGCCACCCTCGTGCTGGCCGTACTGCTGCGCGGCGTGCGCCCGGAGCTCGTCCCCGGCTTCCCCGTCGAGCCCGAGGCCCTCGTCACGCTGCGCCCCCGGCACGGCATGCTGATGGTCCCGAGGCCCAGATGAGCGGGGCGAGCGGGGTGAGCGCCGGCTCCTACGACCCGGCCACGACGACCGCCGGAGGCCTGTCCGGCGAGCTGGCACGGCTGGAGGCCCAGGCGGAGCTCTCCTTCGACGAGGAGCTGCGGGTCCTGCTCGACGTCGGCGTCCCCGCCCCCCTGCTGGAGCTCGGGGCGGGCTCGGGCGCCGTCACGCGGCGGCTGCGGGCCGCGCTGCCGGACCTGCCCATCGTGGCCGCCGACATCGACACCGCGCTGCTGGCGCACGCGGCGGACGCCCGGGTCCCCCTGATGGGCTGCGACGCCGTACGGCTGCCGCTGGCGGACGGCGTGGTGGGCACGGTCCTGCTGCGGTACGTCCTGCAGCACGTGGCCGACCCCGCGGCGGTGGTGGCCGAGGCCCTGCGGGTGCTGCGGCCGGGCGGGCGGCTGGTCGTGATCGAGGTGGACAGCATGCTGTGGGGCCTGGCCGACCCGATGTACCCGGAACTGGCCGGCGTCCACGGCCGCATGGCCGGGGCGCAGCGCCAGGCCGGAGGCGACCGGCTGATCGGCCGCAAGCTCACCCGGATCCTGCGCCGCGCGGGCTTCCGCGAGGTGGTGCTGCGGCCGTTCGCCACCACCAACGACGACCGCCCCACCGAGGCGTTCGCCCCCCACATGGGGCCGGAGCGGCTGGCGCCGCTGGTCGCCTCCGGGGCCCTGTCCCTGCCCGAGCTCGCCCTGGCGGCCGACCGGTGGCGGCGTTTCCGCGCCGACCCCGACGCCTGGGTCATGTTGCTCGGCCTCGTCGTCGCCGGGACCGCACCGGGTGGTCCCGCCGAGTCCGAACGGAGTACGTCATGAGCCCCTTCTGGAAGATCTTTCTAGCGATCTTCTGCTACATCAGCGGCCTGGTGGGCCTCGGGCTGGCCATCGCCAACGCCAGCGTGAAGCCGCCCGCCACCACCCACGCCTTCGTGTACGGCGGGCTCGGCGTGGTGTTCCTCATCGCCGGCATCGCGATGAGCCGCAAGCCCCGCTACTGAGCACCGCTACCGGGCACACGGGCGCCGCCGGCGGACCCCGGGTCCGCCGGCGGCGCACACGTCTCCGGTCGTCAGATCTGCCGGCGGGCCAGCCGGGCGAACATCCCGCCGGCGTCCTCCAGCAGCTCGTGGTATCTGCCCTGCTGGACGACGCGCCCGCGGTCGAGCACCACGATCCTGTCGGCGTCCCTGATCGTCGAGAGCCGGTGGGCGATCACGACCCGGGTGGCGTTGAGCTGGCGGGTGCTCTCCGTGACGATCTTCTGGGTGGGGTTGTCCAGCGCGCTGGTCGCCTCGTCGAACAGCACGATGCGGGGGTGCGAGACGAGAGCGCGCGCGATCATGATGCGCTGGCGCTGCCCGCCCGACAGCGTGTTGGTGCCCTCCGACAGCACCGTGTGCATGCCCATGGGCATGTTCGCGATGTCGTCGGCGATGCCCGCCATGCCGGCGGCGTCCCACGCGTCGTCGGTCGTGTGATCGGTGCTGCCGATGATGTTGGTCTTGATGTCGCCGGCCAGCAGCGCGCTGTTCTGCAGGACCACCCCGCACTGGCGGCGCACCGCGCCGATGTCCAGCTCGCCCAGGTCCTGGCCGTCGTACAGGACCGTGCCCGAGCTCGGCGACTCGAAGCCCAGCAGCAGCCGCAGGATCGTCGACTTGCCGCTGCCGGTCGGGCCGACGACGGCGACGAACTCACCGGGCTCGATCGACACGTCCACCTCGTCCAGGACGAGCGGCCCGTCCTCGCCGTACCGGAACGACACCCGCGACAGCTCGATCCGGCCCGACAACTCGCCCGGATCGGCCTTGCCCGTGTGCTCCTCCGGCTCGGCCGCCAGGATCGGCCGCATCCGCTCCAGCATGGGCACCACGCTCATCGCGGTGATCGCCGCGCCGGTGAACTGCAGCACCGAGGCCAGCAGCAGGTTGAACGCGGCGAAGAACGCCAGGAACGCGGGAACGGCCACCTGCCCGAGCATCGGCCCGGCCACCACGGCGAAGACGATGACCGAGGCGACCAGGGGGAAGCCGGCGTTGAAGGTCGTGACGAAGTTCTGCACCCGGCGGGCGGACACGCCGATGCTGCGCGCCCTGAGGAACTGCGACGCCCAGACCCCGAAGGCCCGGTCCTCGGCCGCCGCCACCCGCAGCTTCGGCACCGCCGTAAGAAGCTGGAAGACCCGTGACGACAACCGCTGCTCGTGCGTGTAGAGCCTGCGCTGCAGGCGCACCTCGAAACAGCCCGCGACCGCGCACACGAGCACTCCGGCCAGCACGAGCGCCGTCGCGATCAGCGCCAGCCCCACGTCGTAGAAGTAGACGAGCACGAGGTTGGCCAGCCCGGCGAACAGGCCGAGGGCCGCCGTCGTCATGACGCCGGACAGCGTCTCCTGCACCACGCTGACGCCGAGGACCGTGGTGCCCAGCTCGGCGGTGGAGTAGTTGGTGAAGAACGTCGCCGGCAGCGACAGCAGCCGCATCCACGCGCCGGCCTGCAGGCGTGCCGACGACCTGCCCTCGATGCGCAGCGCGGCGAAGTTCTGCACCACCGACAGCGCGGCCGCCACGAGCGAGCCCGCGATCACCAGCAGCGCGCCCTGCACGATCATCTCGCGCTCGGCCCTGGCCACGTACGTGCCGAGCACGAGGCCGGTCATGGCGGGCACCAGCAGGCCGATGATGGCCACCAGTGTGCCCAGGCTGAGCAGGGTCCACAGGTCCTTGCGGTTCTTGGCGAGCCCGAACCGCAGCAGCCCGCCCACCCCGGCGACGGTGGGCGGCAGCGGCTCGTACAGCACGTCGGCGTGCCGGGTCAGGGTGCCGGCCACCGCCGCCGTGACCGGGGTGACGCGCTCCTCCCCCGGCGCGGCCATGACGTAGCGCGACCCGATGGGCAGCAGCGCCACCGGCGCCCCGTCGGAGGTGAGGTAGCCCACCATCGGCCCGATGTCCCGCCGCCACCAGCGGTCGTCCAGCCTGATCCTGCGAGTGCGCACGCCGGAGGCGAGCGCGATGGCCTGGAGCGGGTCGATCCGGCCGCCGTGCGCCCCTCCCTGCGGGGGTGCGGTCACCGAGAAGCCGGCGTGCGAGGCCACCAGGCGCGCGGCGGCCAGTGCGGGCGGATCCCCCGCGACGTCGGCGAGGCGGACCCGCGCCTCGGTGTCGCGCACCAGCGTGTCGAACCCGCGGGCGGTGGTGCGCAGCACGTCCCCGCCCCGCTCGGCCCGGCTCGTCAGCACCTTCAGCTCGGCGGAGTTCCGGCGTTCGACCCGCCGGTCGATCGTGTAGAGGAAGCGGGTGGTGTACTCGACCCACCGGTGCCACAGCGCGCCCTCGCCGAGCAGGTCGAGGGTCGACCGGGCGCGCAGCCGGGCCGGGCCGAGCGCCACCAGCCAGTCCCGCTCGGTGACGCAGACCTCGGCGCCCGCGCTGAGCTGACCGGCGACGCCCTCGGGCATCTCGACCACGCCGTCCTCGACGGTGATCCACTGGACGCCGTCGACCGAACGGACGGCCTCGCCCTCGCGGACGACGACGGGCTCGTGCGGCACCAGCGGGACGAAGTCGCGCGGGGGCAGCGTGTCGCGGATCGACGCGGCGAGCGCCACCACCCCGGCATCCAGGCCCCGCACGAACTCGCGCACCGCCAGGCCGTACTCACGGGTGGACAGGGCGCGGACCGCCTTGCCCGATCGGGACGGGCCGTGGACGCGCCGGGCCGACAGGCCCTCCAGCCGGGCCAGCGGCAGGCGCGACACGCGGGTGCCGAGCACCGGCCGCCCGACGATGCTGTGCCTGGGTCCCCGGGGCGAGCCGAGCATCAGCGTGCCCTGCCGCACCCGGCACAGGTAGTTCCACCTGCCGACCGGCCTGCCGTTCTCCAGGCGTACGGCGAACAGGTCGACCGCGCCGTGCTCGACCAGCAGCACCTCGCGCAGGTCGGCGAGCACGAGCAGCCGGTCGGCCGAGTAGTCGACGGGCGTGGCCGCGTCGGTGAAGAACGACGAGAACGCCGGGGATTCCGCCACGGTCGAGACGCTCATTGGTCCGCTCCCTCGCCGCCCGTCCGGGCGTTCTCGATCAGCCGCGCGTAGTGCCCGCCGAGGCGCACCAGGTCCTCGTGTATGCCGCGCTCCACCACCTCGCCCTCGTGCAGCACGAGGATCTCGTCGGCGTCCCGTACGGTCGACAGCCGGTGAGCGATGATCAGGCAGGCGCATCCCCGGCGGCGCAGGTTGTCGGCGATCACCCGCTCGGTCTCCGGGTCCAGCGCGCTGGTCGCCTCGTCGAGGACGAGCAGGGTCGGCTGCGCGGCCAGCGCCCTGGCCAGCTCCATCCGCTGACGCTGGCCGCCGCTGAAGTTGCGCCCGCCCTCGCGCACCCCGCTGTTGAGCCCGCCGGGGCGGGCGGAGATGACGTCGAAGATGGCCGCGTCGTGCAGCGCGGCGGTGACGACCTCGTCGGAGACGTCGTCGCTCCACAACGTGAGGTTGTCGCGCACCGTGCCCTCGAACAGCGAGATGTCCTGGTCCACGTACGCGATCGAGGCCGCCAGCTCGGTCCGCGAGATCTCCTGGCGGTCGCGCCCGTCGAGCAGCACCCGGCCCGACGTGGGCCCGTACAGCCCCGCCGCGAGCCTGCCGATCGTCGACTTGCCGCTTCCCGAGCTCCCCACGATCGCCACCCGGCGGCCGGGCACCACCGAGAACGACACCTGTCTGATCACCGGCTTGGCCAGCGGGTTGTAGCCGAACGTCACCTCGTCGAAGGTGATCGACCCGTCGAGGCGGCTGCCCAAGGGCCTGTCCTCACGGTCGAAGACGGGCGAGCGGGGGTGGCGTTCCACGTCGTACAGGCGCGTGATGTCGGCCGAGATGTACTGGAGGCGCCCGCCGAGGTTGGTGAGCTGGGTGACCGGCCGCGACAGTGCGCCGAGCAGGCTCTGGAAGGCCACCAGCAGGCCGACGCTGACCGCGCCGTCCACCACCCGCAGGCCGCCGACGAGCAGGATGAGCCCGCTGTTGACCCCGGCGAGCAGCGGTGGCACGACCGTGATGACCGCGCTGGGCACACCCAGCCGCTGCCGGGCGGTCACGGCCTTGGCCAGGAAACCGGCCCATCTCTGGAACGCGCCGGGCTCGGCGCCGGTGGCCTTGACGGTCTCCACGAGCTGCAGCGTGTTGAAGGTGGCCGAGGTGAGGTTGCCGAGGTCGGCCCGCAAAGCGGCCACCGCGTCGGTCCTGGCCCTCGACACCTGCCGCAGGACCACGATGTTGAGCAGCGCCATGCCCACGCCGATGAGGCCGAGCAGCAGGTCGTACCGGATCAGCACGACCGCGTAGAAGAGCACCAGGACGAGGTTGACGACGGTGATCGCCAGATCCCTGGACAGGATTTCGGCGACCGAGTCGTTGGCCGACACCCGCCTGGAGACCTCGGCGGGCCTGCGTTGCAGGAAGAACTCCACCGGCAGGCGCAGCAGATGACGGAAGAAACGGGCGGAGCTGACCAGCCCCATCCGTATCTCCATCCGCAGCAGGTAGTGCCGCTGGACCGAGGTCAGCACGAACATCGCCAGGGCGGTCATCGACATCGCCAGCAGCAGCGGCAGGATGAAGCCGGGACTGCGGCCGGTGAGGATGTGGTCGATGAACACCCGGCTGAACGCCGGCGCGATGATCCCAGGCACGACCAGCAGCAGGCTCGCCAGCAGCACCAGCGGCAGCGCCCGGCCGGTGGGCATGCGGCGCGACAGCAGCGCCTCGGCCACCCGGGTGGGGCGGCCGCCGGGCCGGAACCCGGGCCCGGGCTCGAAGGTCAGCACGATGCCGGTGAAGCCCGAGTCGAACTCGTCCCAGTCGAGCAGGCGGGGACCGCTCGCGGGGTCGTTGACCGCCACCGCCTGCCTGCCGAAGCGGGTGCGAATGCCCTCGACGACCATGAAGTGCTGGAACGCCCAGAAGATGATCGCCGGTTTGACGACGTCACGCAGGTCGTCCAGCTCCATCTGGAAGCCCTTGGCCTCCAGCCCGTACTTGCGTGCGGCGGCGATCACGCTGGACGCCTTGGCACCGTCCCGGGACACCGCGCAGGCGGCCCGCAGCTCCTCCAACGGCACGAATTTGCCGTAGTGGCCGAGGATCATGGCGAGGGCGGCCGCCCCGCACTCGACGGCCTCCATCTGGATGACGGTCGGTGTGCTCCCGCGCCGGCCGCCCCTTCGGGGATGAGCGCGCCTGCGTGGGGCGCGAGGCGGCTGGGCGTCGGCGCGGGGCGCCGTGACCTGGCTCATCCGTCTCCTTCTCAGCGTCCGAGGAGCAGGTTGAAGGGGGTCTGGCTGCTGAGCGTGACCGTGCCCGTCACCGTGACCTGCGACCGCAGCTTCGTCGGGGGACCGGTCTCGGTCGTCCAGGAGTAGCCGGAGGGGGTCGCCGCGTCGGGGAGGAGGTCGACGACCACCAGGCGGGGCGGCTGCGCGGTGACGTAGCCGCGGGCCGCGAGGTCCCCGCCGACGAGGCCGGCGACGCCCTCCGCCATCAGCGGGTAGGGGCTGATCGAGGTCACCTTGCCGCGCAGCAGCCCGAACACGCCGGGCGGGGCGTCGGCGACCGCGAGGTCGACCATCCGGCCGGGGGCGATGCCGAGCGCGTGGTCGCCCGGCACGAACAGCATCGCGACCATGCGGTCGTGGGGGTCGTCGGTCCGCTCCATCGCGAGCAGCCCGTCGCCCTCGCGGACCATCGCGCCCACGCTCGCCGACGTGGTGACGACCTCGCCGGCGAACGGGCTGCTCACGGTGCGCACGGTGCCGTCGGCCCGCAGGACCTCCGCCACCGCCTGACCACGCACCACCCGCAGGCCGGGGCTCACCATCATGGTCCGCACGGTCCCGGTGTAGGGGCTCTGCAGCTCGGCGGTGCCCGCCGGGCGGGTCAGCAGCCCCTTGGCGGTGACGGTGACGGGCAACCGGCCGACGAACGACCACGCCCCCGCGGCGACGACCACGATCAGCACGACGAACGTGGCGATCCAGCCGCGCGGGGAAGCGAGCAGCGTCGGGGAGTCGAGCTCGTCGGGCTCCCGCATCCGCTGCAGGGCCTTCAACCGGAACTTCACATCGGCACCCCCGTCCGCCACTGCGGCGGCGTCCCCGCCGCGGCCCCCGGCCTGCTGCCGAGCACGAGCTCGCCCACGCTGCCCTCCGCGTGCGGGTCGAGGCCGCTGGCCGCGGCGAACTCCGCCGCGTCCCCGCCGCCGAGTCCGCAGACCGCCAGGCCCATGGCCGTGGCCACCAGGTAGAAGGTCTGGTACAGCACGCCGACGTGCTTGAGGATCAGCGAGTACGCGATGGTCTCGTACTTCCACATCACCCGGCCGAAGCGGGCCGTCACGAGGAGCAGGACCTGGGGGTCGTCGGTCATCATCGCCGCCGACCTGGCCCGGTCGAGCAGCGTGCGGGTCGCGGGGCCGGGATCGGCCACCCGTTCCAGCGCGTGCGCGCCGGCGGCGTAGTGCCACAGCCCGGGCTCCAGGCCCTCGCAGGAGACGACGAGGGGATAGACCTCCAGCTCGTGGACGGCGCCTCCGGACGGGTAGGGCCGGTCGGCCAGCTCCTGGCCGTCCTCACCGGTGAACGTGCTCCGCTGGCGCATCGTGCGGTAGAGCAGCTCGCCGAGGCGATCCAGGGTGATCGGGGCGGCGGCGTCGTGCTCGCGGATCGAGCGGCGTGCCTCCAGCACCTCGGTGAGACCGGCCTCGGTCTTCGCGATCGCGTCCAGGTCAGGAGGCTCCAGGGGGATCCTGGGCCCGGGGAACGCGGGCGGCGTCACGGGCAGCGGATCCCACACGCCCCGCATGGGATAGCTGCCGCCGTAACGCCCGCTCGTGCGTGGCTCCCTGGTGCGGGTGTGCAGCCACAGGTCGGCCGGCGACCACTGGGCGAGCGGCGCCGCGCCGCGCTCGGGGTCCTCCCCCTCCGGCGTCAGCCGCACCAGCAGTCCGGCGTCGGCGAACAGGCCGAGGACCGCCGCCGTGGTCGCGTCCGCCAGTCCTGGGCAGACGAGCACGGCCGGCGTCGTCCAGTCCGCGAGCAGGCCGAGCAGCGGGGCGGCGGCCGGGGCGAGCTCCACCCCGAGCGGACTGCGGGGCGCGCGCACCACGAGCCTGCCGTCCTCCGGCGCCGCGACGGCGAACCTCGAAAGGCGCACCCTGGCGTCCGCGGCGAGAGGCGCGGCCGCGCGCAGGGGACCGCCGCCGTAGGGGCGCAGCACGGCGACCGGGTCACCGCCTGACGACGTCACCGCCCGCTCCAGCAGCGCCCCCGCCGACAGCTTGCGCAGCAGCAGGTGCCAGCGCAGCAGCCCGCCCTCGCCGTCGTGTGAGGTGACGATCCCGGCCAGTTCCTCCTCGCTCACGCCGCCGCCCGCGAGCGCGCGCAGCGCGGCGACCGCGCCCGGCGGCAGACCGCGCAGCGCGGCCGGGCCGAACGGCGTGGCCAGGGTGAGCGCCCCCGGCGTCCCCTCCGGTTCCGACAGGCCCGCGTCGCGGCGCAGCCGCAGCTGAACGGTGTGCATCGCTCTCCCCTATCGGTCAGAAGAAGACGCTGGTGGGGTTGAGCTCCTCCTCCATGGCCGGCCGCGTCCGCCAGCCGAGGGCCACCGGGACGTCGTACAGACGGCCGGGGCCGAGCCGGCGCCAGAAGTGGCGCATGCCGGGAACCAGCACCCGGGCCACGCTGAGCTCAAGGTCGGGCCTGGTCTGGTCGAGCACGATCATCTCCAGGCCGCAGGCGGCGGCCCTGGAGACGCAGGTCTCGACGTCGGCCGCGAGGTCGGTGTCCTGCGGCACCACGTAGTCCGCGAGCGTGCGGGGACGCTGCGCGGGGTCGGGCAGCAGCCAGGGGTCGCTCTCGACGGTGGTCTCCTTCCACCAGCGGAGCGTGGCGATGTCGTCGTCGTGGTAGATCGTCTCGCCGTTCTCGTCCCTGCGGCGTACGGAGGGGAGGAACTGGTTGACCTCGGTCAGCGTCCGCAGCGCGGCGATCCGGGGATCGAGGTGGGCGCCGAACCCCACGATGATGTCCTGCACCGGGTGGTCGAGCCGGTGGGAGACGCCGGCGAAGGCCGGCACGCCGAGGTCGGTGGTCAGGTCGAGCAGCCACAGGCTGCGGCCCATGTCCGCGTAGAACTCGCGCAGCGTGTCGACGTAGGGCTCGTTGAGCGAGTCGAGGTCGAAGGCGGGCCTGCGGGCCCGGTTGTACCACCACAGCGCGACCGCGTCCCGCTCCACCACCTCGCAGAACCCCTGCAGGATCGCCTCCTCCAGGGTGTTGCCCGAGGCGCTGCCGTTGGAGTCGCCGACGCAGTAGAAGTGACGTTCCAGGTCGGGGTGGCCGTACCAGGCGTATCCGGCGGGGATCAGCCGCTCCTCGTCGGCGGTCAGCGACCAGGCCCGCGACCAGTCCAGCGGCAGGTCGGTGCGGAACCTCTCGGGCACCAGGTGCAGCCGGTGCGAGGGGTCGCTGTTCCAGGCGGACCGGTCGCCGTACTGCTTGTCCGAGAACAGCAGCAGGTCGTCCGGGTGGACCGCGAGGCCCTCCCCGATGTCGGCGTAGGCCGCCTTGAGCACCGGCTCCTCGCCGCGCCACACGCCCGAGTAGCGCTCGATCGCCTCGCACAGCGCGCTGACCTTGGCCTGGACCTCGGTCCGGCCCTTGCCGCCGCTCTGACCGCGCAGGTTGCGGCGCAGCAGGTCCATGTTGTCGCCGAGCATCGCGAAGTTGTGACCCGCGGTGTAGCTGTAGGTCACACCGTTGTCCTCGCCGGTCCACGGGCGCAGCCCGGTGACCGCGCCCAGATAAGGGCTGATGTGCCGCTCGAGCCGGGCGTACGTCGCCGAGGGCTGCTCGACCCGGTAGCCGCCGTCGGTCACGTGCCGGGCGGTCCGCGAGGCCAGCGCCACCTTCGGCTCGCGCTCGCGGATCAGCGAGGGATCGCCGCACACCGGGCACTGCGGCAGCCGGATCAGCTGGTGCTCGGCGGTGGTGAGCGTGCGCAGGTCGACCGTGATCATCGTGCCCTGCAGCGTCGAGGGTTTGCCGGTGGCGGCGGTCCGCACGAGCTCGGCCGCGAGCAGCCCGCCCACCGCCGCCACGCCGCCCGGCAGGGCCTCGCGCACCGGATGGGTCGGCCGCCCGCCGCCCCGCTTGCCCGCCAGGTAACGCTCGACCTGCCGGTTGCCCTCGAGCCGCTGGGACATGCAGGCCCAGCAGCCCGTGTCACCCGGCTGGAACAGCGGTCCGAGCCAGGCCACGGTGCCGGCCGGCCTGACCAGCACCCAGGGCCGCCCGGCCGCCAGGCACTCGGCGTTGAGCTCCTCCAGACCCGGGTCCAGGTAGTCGTCGACCACCGCCACGACCATGCCGTCGCCGTGCGGATCCGTGCGCAGCCCGTGCTCGCGCAGCAGCGCCTCGACCGGTCCGGGGTCGACGCCCGTGCCCGCGAACACGCGGAAGGAGGTCTGCTCCAGGGCCGTGACGACGGCCGCGGGGTCGATGCCCTGCGCGTCCCAGAAAGCGAGCACCGGGTCGGTCAGGGCCGGCCGGCCCTCGACCAGGTGACCGGCGGCCTCATAGCGCCGGATGGCGAGGACCGCCTGGGCCGGTGACAGTTCGCCGGCCAGTGCCTGGACGATGTCCATCACCGTGTGCCGGCCGTCGAGATAGGGAAGGACGCGGCCCGAGCCCGCGCCGCGTACGAGATAGTGCTGGCCCTCCGCCAGAAGGAAGACTTTCGCGTCGTCGAGGACTTCGGTGGTGAAGTGCGCCTTTAGCCGTGGCCGTTCCATGCCCCCCGCCATTCACTGCGCGATTAGCCGATGAGCGGAGAATTCCATTGGATTCAGGAGGAAGTAAAGACGTATTTATCGCCATACGGATATATACGTACGCATCGCCCGCACAACGCGGAATCCGGACTGGTGCGTACGGCGATGCGTATGCGCCGGCCGCGCGGCGGAATACGTATGCCCCACGGGCTCCGACGGCATCGGGCGCCGGGCCGTCGCGGCGATTCGGCCGCCCGAATTCCCGGACGCGTGAGGGTTCCGGCTACGAATGGGCGATTCACCCCAGTCATCGGACCGGAAATCCTGACGGGAATCAACCACTACTTGTCGGTGATTGTGTGTTTACTCGACTAGATTTCACGTATTGACAGAAGGCCGACCCTGTCCGGCATGATCCGTGTGTCGAGAAAAATAAGCATGTGGTCCGGGGGTAGGGATGGCCTCAGGGCGGCCGGTACTACTGCACCGTGACAAGGAGCTAGAGGTCGTCGACGACGTACTGGCCGGGCTTTCCGATGGGCGGCCCGCCGTACTGGTGATTCAGGGCACCCGGGGAATCGGGAAGACCCGGCTGCTGCACGCGGCGCTGGCGCGCAGGCCGGGTGGAGTGGTCCTGAGCGCCCGGGGTCACGCCGACGAGCGCTCCTTCGCGTTCGGCATCGTCCGTCAGTTGTTCGACCCGATGATGAGCGGCTCGGGACGGGCCGAGCTCGGCGTCCCCGCCGCCGTCCTCGAGGCGAACGTGCACGCGCCCGCGATGACGGCCGTGACGTACGACGGGAGCGCGCCGGGCGTGCCCGCCACGCTGCTCGACGACCTCTACCGGGCCACCCGCTCGCTGACCGCGGGACAGCCGCTCATCATCGCGGTCGACGACCTCAACCATGCCGACCCTCAGTCGGCGCAGTGGTGCTCCTACATCGCCCGGCGGCTCGACGGCCTGCCCATCGCGATGATCCTGACCTGCGACGCGGACGACCGCAGCGCCGGCGAGACGGTCCGGGACATCCTGGCGCTGCCGTACGCGCGGTCGCTGAGGCCCTCAGCGCTGTGCCGGAAATGCGCCGCCACGCTCGTCGAGTCGGCGCTGGGCGCCTCCGTGGACGACGAGATCGTGAGCGCCTGTCACCGCCTCACCAAGGGCAACCCGCTGCTCCTGCTGGAGACGGCGGCACGGCTGGCCGCCGCCGACGTCCTGCCGGACCGCTCGGAGCTGCCCAGGGTGCAGCGGATCGGCGCCATCGCTCTGTCGGAGACCGTCCTCGAATGGCTCGGCGGCAGGTATCCGTCCATCCTCACCCTCCTGCAGAGCCTGGCCATCATCGCGCCGTACGCGGGGCTGGAGACGGCGGCGATGCTGGCCGGGTACGGCGCGGTCGCGGCCGAGGAGGCGGGACAGGCACTCGCGGGGGCGGGCCTGCTGGAGGGCAGCCCCCCGCAGCGGTTCACGCACGACCTCGTCCAGTCGACGATCCTCGCGCGGATGGATCCCCGCGCGCGCGACGAGTTGCACCGGCGGGCGGCCTCGCTGCTGCACCGCCTCGGCTCGCCGCCCAAGCGGTCGGCCCGGCACCTGCTGTCGGCCAGTCCCACCGGTGACCCGTGGGCCGTGTCGGTGCTGCGCGAGGCCGCGCGGGAGGCGGTCTCCGAGAACGCCTGGGAGGACGCGACCCGCTACCTCCACCGGGCACTCGCCACGGCCAAGGGCCAGACCGTTCTCCAGGTGACCGCCGAGCTGGGCGCCGTCGTGGTGCACCTCGACATCCCCGCCTGCCTGCGGCACTTCCGCACCGTGACCGCACTCGCCGACGGCGTCGGCGAGCGGGCCGACTCCCTGGCTCCCTTCGCCACCACCCTGCTCACGCTCAACTCCCCGGAGGCCGCCTCGGCCTTCTGCGACGTCGCCCGCGGTCTCGACGACGACCCGGACGGCCGGCTTCCCGACCGCCGCGAGGTGCTGCTGAGGCTCAGCGCGCAGGCGCTGCTCACCGGCCAGTCGTACGGCTCACGCGCGGCGATGCGCCACCTCGGCACCGGCACCAGCGCCGGAGCACAGGACTACCTCGCCACCGCCGCGCTGTCCGGCGCGGCCAGGGGAAAGCACCGCGAGCGCACCCTGGCCCTGGCCCGGCGCTGCCTCGACGCGGGCGGGCCGATCCCGCCGACGCTGGTCATCGCGCTGCTGTGGGCGGGCCGCGTGGACGAGGCGGCGTACTGGTCGGAGCAGGTGGCCGCCGACGCGCGGGCGCACGCCTCGGTGACCGGGCAGGCCCTCGCCGTCACGCTGCTGTCGGACGTCGCCTACCGCAGGGGGGAGCTGCGCGCGTCGCTGGCGCACGCGCGTGAGGCCATCCTCTTCGCGCGGGCGTCGCACGCCTTCGGACTGCACGCCGCCGCGGTGTCCTGCGCGGCCCGCGCGCTCCTCGAGCGCGACGAACTCGACGTCGCACACGCGCTGTTCGACGAGGTCGCCGCGCGCGAGCCGGTGCATCCCTTCCTGCACGGAGCCCTGCTGGAGGCCCAGGGCCGGGTCTCGATCGCCAGGGGCGACGTACGCGAGGGGCTGCGGGCCCTGCTGGAGGCCGGGCGGCAGCTGCTGTCGGCCGGGGTGGTCAACCCGGCCTGCGGGGGCTGGCGCGGCCAGGCGGCGCTGGCCTACATGCGGCTCGGCCAGCGCGTGACCGCCCGCCGCCTGGCCGAGGAGGAACTGGAGCTGGCCCGGGCCTGGGGCGCCCCCTACGGCATCGGCCGCGCGCTGAGCACCATGAGCACGACCGCCGAGGGTGATCGCCGCCTCGACCTGCTCACCGAGGCGCTGACCGTGCTCGACGGGGCCGAGGGCGGCATGGAACGCCTCCGCGCGATGGTGCGCATGGGCATCGCCCTGCAGGCCGCCGGGGATGCGCGCCGGGCCCACGACACGCTCAGCGAGGCGTACGCGCTCGCCGACGGCCGCGGCGCCGTGCGACTCGCCGCGCTCGCCGAGCGCAGCCTCGCCGGCACCGGCGGACGGCCCCGCGGCGGGCATGCCGGTGGCCCGTCACCGCTGACGGCCGGGGAGATGCGGGTCACCGACCTGGTCCTGCGCGGCTTGAGCAACCTCCAGGTCGCGACGGAGCTGTCCATCAGCAAGCGGACCGTGGACACCCACCTGGCCCGCATCTACCGCAAGCTCGGCATCCACACCCGTGCCGAGCTGGCGGAGATCGTCAAACGGCTGCGCGAACGCCACGCCGGCACGGGCCGGTGGCCCGGCCAGGAGGAATAGGACGCGCCAGCGCTCCGTCACCTCCGGGTCCCTTGACGGGCCGTCGCACGCGTACTAGAACACGTTTCAGATCGATTTCAGGTCGAGCAGGCGTCGACCACACGTACCGCGCCGACAGGGCGATCATCCCTCTTACCAAGGGCAGCCGAACCCGATTAGGTGGATGCATGGAAATCAACCTCGTCGACAAGGACCTTTACACGCGCAGCGGGGTCCCGCACGAGCAACTCCGCTGGCTCAGGGACAACGCGCCCGTCTACTGGCACGAGGGGCAGGACGACTGGCCCGGATTCTGGGCGATCACCAAGCACGCGGACGTCGTCCACGTCTCCCGCCATTCCGATCTGTTCTCCTCGGCCCGCAAGCTGGCGCTGTTCGACGAGATGCCCGAGGAGCAACGCGAGCTCCAGCGCCTGATGATGCTCAACCAGGACCCGCCCGACCACACCCGGCGCCGCTCGCTGGTCAACCGGGGTTTCACCCCGCGCCAGATCGGGCGGCTGGAGGAGCACATCCGCGACATCTGCCACGCGCTGGTGGACGAGGTCCGGGACAAGCCCGAGGTCGACTTCGTGCGGGACATCGCCGCGCCGCTCCCGCTGTACGTGATCTGCGAGCTGCTCGGCGCGCCGGTCGAGGACCGGGACAAGATCTTCGAGTGGTCCAACCGCATGATCGGCAGCGACGACCCCGACTACTCCACCAGCCCGGAGGAGGGGCAGGCCGCCGCCCTCGAGGTCTACTCGTACGCCCACACCCTCGCCGAGGCACGCAGGCAGGAGCCCCGCGACGACATCGTCACCAAGCTGCTGCAGCCCGACGAGGACGGGCAGACGCTGAGCGAGGACGAGTTCGACCTGTTCGTCCTGCTGCTCATCGTGGCGGGCAACGAGACCACCAGGAACGCGGCGTCCGGCGGCATGCTGACCCTCTTCGAGCATCCGGACCAGTGGAAGCGCCTGGTGGACGACCCCTCCCTCGCCAGGACGGCCGCCGACGAGATCGTCCGCTGGGTGTCCCCGGTCAACCTGTTCCGGCGTACGGCCACCGCGGACAGCGAGATCCGCGGCCAGAAGATCGCCGAGGGCGACAAGGTGGTGGTCTTCTACGCGTCGGCCAACCGGGACGCCGACGTGTTCGAGCGGCCCGACGAGTTCGACATCGGCCGCGATCCCAACCCCCAGATCGGGTTCGGCGGGGGCGGGGCGCACTTCTGCCTCGGCAACCACCTGGCCAAGCTGGAGCTTCGGGTGCTGTTCGAGGTGCTGGCCCAGCGCCTGCCCGGCATCCGGCAGGCCGGCGAGGCCAAGCGGCTGAGGTCCAACTTCATCAACGGCATCAAGACGCTGCCCGTCACCCTCGGCTGACGGGCAGCGCCGGCAGCGGGGGCATCGCCCCCGCGTCGCGGGCATGCGTTCCGAAGGGGGATCCATGCGCTCTTCCCGGACGTCGTCCGGCATCACGGTGGTGTGACCCGGTGGACGCCGGCTCAGACGTTGACGATCGTGACGCCCCCGATCTCGGAGATGTGCGCGTCACACTGCGCGGCCGACACGCCGCTGCCGTAGACGATCGATCCTCTGGCGTAGTAGTGGCTGCCGTTGAAGCGGTCGCAGGTGAGCTGGAGATACCACCCCGATCCGGTGCTGTTCCAGCAGTCGGCGGCCACGCGTCCGATGGACAGGTTGTAGCCGAACCGGCAGTTGGCCGGGTCGACGGCGGCCTGGGCGGGCTGGGCGGTCACAGCGAGGACGCTCATCGCACCGATGACGACGGCGGCGGCGCCGGCGCGTGCGCGGATGGCACTGAACATGATCACCTCTCCGTTCTCGACGTGATCCGAACGTATCGGCTCGCTTCTCCGGCGAAGTCTCAAGCGGGTCTCAACCTCCCCGCCTCCGCCCAGGGCGGCTCGCACGTGGTGCCGGCAGTCCTGGAGGAGGCCGCCCGTGGTGTCGTCGCGGCGCTGGGCGAGGCGGGCGCCGAGCACGCGTCGGCGATCGTCAACGTCGTGGGCCCGCTCGGGGTCGGCAAGAGCCGTCTGCTCACGACGCTGTCATCCGGATTCGTCGACCTCGCCCGCACGCCGGCCGGGGCCCACCCCGGCGGGCCCGCACCGCTCGCCATCGACGGCGTCGACACCGGCCGTCGCGCGGAGGCGGCGGCACGTTTCCTGGACGGCGCCGGGCACGGCCGGTTTCTGATCGCCAGCCGGCTGCCCCTGGTCTCGCGGCCCGGGTGGGCGCACAGGCCGCTCGTCACCGTCGAGCTCGGGCCGTGGTCGCCCACGGACATCCGCGGGCTGGCCTCCGCGCTCGGGGTGACCGACCCGGCCTGCGCCGACCTGGTCGTACGGCTCAGCGGCGGGATCCCACTCGTGGCGGACTCACTGTGCCGAGCGATCATGAGAGACGGCGCACCGGGTCCTGAGGGCGCGCTGGCCGACGCGGCCGCCACCGAGGTGCTGCTCCGCCTGGGCGTGGAGGCCCGGGGGATTCCTCCCGGGGCGCTGCCGATCGTGGCCGCCGTCGACGGAGTGGACGAGGATCTCCTCACCGCCCTGACACGGCTGCCGCCCGGGGCCTTCACCCGGTTGAGAGGGTTGAGCGTGATCCGCCCGGACCGTCACGGGCTGACCGTCGCCGAGCCGTACCGCACGCTCTTCGATCTCGCCTATCGCTGGCGTCACCCGGTCCTCCGCGACGACATGGCCGCGCGCGCCGCCGAGCACCGTCACCGTCAACTGGCCCGCACCGCCGACCCACCGCTGCGGGCCCGCCTCGCGGACCAGGTGCTCTATCTGTCGGGAAACCGGCGCGCGCGCCGGGACCTGTACGCCGACGGGCGCGGCGAGTTCTCAGTGCGCCGCGCCGACGCCGGCGACGACGAGACGATCGGCCGCCTGATCCGGTTATGGGGCGACGCCGAGGGCCTGGCGGAACGCCAGGTGGAGCGGATGCGGGATCTGTGGCTCTCCGGCGCCGACCACGGTTTCCATCTCGCGGTGGACACCGACGACCACGCGGTGGGAATGGTCAACCTCACGCCGCTGGATCCGGACGCCGCACCGGCACTGGAGCCGCTGCTCCAGCAGCACGCGGACAGTGTGCTGAACCCCGGACGCTCCGGATCGGTCGTCGGCATGATGGCGGTCGAGCCGGGGTTCGCCCGCGCTCAGCCCGCACTCGTCCGCCACATCCTCACCACGGGGATGGCCGGCGGCCGGCTCGTGGTGTCCACGCCGTGGATCCCCTACCAGGAGATGGCGGCGCGCTTCGGCCTGCGCCGCATGGGCGACACGCGGCACGACGTCTACCGGTGCGGCCGGCCGAGCGCCCTCTACGCCCACACGTTCACGGCGCAGAACCTGCCCGGGTGGCTGCGGCGGATGCAGGACCCTCACTCCGGGGGACCGGACCGGACGGCCGAACTCGTCCGCACCGCGTTGCGGGAGCTCCGCACACGGAATCGGACGGCCGCCTCGGGCCCGCGTCCGGCGCCCGCGCTCGCCGACCTCCTGCGGCAGGCCGTGGAGGCGCTCGCGTCGTCGGCGTCCGCCGTGGACGCCGAAGCCGGACAGATCCTCCGCCTGTACTACCTCACCCGCGCCGGAGGCCACGACCTCCTCGCGCATCGCCTCCACCTGTCCAGGGCCACCTACTTCCGCCGTCTCGAATATGGCATCGGCAAGGTCGCGGAGGCGGTGAGCCGGGCTCTCACTCCGCCGTAGCCCCCATCAGCCCCCTGCCGGGGGTGTCAGGCCCAGGAGGAGTCCTGCTCGGGGTCGCCGCCGTCGGCGAGCAGGCGCAGGTCGGCCTCGACCATCATCCCCACGAGCTCCTCGAACGACACCGTCGGCTCCCAGCCGAGCTGCGTGCGGGCCTTCTTCGGGTCCGCGCACAGCAGGTCGACCTCCGCCGGGCGGTGCAGGGCCGCGTCGCAGACGACGTACCGCTCCCAGTCCAGATCGGCGGCGGCGAACGCCGCCTCGACCAGTTCGCGCACCGAGTGGGTGCGCCCGGTGCCGATGACGTAGTCCTCGGGCTCGGCGGCCGACAGCATCATGTGCATGGCGCGGACGAAGTCGCCGGCGAATCCCCAGTCGCGGCGCGCCTCCAGGTTGCCCAGGCGCAGTTCCGCGGCCATGCCGAGCTTGATCCGCGCGACGCCGAGCGAGACCTTGCGGGTGACGAACTCGGCCCCCCGCCGGGGCGACTCGTGGTTGAACAGGATCCCCGACACCGCGAACATCCCGTACGACTCGCGGTAGTTCTGCGTAAGGAAGTGCCCGTACGCCTTGGCCACGCCGTACGGCGACCTGGGGTGGAAGGGGGTGCGCTCGGTCTGCGGCGTCTCCCTGACCTGGCCGAACATCTCCGAGGACGACGCCTGGTAGAAGCGGATCTGCCCGGCCGCCGAGCCCCGCGAGGCGGTGATCCCCGAGCAGACGCGGATGGCCTCGAGCACGCGGAGCACGCCCATGCCGGTCACCTCGCCGGTCAGCTCGGCCTGCTCCCACGACATCGGCACGAACGAGATCGCGCCCAGGTTGTAGACCTCGTCCGGCTGCACCTTCTCCACGGCCGAGATCAGCGACCCCTGGTCGAGCAGGTCGCCGCGGACCAGCCGTACGTCCTGCAGGAGCCGGCGCACCCGCGGGACGCGGGGGTTGGCCTGCCCCCGGACCAGGCCCCAGACCTCGTATCCCTCGCTCAGCAGGTGTTCCGCGAGATAGGAGCCGTCCTGACCGGTGATGCCGGTGATCAGCGCACGCCTGGCCAACGGATCCTCCTCGTAGCGCCCAACTTGGCCTATGAGAGGCGAATGTACCGCCCTGCCCGGCCGTGTCCTACATATGCACTGCTAGAACGTGTTACACCGAATCTCGTTCGGGTAAGCTAACACCCCAGGTCGGGCAGGGTGACAGTCGATCGAGGACCCTTTCCACCTCACCTACCCCATCTAAGGTCAAATGGTAGTGTTCCTGGCAGCAGCCCCACGGGGCACGGCGGGAAACCGGCTGGAAAGGGGTGCCTCTTGGCGGAGAGGCTGCGAGTCGCGCTGCTGTCCTACCGCAGCAAGCCCACCTGCGGCGGCCAGGGGGTGTACCTGCGCCACATCAGCCGCGAGCTCGTCGCTCTGGGCCACCACGTCGAGGTCTTCTCGGGCCAGCCGTACCCGGAGCTGGACGAGGGCGTGATCCTCAACAAGGTGCCGAGCCTGGACCTCTACCGCGACGAGGACCCGTTCCGCACGCCGAAGCTCGACGAATACCGCGACTGGATCGACGCGCTCGAGGTCGCCACGATGTGGACGGCCGGCTTCCCCGAGCCGCTGACGTTCAGCCTGCGGGCCTACCGCGAGCTGAAGAGGCGGCGGGGCGACTTCGACGTCGTCCAGGACAACCAGACGCTGGGCTACGGCCTGCTCGGCATCAAGAAGCTGCTCCCCGTGGTCGGCACGATCCACCACCCGATCAGCGTGGACCGGCGGATCGAGCTGAAGGCCGCCAAGGGCTGGAAGCGGCTGTCGATGCGCCGCTGGTACGGCTTCGTGCGCATGCAGAGCATCGTGGCGCCGCGGCTCAGCCCGATCCTGACGGTCAGCGAGTCGTCGCTGGCCGACATCCACCGCGACTTCGACGTGCCGCAGTCCAACATGCGGCTGATCCCGCTCGGGGTCGACACGCGGTTCTTCCACCCCCGGCCGGAACTGCCGAAGCGGGACAGTTCGATCGTCGCCGTGGCCAGCGCCGACTCGCCCATGAAGGGCGTGGCGACCCTGCTGCGGGCGGTCGCCAAGCTCGCCACCGAGCGCGAGGTCAACCTCACCGTCGTGAGCAGGCCCACCCCCGGAGGGCCCACGGAACAGCTCGTCAACGAGCTGTCCCTGCACGACCGCGTACGGTTCGTGCACGGCATCCCCGACGAGGAGCTGGCCGAGCTCATCGCCACCTCCGACGTCGCGGTGGTCCCCTCGCTGTACGAGGGGTTCTCGCTGCCGGCCGTCGAGCACATGGCGTGCGGCACGCCGCTGGTCGCCTCGCGTACGGGCGCCCTGCCCGAGGTGGTCGGCGACGCGGCCGTGCAGGTGACGCCGGGCGACCCCGAGGAGCTGGCCGCCGTGCTGCGCCGCCTGCTCGACTCCCCCGAGGAGCGCGCCGAGTTCGGCCGGCGCGGCTACGAGCGCGTCATGGAGCGCTACGCGTGGCCGGTGGTCGCCCGCCGCACGGTCGAGGCCTACCACGAGGCCATCGCCGCCCACACCCCCTCGCGGTGACTCCCCAGAACTGACGAAAGGCAGGCAGCGAGTGCTGACCGTCGACTTCAACCGGCTGCCCGTCGGACCGGGCGACCGTGTCCTCGACCTCGGGGCCGGTGGTGGCCGGCACGCCTTCGAGGTGCTGCGCCGGGGCGCCGACGTGGTCGCCTTCGACATGGACGCCGCCGAGATGGAGAGCGTGGCGGCCATGTTCGCGGCCATGGACAAGGAGGGCGAGGTGCCGGCGGGCGCGACCGGCGACACCGTGGTCGGCGACGCCCTCGACATGCCGTTCCCCGACGCGTCGTTCGACCGCGTCATCGCCGCCGAGGTGCTGGAGCACATCCCCGACGACATGGCCGCGATGCGCGAGATCGTACGCGTGCTGAAGCCGGGCGGCCGGGCCGCGATCACGGTGCCGAGTTTCCTGCCCGAGCGGATCTGCTGGGCCCTGTCGGAGGACTACCACACGGCCCCCGGCGGACATATCCGGATTTATACGTTGGCGGAGCTCCAGGCGAAGCTGAAGGCCTCCGGGCTCGATGTCGGCGGCCACCACTACGCCCACGGCCTGCACTCGCCGTACTGGTGGATCAAGTGCGCGGTCGGGGTGAACGACGACGGGCACCCGCTGGCCAAGGCCTACCACGAGCTTCTCGTCTGGGACATCATGAAGCGCCCCCTCGCCACCCGGCTGGCCGAGGCCGTGCTCAACCCCCTGATCGGCAAGAGCGTGGTGGTCTACGTCCGGAAGCCCGCATGAGGCGGCTGCCGGACGTTTCGGGAATCATCACCCCAGAGCAGGTCGTCCGTACGGCCGAGAGCATCGCCGCGATCCAGGACGAGCAGGGTGGCGTGCCCTGGCCCGAGGGCCACATCGACGCGTGGAACCACATCGAGTGCCTGATGGCGCTGACCGTCGCCGGGCTGCGCGAGGAGGCCCGCAAGGGCTACGACTGGCTCGTACGGCACCAGCGACCGGACGGCTCCTGGCCGATGAAGGTGCGCGACGGCGAGCCCGCCGAGGCGGCCGGGGAGTCCAACCATGCGGCGTACATCGCGGTGGGGGTCTGGCACGACCTGCTGGTGACCGGCGACGAGGACTTCGCCCGGTCGATGTGGCCGGTGGTGACCCGGGCCCTCGACTTCGTCATCGGCCTGCAGACCGCGCGCGGCGAGGTGCTGTGGCAGCGCGACGCCGAGGGCCGTCCGGCGGAGTACGCCCTGCTCACCGGATCCTCCTCCATTTACCAGGGCCTGCGGTGCGGGGCGCTGCTCGCCGAACGGCTGGGCGACCCGCAGCCCGACTGGGAGCTCGCCGCCGACCAGCTCGGCCACGTGATCGCCGACCACCCGGAGGCGTTCGCCGACAAGAGCCGGTTCTCGATGGACTGGTACTACCCCGTGCTCGGCGGCGCCGTACGCGGCGCGGCGGCGGTCCGGCGCCTCGACCTGGAGTGGGACACCTTCGTCGTGCCCGGCCTCGGCGCGCGCTGCGTCTCCGACCAGCCCTGGGTGACCGGCGCGGAGTCGTGCGAACTGGTGCTCGCGCTCGACGCCGCCGGGTTACGGGAGCGCGCGCTGGCGGTGTTCGCCGACATGCAGCACCTGCGCCACGAGGACGGTTCCTACTGGACCGGATGGCAGTTCGTGAACGAGCGGCACTTCCCCGACGAGCGGTCGGGCTACACGGCCGCCGCGGTGGTGCTCGCCGCGGACGCCCTCGCCCGCGCGACCCCCGGCTCGGGGATCTTCCGCGACGCCGGCGGCCGGGAGGCCCGCATCACCGGCGAGTGCGGCTGCGAGCGCGCCCGCGCCTGACAAGCCGGCCGCACGCGGCTGTCAGCCGTCGAAGCGGCTGCGAGAGGCCTCGATGTCACCGAGGTACCGGTGGGTCCAGTCGCACATTCCGTCGACGACCGCCCGCAGAGCGCGGCCCGGCTCGGTGAGGGTGTAGTCGACCCGCGGCGGCACGGTGGGGTGCACGGTCCGCTCGACCAGGCCGTTGCGCTCCAGCATGCGCAGATTCTGGGTGAGCATCTTGTGGCTGACGCCCTCGATCTCGTCGCGCAACTCGCTGAAGCGCCGGGTGCGATCGCCGATGGATTCGATGATCAGCAACGCCCACTTGTTCGCGATGTCCGAGAAGATCTCCCGCGCCAGAGAGTCCGCGCGCGTCAGGTCCGCTTCCTCCGGCGAGCCGCTGAACTGCTTGGTCACCATGAGGTTCCCCTGTCACTGAAAAGTGCGTTCTTCCTTGTCAGCCGCCACTCTCCTACAGTTCCTCAGTAACCACAAGAGACTATAGAGGAGGTGGCAGCATGGCCATCACCCTGCTGAACCCCATGGGACTCCCCGAGATCGACGCCTACCGGCAGGTGTCGGTCGCGACCGGGTCGAAGCTGGTCTTCGTCGCCGGACAGGTCGCCTGGGACGCCGACGGGGTCACGGTCGGCGAAGGCGACCTCGCCGCCCAGGTCGAGCAGTGCTACCTCAACGTCGCCACCGCTCTGGCCGGGGCCGGCGCTTCCTTCGACGACGTGGCGAAACTGACCGTCTACGTCGTCGACTGGGCTCCCGCCAAGATGCCGCTGTTCCTGGAGGGGGTCGCCCGGGCCTCCGCGAAGCTGGGGGTCACCCCGGTGCCGCCCGGCACGCTGCTGGGCGTCGCCGCGCTGGACGTACCCGAGCATCTGGTCGAGGTCGAGGCCGTCGCGGTCGTCGGCTGAACGCGTGCCGGGACGCTCCGTCAGAGGCGTTCCAGCACGCGGAGCGACCCGGTCACGCGCACCTCGCGGAAGGCGCCCGACTCCAGCGCGCGCCGGTAGACCCGGTACGGCGCCTGCCCGCCTTCGGCCGGGTCGGGGTAGATGTCGTGGAAGACCAGCGCGCCGCCCTTCATCACGTGCGGCGCCCACCCCTCGTAGTCGGCCGTCACCGGCTCCTCCGAGTGGGCGCCGTCGATAAACAGCACGGCCAGCGGGGTCGACCAGTGACGGGCGACCGTCGCCGAGGCGCCCACGATCGCGATCACCTCGTCCTCCAGGCCGGCGGCGGCGATCGTGTCCCGGAAGAACGGTAGCGAGTCCATCCGCCCGGTCCTCGGGTCCACCAGCTCGGGATCGTGGTGCGGCCAGCCCGGCTGGATCTCCTCCGATCCCCTGTGGTGGTCCACCGTGAAGACCACCGTGCCCGCCCGCCGCGCCCCGGCGCCCAGGTAGATCGCCGACTTGCCGCAGTACGTACCGATCTCGCAGATCGGGCCGCGGGAGCCGTACGCGCAGGCGATCTCGTAGAGCGCCTCGCCCTCGGCGGGCGGCATGAAACCGCGCGCCTCCTCGGCGGCGCGGCGCAGGTCGTCGGGCATCGGAGTCAGCATGAGGCGCACCCTACCCAACGACCCGAATGATGTTCGGCCTGCCCCTTGTCCGCCCTGATGCAACGTGTTCTACTTTGCTTCGTGAACCAGCGCGCCCGTATCGCGATGAGCGAGGAAGAGATCGCCGGGCTCCTGCGGGACGCCCGCAAGCTCCAGCTCGGCACGATCAACCCGGACGGCACGCCCCACCTGGTCACGATGTTCTACGGGCTGGACGACGGCCGCGTCACGTTCTGGACGTACGGCAAGTCGCAGAAGGCCCGCAACATCGAGCGCGATCCTCGGGTGAGCTGCCTGATCGAGACCGGGGAGGAGTACGCGCAGCTGCGCGGCGTGCTCGTCTACGGGAAGGCGCGACCGATCGACGACCCCGCGGCCGTCCTGGAGATCGGCCTGGACGTCACCCGGCGGATGACCGGCATGCCCGTCGACGGCCCCGAGGCGCGGGGCTACGTCGAGCACACCGCGCGCAAGCGCGTGGCCTACGTGGTCGAGCCGGTTCGCGTCGTCTCCTGGGACCACCGCAAGCTCGGCGATAGCGTGTGAACTCCAGCGTGACGTGACGCCCAGGAGGAGGACGCGCCATGAAGATCAAGGTCGATTACGACGTGTGCGAGGCCAACGCCGTCTGCATGGGCCTGGCACCGGAGGTCTTCGAAGTCGACGACGAGGACAACCTCCACGTGCTGATGCCCGAGCCGCCCGCCGAACTGCTCGACCGGGTCCGCCACGCGGTCCGGTCCTGCCCCAAGGCCGCGCTGTCGCTCGACGACGAGTGACCGCGCGGAACTCCACCCCCGGAAACACCAGGAGGTCCCCATGCGCGGCGCGCTTCTGCACGCGGTCGGCGACGAAAAGCTCGACATCAGAGACGACTTCACGCTGACGCCGGTGGGCCCGGGTGACGTCCGGGTGCGGGTCAGGGCCACCGGCGTCTGCCACTCCGACCTCTCGGTGCTCACCGGGATGCTTCCGCAGCCGCTCCCGATCATTCCCGGCCACGAGGGTGCGGGCGAGGTCGTCGAGGTGGGCGACGGCGTGACCACCGTGCAGCCGGGCGACCACGTCATCATCAACTGGACGCCCGCCTGCGGCGACTGCCCGAGCTGCAACGTCGGTCAGCCGAACCTCTGCATGACGTACATGATGAAGAGCTTCACCGAGCCCCGCTTCCGGTTCGGCGGCGAGACCCCGGCGTTCGGCATGGCCGGGTGCGGCACCTGGGCCGAGGAGATCATCGTGCCGTGGCAGGGCGCGATCAAGGTCGACCCGGACGTGCCGTACGAGGCGGCGGCGCTGATCGGCTGCGGCATCACGACGGGCGTCGGCGCGGTGCTCAACACCGCGAAGGTGCGCCCCGGCGCGACCGTGGCGGTCGTCGGCTGCGGCGGCGTCGGCCTGTCGGTGATCCAGGGCGCGCGCATCTCCGGCGCGACCACGATCCTCGCGATCGACCCGCTGGAGTCCAAGCACGCGCTCGCGAAGAAGGTGGGCGCCACCCACGCCTGCACCCCCGACCAGCTCATGGACGCCATCGGCACGCTCACCGGCGGCCAGGGCTTCGACCACGGCTTCGAGGTGGTCGGCAAGTCGGCCGCCATCATGACGGCCTGGCAGGCGACGCGGCGCGGCGGCGACGTCATCGTCGTCGGCGCGGGCGCCATGGACGACCAGGTGCCGCTGACCGCCTTCTCCCTGCTGTTCGAGGGCAAGAACATCCTCAGCTCGCTGTACGGCGACGCCGACGTCCGCCGGGACTTCCCGCGCTTCGTGAACCTCTACAAGGCGGGCAAGCTCGACCTGGAGAGCATGATCAGCTCCCGGATCAGGATCGGCGACCTGAACGAGGCCGTCGCCGCCCTGCGCGGCGGCGAGGTGCTCCGGCAGATCGTCCTGTTCGACTGACACCTCCTCCGCCGGAGATCTCCCTGCGTGCGGGGATATCTCCGGCGGACCCGGGTAGCCAGACCGGCGTCATGCAGACGTTCCTGCCGTACCCGGACTTCTCGGCCACCGCCCGCGTCCTCGACCCGCTCCGCCTCGGCAAGCAGCGGGTCGAGGCCCTGCAGGTCCTGCGTACGCTCACCGTCCCCGGGTACGGCTGGCGGCACCATCCGGTGGCGCACATGTGGGCCGGCTACGAGGAGGCGCTGGTCCGCTACGGCCTGGAGATCGTCGCGGCCTGGTGCGACCTGGGCCGGGCCGACACCTGCGCCGGGACGATGAGCAGGGAGCTGCTCGAGTGCCGGGGCATCGGGACACCCCGAACCCAGACGGCCCTCGCGGAGGCGGGCGAACTGCCGCCGTGGCTCGGCGACCACGCCCTCCACCTCAGTCACCGCTCGGCCCTGCTGCGCAAGGATCCGGACTTCTACGGCCCGAAGTTCCCCGGCGACCCCGACGACCTTCCCTACGTCTGGCCCGACTCCGACCGCGTCAACGCCCTGCTCCCACCCCGCCGTACCCTCTAGCACCCGGGCAGGCCTGTAGATTGCATCTACGTAGATGTCATCTACATAAGGAGTGCGGTGGGCGCGGTTCCTTTCATCGGCCGGCGGCGAGAGCTGGCCGCCCTGACCAAGCGCCTCGACCGGGTGAGCCGGACGGGCGCCGGCTCCGCCATGGCCATCAGGGGACGCAGGCAGGTCGGCAAGTCCCGGCTCGTTCAGGAGTTCTGCGACAGGGCAGGGGTGCCGTACCTCTTCTTCACCGCCACGAAGGGGATGTCGCCGGTTGAGGCGGTCGCGGAGTTCTGCGCCGAACTCAGGGAGTCGTGCCTACCCGCCGATCCCGAGCAGGTCGTCCGCGTCACCAGTGGAAGCTGGCCGGAGGCGTTTCGCGTGCTGCACGCGGCGATCCCGCCGACCCCCTCCATCGTCGTCGTCGACGAGATGCCCTGGCTGACGGAACAGGACGACCTGTTCGACGGCGCGCTGCAGACGGCCTGGGACAGACTCCTGTCCGTCAAGCCCGTTCTCCTGCTCCTGCTCGGCAGCGATCTGCACATGATGGAGCGGCTGACCGCCTACGACCGGCCGTTTTACGGGCGGGCCGACACCATGGCACTCGACCCGCTCGATCCCGCGGAGACCGCCGGGGCACTGGGCCTGACCGGAGGCGATGCGATCGACGCGTACCTCGCCAGCGGGGGGCTGCCCGGGGTCCTGCGTGCCTGGCCGCACGGCACTCCCCCGATGGAGTTCATCCGGCAGGAGTGCGAGGACCCCGCGTCCGCCCTCTTCGGCGTACCCGAATCCGTCCTTCTCGCCGAGTTCCCCTCGCCCGACCAGGCCCGCCGGGTGCTGGAAGCGGTCGGCAGCGGCGACAGGACCCACGCCGCCATCGCCGCGACGGCGGGCGGACGCGAGGGTCCGTTGCAGTCCGGGTCGCTCTCCCCTCTCCTGCGCAGGCTCACCGGCGAGAAGCGCGTCCTGGCGATGGACGAACCGCTGTCCGTCCAGCCGGGGAAGCCGGCGCTGTACCGCATACGGGACCACAACCTGCGGATGTACCTCGGCGTCCTGCGCGCCGCGGCGGAACACTCCCGTCGGGGACGCCCCGACCTCGCCTTCCGGCTCGTACGGCGACGCTGGGCGAGTCTGCGCGGCCGGGCCGTCGAACCGGTCGTCAGACAGGCCCTGGGCATGGCCGCCGCGGCGGGAGAGCTGCCCTGGCCGGACGCGGAGGCCGTCGGCGGCTGGTGGAACCGCCGGTTCTCCCCGGAGGTGGACCTGGTCGGCGCGGACCGGGCGCCGGTGGCACGGCGGGTGCTGTTCGCGGGTTCGATCAAGTGGCTCGGCACGCCGTTCGACGGCCACGACCTGGCCGCACTGCGCCGCGACGCCGTACAGGTGCCGGGGTTCGACCCGGAGGCGGGCGGCCTCGCGGTGGTGTCACTGTCCGGAATCCGGCCCGACGTGGAGGGCGTCGGCCTGGCGTGGAACGCCGGCGACGTGGTCGCGGCGTGGGGATGAGGACATGACGAAGGGCCGGGCCGCGCGGGTGCGCGACCCGGCCCCGGGCCTCACGGGAGCTGGGGAGAGTGGTCAGCTCTCGGAGGAGAAGGCGGCGTCGAAGGCGGCGTCGGGTGGGGTGATGGCGTTGAGGGAGCGGATGTAGGCGAGGGATTCGGGTGCGCCGTGCAGCCGGTCCATGCCCGCGTCCTCCCACTCGATGGAGATGGGGCCGTCGTAGCCGATGTGGTTGAGTGC
>NZ_JABBWU010000014.1:0-260805 GCF_012999525.1 Microbispora sp. H10836
CCTTCTCCGCCGTGATCACATCACCGGCGTCGGTCGCGGCACGGTACTCCATACCGGTCCCGACCAGCGGCGCCTCGCTCTTCAGCAGCGGCACCGACTGACGCTGCATGTTCGAACCCATCAGCGCGCGGTTGGCGTCGTCGTGCTCCAGGAACGGGATCATCGCCGTCGCCACCGACACCATCTGACGCGGCGAGACGTCGATGTAGTCGACCTCCTCCGCACGCGCGAGTTCGGTCTCACCACCCTTCGTACGCACCAGGACGCGCGACTCGGCGAAGCTGCCGTCGGCGTTGAGCGCCGTGTTGGCCTGCGCCTTGACGTACTTGTCCTCCTCGTCCGCGGTCAGGTAGTCGATCTCGTCGGTCACCTTGCCGTCGACGACCCTCCGATAGGGCGTCTCGACGAAGCCGAAGGCGTTGACCCGCCCGAAGGAGGCCAGCGAGCCGATGAGGCCGATGTTCGGGCCTTCGGGCGACTCGATCGGGCACATCCGGCCGTAGTGGGACGGGTGCACGTCGCGGACCTCGAAACCCGCCCGCTCACGCGACAGACCACCGGGACCCAGCGCGTTCAGACGCCGCTTCTGCGTCAGGGCGGCGAGCGGGTTGATGTGGTCCATGAACTGCGACAGCTGCGAGGTGCCGAAGAACTCCTTGATCGACGCCACGACCGGGCGGATGTTGATCAAGGACTGCGGCGTGATCGCCTCGACGTCCTGCGTGGTCATGCGCTCGCGCACGACGCGCTCCATGCGGGCCAGGCCCAGGCGGACCTGGTTCTGGATCAGCTCGCCGACCGTGCGCAGACGGCGGTTGCCGAAGTGGTCGATGTCGTCGATCTCGACGTCGGCCTCGCCGGCGTGCAGGCGCACGATGTACTCGATGGTGGCGACGATGTCCTCGTCGGTCAGCGTGCCCTGGGTGATGTCGGCCTGGACGCCCAGCTTCTTGTTGATCTTGTAGCGGCCGACCTTGGCCAGGTCGTAACGCTTCGGGTTGAAGTACAGGTTCTCCAGCAACGCCTGCGCCGACTCCTTGGTCGGCGGCTCACCCGGACGCAGCTTGCGGTAGATGTCCAGCAGCGCGTCGTCCTGACCGGAGGTGTGGTCCTTCTCCAGGGTCGCCCGCATCGACTCGTACTGGCCGAAACGCTCCAGAATCTGGTCGCTGGTCCAGCCGAGCGCCTTGAGCAGCACGGTGACCGGCTGCTTGCGCTTGCGGTCGACGCGCACGCCGACACTGTCCCGCTTGTCGACCTCGAACTCCAGCCAGGCGCCCCTGGAGGGGATGACCTTGCACCCGTAGAGGTCCTTGTCGGAGGTCTTGTCGGGACTCCGCTCGAAGTACACACCGGGTGACCGGACGAGCTGGGAGACCACGACACGCTCGGTGCCGTTGACGATGAAGGTGCCCTTCGACGTCATGAGCGGGAAGTCGCCCATGAACACCGTCTGGCTCTTGATCTCACCTGTGGTGTTGTTGATGAACTCCGCCGTGACGAACATCGGGGCGGAGTAGGTCATGTCCTTGTCTTTGCACTCGTCGACCGAGTACTTGGGCGGCTCGAACCTGTGGTCCCGGAACGACAGGGACATGGTTCCGGAGAAGTCCTCGATGGGACTGATCTCCTCGAAGATCTCTTCGAGACCCGACTGGAGCGGAATGTCCTTGCGCCCGGCCTGGCGAGCCGCCTCGACCCGGCCCTTCCATCTCTCGTTCCCCACCAGCCAGTCGAAGGACTCGGTCTGCAGGGCGAGAAGGTCGGGCACTTCGAGCGGCTCCCGGATGTGCGCGAAGGAGACGCGGCGGGGACCGGCGGGTACGGCGGAGGCGTTGCGCGAGGCTGCCAACAGATGTCCTTCCGGGGGATCGCGGACTGACGACACGCGCGCCGGACGACATCACAGCCGAAAACGAAGGAGTGGGATGCCGAGGGCGAGCATGATGGAAGGGCATCATAAACCAAAATGCAAACGAAAGTCCATCAATATCTAGCTTGTCAATCTCGATCCCGCAATCAGAGTTGCACGCCGGCGAGGAATTCGTCAAGCCGCACTCGCGATTTCGCTCGCGAATGAATCCGCCGTCCCGACACCGCCGCCGACGCCCCGCGACCGCTGATCGACGCCGGCACGCCCCGCGAAGCGCCGGCCTTCATCCGAGGCCGCCTGCTCCGTTCACAGGTGGGCGGAGTGCGCGCGGTGGCGGTTGATCGGTCGCCGCCACGGCTCGGCACAATTGCTGACGTGCGAGTCGGATTGCTCGGGCCGTTCGAGGTCCGGAACGGTGATGGGGCCGTGGTGGAGGTTCCCGGGATTCGGCTGCGCGCACTGCTCGCCGCGCTCGCCCTCGAACCCGGCCGGATCGTCACGCGTGCGAGGCTGGTGGACTGGATCTGGGGGCGGCGGCCACCCGCGGACGAGGTGAACGCCTTACAGGCGCTGGTGTCCAGGCTGCGCAAGGTGCTGCCGGACGGTGTGATCGAGGCGGACTCCGGCGGGTACCGGCTCGCCGTCGCTCCTGATGCCGTGGACGTGTGCCGGTTCGAGCGCCTGGTCGGTCAGGCCCGCACCGCCGAGCCCGCGGCGCGGGCGGATCTGCTGCGCTCGGCCCTGGCGTTGTGGCGCGGTACGGCCATGGCGGACATCGCGCTGCGGGACAGCGACGCGTTCGACGCCGCGGTCGTGCGTCTGGACGAGCTCCACGTCGCCGCGCTCGGGGATCGGGTGGATGCCGACATCCGCCTCGGCCGTGGGTCGGAGCTGGTCTCCGAGCTGACCGAGCTGGTCGCCGCGTACCCGCTGCGGGAGGGGTTCGTGGCGGCCCTGATGCGAGCGCTCGCCGATGCGGGACGTGCGGCCGAGGCGTTGACCGTGTACCAGCGGACACGTGAGCGGCTCGCCGAGGAGCTCGGCACCGGCCCGTCGGCCGAGCTCTCCGCGCTGCACACCGCGTTGCTGCGGGGCGAGCTGGGCGAGCGGGCGGACAACGGCAGGACGAACCTGCGCGCCGAGCTGACGAGTTTCGTCGGCAAGGACGACGACGTCTCCGCGGTCGCCGGTCTGGTCGCCGGGCACCGGCTGGTCACCTTGACGGGGCCGGGTGGCTCCGGCAAGACGAGGCTGGCCACGGAGACCGCACGGACGATGCTCGCCGAGCTGCCGGATGGGGCGTGGCTGGTCGAGCTGGCCTCGGTGCCGGCAGGCGGTGAGCCGGCGCAGGCCGCCCTTACCGCGATCGGCCTGCGTGACCAGGCGCTGCTCGGTGGTGCGCGGGGTGGGGAACCGGTCGATCGGCTCATCGCCGCCGTCCGGGACCGCGCGATCCTGCTGATCCTGGACAACTGCGAACACGTGATCGAGGCGGCCGCGACTCTCGCGGATCGGCTTCTCCGGGAGTGCCGGAGGCTGCGGATCCTGGCCACGAGCAGGGAACCTCTCGGTATCACCGGGGAGGTTCTGTGGCAGGTCGAGCCGCTCGCGCTGCCCGCGAAGGGGGCGGACCCCTCCGAGGCCGGATCCTCGCCCGCGGTGCGGCTGCTGCGGGACCGCGCGAATCTGGTGCGCAAGGACATCGGCTCGGACGCGCACACCTTGTCGGCCATGGCGCGGATCTGCCGGGCGCTCGACGGGATCCCGCTGGCGATCGAACTGGCCGCGGCACGGCTGCGCACCATGTCCGTCGACCAGCTGGCACTCCGGCTCGACGACCGGTTCCGGCTGCTGACCGGCGGCAGCCGTACGGCACTGCCCCGGCACAAGACGCTCCGCGCGGTGATCGACTGGAGCTGGGATCTGCTGACCGAGGCCGAACGTCGCGTGCTGCGGCGGCTCTCGGTGTTCTCCGGCGGGGCGAGCCTGGAGGCGGCCGAGCGGGTGTGCGGGAACGAGGCGCATCCCCGGAACGATGCGCTCGCCGGGGGTGGAGCGCTCGACGGGGAGCTCGCCGGGGAGCAGGTGCTCGACCTGCTGACCACGTTGGTCGAGAAGTCGCTGGTGCTCGCCGGCGGCGAGGACACGCCTCGCTACCGGATGCTCGACACCATCAGAGAGTACGCGGCGCACCGGCTCGCCGAAGCCGGGGAGACCGAGACGGCGCGCCGGGCGCACCTCGCCTACTTCACCGAGCTGGCCGAGACGGCCGATCCGCACCTGCGCCGGGCCGAGCAACTCGAGTGGCTGTCCACGCTCGACGCCGAGCACGACAACATCAACGCGGCTCTGCGCGGGGCCATCGCCGAGGGATGGGCCCAGGAGGCGATGCGGCTGGTCGCGGCCGCGGGCTGGTACTGGTTCCTCAGCGGGCACAGGGCCGAGGGCACCGAGCTGGGCATCGCGGCGGCCTCGCTGCGGAGCGAGGTCCACGGCACGGTGCCCGATGAGGTGCGGGCGATGGCGTACGCCGTCGTGGCGATGTTCGTCAGCTCCAGGATCGGCGGCGACCAGTATCAGGCGCGGGAATGGATCAACGCGGCGCACCGCTTCGCCCAGCTCGGCGAACATCGCAACCCGCTGCTCGGCTTCGTCGCGCCGCTGGAGCGGATGCTGCGTGAACCGGCGGAGTTCCTGCCCGCGTTCGAGCCGCTCATCGCCGGCGACGATCCGTGGGTGCGTGCGCAGGCCAGGGTCAGTCGTGGCCGGTTGCGGCTCACGCTCGGCGGCGACGAGACCGACGTGGACATCGACCTCGAGATCGGTCTCGCCGAGTTCCGCACGCTGGGTGACCGGTGGGGGATCTCGCTGGCGCTGACCTTCCTGGCCGATCGGCTCGCCATGCGCGGCGAGTTCGCCCGCGCGTGTGAGCACTACGAGGAGGCCGTCGTGGCGCTGACCGAGGTGGGCGCGACCGAGGACGTGGTCGGCCTGCGGGCGCGGCAGGCGCAGCTGTACTGGCTGCTCGGCGAGGAGCGATCCAGCGCCTCCGCCATGGCCGAAGCGCAGCGGTGCGCGGGCGGGATCACCTGGCCGGGCGTGCTCGCCGAGCTCGAGCTGGCGAAGGCGCGGCTGGCGCGCTGGCGCGGCGAGCCGGACGAGGCACGCCGGCACCTGGCCAGGCTGCTGGGCGACGCGGAACTGGCCGGCTTCGCCCGCGCCGGCGCCCTGGACCTCCACGGCTACCTCACGGAGGATCTCGGCAGGGCCCGCGCGTACCGGAGCGAGGCGTTGCGCGCGGTGACGGAGTACGAGTATCCGCCGGCGACCGCCGGGGTGCTGGTCGGGATCGCGGATCTCGCCCTTCGCCAGGGAGACTACGAGCAGGCCGCGCGGCTGCTCGCGGCGAGCGACGCCGTACGCGGGATGCCGGATCGTTCACAGCCGGACGCCGCGAGGATCGCCGCGGCCGTGCGGGGTCGCCTCGGCGAAACCGCGTTCACCGAGGCGACCCGGGACGGCCGGCGGCGGGATTGGCGCGAGCTGGCCGAGGTCACGCTCGCTTCGTGAACGACGCGCGCGCCCACAGGTAGCCGATCAGCGCGAGCCCCACGCACCAGGCGATCGCCGTGACGGCCGAACCCGCCGACGGCGTGCCGGCCAGCAGCCCCCGCAGGGTTTCGATGATCGGGGTGAACGGCTGATACTCGGCGAACTGCCGCACCCCCGGCCCCATCTTGTCCGCCGGCACGAACGCGCTGCTCAAGAAGGGAAGGAGCATCAGCGGGACGCCGGCGAGGCCCGCGCTTTCCGGCGTCTTCGCCGCGAGACCGAACGCGACGGCCAGCCAGCCGATCGCCAGGACCGTCAGCACGACGATGCCGATCACGCCGAGCCACTGCGCGAGACCCGCCGACGGCCCGAATCCCATGAGGAACGCGACCCCGGTGACGATCGCGATGGCCACCAGGCTCCGCAGCAGGGTCATGATCACGTGCGCGTTCAGCACCGCGGACCGGGACACGTCCATGACGCGGAGCCGGTTGATGAATCCGGTCGTCATATCGGCGTTCACCGCGATCGCGGTGGCGCCGATGCCGTAGCAGATGGTCGTCAGCATCAGTCCCGGCGTCGCGTAGTCGGCGTAGTCCACACCGACGCTGAACGCGTCACCGAACACGTAGACCATCAGGAACATCAGGAAGACCGGCATGACGACGCCGTTGAACAGCGCCAGGGGATTTCGCATGGTGTGCCGGAAGTTGCGCCGCAGCATGGTCACGGAATCCGCGATGACGTTCATCGTGCGCCGATCTCCTTGTTCGCGTCGCCGGTGAGGGCGAGGAAGACGTCGTCCAGGTCCGGGGTGTGCACCGACAGTTCCCCGACGTCGACGGAGTGGGCGTCGAGCCGGTCGAGCAGCGTGCGCAACGACCTCACCCCGCCGTCTCCGGGCACACGCAGGGTCAGCTCTTCGTCGTCCCGCGTGGAGCCGGGCAGGACCCGCGCCGCGGCGTCGAGTTCGTCCCGGCCGGTGAACCGCAGCCGGACATGACTCCCGGGAACCCGGCGCTTGAGCTCGTCGGAGGTGCCCTCCGCGACCAGCCGGCCCCGGTCGAGTACGGCGATGCGACCGGCGAGCTGGTCGGCCTCCTCGAGGTACTGGGTGGTGAGGAAGACGGTCGTACCGTCGGCGACCAGTTCCCGGATGATCTCCCACATGGTGCGGCGGCTGCGCGGGTCGAGCCCTGTCGTGGGCTCGTCGAGGAAGATGACCTGCGGCCTGCCGACCAGCGTCATGGCGAGATCCAGCTTGCGGCGCATGCCGCCGGAGTAGGACGCCGCCGGTTCCCCCGCCGCCTCGGCCAGGTCGAACCGGTCGATCAACCGGCGGGCGACTCCCCTGCCCTCCGCCTTGGGCAGGTGCAGGAGATCCGCCATCAGCAGGAGGTTCTCCTCGCCGGTGAGCAGGTCGTCCACCGCGGCGAACTGCCCGGTGACCCCGATCGCCGCGCGCACCGCCGTGGTCTCCGTGGCCACGTCGTGCCCGGCGACGACGACCGTGCCGGCGTCGGGGGTCAGCAGCGTGGTCAGCACGTTCACCGTCGTCGTCTTCCCTGCCCCGTTGGGTCCGAGCAGGGCGAAAACAGTGCCGGTCCGGACATCCAGGTCGATGCCGTCGAGCACGATCTTGTCTTTGTATGCCTTCCGCAGCCCCGAGGCCGTGATGGCTGATCCGTTCATGGCGTCCACGATCTCCGGCCGCCCTGACACCGGGCCGTTGCCGTGCTGACGCGGCCGCTGATACGCCGGGTCCGCGTCGGCTGATCAGATCAGCCGAGGACCATCGGGAGTTTCGCGGCCAGCTCGCCCAGTTCCACCTGCTCCGCGGTGGTCGGCGCGCGCCGTCCCGTGCCGACGAGCAGCGCGTCCTTGTCGGAGAACGACGCGGGGAAGGCGGTTCCGGCGATCTTCTCGAGCATCTCGCGGGACCGGGCGAGTCCCTCCGCGGGCGGTTCCGGTGCGTGCGGTAGGTGCGCGCCCAGGTCCAGGTGGTGCAGCGTCCACTCCAGGACGTACGCCGAGAGGTAGTCGCCCGCGGTGAGGACCTCGCCGCGGGTGCCGACCCGGAGGTCCGGGTCGGCGAGTCCGGCGGCGCGGCCCGCGGCGGAGCCGACGTCGTCGAGATGGAACTTGAGCAGCCGGGGCTCCTCGTAGGCGGCGGCCAGCCGGACGATCAGCGCGTCGAGCGGGTCGTCGCCGCTCGGCGGCGTCTCGGCGACGTCCCAGTAGGTGACCGCGTCGCGGGTCGGTTCCGTGTCCGCCGGGGTCACGAGGGTGATCAGGACGTCCTGAGCGTCGATCACCAGATGGCACACCAGGTCCCGCACGAGCCAGCCTGCGCAGCCGGACGGCTGTGCGAAGTCCTCGTCCGGGAGTTCGGCGACCACGCTGCGTAATGCCACCCATGAGCGCGCGAAGAGATCCACCCCAGCAAGGTAGCCCCTGCCGCGATGGGCGGTGAAGCACCCTCGCGCCCGGCAGTCGGGCGCCTCAGGATGGCTGGACGTGGTCGAAGAGGGCGATGGCGTCGGCGGGGTTGGGGCTCACGAGGCGTTCCAGACCTGCCATCGTGATCTTCGCCCACCTGCCGGCCCGCTCCCACATCTGTTCCTCGAATGCGCGGACGGCCCCGTCCAGATCTCCGGGGCCGGTGGCGATGGCCTCGGCGAGTTCGGCGCCGTCCAGCATCGCGAGGTTCGCGCCCGCCCCCAACGGGGGCATCAGATGGGCGGCGTCGCCCAGTAGCGTCACCCCGGGGACGTGGGTCCAGGTGTGGGACGCGGGCAGGACGTAGAGGGGGCGGTGGGCGAAAGCGGTGCCATGGCGGAGGAGGTCGAGGACGGGGGCGGCCCAGCCGTCGAACAGAGCCAGCAGGCTCGATCGCACGGCCTCGACGTCGGCCAGGTCCAGGTTCGTGTGCCAGTCCACAGGCGCGCGGAACTGGGCGTACACCTTGACGTGGCCGCCGCTGTTGCGCTGGGCGACAAGACCTCGGTTCACGCCGTACACGGCCACGGAACCGTCGCCGACCAACCGGGCGAGGTCAGGGTGGCGGGCGTCGACGTCGTCGAGGAAGGTCTCGACCAAGGTGACGCCGGTGTAGTGCGGTGTCATCGACGAGACCGCCGGGCGGGTCCGGGACCAGGCGCCGTCCGCGCCGACCACGAGGTCGAACGTCTCCTGCCGTCCGTCCGCGAAATGGACCAGTACGCCGTCCCGGGTCCCCGGAACCACCTGCGTCACGCCCCGCCCCCACCGGACGTCGAGAGGGCCGAGCAGCAGGTCACGGAGTTGGCGGCGGTCGATCTCGGGATTGGCCCGGTCGTCTGGACGGGGTCGCCAGTCGCGCAGGACGGTCCCGTCCGTGTCCAGGATGCGCATGGCCTGCCCCTCGGGACGAGACAGCGCCTGGAACTCCGCGAGCAGCCCCGCCTTGTCCAGTGCGAGCTGACCCAGCCCTTCGTGCAGGTCCAGGGTGCCGCCCGGGGGGCGGGCGTCGGGGGCGGGATCGCGTTCGAGGACGGTGACGGGGTGATCATGACGGTGCAGGACGCGGGCGAAAGTAAGGCCGGCGGGGCCGCTCCCGACCACGGCGATACGCTGTCTCATATCGATACACTGTATTCCGCCGCGACGCATCGCACCAGTACGGTGTGACCATGACTGTGTGGGACCGGCCGGAGCCGCCGCCTCGCCCCGTGCCGCTCGACCGCGAGCGGATCGTCGCCGCCGCCATCGCGCTGGCCGACGAGGGCGGGCTGGAGGCGGTGTCGCTACGCAAGGTCGCCGCCCGGCTGGACGCCGGTCCGATGCGGTTGTACGGATACATTTCCACCAAGGAGGAACTGTTCGACCTCATGGTGGACGAGGTCCAAGCCGAGATCCTCCCCGAGGAGCAGCCCGGCGACTGGCGGGAGGCGCTGCGCGTCCTCGCCCACCGCACCAGGCAGGCCGCTCTCCGTCACGAATGGCTGGCCGACCTGCTCGGCGGCCGCCCGGCCCTGGGCCCGAACGGTCTCGCCGTGACCGAGGCCACGCTTGCCGCCCTCGACGGCCTCGCCGACCTCGACACCGTCATGCGCGCCGTGGAGACTGTCAGCGCCTACTTCACCGGCGCGATCAGGCGCGAGATCGCGCACCTGCGGGCCGAGCGGGCCACGGGCCTGTCCAAGCGCGACTGGCAGCGCGCCTCCGGCCCGCACGTGACGAGAATGCTGGCCACGGGCCGCTTCCCGGCGTTGGCCAAGGCCGTGTACGACGGCACGGACGTGGACGCCGAGGCGTCCTTCGCGACCGGCCTGGACTGGGTCCTCGACGCCGTGGCCGCCAAACTCGCCCGGCCGCCGGCGTGACGCTTCGGCGATCAGCTGCCCGGCGCGACCCACAGGCGGACCGCCAGGCCGAGGCCGATCAGGGCGACCAGCCAGCGCAGCAGCCCGGCCGGCAGGCGCCGGGTGACCCGGGGGCCGAGCGTGGACCCGGCGAACAGGCCCACCGCGAGAGGCGCGACGGCGGCCCAGTCGACGGGCCCGAAGAAAGCGAATCCGGCGGCGGAGACCAGGGCGCCGGCGCCGAGGAGCATGTTCTTCAGGGCGTTCGCGGCGGGCAGCTCCGGCTCGGCGGTCACCAGGAGGAGGGCGAGGATCATCACCCCCGATCCCGCACCGAAGTATCCGTTGTAGACCGACAGGGCGGTCAGCCCGAGCGGGAGAACGGTGTCCGGTGAGCCTCGTCGCTCGTGACGTGCGGCGAGCCGGGGCTGCGCGAGCAGCGCCAGCGAGCCCGCGGCCACGAGGAAGGGCACGACGCGGGCGAAGACACCGGGCGAGGTGGACAGCAGCAACGCCGACCCCGCCGCCCCGCCGAGCGCCGACAGCGGCACCCACCGCCGCAGCCAGGGCCCCTTCCCGCGCAGCTCGGGCCGCGAGGCCAGGGCCGAGCCGGGCCAGCAGGCGACGAGCGCGACGATGTTGGCCACGTTCGCCTCGAGTGCGGGAAGGCCCGCCGCGAGCAGCGCCGGATAGGAGATGAGGGAGGTGATGCCGCCCGCGGTGCCGACCAGCCCGGCGAGCGCCCCGGCGGCGGCCAGCAGCGCGAGGTCCTCGACGCCGGTCACGCCCCGGCGTCCGGCATGGGCCGGCGCGTACTCACGCGGCGGCCCGGATCTCCTCCAGCAGGACCGCCAAATCGGCCTCGGTCGTGTCCGGGTGGAGAACGCAGGCGCGCAGGGCCGCCGCGCCGCGCAGCCTGGTGCCGGTGAGGAAGGCGCGCCCGCGCCGCTGCACCGCGGCGGGAATCGCCTCGTTCAGCCTCTCCGCCGCGGCGGCGTCGAGGCCCGCGGGCCGGTACCGGAACGCGACGACCGAGGTGACCACCGGCGCGAGCAGCTCGAAGTCGGCTGAGCCCTCGATCATCGCGGCCAGGACGCGCGCCAGCCGGGTGGTGTGCCGCACCAGTCCGGCGACGCCGTCGCGGCCCAGGTGCGCGATCGTGGCCCACACCCGCAACGCGCGGAACGGCCGGGTCTGCTCCGGCCCGTACTCGGAGTACCACCCCAGCTCGCCGGAGTCGTCGTCCCGCAGGTACGGCGGGACGAGGCTGAACGCCGCCCGCGGGCCGGAGGGATCGCGGAACAGGACGCATCCGCAGTCGACCGGGACGCCGAGCCACTTGTGCGGGTCCAGCGCGAGGGAGTCCGCCAGTTCCAGCCCGGCGTACGCGGGCCGGCACTCCTCCGCGAGCACACCGAGCGCGCCGTAGGCGCCGTCGACGTGGAACCACAGCCCGTTCTCGCGTGCGATCTCGGCGACCTCCCGCAGAGGATCGACCGCCCCGGTGTTGACCGTCCCCGCGCTGGCCGCGACGAAGAACGGGTGCACCCCCGCCTTCCGGTCCGCCGCGACGAGGCGGCGCAGCGCGGCGGTGTCCATGCGGTACGCGTCGTCGACAGGGACCGTGCGGATGTGCCCGCTGCCCAGACCGAGCAGCTCGGCCGCCTTGCGCAGGCAGCTGTGCGCCTCCTCCGTCAGGTAGACGGCCAGCGGAGGATGCCCGTACAGGCCCGTCTCCCGTACGTCCGGGACAGCGCGCTGCCGGGCCGCGGCGAGCGCGACGACGGTGGCCATGGACGCTCCGCTGGTCAGCAGCCCGGCGCCCGGCCGGTGGGGGAACCCCGCCAGCTCCGCCAGCCACCGGACGGCGGTGCGCTCCAGCAGCACGCCCGCGTGCTCGCCCCCGGCGCAGCTCGGGTTCATCGCCGCGGCCAGCGGTGCGACCACGACGCCGGCCGCCGAGGGCGGCGAGTTGACCCAGCCGAAGAACCGGGGGTGCCCGTTGCCCATCGGGTAGGGCAACACGTGCCGGTCCACGTCGCCGAGCAGTTCCGCCAGCGGGCGTCCCGTGGCGGGCAGCGGCTGCCGGATCAGCCAGTCCAGGTCCGGACCGGTCACCGGCCGCCACACCGGGCCGTCCGGAACCGCGGCCAGGTGGTCGGCCGCCGCGTCCGCGGCCCGCCGTGCCGCCTCGCGCAGGTCGTCCGTCATGGGGTCCTCCGCCCCGATCGCCGCCATGCGTCGACAACGGCCCGCTCCTTGGCGGGGTCGATCCCGGGCGGGGACACGGGGATCTCGCCGGACCCGGTCAGCCACGCCCAGGTGTCGGCGACGGTCTCCACCACCGGACGGCACCGCAGCCCGGTCGCCAGGGCCCGGCCTACGTCGGTCCGGATGAGCCCGGCCTGCTCGGGACCGGGCGGGATCCAGCCCGGCAGTTCCGTCCACCGGTCGACGCCGCCGGCCTCGATCGCCTCCGGATCCACCCAGACCGGCTCCGCGCGCCCGCCGGTGACGGCGACCGCGGACTCCAGCAGGTCCCGGGTCGTGGCGTGCCCCTCCGGGTTGACCAGGTTGACCGGGCCCCGCACGCCGCCCTCGGCCGCGTCGAGGAGCCAGGCCGCGAGATCCCGTACGTCCACGTAGCGGAACGGCTGGGCGGCCGGGCCGGGAGCGAGCATCTCCCCGCCCCGCGCGGCCCGGAGCAGCCAGTGCGGCAGCCGTCCCTGGTCCTCGTACGGCCCGAGGATGAGCCCGGCCCTGGCCAGCACCGCGCGGTCGCCGAAGGCCTGCTCCACGGCGATCTCGCCGCCCCGCTTGTTGGGGGCGTAGTCGATGTCCTCGGCGTCCGCCGACGCCTCGACCGTGGGCCAGTCCTCGTCCAGACCGACCGGCGTCGGAGGGGCGTACACCGCCCGGCTGGAGACGTACAGGTACCTGTCCGCGCGCCCGGCGAGCGCGCGGGCGCTGTCCCGTACGACCCGGGGCGCGCCGGCCCAGGTGTCCACCACGGCGTCCCATCGGCCGTCGGCGAGCGGGGCGAGGTCGGCCGGGCGCAGCCGGTCGCCGGTCACCGCCTCGGCCTCGGGGTGGGCCCATCCGGCCTGCCCTCGGGTGAACGTGGTGACGTGCCAGCCGCACTCCACCGCGGCCGTGACCACCCACCGGCCGACGAACGTCGTGCCGCCCAGCACCAGCAGCCGCATGCCGCTCACTCCTGCCTCCGGATCCGGTACAGAACGTGGCGGCGCAGCGGGTGGCCTTCGGGGAGCACCGGGTGGTCGAAGTCCCCCGCGGGGTCGTGGGTCATGCCGATCCGCCGCATCACGGCCTGCGAGCGGACGTTCGGCACCGCCGTGAACGAGACGACCTCGGTCAGTCCGAGGCGGCCGAACCCGTCCTCAAGCGACGCCCGTGCCGCCTCCGATGCGTACCCATGGCCCCAGGCCGAGCGGGCGAGCCGCCAGCCGATCTCCACGCACGGCGTGAAGTGCGCGGTGAACCTCGGGACCTGTAGTCCGGTGAAGCCGATGAACTCCCCGTCCGCCTCGACCGCCCACCAGCCGAACCCTCGCTCGTCGAATCCGGCGTCGGCGCGCTCGGCGAGCGCGTCGCTCTCCTCACGGGACAGCGTGGCCGGGAAGTGCTCCATGACGACCGGATCGGCGTTCAGCGCCGCGAACGGCTCCTTGTCCTCCTCGCGCCACCGCCGCAGCACGAGTCGCGCGGTTTTGATCGAATTCGTCACTCGCCGACGATAGTGCACGAGGGCTTGGGCTGCTGATGACGCACCCCGATGAGGGGGGCGGGAGAAAGCAGAGGCGGAAGTCGGCTAGAGTCGTTCGTGGCCGATGTGGTTTGTGTCCCCCGGGCCGCAATCACCGCCTTCACGGAATACCGTTCGGCTGGAGCCGTGTTGTGCATCTCGCCGAGGAGGCGACCGCCACATCGGCCCTCGACGTGGACGCCCCGCGAGACTCGGGTCTCGCGGGGCGTCGGCTCGTCCCGGGGCCGTCACCAGGTCCGTCCCGCGGGCAGACTCGTGAGGCCGGGCGCGGACAGGTGCAGCACCTCGTAGTGCTCGGCGTCGCCGCGCACACCCGGCGCCTCCCGCTCCCACAGCGCGAACGTCATCAGCCGCCAGTGGTGAGGGTCGACGGCGAGGGCCGCGGTGTGCAGGCCGTCGGCGCCGCCCAGCTCACGCAGTCCGGCGAGGGCGGCCGCCACCTGTTCCGGCAGGTCGGCCGAGGCGGGCAGCGGGACCAGCCGCCGCGACGCCGCGCGGGGCGCCGTCCCCCTGGCCCGGCCCGCCTCGACGGCCAGCCCCGTCCAGTGCCGCACGGCCGGGCGGCCGAAGTCGGCGACGATGCCCTGGAAGCCGCCCCCTCCGACCAGGAACTCGCCCATCCTCCCGGCGTCGTTCCAGAGGTAGAACGGCGCGTACTGGTTGACCGCGGAGCCGGCGACGCCGCGCTCACGGACCAGGTAGGCCTTGAGTCCGAGCCCGGGCCGGTCGTCGAGGGCGTGGCCGCGGGCGGCCACCCTCTCCCGGACGATCGTCATGTCGTAGTCGGCGGGCAGAGTGATCTCGTACTGCATCGCGTACACGGGCGGGTCTCCTTGGGCGCTCAAGCGCGGGACAACAGGGCGAGCACCCCGTCGACGGCCTGGTGGAACGGCTCGGGCGAACCGGCCGCGCGGGCCAGAACGTAACCGCCCTGCAGCACCGCCACCACCGTCGCGGCGGTCCGCGCGGGATCGAGGCCCGCGTCGAGCTCACCCCGGTCGCGTCCCTCGGCCAGCACCGCCGCGAGCCGGTCGCGCAGCCACCCGAACGTCTCCTCCAACGGCCGCCGCAGCGCCGGATCGGCCATGACCTCGGGGTCCTGGGTGAGCCGGCCGATCGGACAGCCCCGCAGCACCTCCCGCTCGCGCCGCAGGTAGGCCGACACCCGCTCGACGGCCGTGCCCGGGCCGCCCAGGATCTCCTCCACCCCGGCGCGCATCTCCTCCGCCGTACGGCTGATCGCGGCCAGCGCGAGGTCGGGTTTGCCGGAGAAGTGGTGGTACATGCTGCCCTGCCCGGCTCCCGCCCGCTGCTGGATCGCCCGTGGGCTGGTCCCGACGTAGCCCCGCTCCCACAGCAGTTCGCGCGTGCTCTCGATCAGGCGGTCCGATGTGCTCATGCCGTACATACTAGTAGGTACAAACAGCCATGGTGAAGCCGTACAAAACACGAACGGCTCCGTTGCAGGGGCCCTACACCTGTAAGGGGGTCCGGTCGCCCTAGGGTATGTGCGTCGGACCGGAGAAGGAGAGGCCGTGCTCTACCCCGCCCTGAAGTTCCTCAGCGTTCCCGTCATGCACGCGCTGTGGCGGCCGCGGACGGAAGGACTCGAGCACGTCCCCGCGCACGGGCCCGCGATCCTCGCCTCCAACCACCTGTCCGTGCTCGACTCGTTCTTCATGCCGGCCGTGGTGCCGCGGATGGTGCGGTTCGTAGCGAAAAAGGAGTACTTCACCGGCAACCCCCTCGTGGCGGCGTGGATGCGCTCGATGGGAGCGATGGAGATCGACCGCGAGAACGTCACGGCCGCCCAGGACATGCTCGACGCCGCGGTGGAGGTGCTGAAGGCCGGCGAGTTGTTCGGCATCTATCCCGAGGGCACCCGCTCCCCCGACGGCCGCCTCTACCGGGGGAAGGTCGGCGTGGCCTGGCTCACGCTGACCACGGGCGCCCCGATCGTGCCCGTCGCCATGCTGGGCACCGAGAAGGTGCTTCCGCCCGGCGCGTCGGTGCCGCGCCTGCACAGCATCGGCGTGCGGTTCGGAGAGCCGCTGATCTTCACCGGCGACGCGGGCAACGCCCGGGACCGCCGACGGGTGACCGACGAGGTCATGGCCGCGATCCAGCGCCTGTCCGGCCAGGAGTACGTCCCCCGGTACGGCGCCAGCGTCAAGAGCGCCGGGGAAACTGGAGTGTAAATAACGATTTGACCCCGCTAGGCTCTGGTCCCGACCGCAAGGCCGTCATTGGGGGTGCGCGTGCCGCGAGGACGTACTGTCGCGATCTCGGCCGCCGTGGCCGTCGTGCTGGCGGGGGGCGCCGCCGGCGGCGCCTACTACGTGCTGCACACGCGCGGCACGCCGCAGGAGACCGCCGCGCGGTTCGCCGCCGCCTGGTCGCGGGGCGACCTCGCGGCGATGAAGGCCGAGCTCGCCGCTCCCGCCCCCGGCTTCGACGCGGCGTACGCCGAGCTCACCAAGAACCTCGCGGTGGCGAAGGTCGCCGTCCGCGACGTGCGGGCCGGCGCGGCGAAGGACGACAGGGCGACCGCGTCCTACACCGCCACGGCCACCGTGAAGAACGTCGGCGACTGGACCTACCGGGGCTCGCTGAAGCTGGTGGTCAAGGACCACTACTGGAAGGTCGACTGGTCGCCGGCCGCGGTCCACCCCGCGCTCGACGGAACCAACCACCTGGCGCTCAAGACGTCGTGGCCGCAGCGGGCGGCGATCACCGGCGCCGACGGCGGCCGCATCGACGGCGGCGACGTGGGCGGCTCGGTGCAGCAGCTCGTGGGCTACCTGGACAAGGCGGAGGACGAGGACGTCGAGAAGCTCGGCACCGCCTACAAGAAGGGCGACGCCGTGGGCCGCGGCGGCCTGCAGGAGACGTTCCAGAGGCAGCTCGCCGGCACCCCCACCACCGAGATCCAGGTGGTGGGCCGGAGCCGGAAGACCCTGCACGCCGTCGAGGGCTCCCCCGGCAAGGACCTGCGGACCAGCCTCGATCTGAAGGTGCAGAGCGCCGCCGCCGACGCGGTGCGCGACCTGGACAAGCCCGCCTCGCTCGTCGCGGTCAGGCCCTCTACGGGCGAGATCCTCGCCATCGCCAACAACAAGGGCGGATTCAACCGCGCACTGGACGGCAGGTACGCTCCCGGGTCCACGTTCAAGACGATCACCGCCGCCGGGCTGCTGGCCGAGGGGCTGACCCCGTCGAGCCGGGTGACCTGCCCGAAGGAGGCGGTCGTCGGCGGATTGAAGATCCGCAACTCCGACCACGAGGCGTTCGGGTCGCTGTCGTTCCTCGACTCCTACGCCCACTCCTGCAACACCACGTTCGCCCCGCTCGCCGCGGACAAGCTCGGCGCGGCCAAGCTGTACGACCTGGCGACGGACCTGGGCTTCAACCAGCCGCTGCGCATCGGCGTCCCGGCGACCGCCGGCAGCATGCCGAAGGCCACCAGCGAGGCCGACCTGGCCGCGGAGTCCTTCGGGCAGGGCAGGATCACCGCCAGTCCCCTGGTGATGGCGACCGTGGCCGCGGCGGTGGCCGACGGCTCCTGGCGGCCACCCACACTGGTGCCCTCGCTGAAGCAGAAGACCGCTCCCAGGGAACTGCCGGACAACGTCGTCACGGGCCTGCGGTCGATGATGAGAGCGGTCGTCACCAAGGGCACCGCCCACGCCGCCGGGCTGCCCGCGGGGACGGCGGGCAAGACCGGGACCGCCGAGTTCGGCGCCGGCCCCGAACTCGACTCGCACGCCTGGTTCATCGGGTATCGCGGTGACCTGGCCTTCGCCGTCGTCGTGGAGGCCGGTGGCATGGGCGGCGGCGTGGCCGCGCCGGTCGCCGCGCGCTTCCTGAAGGGCCTGTCCTGACCCCGCGCGGATGACCTGCCGCCGGCGCTACACCGGGAGAGCGGCGGCGTCGTGCCGCAGGGCCATGACCAGCAGTGTCGCGATCAACGTGGCGATGAGCAGCCAGCTCACCGCGATGATCACCGTTGAGCGGCCCGGCCGGCGACCGGGGGCCCGTCCCTGCCGTCCACGCTCCACACGGTGGTTGAACGACTCGAGCCTGGCCGCGAGCTTCGGATCCTCGTCGGTGAGGTGCCGCTCGATCATCGCCAGCATCCGCTCTTCGTCCTGCGACCAGGCCATCGCGCAACTCTCCCAGAACGCAAGGTATATGCCGACGTTCTGCCCAACGATGAAGATCGTTAGCCGTTTCCAGGCCCGCGATTTACGACGCGTTGCCTGTTGCGATCTCGATCGAACCTCTGTTCTAATCGGAGGGTGCGATGGGACGGGCTGCGCCTCGAGACCGACGAAGGCGGACAAAGGGAGTCGACACCCCTGTTCGCCCGGTCGGCCGTGACGCGGACCTTCGACACCCCCGAGTTCCGGGGCGTCACCTTCTACGAGATCCACGCGCGGTCGATCGTCAACCGGGTCCCCTCGGCGAGCCGGGTCCCGTTCGAGTGGACCGTCAACCCCTACCGCGGCTGTACGCACGCGTGCACGTACTGCTTCGCCCGCAGGACGCACGAATACCTCGACCTGGACTCCGGGCGGGACTTCGACTCGAAGATCGTGGTGAAGGTCAACGCCCCCGACCTCGTACGCAGGGAGCTGGCGGCGCCCCGGTGGCGCGGGCAGCCCATCGCGATGGGGACCAACGTCGACTGCTATCAGCGCGCCGAGGGCCGCTACCGGCTGATGCCCGGCATCATCGGCGCCCTGCGGGACGCACGCAACCCGTTCTCGATCCTGACCAAGGGCTCGCTCATCCTGCGCGACCTCGATCTGCTCGCCGAGGCGGCCGAGGTGACCGACGTGAGCACGGCCGTCTCGGCCGGGTTCACCGATGAGCCGCTGTGGCGGGCCGTCGAGCCCGGCACCCCCTCGCCGCGCAAGCGGCTGGAGGTGTGCGCCACCCTCAACGAGCACGGCGTCGCGTGCGGCGTGCTGATGGCGCCGATCCTCCCCTACCTGTCCGACTCGCCGCGGGCGCTGGAGACCACCGTCCGCCGCATCGCCGAGGCCGGCGCCACGCACGTGACCCCTATCGTGCTCCACCTGCGGCCCGGCGCGCGCGAGTGGTTCATGGCCTGGCTGTCCCGTGAGCACCCCCGGCTCGTCCCCCGCTACCTGGAGCTGTACGGCAGGGGCGCCTACGCCCCCAGGGCGTACCAGGAACGGATCGGCGAGACCGTGCGGGCGCTCGCCCGCGAGCACGGCGTCGGCCGGTCGGCCCCGCACGGCGCCCGTGGCGCGCGACGGCTCGGCGAGCGGCCGGTCCGCCCGCCCGCACCGGCCGCGACGGCCGAGCAGCTCACGCTTCTGTGACCCGGAGGCGTGGTCCGTGCGGATACGATCGGCCACCGTGCAGGACGCCGAGGACGCCGAGGATTTCGTGCGCGCGCACACCGGGCTCGCGGCCGTGCCGTACGTGCCGGAGATACGACTGCGTGTGATCGCCGCGGACGCCACGCGGGACGCGGGCGAGGACGACCGCGTGTACGAGCTGTGGGAGCGCGCCGGGCGGCTGCCTTTCTGGGCCTGTCCCTGGGCCGGCGGGCAGGCGCTGGCCCGTCACGTGCTCGACCATCCCGAGATCGTGCGGGGGCGTACCGTTCTCGACCTCGCCACCGGCTCGGGACTGGTCGCGGTCGCCGCGGCGCTGGCCGGAGCCGCCCTCGTCGTCGCCAACGACGTCGACCCGTACGCGCTGGCGGCCGTCGGCGTCAACGCCCGCGCCAACGGCGTCGCGGTGCGGGTCGCCGGGGGCGACCTGCTCGACGGGGCGCCGTCCCAGCAGGTCGTGCTGGCCGGGGACGTCTACTACGAGGAGCCGCTGGCCCGGCGGGTCACCCCGTTCCTGTCCCGCGCGGGCGGCGATGTCCTTATCGGGGTCCCCGACCGCGCCTGCTCCTATCTCCCGGAGGGCGTGTTCGAGCCGGTCGGCGTGCATGATGTGCCCGCCGCGCTGGAGGACACTCCCAGCAAACGGACGACCATATACCGACTTTTCCGCACAACGTGACTTAGATCACAACAACGAGAGAACTGCCGGTTACGTCATAGGGAAAGGGGATCTTCATCTGACACGAACGGGGCATGACTGTGTCTTCACTTCACCGCAGGGTGGCAAGGAAAGCGGCCAGAGCGGTCGTACGGGCGATGGAAACCCGCGACCGGCAGCGTGCCCGGTCGGCGCCGCCGCCCGACGGTCACGAGATCCGCATCCTGCTGCTGCACGCCAACGGCATGGGCGGCACGATCCGCACGGTCTTCAACCTCGCCGGATATCTGGCGCGCACCCACGACGTCGAGATCGTGAGCGTCGTGCGGGAACGTGAGGAGCCCTTCCTCCCCGTTCCTCCCGGAGTGCGCGTCCGTTATCTCGACGACCGGCTGCCTCGCCGCAAGGGCCTGCTGTCGCGCTTCCCGAGCAGGCTGGTGCCGAAGGACGAGGCGGCCCACCACTGGTTCACCCTGCGCACCGACCTCAAGCTGGTCCGCTACATCCGCTCCCGCCGCCGGGGCATCCTCATCGGGACCCGGCCCGGCCTCAACCTGATCGCCGCGCGCTTCGCGCCCCCGGAGATCATCACGGTCGCGCAGGAGCACGGCAACCTGTCCTCGCACCAGCCGCTGGTGCGCAAGCAGATCACCCGCAGGTACGGCAGGCACGACGCGGTCGTCACCCTCACGCAGGCCGACCTGCGCACCTACGAGCGGTCCTTCGAGAAGGCACGCAAGGACCGGCCCGCCGTGCTGGCGCAGGTGCCCAACGCGACGCCCCACCTGAACGGCGGCGTCTCGCCGCTCACCGCGAAGACCGTCGTCACGGTGGGCCGGCTGACCTGGGGCAAGGGCTACGACCTGCTCATCCGCGCGTGGGCGCACGTGGCGGAGCGGCACCCGGACTGGACGCTTCGCATCTACGGCGGCGGCCCCCGGCGGGAGAAGCTCCAGGCGTCGATCGACAAGCGCGGGCTGTCCGATCGGGTGTTCCTCGAGGGCCCGGCCGAGGACGTCGGCGCCGTCCTCGCGGACGCCTCGATGTTCGCGCTGAGCTCCCGCCACGAGGGCATGCCGATGGTCATCCTGGAGGCCATGAGCAAGGGCCTCCCCGTCGTCAGCTACGACTGCCCGACCGGCCCGAAGGAGATGATCACCAACGGTCACGACGGCCTGCTGGTGAAGCCGGAGAAGATCCACGCGATGGCCGACGCCATCTGCGCGCTCATCGAGGACGAGGACCTGCGCCGCCGGATGGGCGCCAACGCCCTGAAGACGGCGGCCCGCTACGACCTCGACGTCATCGGCGCGCGGTGGGAGGACCTGCTGTCCGGACTGGTGGCCCGGCGGCGCGGTCTCCCGCCCGTCGGCCCGCTCGCGTACGGGCCGGCCCGGACGGGCGAACACGACGCCGGGGAACGGCCGGGCCCTCGCGACGCCGCCGCGCTGGACGTCGCCCGGGCCCAGAAGGGGCCGGCGGCGCCCCTCAGCCAGAACGCGTGAACCCGGGCGGGTGATCGCGAGGCACGGTCACACGGCCGGCGTCTCGGGGCTGACCGGCCCACTCGGACAGGCGGCGGGCGAGCGCGCGCACCTCCTCGCGCAGTTCCGGGGGCCCCACCACGGTGAACGGCATGCCGAGGCCGGCCAGCATCTGCGCCATTCCGTCCAGGCGTTCGGCGCGGCCGGTCATCCGGACGCCGCCGTCCGCCGGGGCGAGCGCGGCCGCCGTCGGCGGGATCCGCCTGCGCGCCTCCTCCATCGTCGTGACCAGTACCACCTCGACCTCATACCGGTACGGCACGCCCGCCAGCGACTCCATCACGTGGGCGACCGCGTCGAACTCCCCCGGCGCGGGAAACTCCTCCTCCGTCGCCACCACCTGGCCGATCCGGTCGAGCCGGAACGTCCGCACCTCGCCCCTGCGGTGGTCGTGGCCGGTCAGGTACCAGCGGCCCGAGTGGAACACCAGCCCGTAGGGATCGACCGTCCGCTCACTGCTTTCGCCCCGGTACGACCGGTAGGTCAGCCGTACGCGGCGACGACGGCGGGCGGCATCGGCGAGTGTCAGCAGCGTCGCCCCGCTCGGCCGGGAGGCCGTGGCGGATCGGGAGGTCAGGCCCACCATGTCCTCGACGGCGCCGACCCGGTCGCGCAGGGCGTCGGGCAGCACGCGCCGGATCTTCGCGAGCGCGCTCTCGGCCGCCCCCTCGCCCACCGTCAGGCCCGCCCGGCGGCCCGCGAGCAGCCCGAGCACCACGGCGGCGGCCTCGTCGCCGGTCAGCATGAGCGGCGGCAGCCGGTAGCCCGGCATCAGCCGGTAGCCGCCGTATCGCCCCCGCTCGGCCTGCACGGGAATGCCGAGGTCCTCCAGCCTGCGGACGTAGCGGCGCACGCTGCGCACGTCCACCTCCAGACGCTCGGCGAGCTCGGGACCGGTGAGCCCGGGCCGGGCCTGCAGCAACTCCAGGAAGGCGAGAACGCGATTCGTCGACATATCAGGACCGATTCTGCCCTGATTCGGTCCTAGCGTCGACGCATGACGACTTACGTACTGGTTCCCGGATTCTGGCTCGGCGCGTGGGCGTGGCGGGACGTGACCGCCGCACTCCGGGGGATGGGCCACGAGGCGTATCCCCTGACCCTCACCGGCCTGGCCGACCGCGCCCACCTCGCCTTCCCCGCCCTGGATCTGGACACCCACATCCGCGACATCACCGGCCTCATCGAGGCCGAGGACCTGCACGACGTCGTGCTCGTCGGCCACAGCGGCAGCGCCGCCGCGGTCACCGGAGCCGCCGCCCGCGCGGCCGGCCGCGTGAGCCGGGTCGTGTACGTCGAGAGCGGCCCGGTGCCGGACGGCATGGCCCAGATCGACCTCACCGGGCGGGAGTTCGTCGAGAAGCGCGTCGAGGACGGCCGGCGCTATCCCCTGCCCTCCTGGGACGAACTGGAGGAGTCGGGCGCGAGCCTCGAGGGGCTGGGCGAGCGGGAGCGGGGGCTGATGGCCTCCCGGGCCACCGGCCAGCCGCTCGGCACGATCACCCAGCCCCTCGTTCTCGGCGGGGACGCCGCCGCGTTCGCCGCGCTGCCGAAGACGCTCGTGAGCTGCTCGTTCCCGCTCGCGCAGGTCAAGGAGCTGATCGCAGCCGGGCATCCGTTCTTCGCGTCCCTGAGCGGGCCGGAGTGGGAGCTGCGTGAGCTGCCGACCGGCCACTGGCCGATGCTGTCGCGTCCGGCGGATCTAGCGGCGGTTCTCGCTCAGATTCCGTAACGAGCCAGCGCCTTTACGATGTAGATTTCCGGGTGGGACATTTGTCCTGCCCGGAGCCGTATCGATCGATCTACTCGGACCGGCGGCGCCCGCCTACCGTCGTCACCGTGACCACGAACACCCCCCACGCCGTGTCCCTGACCTCGGCGACCAAGCACTTCGGCCCCGTACGGGCCGTGGACGGGCTCACGCTCGCCATCCCCCGCGGCCAGACCGTGGCACTGCTCGGCCCCAACGGCGCGGGCAAGTCGACCACCATCGCGCTGCTGCTCGGGCTGCTCGCACCCGACTCCGGGCGGGCCGTGCTGTTCGACCTCGCCCCCGAGCAGGCCGTACGGCGGGGCCTGGTCGGCGCGATGCCGCAGGAGGGCGGCCTCGTCCCACGGGTGACGGTCCGCGAGTTGCTGACCTTCGTGGCCGGGACCTACGCCGCTCCCCTCCCCCTCGACCAGGTGCTCGCGCTCGCGCGGATCGGCGACCTGCGCGACCGCCGGGTGGACCGGCTGTCGGGCGGGCAGGCGCAGCGTGTGCGGTTCGCGACGGCCGTGTGCGGCGACCCCGGCCTGATCGTCCTCGACGAGCCCACCGCGGCGCTGGACGTGGAGGCCAGGCGCGAGTTCTGGGACGGCATGCGCGGGCTGGCCAGCCGGGGCAAGACGATCCTGTTCTCCACGCACTACCTGGAGGAGGCCGACGAGCACGCCGACCGCGTCGTCGTGCTCGGTCACGGCCGGGTGGTCGCCGACGGCACCAGCGCGGAAATCAAGCGGGCGGCGGCGCTGACCACGGTGAGCGTGACGGCCGACGGCGAGTCCGCCTGGCTCGCGGCCCTGCCGGGCGTGCGCCACATGGAGATCAGGGGCGGCCGGGTCCACCTGCGCAGCGCCGACTCCGACGCCACCGTCATGGCCCTCGCCCGCGCGGGCGCCGTCCGCGAGCTGGAGGTCGTGCCGGCCGACCTGGAGGACGCCTTCGTCGCCCTCACCGCGAAGGAGAACGCGTGATGTGGGGATACGTACGGCTCGAACTGATCAGGAGCACGCGCGACGGCGGCTACGTGATCTTCGGGATCGTCATGCCGGTCGTCATGTACCTCGTCTTCACCAACCTCGGCCTGGCCCCCGGCGACCGGCACGACGCCGCGATCTACACGATGGTCAGCATGGCGGCGTACGGCGCGCTCGGCGGCGCGTTCAACAACGGCAGCGGCATCGCCGAGGACCGCGCGGCGGGATGGCTGCGCCGGTTGCGGCTCACCCCGCTGACCCCCGCCCAGGTCGTGGCCGGGAAGGTCGTCACAGGGATCGTCGGCGTCGTGCCGAGCATCGCGGCCGTGCTGCTGGCCGGTGTGCTGGTCAACCACGTCACGCTCGCGCCGCAGCGGTGGCTGGCGATCGTGGTGCTCCTGTGGGCGGGGACCGTGCCGTTCTCCCTGCTCGGCCTCGGCAACGGCTATCGCCTGTCGGGCCAGTCGGCCGCGATGGCCAACATCGCGACCATGCTGACGCTGGCCGTCCTCGGCGGCCTGTGGGTGCCGATCGCGAACTTCCCGTCCTGGCTGCGCGCCGTCGCCGAGTGGATCCCGTCGAACAGCTACGCGGGCCTGTCGTGGCGGGTCGCGTTCGGCGACGTCCCCACCGTCCGCCAGGTCGCGATCCTGTCGGCCTGGCTGCTCGTCTTCGGCGTCTACGCGGTGCACGGCTATCGCCGCGCCGGCCGCCGGGCCTGACCGCTAATGTGACGTTCCCGATGACGACAGAACGCGGCACCTGGCTCGACCCGCTGCGGGAGGGCGAGCGCGGCCCCGACGCCAGGGGTATGTACATGTGGGCCGCCCTGACGGCGGCGCCCGTGTGGGACATCGCGCACGGCCGCTCCCACCCGCTGTGGCTGGCCTGGCCGGCCGCGCTGGCCGCCGCCGGGCTCTACGTGGCCACCACGCACTTCGCCTTCGCCGACCGGCGGCGCGCCCTGCCGGCGCTGGGACTGCTCGCGGCGGTGGTCCTGGCGTCGGCGGCCTGGTTCGGGAACAACTGGCTCTACCTGGTCGCCATGCTGGCCGTGGCCACCGGGACCACCATCCGCGGCAGGATCCTGCCGGTCGCGCTGTTCGCCGAGTGCGCCGCCGCTCTGGCCGTCGCCGTACGGGCCGGCACCGACCTGAGCGGCATGCTCGCGCTGGTCTGGGGGACGTTCACCGCGGGCATCATCCCGGCGATCATCATCCGGCTGTGGGAGGCCATCCACGAGCTCAAGGCGACCCGGGAGGAGCTGGCCCGGGCCGCCGTGAGCGAGGAGCGGCTGCGCTTCTCCCGCGACCTGCACGACCTGCTCGGCCACACGCTCTCGGTGATGGTGGTCAAGGCCGAGGCCGTACGCCGGCTCGCGCGGGTGGACGCGGACGAGGCGGCCGGGCAGGCGGCCGACATCGAGCGGATCGGGCGGCAGGCGCTGACCGAGGTGCGCGCCGCCGTCACCGGCTACCGCGGCAGAGGGCTCACCGCCGAGCTCGACTCCGCCCGGGCCGCCCTCGCGGACGGCGGCGTCGAGGCGACCGTCCGCGTCTCCTCCGTACGGCCCGCTCCCGAGACCGACGCCCTGCTCGGCTGGGCCGTGCGCGAGGGCGTCACCAACGTCGTACGGCACGGCGGCGCGGCGGCCTGCGCGATCGGCCTGCGCGAGGACGCCGGACACCTCGTGCTCGAGATCCGCAACGACGGCCCGCCCGCGAAACCCCACGGCAGGGGCAACGGCCTGACCGGCCTGCGCGAGCGGGTGAAGGCCGCCGGCGGCGCCGTGGAGACCACGGCGCCGCCGGACGGGGGCTTCCTCCTCCGGGTGACCGTGCCGTACGCGAAGGAGGACGGCGAGTGATCAGGCTGCTGCTGGCCGAGGACCAGGGCATGATGCGCGGCGCGCTGGCCCTGCTCCTCGGCCTGGAGGAGGACATCGAGGTCGTCGCCCAGGTCGGCCACGGTGACGAGGTGGTGGACGCCGCGCTGCGGACCCGGCCCGACGTGGCTCTGCTCGACATCGAGATGCCGGGCCGCGGCGGCCTGGAGACCGCCGCCGACCTGGGCGAGCGGCTGCCCGGCTGCGCCGTGCTCATCCTCACGACGTTCGGGCGGCCCGGCTACCTGCGCCGCGCGATGGAGGCCGGGGCCCGGGGGTTCCTGGTCAAGGACGGGCCGGTCGAGGAGCTCGCCGACGCCGTCCGCCGCGTGCTGCGCGGCGAGCGGGTCATCGACCCCGCTCTCGCGGCGGCCGCGCTGAGCACCGGCCCGAGCCCGCTGACCGACCGGGAGCGCGACGTCCTCGCCGCGGCGGCGGACGGCTCGACGATCTCCGACATCGCCGCCCGCCTCCACCTGTCGGAGAGCACCGTGCGCAACTACCTGTCGTCGGCCATCGGCAAGACCGGCACCAGGAACCGCATCGAGGCCGCCCGCCTGGCCCGCCACAACGGCTGGCTGTAGGGGGTCACTGCACGTCGAACTCGTTGCCCTCGGGGTCGGCCATGGTGACGTGGTGGGTCCCCGGCTCCTGCACGGTCCGCAGCACGGTGGCGCCGAGCGCCTTGAGCCGGTCCACCTCGGCGTCCCTGCGCTCGGGGCCCGCGTGCAGGTCGATGTGCAGGCGGTTCTTGCCCGCCTTCGGCTCGGGGACCGCCTGGAAGAGGATCCGGCGGCCGAGGCCGGTGCCACTGTGCGGATCGAACGGGTCGTCCGGGTGCCGCACGGCCCGCAGTGCCCGGAAGGCCGTGCGGTCGGGGGTCACCTCCGCCTCCCCCAGGACGCCGGCGTCCAGGAGCCGGCCGACCAGCGCGCTGTTGTCCTCCACCTCGTAGCCCAGGGCCTCCGCCCAGAACGCCGCCTGCGCGTGCGGGTCGGCGCAGTCGATGACGAGCTTCCATTCGAGAGTCATGTAACCTTTTATAGTGGTTACATGAGCCTGACGCTACATCCACGTGACGGCGCTTCCTTCCGTTTCGACCCGGGCGCCCTCTGCCTGGAGTTCCTCGTGAGCGGCGGCGTGGGGGTCTACGCCCACTACGAGACGCTGCACGAGCCGGACGACCTCGCCCGGTGGGCCGCGGTGTCCCGGCTCGGCCTGGAACGGGTGGACGCGACGGCGGAGGACCTCGCCCGGGCCAAGGTCCTGCGCACCGCCCTGTGGGGGCTCGCCGGCGACCGCGCCCACGGACGCACGCCGAGGCAGGCGGACGTGGACACGGTCAACGAGGCGGCGTCGGCGCCGCCGCTGACACCCGTGATGACGGCCGACGGGCTGAGATCCTGGGCCGCCCCCGCCACCGGGGCCCGGGTGATCGCGACCGTCGCGAGGGACGCCGTCGAGCTGTTCACCGGCCCGTACGCGCACCGGGTGCGGGAGTGCGCGGGAGACAACTGCGCCCTCGTCTTCGTCGACACCTCACGTCCGGGCAGCAGGCGCTGGTGCTCGATGGAGCGGTGCGGCAACCGCCACAAGGTCCGCGCGCACCGCTCCCGCGAGTGAGCTACAACTGCCGCAGCACCCGCATGGCGTCCCTCTCGATGCGCGAAAGATCGTGGAGGATGGCGCCGGCCTGATCGAGGCACTCCGCGTCGCCGCTTTCTCCAGCCTTCGCGATCAGAGCGGACACCTGCGTCCACAGGACGGCGGCCTCGGCGTACAGCCGTTGACCGGCGCGGAGGTTGTCGTCGTCGATCAGCCGGGCGCACTCGTCGAGGAAGTCGCGATAGAGGGCGCGGAACAGGGCACCGCCGGTGCCGCCCTGCTCCATGAGGAGGGCGGCCTGCGGCAGGTCCCGCCGCGGCTCGCCGGCGCGTCGCAGCCATCCGGGCACCCGCTTGCCGGCTTTCTCGATGCCGCGATGGCCCAGATTCGCGATGGGCGCGGCGAGGAAGGCGTCGGCGCAGTGCCTGATTGCGGGGACGATCTGGTCCTGCCAGGGAAGCGGGCGAGCGGGCAGGGTGATGGTGAAGGATCGGTTCCTGGCGGTCATCGGGCCGCGTTCGGCCCGTGCCATGGCCAGGCCGGCCCGGCTGGTGCGCACCGCTCCTCCCTGCTGGCCGGTGTCCACCAGGTAGACGTCGTGCTCGTCGTAGCCGTACATGGCGACGACATGCCCGCCGAAGTGCACCTTGGAGCGGAAGTAGTCCAGGTGGTAGCAGTCGAGCTGGAGGCCGACCGGCCGGCCGGCGTCGATGGGGGCGGCCACGTTCTCCCACGCCTTACGGGGTGAGGTGGTCTCCTCCGTCCTCAACGTCAGCCCCAGCCTGGCGGCCAGATTCCTGGTGAGGTCGAAGGGCTTGACGCGGCCGCCGAGAAAGGGGAACGGCATGGCCTTGCCGTCCCAGTAGACGAAGGACAGGCCCGAGCCCAGCCCGAACAGCATGGGCTCGGACAGATCAAGTCCCTCATGCCGCAGCAGCACTCCCAGCGCCGTCGTCTCGCAGTGGTGCATGCCACGGGCCTCGACGTCCTTCACCATGACCATGATCGCTCTCCTCGCGCCGACCGGGACCGCTGGGAGGAGCATGAGGCCTCCCGCAGGGGGAGAGTCCAGCCGGTCCGGCCCAGGCACGTCAGGGCGCCGGGGGATCAGGGTTCGACGGCGTCGGAGAAGAATCGGGGATCGAAGGTGATCTTGGCGAGGGCCTTCTGCCCGTCGGCGTTGGGATGGAAGTAGTCCCACGCGCTCACCTGCTTGAGGGTGAAGGGATAGGAGAAGACCGCTCCCCCGTCGTAGCGGCAGGCCGGGCCGTACCTCGCGCACGCCTGCCTGAGCTGCTCGTTGTAGTCCATCACCCGCCCACGCACCCGGTCGCGCCTGGCCTCGTCCTTCTTGGCGGTGGACGTCGGGTTGGCCAGCATCGACTGGCAGATGTGGCCGATGCCCCAGAAGACGCGCGCCCACCCGTTGTCCTTGCCCACCCGCCACAGGCGCTTGACGTCCGGGATACTCGCGACGAAGACCCGCGCACCGGTGGGCCGCAGCACGTCGAAGGCCGCGTCGATGTTGCGCCGGAACGTTCCCACGGGCGTCATCTCCTTCTCGGAGCCCACGCAGGCGTCCTGCGCGCCGATGAGGACGGTGACGTAGCCCGCGCCGGCCTCGGCGGCCTGCCGCGCCTGCCCCGGCAGGTCGGCGCTGGTCGACCCCGGGACGGCGAAGTTCAGGTTGTGCCCCTTGACTCCGCTCCCCATGGCGAGCAGGCGCAGGTAGTGGCTGTTCACCGACGGGAAGTCACCCGCCGACCACGAGCGGGACGTGCAGGCGACGTACCAGCCGCAGGCGTTGAACCCCGCGCTGATCGAGTCCCCCAGCGCCGCCATCACGGCGGGCGTCGTACGGGCGTGGGCGCCGGTCGGCACGAACAGGATGCTCGCGACCAGGACCGGCGTGATCTTCTTGATCATGGGCACCTCCGGGAGATCAAAGGTAGGGATCGTGTGGAGGTACGCTCTATCGCCACCAGGGAAGGCGAGCCTTCCATGACCAGATTCCTATCGCGGCTTGACAGAGGGGCAGCACGATCGCATGGGGGGCCTCTTGTCGAACATGTTCAGATCCTGCGTAGAGTGAGTCGAGTGAGTGTCGCTCTTATCCGGCCCCTCGTGGTTCGCACGGTCGCGGTGAGCGACCCTGACGATCTGCTGGCGCGTCTGCCCGACGCCGCGCCGTATGCCTGGATCAGGCACGGTGAGGGACTCGTCGGCTGGGGGGAGGCGGCGCGGGCCACGGTGCCGCCGGGCCCCGGGCGGTTCGACTGGGCGCGCGGCTGGCTCTCCTCGCTGTTCGCCGGAGCGCTCATCGAGGACGAGGTCGGCGTGCCGGGCTCGGGACCGGTCGCCTTCGGCTCCTTCACCTTCGACGCCGACGCCGAGGGGACCGTGCTGGTCGTCCCCCGCGTGGTGCTCGCCCGCCGGAACGGCCGCGCCTGGCTCACCACGATCGGCGACGACGCCTTCGACCTGGTCACCCCGCCCTCCGCACCCGGCCGCATCCGGTACGGCGACGGCTCCCTGTCGGCGCCGCAATGGGAGCACCGGGTCGCGCGAGCCGTACGGCGAATCAGAGACGGCATGCTGGACAAGGTCGTGCTCGCCCGCGATCTGACGGCGGTCGCGGAGCGGGACATCGACCCCCGCGTGCTGCTGGAACGGCTGGCCGAGCGCTACCCCGAGTGCTACACGTTCTCGGTGGACGGGCTCGTCGGCGCGACGCCGGAACTACTGGTGAGGCACACCGGCCAGGCGGTCGAGTCGCTGGTCCTCGCGGGAACGACGCCGCGCGGCGCCCACCCCGCCGACGACGCCGCCCGCGGCGCCGCCCTCTACGCCTCGCACAAGGACCGCCACGAGCACGCCTACGCGGTCGCCTCCGTCCGCGAGGCTCTCGCGCCCCTCTGCTCGGCGCTCGACGTGCCCGACCGCCCCGAACTGCTGGTGCTGCCGAACGTCCAGCACCTGGCCAGCCGGGTCACCGGGCGGCTGTCCGACGGCGCGTCGGTGCTCGACGTGGTGGCCGCCATGCACCCCACGGCCGCGGTCGGCGGAACGCCCACCGGCGCCGCGCTCCGCGTGATCCGCGAACTGGAGGGCATGGACCGCGCGGGCTACTCCGGGCCGGTCGGCTGGATCGACTCGCGCGGCGACGGCGAGTGGGGCATCGCGCTGCGTTGCGCGTACGTCTCCGGCAGGCGTGCCCGGTTGTTCGCCGGCTGCGGCATCATGGCCGGGTCGGACCCCGCCGCCGAGCTCGCCGAGGCGCAGGCCAAGCTCCGCGTGATGCAGTACGCCCTGGAGGGGTGACGGCCCGGCGTCGCCGGCTCAGCGGGCGAGGTGGACCGTGCCGCCGAGCGTGGTCTCGGCCCGCCCGGCGGTGACCGCCGCGATCCACTCCTCGAAGACGGGCAGCCGGTCCTCGGCCACCGCCACCTCGAAGGCGACCCGCGCGCCATAGTCGACACCCCGCAGAACGTACGGCGAGGCGCGTAGGTCACTTTCCAGCCTGCCGGCCTGGGCGTGGCCGACCGACACGGTCACGACCGCCGCGGGGACCATCTCGACCACCCGCGCCCGGTCGAGCGTCTCCCCCACCGCACCGCCGTACGCGCGGGCCAGGCCGCCCGCGCCCAGGAGCACCCCGCCGAAGTAACGGGTGACGACGGCGACCACGTCCGCGAACCCGCGCCGGGTGAGCATCTCCAGCATCGGTGTGCCGGCCGTGCCGCCCGGCTCCCCGTCGTCGTCCGCCCTGCGGACGCCCTGACCGATGACGTACGCCGAGCAGTTGTGGGTCGCGTCGGCGTAGAGCCGCCTGCGCTCGGCCACGAACTCCCGCGCGGCCTCCTCCGTGGCCGCAGGGGCGAGCGCGCAGATGAAGCGCGATCGTCGGATCTCGATCTCGTGCTCGACGATGTCCCTGATCGTCCGGTACGGCGCTGCCACGAGATCAGCTTATTCAGCCGTGCGCCTTTACGAAGTAAGGTAAGGCCTTTGGTCTGACACACGAAGATTGCCCTGTTCTTTGGTGGGATCGGACGAATTACGCCGGTCCTTCCCTGCCGTACCGTCAGCGGGGTGTCAGCCGAGCCCCAGCGCCGCCTCCACCAGCGCCTTCATCACACCGCCGTCGTCGCGGACACGCACAACGACCTGCTGATGGCCGTCGCCGAACGCCCGCCGGCCCGGTGGGCGGGGTTCTTCCGGGAACGGTGGCTGCCCCAGTTGCGGGACGGCGGCGTGGACCTGCAGGTGCTGCCGGTCTTCGTGGACGACCGTTACCGGCCGGAGGGCGCGCTGCGCCAGACCCTGCGGATGATCGAGTGCGCGCACACGCTGGCCGAGGGCAACGCGGACGCCGTACGGCTCTGCCTGGACGGCGCGCAGGTCGACCGGGCGCTCGACGACGGCGTGATCGCCCTGGTCCTGGCGCTGGAGAGCATGCCCGGCCTGGACTCCTCCGTCGAACTGCTGCCCACCCTGCACCGGCTCGGCGTACGGGTCGCCTCGATCGCCCACTGGGGGCGCACGCCGCTGGCGGACGGCAGCGGCGAGGACGCCACCGGCGGCAGGCTCACCCACGCCGGGGTGGCGGCCGTACGGGAGATGGAGCGGCTCGGCATGATCTTCGACGTCTCCCATCTGGGCGCACGCGGGGTCGAGCACGTGCTGGAGCTGGCCACCCGCCCGGTGATGGCGACCCACTCCTCCGCCCGGGCCCTGCGCGACCACCACCGCAACCTCACCGACGACCAGATCCGCGGCGTCGCCGCCACCGGCGGGGTCGTCTGCGTCAACTTCTTCCCCGTCTTCCTCGCCGAGGATCCCGCCGATCACACACTGGACCGGCTGGTGGAGCACATCGAGCACGTCGCCGCGGTCGCCGGGATGGACCACGTGGGGCTGGGGCCCGACTTCGTCCGCGAGGTGCTGCACGACGTCACTCCCCCGTGCTGTGAGGACTTCGGCTTCGACGGGATCGACCCCGGCGCCGCCCTGCCCGGGCTGGACGGGCCGCGCGGGCTGCCCCTGGTCACCGAGGCGCTGCTGCGGCGGGGGCTGGCAGAAGACGACATCCTGAAGATCCTCGGCGGCAACGTGCGGCGGCTGTTCCGCGCCGAGCTGGGCAGGCCCCGGTGACCACCACTGTGAACCTCTCCGCCATGCTCGCGGACCTGGAGGAGCTCGTCTGCTGCGAGTCGTTCTCCGCCGACCACGAGGCGGTGGCCCGCAGCGCCGCCGTGGTCGCCGGCCAGGGGCGCCGCCTGCTCGGCGTACCTCCGGAGACGATCGTGATCGACGGCGTGACGCACCTGCGGTGGAGCTTCGGCGAGCCGCGTGTGCTGCTGCTCGGCCACCACGACACGGTCTGGCCGATCGGCTCCCTCCGCTCGCGGCCGTGGTCGGTCGCCGGCGGGATCGCGCGGGGGCCCGGCGTGTTCGACATGAAGGCCGGGCTGGTGCAGATGTTCCACGCGCTGGCCGCGCTCCCCTCCCCGGACGGCGTGTGCGTGCTGGTCACCGGGGACGAGGAGCTCGGGTCGCCGTCCTCCCGCGCCCTGGTCGAGGAGTCGGCCCGCGGCCGCGCCGCCGCCTTCGTGCTGGAGGCGAGCGCCGACGGCGGCGCGCTCAAGACCGCGCGCAAGGGCATCTCCACGTACGAGATCGTGGTGCGCGGCCGGGCCGCCCACGCCGGCCTCGATCCCGGCAAAGGGGCCAACGCGGGAGTGGAGCTCGCCCACCAGATCCTCGCCGTCGCCGCGATGGCCGCCGAGGGCGGCACGGACGCAAACCCGGACGCAAACCCGGACGGCACGACGGTCACGCCGACGCTGCTGTCCGGCGGCACCACCGTGAACACCGTGCCCGCGCTGGCCCGCCTGGCCGTGGACGTCCGCGTGCCGACCGTCACGGCCCAGCTCCGCGTGGACGCGCTGATGCGGGCGCTGTCGCCCCGGACGCCCGGAACCCGCCTGGAGGTCCTCGGCGGCCCGAACCGCCCGCCGCTCGAACCGGCCTCGTCGGACGGCCTGTTCGCGCTCGCCCAGCGGGTCGCCGCCGGCCTCGGACTCGCTCCCCTGCCGAGCGCGGCCGTCGGGGGCGCGTCGGACGGCAACCTCACCGCCGGCGTGGGCTGCCCCACCCTGGACGGGCTCGGCGCGGTCGGCGGCGGCGCGCACGCCGACGACGAGCACGTGGTCGTGGCCGAGATGCCGCGCCGCGCCGCGCTGCTGACGGGCCTGGTCGAGGCGGTGCGCGGATGAGCGGCCCCATCGAGCCGCATCCCCGCGAGCTGTGTCTGCGGGAACTGCACACCATCGAGGAGTTCGAGGACGTCTGCGGGCTGTTCGCCGGCATCTGGCGGCCGGATCCCGGGGGCGCTCCGGTGACAGCGGAGATGATGCGCGCGCTCTCCCACGCCGGCAACTACGTCGCGGGGGCCTACCGACATGACCGGCTGGTCGGCGCGTCGGTCGGGTTCGTCGCGGCCCCGCCGCGGCGGGCGCTGCACTCCCACATCACCGGGACTCTCGCCGGGCAGGGCGCCGGTTTCGCGTTGAAGCTGCACCAGCGCGAGTGGGCGCTCGACCGCGGCCTGGAGACGATCACCTGGACGTACGACCCGCTGGTGCGCCGCAACGCCCACTTCAACCTCGCCAAGCTCGGCGCCCGGCCCGAGGAGTACCTGCCCGCCTTCTACGGCACCATGGGCGACGCGATCAACGCCGGGGACGAGAGCGACCGGGTGCTCGCGGTCTGGCGCCTGACCTCGCCGCGCGTGCTCGCCGCCGTACGGCGTGAGCCGTCCCCGATGGGGATCCCGCCGGACGCGGTCACCGGGCTGGACGACGACGGCGGCCGGCCCGTGCGGGGCCGCACCGACGCCGAGACGGTACTGGTCGCCGTGCCCGGAGACATCGAGACCCTGCGCGTGACGGATCCGGCCGCGGCCCGGGCCTGGCGGCTGGCCCTGCGCGAAGTGCTCGGCGACCTGCTGCGCGACGGCGCGCGGGTCACGGGGTTTCACGACAAGTCCTGCTACGTCGTCCGCCGGGACGGCCGCGACGAAGGGAGCGGCGGCGACTGCCGCGCACTGGCATGAAAACCACCGGCATGAAGATCACCGGGATCGAGCTGCGGCGGATCGCGATGCCGCTGGTGGCTCCGTTCCGCACGTCGTTCGGGACCGAGACGCGGCGTGACGTGCTGCTGCTGCGCGTCGTCACCCCCGACGCCGAGGGCTGGGGCGAGTGCGTGGCGATGTCCCAGCCGCTGTACTCCTCCGAGTACGCCGAGGGCGCGGCCGACGTGCTGCGCCGCTTCCTGATCCCCGCGCTGCCCTCGCGTCCCGGCCCGTACGCCGTCAACGAGGCGCTGCACCCGATCAAGGGGCACCGCATGGCCAAGGCCGCCCTGGAGACGGCCGTGCTGGACGCTCACCTGCGTGCCACCGGGCAGTCGCTCGCCGCCTTCCTCGGCGCCACCAGGAGCCGGGTGCCGGCCGGGGTCTCGGTCGGCATCATGAACTCCGTCCCCGAACTGCTCGACGCCGTAACGGGCTACCTGGACGAGGGTTATGTCCGCATCAAGCTCAAAATCCAGCCCGGCTGGGATCTGGAGCCCGTACGCGCCGTACGCGAGCGATTCGGCCCCGAGCTGCCGTTGCAGATCGACGCGAACGCCGCCTACACCCTTGCCGACGCTCCGCACCTGGCGCGCCTGGACGAGTTCGGCCTGCTGCTCATCGAGCAGCCGCTGGCCAACGACGACATGGTCCAGCACGCCCGGCTCGCCCGGTCGATCCGCACGCCGATCTGCCTGGACGAGTCGATCGAGTCCGCCGAGCACGCGGCGGCGGCCATCTCCCTCGGCGCCTGCTCGGTCGTCAACATCAAGCCCGGCCGGGTCGGCGGTTACCTCGAAGCCCGGCGCATCCACGACCTGTGCCGAGCGCACGGCGTCGCGGTCTGGTGCGGCGGCATGCTGGAGACGGGCATCGGCCGCGCCGCGAACGTCGCACTGGCCGCGCTTCCCGGTTTCACCCTGCCCGGCGACACCTCCGGCTCCCGCCGCTACTACAGCACCGACATCACACCGCCCTTCGAGCTCGAAGACGGTCATCTGACCGTGCCCACCGGCCCCGGCATCGGGGTCGAGCCGATCCCGTCGCTGCTGGACGAGGTCACCGTCGCCACCGAGTGGATCTCCCTCTGACGGCCCAGTCCCATGCCGCCCCGTCCATACCCGCCCCGCCCATACCCGCCCGCCCATGCCGCCGACGCGTGCCTGCCGCCTGCGAGCAGAGGATTCGGTTGGCTGTCATTCCCGTAGCCTCCGTGCTCCCACGAGGCGATGGTAGGTGAAGGCCCAGCGGTCTGTGCCGACCCTCCGGCGGGTGTAGCGGTCGGGGTGCTGGTAGCGGTCGCGGTTGTGGAACTGGCAGGCCGGGCCCAGCAGTTTGAGGTCGGTCAGGCCGCCGCTGCTCCAGTTGTCGGCGTGGTCGATCTGGCACCTGGTGGCCGGCAGCGGGCAGCCGTCGACCCGGCAGGTGGCGTAGCGGGCGTAGATCGCCCGCCGCTGGGCGGGGGTGGCCAGGCGGACCTTGCGGCCCATGTCCAGGACCTGCCCGTCGGCGTCCATGACCAGGCGCACCAGGGTGGAGGTGCGGGCCAGCCGGTGCACGCTGGAGACGGGCAGCACCTGCCCGGTCGCCAGCAGCAACCCCGGCGCCGTCCCCAACGTGCCCAGCGCTCCCAGCAGCGCCCCAGGCAGCCCTCCGGCCGCTGCTCCCGGTGACGCCCCTGGTTCTGGTCCCGGTGGCGACCCCGGCTCTGCTCCCCGCGTGCCGGGCGTCCTCGGCGCTGCGGACGAGCACCGCGCCCTATCCCCGCACCCGCACCCGTATCCGCACGCGCCCTCGCCGTGCCACTGGTGCTCGTGGCCGTCATCCTCACGCGGGGGCTGCGCATGGCGGCAGTCCCCCGCAGGCCGAGGCCCGGCGTGGGCGTGATGGGCACAGGCATCCCCGGGAGGATCAGGCGACCGCCACTCACCCCACCGCGACACCCACGAGTGCCACTCCTGCCGCTGTGACTCCCCCGGCCTCGGCACGCTCTGCCGTGGCGGGCTCTGCTGTGACTCCCTCTGCTGTGACTCCTGCTGCGACTCGCTCCGCTCGCTGCTCTTCGCCTGCGCGCGTCCGGTCACGTCATCGCCGGACCGCACGTCACGGGATCCGGTCGCAGGGTTGGCGCCGTTGACGGCGCTCTCGACGAAGGCATTTGCGGCTACATCGGCATCGGCCCCGGCACCTACCGCAGGAACGGACTCCTCGGCGTCACCGGTGCCGGCAACGGGGCCGTTGCTGCCGACGTCGTGCGTGTCGCCCTCGTCGACGAGGGCACCGGTGTCCTCGCCGTCCCGGCTGACGGGCGCGTCCTCGGCGTTCTGGGCGCTGTGGCTGTCCTGAGTGTCTTCCGGGGCCTCGGGGTGCTCGGGGGCGGGGTCGGCAGGGAGGGATTCGGCGTTGACCAGCACCAGGAGCTCGGCGGCGATCTTCTCCTCCAGCAACGCCATCAACGCATCCGCCTGACGCACCGCCAGCGGCCGGTCATCCCCCTCCGCCTTCGGCCTGGCATACGCATCCAACAGCGCCTGCAACCGGGCGGCATGCTCACGCGGCAGATAGAACTCCCCCTCCAAACCGCCGCCCTTACCGGGGCGGACCCGCAGGAACCGCCGCCCGTAGTCGGCCCGCTCATCGCGGTCCTCACCATCGGGGTCCAGCACCGCCCGCAGGTAGCGGCCGGCCCTGGCCACCTCCGCCGCGCCCGCCTTGCCCGCCAGCTCCAGCAGGATCGGCTCGGCCACCGCGGCGTGCTCATCCGACAGGCCGGAGATCGCGGTGCAGATGGCCTCCACCACCCCCGCCGCCAACCCACCCACCGCGAACTTCTCCCGCACCCGCGGCAGGCGGGCCAACTCGATCCCCAGGGTCAGCAGCCGGCCCGCACCCGCCACCGTCATCCCCGCGGCGGTGCGCAGCCAACTGCGGGTGGAGGCATGCCCATGCCGCCGGGCCTGCCCCGCCCGATGCACCCGCCCCACCCGATCAGCCAGAGCACACGTGATCCGATCCCGCGCGAACACCAACTCCTCGGCCTCAGCCAGACAAACATCCACATCATCCGGAACCCGCGCCAACGCCAACGCCTGCGCCGACTCACGAACAGAACCCACCCGCACCCACGACGACCGACCCCGGCGATCACCCACCCCACGACCACCAGCACCAGCACCGCTTTCAGTCGCATTGCCGGTGGCATCGCCGTCGGCCTCCCCAGCGGTGGCCTCCGCCATACCGGCGTCGTCGGCCGCATTGCCCGTACCGGCACCCGCAGAGCGAACAGACGAAACCCCAGCGTCTGCGGTTCCTGCGCAACTGGCGCGATCACCCCTGTCCTCCCCCGGGACGGGTTGCCCGGAGAGCAGATCGCGGGCGAGGGAGTCTTCGGACGACCACAGGGACGAGTTGGCGATGAGCTCATCCCACCAGTCGCCGGATGGCGCATTCGAAGGCCGAGGATGTGCGGGAGCGACTTCAATGGACTCCATCACATCTCCCCCCTCATTCGAATGCCTGTACGAATTCTTTCATCGGCCGATGTTTACAGCAAGCTCACTGAACGATTACTTGGAGTCACAGGATCGAGCCCGGACAAGCGCGCAGCCAAGACCGGCCATGACGGCGAGCCGGACCACTATCGATAGGTCAGCGCCGCCGAACAGCCCGCTGGGACGCCGGGCAGCCGCCCGTACCCGCACCTCGGGGATCCGTCCTTCCACCGTTTCGGAACCTACGACGCACGAGATGTGGGGGCCAGCACGGAATTTCCGCCCTCGGGCAGCCCCGAGGACGTGCACCGCCAGGTGAGCTGACGGGTTCTGCGCACCCGTGACGCGTCGTGCTATCGACCGAAGATGCGCATCTGGAGCATGACGCTGAGCCGTGCGTCGGGATCTGTCAGGTCCAGCCCGCCGATCTCGGTCAACCGCTTGAGGCGGTAGCGGAAGGTGTTGGCGTGCACGTGGACCCGCGCGGCGGCGGCGTTGACGTCGCCGAAGGCGTCCAGATAGGCCCGCAGCGTGGCGACCAGCTCGCTGCCGTGCTCGGCGTCGTACGCGAGCAGCCGCTCGTACGGCCCGGTGGGCGCCTGCTTCTCCGCCCGGACCAGATCGGAGAACTGGAGCAGCAACGCCTCGAAGTGCACGCTCGTGTACCCGGCCGCCTGGCCGGAGGCGCCCCTGGCGCGCAGCACCCGCAGCGCCCGGTCGGCGTCGGCCCGCGACCGGGCCACCTCGGCGAGGTCGGCCGCCAGGCGGCCCACGCCGATGTTGGCCGCGTGCCGGGGGCCGACCCTGGTCAGGAAGCTCTCCGCCACGCGTACGGCCCGTGCCTCCTCCTGCCCGCCGGCCTGCAGAGGGAGCACGGCGTAGGCCACCGAACCGACCAGCGCGGCGGCGGCCTTCGGGTGGATGGCCCCGACGTGCAGGGCGAGAGCGTCGCAGAACCGCTGCCGGTCGCTCTCCAGCCGGGCGGCGTCGTCGTACGCCTCCTCGGTGAGCTGGGCCGCGAGCACGCACAGGCGCTCGCTCGCCACGCCCAGCCGGCCCGCCGCCTCGGCGGCGTCGCGGCCGCCGGCGAGCACCGTCGACAGGAGGTCGGCGCGCAGCCGCCTGCTGGTGTCGGCCCCGGCGCGCTGCCGCAGGAGCTGCAGCGCGACGATCTTGGCGGCGTCGGCGAGGGCGCGCCGCCGCTGCTCGCTGAGCGGCTCGCGCACCGCGGCCCAGATGGAGCCGAGGATCTCGTCGCCCGAGCGGACGGCCACCGCCGCCCGGTTGATCCCCTCGTCGTGCAGTTCGATGTAGATCGGCTCACGGCTCTGGTAGAGCCGGCGGAAGACGCCCCCTTCCTCCAGCATCCGCCGGTACCGCTCCGGCACCTGACGGCCGAGCACGGTCGCCACCCGCCCGGGGTCGGCCTCCTCCTGCCGCTCGGAGTACGCCAGCACCCGCGAGGAGCGGTCCTCGATGGTCACCGGCGCGTCCAGCAGCGCGCACACGGCGTTGGCCAGCGAGAACAGGCCGTCCGGCGACTCGTCCAGGAGCGGGTCCCGCAGCTCGGCCAGCAGGGAGCGCAGCAGCGCCGCCACCTGGGCCCAGGACGCGGCTCGGGTGAGACCGAGCACCGCGACCCCGGTCTCCCGGACCTTCGCGCGGAGCGGCTCGTCGATCTCCACCGGCTGCTTCACGACGATTCCGGCCGCCGGACCGGCCGCGTCGAGCAGGGCCCGTATCCGCTCGGCCGAGTCCACCCCGACGGCGAGCACGAGAGCCCCCTCATGCAGCAGCGGCTCGTCCAGGGGGTCGTAGATGTGCACCCCGGTGACCTCGGCGTCGAGGTCACCGGGTGAGGCGGCCACGTCGAGCACGGTGCTGCCGAGATCCTCCAGGACCCGGCGCAGGCTGGCGCGCGGCCGTGCGTCCATCCTCCGCCTCAGCCGATCCTGGGCGTGGCCCGTGCGCCGAGGTGGACGTACGGCGTGCCGTCGGGGAGCCGGAAGAACACCGCGGACCACCAGTCGGGCTGCCCCTGCGGGCGGCCGACGAACGTGACGTCGTCCACCGGCACGAGGTCGAGGTCCATGGGCGGCTGCACGCCGGCGAGGGCCCCGGTGGCCTCGATGTGCGTCGCCAGGACTCCGTCGCGCACGGTCATCGTGATCCGCGTGCCGGTTCGCTCGTAGACCCCGGCGTACCGCTCCACGTCGGTCTCGTACGGCTCGGCCGGCGGGCCGAGCACGGGCGGGACGGCCAGGCCGAGCAGGTCGCCGAACAGCTCGGTGGCGACGGCGTGCTGGAAGGCGCCGGTCTGGCCGCCGTTGGCCAGCACGCACGCGACGGTGCCCGCCTCGGGGACCGCCCAGAGCATGGCGGCCTGGCCGATCGTGTTGCCGGCGTGCGAGATCACCCGGCGACCGTCCCACTCGTCGAGGATCCAGCCGATCCCCCACTGCCTGCCCAGGGTGTGCGGGTTCGGGATGTCCACCTGCGGCTCCCACATCGCGCGGGGATCGGCGAGCAGGCCGCCTTCCAGATGGGCACGGGCGAAGGCCACGACGTCGGCGGCGCGGGCGCAGATCAGCCCGGCCGGTCCCCCCGAGCGCATCAGGCCCCACATCGGCGCCGGCGCACCGTCGATGTGGCCCATGGCCGCGCGGAACCGCAGGACGTCCTCCGGCAGGGTCCAGGTGTGGGTCAGGCCCAGCGGCTCGACGATCTGCTCGCGCAGCGCGGCGTCCCACACCTTGCCGGTCAGGCGCTCGACCACCCGCCCCGCGACGGAGAAGCCGGAGTTGCAGTACGACTGGGTGGCGCCGAGCGGGTGGTTCTGCGCGAGGTCCGCGCACGCCTCGACGTACTTCTCCAGGCAGTCGTCGCCTCGGCCCGTGTCGAGGAACAGATCCCCGTCGATGCCCGAGGTGTGCGACAGCAGGTGCCGGAGCGTGACCCTCTTGGTCACCTCCGGGTCCGCGACCCGGAACTCCGGCAGGATCTCCCGCACGGGCGTGTCGAGGGTGACCCGCCCCTGCTCGGCCAGCAGCATGATCTGCGTCGAGGTCCACACCTTCGTGATCGAGCCGATCTGGAAGAGGGAGTCGGGAGTCGCCTCGACGCCGGTCGCGACGTTGAGCACGCCGGCGGCGAACTCGCGGACCTCCCCCTCGTGCAGGAATGCCAGGGCCGCGCCGGGGACCTCGTACTCGGCGATCAGCTCACCGAGCCGTGCCCGCCATCGTCCTGCAGTGTCAGCCATCGAAGGGGTCCTTCCGTCGCCGGGCTCGTCGCCCGAACGCTAGGCGTCCTTCCCTGCCGCTGCTTCGTCCGGCTCAACGAACCGGCACGCCGTCCGTGGTGGGATTCTCCAACACAACGCGCCGTACTTCGAACAGGAAGCAGCCGAACTCCACGGCCCGCACGTGGACCAGCGCCGCCTCCGGGTCCTCCAGCAGCCTGTCCAGGAGGATCGACGCCGCGAGAGGATCGGCCGACTGGTGCGCGTCCACGAGGTACCCGTTCAGGATGGAACCGTCGGCGCGGTAGGTGCGGAAGACCCGCCGCGGGCCGCCCATGGCCGCGGGGTAGCCCGGCACCGGTCCTCCGCACGGCTCCTCGTGGACGAAAACCGGCCCGACCTCCTCGTACGCCCCGGGGTCCGCACCGGTCTCCAGCGCCCAGCGGCGCAGCGGCGCGTAGGCCGCGAGCAGGATCGCCTCCCCGGGCCGGGAGCGGCGCAGGCAGCAGCGCAGCGGGTTGCCGCCCTCGCGCTCGACGATCCGGCGCGGCCGGCGCCCGGCGTCGTCGGTCTTCCTCAGCTGGTCGAGCACGTCGGGCGCGATGGCCCTGATCTCGTACGTCATAGCCCTCATGGTGGCCTCGCGACCGTCCGCGGGGCTGGCGGAAAACGGACGGCGCGTCAGGAGGCGCTGACGGTCTCCGGCACGCTCTCCTCGTCGGCCGCCTTGGTGGCCTTGCGCTTCAGCCACACCGTGGTGCCCAGCCCGAACAGGAGGGCGACCACCAGCCCGACCCAGGAGAAGCCCTTGAGCCACTTGTCGGCCACCACGCCCAGGTAGTAGATCGCGGCCGTGGTCCCGCCCGCCCACACCACGCCGCCGAGGATGTTGGCGACGAGGAAGCGCCAGTAGGGCATGTGCAGCGCGCCGGCCAGCGGCCCGGCGAGGATCCGCAGCAGGGCCACGAAGCGGCCGAAGAACACCGCCCACATGCCGTGACGGTTGAACACCTGCTCCGCCTTGGCGATGTGCGCCGGGCCGAAGTGCTTGGGGAAGCGCCGCCCCAGACGGTCGAACAGCGGCCGTCCGCCCCTGCGGCCGATCAGGTAGCCGATCGAGTCTCCGACGATCGCGCCGCCGCTCGCGCAGATCCCGACGACCAGGGGGTCCACGACTCCTCTGGACGACAGCAGCGCGGCGCTCACCAGCACGATCTCACCCGGGAGCGGGATGCCCAGGCTCTCCAGCCCGATGACGGCGCCCACGAGCACGTAGACCCAGACGGACGGGATGGTCTGCAGCCACTCGTCGACGTGCATCTCACTCCTCATGGCGGGGAAACAGCACCCATTCTGCCGTCGCCCCGCGAGTGCGGCATCCGCCGCGAGGACCAACAGGCGTAAGCCCGCAGAACGACGGGCGCGCCCCCGCCTCCGACCTGGAAACGATCAACCGCGCATGGCGGCGCGTACGGCCTCGCGCATCGCGGCGTGGACGGCCGCGTTGCGCGCCCGGTCGGTGCGCGCCTCCACCAGCCGCAGGCCGTCCCCCTTGATCGCCCTGGACAGCTCCTCGGGATCATCCACCAGCGTGTACGGCAGGCCGCTCGCGGCGGCCAGGTAGCCGAAATCCACTCCGTGGGGGGTGCCGAAGACCCGCTCGAACGGGTCCTCGATCGCGACCTGCGGCAGCAGCGAGAAGATCCCGCCGCCGTCGTTGTTCACCACCACCAGGCACAGGTCGGGCCGGGGCTCGCGCGGGCCGAGGATCAGCCCGTTCTGGTCGTGCAGGAGAGTCAGGTCGCCGATCAGCGCGTACGCCGGCCCGTTGTGGGCGAGCGCGGCCCCGACGGCGGTGGAGACCAGGCCGTCGATGCCCGAGGCGCCCCGGTTGGCCATGAGCCGCAGCCCTCGCCGCGGGCGCATGGCCTGGTCGAGGTCGCGGATCGGCATGGACGAGCCGCAGAACAGCAGCGACCCGTTGGGCAGCACCTCGGCGAGGTCCCTGGCCAGCCGCGGCTCGGTCAGCCCGGAGGAGTCGAGCACCTCATCGAGCGCCTCGCGGGCCAGTCGATCGGCGTTCCGCCAGGCACGCAGCCAGGCGTCCCCTCCCGCGGCGATCGGGATCTCCACGGCCTGGGCCACCTGGGTCGCCGAACGCGTCGGGTCGGGCCATCGGGTCAGGTCGGGGGCCACGACGATGTGCTCCTCGGCCCGGCGCAGCCACGACAGCAGCGGGCGCGAAAGCCCGGGGCGGCCGAGGGTGACCACGACGTCCGGCCGGTGGGCGTCGGCCCACTCCTGGTCGCCCAGCAGGAAGTGGTAGGTCGAGATCGCGTGGTCGCCGTACCGGCCGCCGCCGTTGGGCTCCGACAGCACGGGCCAGCCCGCCATGCCCGCGGCGGCGACGTACCGCCGCACGTTGGCGGCGCCGTCGCCGACGACCAGCACGCCGCGCCGGGTCGGCGGGATGTGCAGGGCGGCGGACGGCGGCGCGACCCGCGCCCTCATCCACGCGCCCGAGGCGTCGCCGTCGAGGGGCTCGCACCAGCTCGCGTCGCCGTCGGGGATCAGCGGCTCGCGGAAGGCCACGTTGAGGTGGACGGGGCCGGGGTCCGGCGGGCCGGCGGCGCGCTGGCAGGCCCGGCACACCAGGGACCGCCAGTAGGCCACCTGGCCGGGCCGCTCCTCCGGCACACCGACCTCGGCGAACCAGCGCACGGCCGAGCCGTACAGCTTGACCTGGTCGATCGTCTGGTTGGCGCCGGTGCCGCGCAGCTCGGGCGGCCGGTCGGCGGTCAGCAGGAGCAGCGGGACCCCCGACTCCGACGCCTCGATCACGGCGGGGTGGAAGTTGGCCGCCGCCGTGCCGGAGGTGCAGACCAGAGCCACCGGCCGCTCGGACCGCTTGGCCAGGCCGAGCGCGAGGTACGACGCCGAGCGCTCGTCGACGCGTACGTGCAGCCGCAGCCGCGACTCGCCGTGCGCGGCGAGCGCCAGCGGCGCGGACCGGGAGCCCGGGGCGAGCACCACGTCGGTGACCCCGCACCGCACCAGTTCGTCGATCAGGACGGTCGAGAGAGCGGTCGCCGGGTTCACCGCCGCGCCTCCAGAACGCCCCGGCCGGCCCGGTTTATGTCCACCCGCCCGTCTCCTCCCGTTCCCGCAGCCGCAAGCGTACGGCAAAACGGAGAGGCCGCCGCCATTCCGCGGCCTCTCCCGGAGCCCGTCAGGGCCGGCGGGGATACTTCGAGAAGTCCGGCTTGCGCTTCTCCTTGAACGCGTCGCGGCCCTCCTGGGCCTCCTCGCTCATGTAGTAGAGCAGCGTCGCGTCGCCGGCGAACTGCTGCATGCCGGCCGCGCCGTCGGTCACCGCGTTGAGCGCGCCCTTCAGCATGCGCAGCGCGAGGGGCGACTTCTCCAGCAGCTCGCGGGCCCACTGGACGGTCTCCTCCTCCAGGCGCTCCACCGGCACGACGGCGTTGACCAGGCCCCACTGGAGCGCGGTCTGGGCGTCGTACTGACGGCACAGGTACCAGATCTCGCGGGCCCGCTTGAGGCCCACGGTCTCGGCGAGCAGCCAGGAGCCGTACCCGCCGTCGAACGAGCCCACCTTGGGACCGGTCTGGCCGAACTTCGCGTTGTCGGCGGCGATCGTCAGGTCGCAGCAGACGTGCAGCACGTGGCCGCCGCCGATGGCGTAGCCCGCCACCATCGCGATGACCGGCTTGGGGCAGCGGCGAATCTGCACCTGCAGGTCCAGGACGTTGAGCCGGCCGATGCCGTGGGTCTTGTCGTCCACGTAGCCGTCGTCGCCGCGGATCTTCTGGTCGCCGCCGGAGCAGAACGCCCTGTCCCCGGCGCCGGTGAAGATGATCACACCGACCTCGGTGTCCTCCTGGGCCCGGTCGAAGGCCTCACGGAGCTCGAACAACGTCGTGGGGCGGAAGGCGTTGTGCCGCTCGGGGCGGTTGATCGTGATCTTCGCCATGCCCTCGGCGGTCTCGTAGATGATGTCCTCGTACTCGCCCGACCGCTTCCAGTCGACCCCGCTCGTCACACCCGCTCCTTCGTCGTCACCTGCCAGGCGGCGACCTGCGGCCACCGCGCCGGGACTAACCTTACGACCGTGCTCAGCCCTCCCGGACACCGCCCAGGACAGCGACCCGTGCACGCCCTCGTCCTGCCACCGGGGCCCGCCCTGTCGGAGGCCGTACGGCAGGCCCTGACCGGCGACGGACCCGCCGTTCTGCCGCTGTCCCCGGATCTGCCCGGGCCCGCGCTGGAGGCGACGCTCGCCGCGCTGCGGCCGACCCACGTCGTCACCGCCGACGGCGTGCGGCGCGAGCCGGACGGGGAGCCGTCCGACGCGGCGCTGATCATCGCGACCTCCGGCTCCACCGGCGCCCCCAAGGGCGTGGAGCTGACGGCCGAGGCGCTGCTCGCCTCGGCCCGGGCCTCGCTGGCCAGGCTCGGCGCCCGCGAGGGCGACCGCTGGCTGTGCTGCCTGCCGCCCTCGCACATCTCCGGCGCGCAGGTGCTCATCCGGTCGCTGCTGTGCGGCACCGAGCCGATCGTCCATCCCCGCTTCTCCCCCGCCGAGGTCATCGCGAGCCGGGCCGACTACGTCTCACTGGTCCCCACCCAGGTGCGGCGCGTGCTCGACGCGGGTGCGGACCTCACGGCCTTCCCCGTGATCCTGCTCGGCGGGGCCGCCGCTCCCGCCGGCCTGCTCGCCGAGGCCGGCGCCGCCGGACTCCGGATCGTCACCTCGTACGGCATGAGCGAGACGAGCGGCGGGTGCGTGTACGACGGCGTGCCGCTGGACGGCGTCGAGGTCAAGATCGGCGGCGACGGGCGGGTGCGGATCTCGGGCTCGGTGCTGTTCTCGGGCTACCGGCTGCGTGAGGAGCGGCCCTTCGAGGGCGGCTGGTTCGTCACCTCCGATCTCGGCTCGATGGAGAACGGGCGGCTCACCGTGCTCGGCCGGGCCGACGACGTGATCAACACCGGCGGCCGGAAGGTCGTGGCCGGCGCGGTCGCCGAGGTCATGGCCGGGCATCCGGCCGTACGCGACGTCGTGGTGGTGGGCAGGCCCGACCCCGAGTGGGGTGAGATCGTGGTCGCCGTCGTGGTTCCGGGGGACGCCCGCGAGGTCACGCTCGACGAGCTGAGGGGCTTCGCCAAGGAGCGGCTGCCCGCCTACGCCGCGCCGCGTGCCGTCGAGCTGGTGTCCCAGATTCCCCTCCTTCCGAACGGCAAACCGGATATGGTCGCTCTGAAGAACCGGAAGTGAAGATCCGGAACCGTGGGTGACCGTCGTGCGTCTATGAGAGCGGGGGAAGGGGACGCCGCATGCAACCGATCCGCCTCACGCCGGCCCACAAGATGATGGCCTCCGCCGTGCTCGTCGGCGTCGTCATCGTGGGCGGAGCGTCGGTCACCGCGGCCGCGTTCGCCGGGCGCCTCGATGATGTCGCCAAGGTGGGCGACACCCCCGCCGCCAAGCTCGGCCCGGCGGGTCGCGGCCACGAGGGATCGCGCGAGATCCTCCCGGCCGACTCCGGCCGCGGCGGCTTCACCGGACCGAGGTCCACTCCCGACCCCGACGTGGTGTCGGAGGCGCTCACGGACGACCCGGACGGGGTCGCCGGCTACTGGACCTCCGAGCGCATCGAGGACGCCGACCCCATGCCGATGCCCGAGGTCAGCGTCACCATCATCCCCGACTGACAGCACCTACCGGCCGGGCCGCCCGGCCGGATCCACCGCCCTCCCCCGCGGGGTGAGGGAACAAACCAGGCGCGAGAGCGTTATTGATACTGGTGCGCTGAGCCGCCGGACGCCGCGCCCCGATCGCAAGCATTCGAAACCATGAACTCCGCAAGGAGGAGGTGTCCTCATGCCCCGGACCGCCGTGGCGGCCTCGCCCGAGCGCGAGGTGACCCCGACGACGCTCGACCTGCTGCTGGAGCGAGGCCGTGCGCAGGGTCGCCTTTCCCTGTCGGAGCTGCGCGAGGCCTTCGCCAAGGCCGGCGTCAGCCCCGTCGAGGGCCGCTCGATCCTGCGCGAGCTGACCGAGGCGGGCGTGAACCTGGCCGCCGACACGGACAACGGCGCGCCGGGCGGCACCGCCCCCGCGGGCACCCAGAAGGGCAAGGCTCCCGCCAGGAAGTCCCGCCGCGCCGCCCAGGCCGAGGCCGCCAAGAAGAGCGCGCCCGCCGCCAGGAGCGCCGCGAAGAAGACCGACGAGGAGCCTTACGACGAGGAGCTCCAGGTCGACGAGGCCGAGACGGAGGAGAGCGCGACGCTCGACCTCGACGACACCTCGTCGGTCATGGGCGACTCGGTGCACACCTACCTGAAGTCCATCGGCCGCCGCACCCTGCTCACCGCCGCCCAGGAGGTGGAGCTGGCCAAGCGCATCGAGGCCGGGCTGTACGCCGAGTACAAGCTCGAGACCGCCCTGGAGAGCGGCGAGCGCCTCGCGCCGGGCGTCCGCGAGGACCTGGAGTGGGTCATCGAGGACGGCAGGCGGGCCAAGGACCACATGCTGGAGGCCAACCTCCGCCTGGTCGTCTCGGTCGCCAAGAAGTACACCGACCGCGGCATGGCCCTGCTCGACGTCGTGCAGGAGGGCAACCTCGGCCTGATCCGCGCGGTCGAGAAGTTCGACTACACCAAGGGCTACAAGTTCTCGACGTACGCCATGTGGTGGATCCGGCAGGCCATCCAGCGCGGCTTCGCCGACTCGGCCCGTACGATCCGGCTGCCCGTCCACGTGCTGGAGATGCTGTCGAAGCTGTCGCGCGTCGAGCGTGACATGCACCAGCGGCTCGGCCGGGAGCCCACGCCGGAGGAGCTGGCCGTCGAGCTGGACAAGACTCCGGACCAGATCGAGGAGCTGCTGCGCACCAGCCGGCAGCCGATCAGCCTCGACTCGACCATCGGCGAGGACGGCGAGACCCGGATCGGCGACCTCATCGAGGACGTCGACTCCCCCGAGGCGTCCGAGGTCGTGGACCGGCAGCTGCTGGCCGAGCAGCTCAAGGGCGTGCTGAGCAACCTGTCGCCGCGCGAGGCCAAGATCATGAGCCTGCGCTTCGGGCTGGCCGACGGCAAGCCGCACACGCTGGACGAGATCGGCAAGCACCTGGGCCTGACCCGGGAGCGGATCCGCCAGCTCGAGAAGGAGTCGCTGTCCAAGCTGCGCCACCCGAGCAACACCCGTCCGCTGCTCGACTGGGCTAGCTGAGATCTGGGCCGGCTGAGCGCCGCCTGATCCGGACATGAGTATGGCCCGCGTCCCCGTGAGGGGGGCGCGGGCCGTACGGCTTTCAGGCCCCCGGCTGGTCGTCCCGCCGCCCGCCCCGGAGCCTGCGCAGGAAGGTCCACAGCGCGGACCGGGCGGCCGGGCGGTCGCCGGCGGCGGGGGCGCCGGACGGCTGCCGCCCACCCTCGCCGCCCGTGCTCCCCGGGCTATCCGTGCTGCCCGAGATACCCGCATCGCTCCTGTCGCGCGGCCCGGACGCCGGCCGCACCTCGTACTGCACGGGCAGGGCGCGCAGCGCCCGCATGAAGGGAGAAGGGCGCCAGGGCAGCTGGTCGGGCGGCAGCGCGAGGCCCAGCGCCGCGAACCGCTCGAGCAGCCGGCGCACGGCGATCGTGGTGATCTGGGTGGCCAGTCGCCGGCTCGGGCATCGGTGCGGGCCCGCGCCCCACGACAGGTGCGCGCGGGTGCTGCGCACGGTGTCGTCGCTCAGCGCGGAGGCCATCCGCGGGTCGGCGTTCGCCGCCGCGACGGACAGCAGCACGGGGTCGCCCGCGGCGATCGTGAAGTTCCCCAGCTTCGCCTCCGCCCTGGCGTAGCGGAGGGTGACGTTGGCGATCGCCGGTTTCAGCATCGCGACCCGGTTCACCACCTCCTCGATCGCCCCCGTCGACAACGCCGCCCGCAGCCGCGGGTTGGTGATCATCTCGACCACCGCGTTGCAGATCAGACTGCCGGTGAAGTCGAGGAAGGCGGGCAGCAGGAACAGCTCGCGGGCCAGCTCGTCGTCGGTGAAGTCCGGCTTGGCGGCGAGCAGGTAGGAGGGGACGTCCTCGCCGGGCCGTCTCCGCTTGACCGTCGCGAGTTCCAGGAAGGTGGCGTAGAGCCGCTGGAACGCCCCGCCGGAGTCAGGGCCGTCCAACAGTCGCCACAGGTCCATCACCAGATTGTCGCCGCGGTCGATGCTGATGCCGAACAGGTGGCCCGCGACCATCAGCGGCAGCAGCCGCCCGTACTGCGCGCACAGGTCCGCGAGCCCCGTGGACGTGCCCTCCGTGATGACGTCGACGAGCTCGTCGCAGTAGCGCAGGATGGCGCGTTCCATCGCCTGCGCCTGCGGATGAGCCGGGTCCTGGTACGGCCGGAGGGCGGCGTCCCAGGCCGCGCGGCCCTCGCGATGCCTGTCCCCGTCCTGGAACCCGGTATTGTCCGCCGCGAGCAGGGTCAGCGGCGGCCAGTCGGCGGGCACGCGGCCCTCGGCGAACGCCCGCCAGTTGGCCACGCACTTGCTCCAGCGCTCGCCCGCGTTCTGCAGGACGTGCAGCACCTCGTCGTAACCGAGGACGAACCACACGGGCACACCGAGGAGATCGACCGGCGCCACAGGGCCGTAGGTGCTCCGGAGGCGTTCGTGGACGAGCGCGGGTTCGGTGTCGTACTCCCTGGTGATCAGGGGTTCCAGCGGTGACGACGACAGCGAGTCGGGGATCAAGGGGACGACCTGCCTTCCTGGCCCCGAGCCCCTGACGCTCGGCTCGGGTGTGAGGCGGAATCGTAGACCTTCGCGGCTCCCTTGTCAGGAGCCGCGATCACCGTCGTCGCGCCTGCGGGGCCGTACGCCGGGCCGGTCCAGACGCACAGGCCAGACGTGCGGGCTCAGCGACCGGCGGCGGCCAGGCCCTTGCGCACGTCGCGCGGGGTCAGGCGGGCGGGGTCGCCCGTCTTGCCGGCACGGGGCACCCTCGGGATGCCGCTGAGGCGGTGCGCCTCGCGCAGCGTGCGCAGCCGGTTCACCTCGTCGGTCCACAGCGCGCCGTCGGGGGTGGCCCTCGCCTTGCGCCGGGCGATCCTGCTGTCGTAGGACTTCACACCGTACGTGGCACGCTGTCCCGCCTCGGCGGCGCGCAGCGCCTCGGTCAGCGCCGCGTCGAGGCCCAGGGCCGCCTCACGGAGCTCGGGGAGCGGCGCGCCCGCCGCCTTCGCCTCCTGGAACCGCCGCTGCGCCGCCCGGAGCTTGTCCAGCACGTGGTCGAAGTTCTTCCGGGTCTCCAGATCCGCGTGGTAGCGGACCTCCGCCTCCCGGCTCACCCGCGGACGGAAAAACGCCATCGTCAGCCCCTTCGTATCGGCTCGCGCATCGAACTCACGTCGCAAGCGGTAGCGTACGCGCTCCGCACGGAGGCCCGTACCGCAGGGTGCGTCGCCCTTTACGAAGTAAGGCTCGATATGGCAGCATGATCGCTATGCCTGCCAAGCGACCGCCCGTCCCCCTGTCCCGGGAGCGGATCATCGACGCCGCCCTGCACATCGCCGACGGCCAGGGCCTGCGCCGGCTGACCATGCGCAGGCTCGGCGACGCCCTCCAGGTGGAGGCCATGGCCATCTACCACCACCTGCCGCGAGGCAAGGAGGCGCTGATGGACGCCCTCGCCGAGCACGTGACGACCGTGGAGGTCGACCCGGCCGGCGCCGCCACCTGGCAGGACAGGGCGCGCGCCTGGGCGCGCGCGAGCCGCGCCGCGCTGCTGGAACACCCGGGGGTGCTGTCGCTGGCCCTGACCAAGCCCCCGAAGGGGTCGGCCCTCATCGCGATCAGGGAGCAGACCGAGCAGCTGCGCGAGGCGGGGATCGGCGACCCGGCCCGGGCCGTCCGCGCGCTGCGGGCCTACGTGCACGGCAGCGTGGCCGTGGAGGTCCAGCAGTCGGGGTGGGCCGATCCGGACGCCGAGGTACGCGACGCGCGCACCGCCGAGGGCGAGCGCGACTTCGAGCACGGCCTCGACGCGCTGATCGCCGGACTCGGCGGCTGAGGCACCGGATATCCGGGCCGTCCGCATCGATCCCGCCCGGCGACCGAAATCTGTGATCTCCCGGTTACCGGGCCGTCGGCGTGTCGAGGCCGGACCGTTGCCTGCAATGGGGCATTCTTGTGTACTAGGTCACATCAGTGCGCGCGAGCCTGCTCGGGGTGCGGCCGGGTCCCCTGCCCGACCGGCGGAAATGCTCCGAACGGACTATGTCGTACGGATGCGGCCGAGCCGCAAACTGGTGTAGTCCAGTGTGGTGTTCGTCATACCGAGCCCCTCGCACCCTGAACGAGGGCACTCGTGACGGCGCCCACGGGACGCCCGCAAGACAAAACGAGCGAACGAACGAAAAGACACGGAGCCCCGGCGATGTGCCCTCATGAACCGGCCTGTCCCACCGCGGACGCGAAGGACCGAGAAGCCGCCCGCACGATAGCCTGTCACCCCGAGCAGGGCTGGAGTCTGCTCTGCAACGGTGTCGTGCTGTTCGAGGACACCGGCGAACTGCTGCCGGACGGCGGCGTCATCGCCCCGCATCGCCCCACCGACATGGCCATCAGCGCCGCCTAGGCGGCAACAGCCACCGCGCCACCACCTCGCCCACCCGGGCGGGGTCCTTCTTGAACTCGTGTCCCTCCCCCGGGAGGACCACGAGACGTGCGGCGTCCTTCTCGTCCGGCACGCCGAACGGATCCCGATCCCCGTTGACCACGAGCACGGGGGTCCCCGCCTGCCGCAGTTCGTCCGCCCGTGAGCGTTCCGGCTTCCCCGGCGGGTGCAGCGGGAACGCGAGCGCCACCACCGCCTCGGCGCCGGCGGCGCGCGCGGTGCGGCAGGCGACCCGCGCGCCGTTGCTCCGCCCGCCCTGGACGAACGGCAGGCCCGGATGGCGCTCGCGGATCGCGGCGGCGATCGACAGCCACGCCTCGTCCTGCTTGACCGCCGACCCCGGCGCCCGCGCGCCGCGCAGCCGGAACGGCTGGATCACCCGGACGACCGTCCCCCCGGCGGCCAGGACCGCGTCACGTACGGCGAGCAGGTCGGGGGCGTCCACACCTCCCCCGGACCCGTGGGTCAGGACCAGCAGCAGCCGGGGATCGGACGCCTCGTCCACCTCGGCCAGGGCGCGGCCGTGCGGAGTCTCGATCTCCATGCGGGTGACGGTAGCGGGTCCGACCGGAGCAGGAGGAGGCGACCCTCCGATCGGAGGATGGCAGGCCGCCGCGGAAAGGGCCAGAATGTGATGGTGCCGGACATCGCATCGCAGCCGTCGCCCGCGACCGGGCGCCCCGTCCCCCCGCCGCCTGCGGCGCCCTCGACCCGCGAGGACCTGCGCGCCGTCATGGCGGCCCGCCGCGACCTCGGCCCGGAGTACGAGGACGCGCTGGTCGAGTCGTTCCTCGACAAGCTCGACGTCGAGATCGCCGCGCGGGTACGCAACGAGGTGGCGGCCCAGCTGCACCACCAGCCCCCGGGCAACCAGCCCAAGCAGAAGGACGGCGCCGTGGGCCTGGCCCTCGGCTCACTCGGCATCGGCATCCCGCTGACCGCCATCGCGGCCGGAGCCGGGCACTTTCCGGGGCTCCTGCTCGCCTGGGGCGGGATCATCGCGGTCAACTTCGCCTACGCCATCAGCCGCCGCAATCAGCGCTGAGCCCTGCCCGGCGGATCAGGCCTCCACGACGCCTTCCATGGCGGGGCGTACGTCCCGCCCGAGGCGCAGCCGCACCTGCTCGGCGAGCGCCGCATCGGGGTGATCGAGGCCGTAGCGCCACACGGTCTCCGCGTCGCCGTCGCGGCCGCGCAACGGCAGCGTACGGGCCAGTAGTTCGATCGCGAGCGCGCCGGTGCCGGCGTCGGCCCCCTCTTGGCGGCTGTCCTCCACGGCCCCGGCGAACTGCGCGCACGCCATCTCCAGATGGGCCATGCCGAGCAGCACCCGCAGGCGCGCCGGGTCGGCCACCACGCTGACCGACAGCGCCTCCAGCAGGACGTCGGCGGCCCGCTCGGGCTCGCCGTCCTCCAGCAGCCGCTCGGCCATGCGCTCGACCACGACGGACAGGCCCTCGCCGGCCTCGCCGCGGTCCGGCGCGGCCTCGTCCGCGGCGAGCTCCGCGAAGATCGCGGCCGCGCCGTCGAGGTCGCCGCTCTCGGCGAGCCGGCGCGCGTGGTCGAGCCGGTCGGACCGCCGCCCGGAATCGATGGCCGTCATACAGGGGCCTCGCATGGTCGCAGATGATGAGGAACGATCACCGCGATCTTAACGAGACCGGCCGCCGGGCGGGGCCGACATACTCAACTGATCAGTCCTCGTAGGCCTCGAGGGGCGGGCAGGAGCAGACGAGGTTGCGGTCGCCGTACGCCTGGTCGATCCGGCGCACCGGCGACCAGTACTTGTCGTCCCGGAGGCCGGGCACCGGGTAGGCCGCGACCGCCCGCGAGTACGGGTGGGTCCACTCGTCGGCGGTGAGGCACTCGGCCGTGTGCGGGGCGTTTCGCAGCGGGTTGTCGGTCTTGTCGAACTCGCCCGACGCCACCTTGGCGATCTCGCCCCGGATGGCGATCATCGCGTCGGCGAAGCGGTCGAGTTCGGCCAGGTCCTCGCTCTCCGTCGGCTCGATCATGAGCGTTCCGGCGACGGGGAACGACATGGTCGGCGCGTGGAAGCCGTAGTCGATCAGGCGCTTGGCCACGTCGTCCACCGTGACGCCGGTCTCCTTGGTGATCTGGCGCAGGTCGACGATGCACTCGTGGGCGACCAGGCCGTCCCTGCCGGTGTACAGCACCGGGTAGTGCGGCGCCAGCCGCCGGGCCAGGTAGTTGGCCGAGAGGATCGCCTGCTCGGTGGCCTGCCGCAGCCCGTCGCCGCCCATCATCCTGACGTACGCCCAGGAGATCGGCAGGATGCCCGCCGAGCCGTACGGCGCGGCCGACACGTGCGCCGGGAGGTGCTCGGCGAGGTGGGCCTTGACGGCCACCGGGCCGACCCCGGGCCCGCCGCCGCCGTGCGGGATGCAGAAGGTCTTGTGCAGGTTCAGGTGGGAGACGTCCGCGCCGAACTCGCCCAGCTTGGCCAGGCCCACCAGCGCGTTGAGGTTGGCCCCGTCCACGTAGACCTGCCCGCCGGCCTCGTGCACCCGCTCGCAGATCTCGACGATCGTCTCCTCGTACACGCCGTGCGTGGACGGGTAGGTCACCATGATCGCGGCGAGCGCGTCGCGGTGCTTGTCGATCTTGGCGGCGAGGTCGGCGAGGTCGACGTTGCCGTTTTCGTCGCAGGCCACCACGACCACCCGCATGCCCGCCATGACCGCGCTCGCGGCGTTGGTGCCGTGCGCGGAGGACGGGATGAGGCACACGTCACGGCCGTCCTCGCCCCTGGAGCGGTGGTAGGACCTGATTGCCAGCAGCCCGGCGAACTCGCCCTGGGACCCCGCGTTCGGCTGGATCGACACCCGGTCGTAGCCGGTGACCTCGGCCAGCCAGCCCTCCAGCGTCGCGATCAGCTCGGCGTACCCCTCGGCCTGCCCGGCCGGCGCGAACGGGTGGATGGAGGCGAACTCCGGCCAGGTGATGGGCTCCATCTCGGTGGTCGCGTTGAGCTTCATCGTGCAGGAGCCCAGCGGGATCATCGAGCGGTCGAGCGCGATGTCCTTGTCCTGCAGGCGCCGCAGGTAGCGCAGCATGGCCGTCTCGGACCGGTAGGCGTGGAACACGGGGTGCGTGAGGTAGTCCGAGGTCCGCTGCAGACCGGCGGGGACGGCGTCGGGCGTCACCCGGTCGAGGTCCTCCACCACGGCCGGCTCGACGCCGAACGCATCCCACACGGCCCTAAGGTGACCGGTGGTGGTCTTCTCGTCGCAGGCGACGCCGACGTGGTCGTCGTCCGCGAGGCGCAGGTTCACGCCCCGCTCGGTGGCGGCGGCCACGACCTGAGCGGCCCGCCCGGGCACGCGGGCGAGCACGGTGTCGAAGAATTCGTCGTGGACGACCTCCACGCCGCCCTCGCGCAGCCCGGCGGCGAGGACGGCCGCGTGGCGGTGCACCCGCTGGGCGATCCTCTTCAGGCCGTCCGGCCCGTGGTAGACGGCGTACATGGACGCCATGACCGCGAGCAGGACTTGCGCGGTGCAGATGTTGCTGGTGGCCTTCTCGCGCCGGATGTGCTGCTCGCGGGTCTGCAGGGCGAGCCGGTAGGCCGTGCGGCCGTCGGCGTCCACCGAGACGCCGACCAGACGGCCCGGCATCTGCCGCTGCAGCCCCTCGCGGACCGCCATGTAGGCCGCGTGGGGACCGCCGTAGCCCAGCGGCACCCCGAAGCGCTGGGAGGAGCCGACGGCGATGTCGGCGCCCTGCTCCCCGGGGGACTCCAGCAGGGTCAGCGCCAGCAGGTCGGCCGCGGCCACGAGCTGCGCCCCCTGGGCGTGGGCCCGCTCGGCGACCGCGCGGAAGGACGCCACCCGGCCGCTCGCGCCCGGGTACTGGACGAGGACCCCGAAGCACTCGGGCAGCTCACCGGTGAGGTCGGACTCCACCAGCGTGATGCCGAGCGGCTCGGCGCGGGTCGCCAGCACGGCCTTGGTCTGCGGCAGCGCGTCGGCGTCCACCACGAACACGTCGGTCTTGACCTTGCTCGCGCGCCGGGCCAGCGTCATCGCCTCGGCCACGGCGGTCGCCTCATCCAGCAGGGACGCGCCGGCGACGTCGAGGCCGGTGAGGTCCGACACGACCGTCTGGAAGTTCAGCAGCGCCTCCAGCCGCCCCTGCGAGATCTCCGGCTGGTACGGCGTGTACGCGGTGTACCAGCCCGGGTTCTCCAGCACGTTGCGCAGGACGACGCCCGGCGTGATCGTGTCATGGTAGCCGAGGCCGATCATGGGGGTCAGCACCCGGTTGCGGCCCGCGAGGGCGCGCAGTTCGGCCAGGGCCTCGGCCTCCCCCACCGCCTCGGGCAGGTTCAGCGGACCGCGCGTGCGGATCGCCTCGGGCACGGCCACGGCGAGCAGGTCGGCCACCGACTCGTAGCCGACGGCCTCGAGCATCCGGGCGCGGCCGGCCTCCGAGGGGCCGATGTGACGGGTCGCGAAGGGCGGAGCGGAAAGATCGCGGAGCGTGGACCGATCGGTCATGACAGGGGCCTCCTGGACGGGTCGAGACCTGCGGCGACCGCCCGGCGCCCTGTGTGGCGCGGCCGGTCGTGAAGCGGTCTCCCCCTCTGTCATCGGACCTGAGAGCTTCACCGGGCCGTCGAGCCCGGCTTTCCCCTTCGGTGAGGCGCCGCCTGGCCGGCGGGCCTGCTTTCCAGAGTCGCCTCGTCCGTGCGGTACGGATGCCTGAGAGATTCCGGGGAGGTTTGCTCCTTCGGCGCCCCTGAACATCCAGAGGTCTCTCCCGCACGAGGTCGTCGGCCGTCTTCCACTCTACCGGCTACCCCGGATCGCCCCGACTCGCACCTTGCGCGAAGTCGGCGCCGAGACCGGCCCGGCGGGCGCGGACGATCGCCTCGGCCCGGTCGGCGACCGCCAGCTTGGCGAAGATGGCGGTGATGTGGTTGCTGACGGTCTTGCCGCTGATGACCAGGTGCCGGGCGATCGCCGCCTTGGACCGGCCCGCCGCGATGAGGTCGAGGACCTCCCGTTCGCGCGCGGTGAGCTCGGGAAAGGGCTCGGGGACGGGACCGGGGCCCGGCGCGCACGACGGCCCGGGTGGCCTCCACCCCGTTGACGCCCGGCATGTGCAGGTCCATGACCACGACGTCGGGGCGGGTGAGCTGCACCTCGCGGCGGGCGGCGTCGCCGTCGCCGGCCTCTCGGCGAGTCCGAGCTCGTCGAGGGCGGGCGCAGGTCGTAGACGAGGCGGCGGATGTCGGCGATCGCGGCGGTGAGGTCGGCGCGCAGGTCGAGCAGGAGACGCCCGCTCCGCTCCGGGTCGGTGGCACGCAGGTTGTGGGCGGCGTCGGCCTTGAGGGTCACCGCCGTGAGCACGGTGCCGAGGCCGTCGTGAAGGTCGCGGCGCAGCCGCCGGCGTTCCTCCTCCCGGGCGGCCACGATGCGCGTGCGGGACTCGCCCAGCCGCTCCGACAGCCGCACCGCCTGCAGGGCCAGGCCGACGGGTGCGACCAGCAGGTCCAGGGCGCGCCGGTCGGCGCCGGACAACCGGCGCTCCCCCGCCCGCAGCCCGACGAGCAGGTCCGCGGGCGGCCCGTCGGCCACCTCCAGAGACACGGTGTGCCGCAGCCGCGGCGCCCGGCCGTACGTGGCGACCAGCCGCCCGTCGGAGCTGACCGCGGCGTACGGCAGCCGCAGCGCCTCGCACACCGCCCGCAGCACCCCGTCGAGGCCGGTGCCGAGCCGCAGGCCGACCCGGGCGCCGGCCGCCGCGGGGTCGCGCCGCTGCCCGTACATGACCCGGTCGACGGCGGACTGCACGGCGGAGCGAGCGGGAGCGAAGGCGAGCGCGACGGCGCCGGTCGCGATGAGAGGCGTGGCCGACAGCCGGTTCTGCGCCAGCGCGGACAGCCCCGCGACGATGCCCAGATAGGCCAGCACGACGCCGAGCGTGAGCGCCCCATACACCAGCGACCGGTTGACGATCAGCTCGATGTCGTCCAGGCCGTGGCGCAGGATGGCCACGGTGGCCGCGGCCGGGATCAGCGGCAGGGTCAGCAGGAACAGCACCGGTCCGTCGGTCGTCACGATCCGCTGCGCGTTGAGCGCGGCGAACAGGCCCACGGCCCACAACAGCCACATCAGCCGCAGCCTGGTCACCCCGCGCGACCGGCGGACGCGCAGGGCGAGCGTGACGAGGGAGGCCAGCAGCACCAGCGCGTCGGCGGCGACGAACACCGGGGTCAGCCGTTGGGCGACCTCGCCCACCACGACGGGCAGCATCGGCCCGCCCGTGGCCGGCCCGCCCCCCGCCAGCCCGGCCGCCGCGGGCAGGGTCAGGGCGGGCATGAGCGGCAGGACGGCGAGGGTGGCGACGGCCAGACCTGACAGTGACGAGGGGCTTCGACGTGACGACCATGGCGGAGATCCAGAAAGCGATGGAGGACGACCCCGTGCAACTGGCGGCGGGCCTGCTGTTCATCCTGGGGATCGTCGCCGGCCCGCTGCTGCTCGGCCTCGCGCTGTGGCGCAGCGGCGCGGCACCGGCCTGGACGGGCATCCTCCTCGCGGCGGGCGGGTTCACCCACCCGTTCATGCCCGGTCACGTCGCGTCGGGCGTCGGCCTGCTGGTCACGGCCGTGGGCTTCGCCGGCGCCTCCGTCGCCCTGCTGCGCATGCGCGACGACGAGTTCGACCTGCCTCCGGCCGGGCCCGCCGCGCGCGCCTGACGCCGTTCGAGCCACGGCCCCGGCCGCTGCCTCCGGCGATCGCCGGGGCGTGCGCTCAGCCGGTCCTGCGGGCCTTTCTCCGGCGGGCCAGCTCGTCCGCCGGATGGTCCCCCTCCGCATCCGGGGCGGGCTCCGCGCGCTCACCCGGAAGCTCGGCCAGCGACCCCTCGACCTCCCGCCAGACCCGCCCGAGCGCGATGCCGAACACGCCCTGACCGCCCTGCAGGAGGTCGATCACCTCGTCCGCGCTCGTGCACTCGTAGACGCTCACGCCGTCGCTCATCAAGGTGATCTGGGCCAGGTCGTTGACGCCGCGATCGCGCAGATGCCGTACGGCGGTGCGTATCTGCTGGAGGGAGACCCCGGTGTCGAGAAGACGTTTGACGACCTTCAGGACGAGGATGTCGCGGAAGCTGTACAGTCGCTGGGACCCGGATCCCTGGGCGGCCCTTATCGTCGGGAGCACCAGTTCGGTCCGGGCCCAGTAGTCGAGCTGACGGTACGTGATCCCGGCCGCCGCGCACGCCGTCGGCCCGCGGTATCCGATGCCCTGGGGCAGCGCCGTCGGCTGCTCGTCGAACAGCAGACCCTGTTCGCCGGCGCGCTCGCGCGCCGCCTGCCGAACCGGGTCGTGCTGGCCGGCCGACTTACCCTCGCCGCTGCTGACCGCCACTGCGGACCTCCGGCTTTCTCTCATCCCACGGTCTGATCTGGGGGTTCGTGAATTACAACCGTGGTTTCCCTTGCACCGTAGGACCGGGGCCATCGTCAGTCAACGACCCCGTCCGGCGCGTCGTGAAGCGTAATCTCCCGAAATCGTCCGGCACGTCAGCCCGCCCTGCCGAAGTCTTCCGGGGTGATTTTGTCCAGGAACTCGCGGAACTTCTCCACTTCGTCTTCCTGGTCGTCGGGCATGCTCACGCCCGCCTCCTGGATCACGTCCTCACTCGCGTAGATCGTCGCACCCGTACGCAACGCCAGCGCGATCGAGTCCGAAGGACGGGCGCTGACCTCCACGCCGTTGGAGAAGACCAGATCGGCGAAGAAGATTCCATCGCGGAGCGCGACGATATTGACGGTGCGCAACCGCACCCCCAAGGCCTCAAGAACGTCACGGAACAAGTCGTGGGTCAGCGGCCGGGGCGGCGGCTCCTCCGCCTGGGCCAGCGCGATAGCGGTCGCCTCGGTCATGCCTATCCAGATCGGAAGGTACCGATCGCCGCTCGTCTCCTTCAGGAGCACGATCGGCTGGTTGGTGGGCATCTCAACGCGAACCCCCACGACCTCCATCTGCAACACGGGCGGCTCCGTCTCAAGCGTCGCGGCATATCACCAGGCATTCAACGTAACACCCACGGAGGAGCAGATGTGCCGGTCACCGCCCCAGAACGCCGCGAACACTCCCACGCAGTAACGCATTGTGCACTTCCTGGAGAAGTCCGGAGATCTCCCGTGCGGTCTCGTCCGCCTCCGCGATCGCCCCGGGCGCCTTGCGCCGCAGCAGCGGGGCCACCGCCTGCTCGATGAGGCCGGCCTCCCGCTCCACCGCCGCGCGGACCGCTCTCAGGTGCCGCGCCCGCAGGCCGAACCGCGACAGCGCCCCCACGCTGCGCGCGATCTCCAGCGCCTCCCCGTCGTACCGGCGCGCCACGGCAGCGACCAGGCCGAAGCTCTCCATCTCGGCCAGGGTCTCCTCATCGATGCCCGCGGCCTCGATGAACTCCTCCCGGCTGAGACGCACGGGCGGTGCGCCGTCGGAGACGGCGTGCGGACGGGCCGCCTGCTCGTCCAGCTGGTCCTTGATGACCCGCAGCGGCAGGTACTGGTCGCGCTGCGCCCGCAGGATGTACCGCAGGCGCTCGACGTCGTTGTAGGTGAACTTGCGGTAACCCGACGGGCTCCGCTGGGGCTCGATGAGCCCCTCACCCTCCAGAAACCGGATCTTGGAGACGGTCACGTCCGGGAACTCGCCCTGCAGCAGGGCGAGCACCTCCCCGATGCTCATGAACGCCCGTAGGGCCTGCGCGCTCATGACTCCTCCTCCTCAGCGATCACAGCCCTCCGGGACCACGCGTGAGGAACACCAGCCGGAACTTGCCGATCTGCACCTCGTCTCCGCCCTGCAGCGGCGACTCCTCGATGCGCTCCCGGTTGACGTAGGTGCCGTTCAGGCTGCCCACGTCACGCACGGTGAACTGGCCCCCGCGCCGGTAGAACTCCACGTGCCTCCTGGACACGGTCACATCGTCCAGGAAAATGTCGCTTTCCGGGTGGCGACCCGCCGTAGTGAGGTCGCTGTCGAGCAGAAATCGGCTGCCGGCGTTCGGGCCCCGCATGACCACCAGTAGAGCCGTGCCGGGCGGCAGCTGATCGACCGCCGACCTGTCCGGCAGTAGCGTCTGGCCCGTCTCCGCCTCGAGCGCCTCGAGCGAGATCGTCGAGGTCGTGTCGGCCGCGACGGGCGCGGGAGCGCTCAGCGGCGAACCGCATCGTGAACAGAAACGGGCATCCTCGGGGTTGGCATGACCGCACTGCGTGCAGTAGACGCTGGGCATCGAACGGCTCGGCCTCTCTCACGACTTGCTCTAGGACTAGCTCAAACTGCGAATGCCGCAACTTACGCTGATCAGGCACAAAGGTCAAGACCGCGGCTGGGCGCGGACTGACCAACGCTACAGCCAGCGGCGGTTCAATGTCATCTAGCACCGGCTGCTTGTTCGACGACGTGGGCCCAGCGTTCCAGGAGAGCCTGGGCGGTGTCCATGTCGTGGCCCTCGGCCCACAGGTGGGTGACGGCCTCGGCGGGGTCGGGCAGGACGAGCGCCCAGCTTCCGTCGTCCTCCACGACGCGGACGCCGTCGGTGGTGTCGAGGCGGTGGCCCTCGGCCGCCTCGACGACCGAGCGCATCACCGCGCCCTTGTGCGCCCAGGGCGTGGGGACGGTCCGCTTGAGCAGCTTGGCCTCCGGGATCCGGGCGTCGATCTGGCTGAGCGACAGCCGGGTGCGCGCGACCAGGCCGAGCAGGCGCAGGAAGACCGCCAGTCCGTCCACGGTGGGCGCGAACTCCGGGACGATGAAGCCGCCCTTGCCGTCGCCGGCGAAGATCGTGTCGGGGTGCCGGGCCGCCCGCGTCAGCGTGTCGAGGCTCGTCGCCGTCCAGTCGACCTGCACGCCGTGGAAGCGGCACACCATCTCCGCCACCCGCGTCGTGGTGACCGGCAGGGCCACCCGCCCGCCCCGGCGCTCGGCCGCGACCAGGTCGAGCACGACGAGCAGCGCGCGCTCCTCGCTGATGAGCTGGCCCATCTCGTCCACCAGGGAGACCCGCTCCCCCACCGGGTCGAACCGCACGCCGAAGGCGGCCCGCGCCGAGGCCACCAGCTCCGCCAGGCGCTGCAGGTCGCGGCGGCGCTCGGCCAGCGTCTCGGTGGGCGAGGCGTCGTCGAGCCGGTTGTTCACGGTCAGCACGTCGACCCCGGCCCGGCCCAGCAGGCTCGGCAGCACGAGCGAGGAGGTGCCGCCCGCGCAGTCGACCACGACCTTCATCTCCGTGTCCTTCACGCCGGACATGTCGATGCAGGCCAGCAGCTCCCGGGCGTAGGTGTCGACGGCGCGGGCCGGGAAGGTCAGCTCGGCGATCTCGCCGGGGAAGGCCCGGCGGTACTCCTGCCGGGAGAAGACCCGCTCCAGCTTGCGCTGGGCCGCCTGGGACAGGTCGGCCCCCGTCTCGTCCATGAAGACGATGTCGACGCTCTGGGGGTCGCCCGCCGTGGTGCGCACGGCGATGCCGCCCCGGACGTTCTCGCGGGAGGTGTTGAACCGGGCGACCGGCAGGGCGGCGGCCTCCAGGTCGACCACGTTGATCGCGCTGGAGTTCAGCGCGCTGATCACCGCCCGCTTGAGCGCCCGCGCCGCGCGTGAGGCGTCGCGGGAGGTGACGACCGTGTCGCCCTTGCGCAGCGTCGTGGCGTACGCGCTGGCCAGCCGTACGCACAGCTCCGGGGTGATCTCGACGTTGACCAGCCCGGAGACCCCGCGGGGGCCGAACAGGCTGCGCTGGCCGCGCGACTCCCAGATCACGCTGGTGTTGACGACCGTGCCCGCCTCGATCGTCTTGAACGGGTAGATCTTCACTCCGGAGGAGACGTACGCCTCGGCCTCGATGACGCACTCGTCGCCGACGACCGCGTTCTCCTCGATCCTGGCGCCGGTCATCACGTCGGTGTTCTTGCCGATCACGCAGCCGCGCAGGTGGGCGGCCGGGCCGACGTACACGTTGTCGCTGACCACGGCGCGGTGGAGGAACGCGCCCTCCTTCACGACGGCGTTGCTGCCGAGAACGGTGTACTCCCGCAGCTCGGCGCCGGCCTCGACCTTGGCGTAGTCACCGATGTAGAGGGGGCCCTTGAGCACGGCCTCGGGGTCCACCGACGCGCCCTCGGCGGCCCACACGCCCGGGGCCAGTTCGAAGGCGTCGAAGTCGACCTTGACCTTGCCCTCCAGCACGTCGGCCTGGGCCTTGAGGTAGCTCTCGTGCGTGCCGACGTCCTCCCAGTAACCCTCGGCCACGTAGCCGAACAGCCGGCAACCGCGTTCGAGCAGCCTGGGGAAGATGTCGGACGACCAGTCGACCGACTGGCCGGGGGCGATCTCGTCGAGGACCGACGGCTCCATGACGTAGATGCCGGTGTTGACCGTGTCGGAGAACACCTGGCCCCAGGTGGGCTTCTCCAGGAAGCGCTGGATGCGGCCGTTCTCGTCCACGATGATGATCCCGAACTCCAGCGGGTTGGGCACGCGCTTGAGCCCGATGGTGACCAGCGCCCGGTTCTCGCGGTGGAAGCGGAGCATGTCGGTCAGGTCGATGTCGGTGAGCGCGTCGCCGGAGATGACCAGGAAGCGGTCGTCGCGGAGCTTGTCGGCGGCGTTCTTCACGCTGCCGGCCGTGCCGAGGGGGACCTCCTCGGTGGCGTAGTGGAGGGTCATGCCCAGTTCGTCGCCGTCGCCGAAGTAGTTGCGGATCAGGGCGGCCAGGAACTGCACGGTGACCACGGTCTCGGTGAACCCGTGCCGCTTCAGCAGCCGGAGCACGTGCTCCATGATCGGCCGGTTGATGATGGGGAGCAGGGGCTTGGGCTGGTTGGCGGTCATCGGCCGCAGCCGTGTCCCCTCCCCGCCCGCCATGACGACGGCCTTCACGGGTCACCCCTTCGTTAGCTGGCGCACCTGTACGACATACAACACCCCCGCCCACCAATACAGACCAGTTCCCCAGATGGCGAAGGCCCATCCGAAGATCGCGGCAATCTCGGCGTACCAGCCCTCGTGCGAGGCGAGGAACAGCAGCGGGAACGCGTACATCAGGGCGGCGGTGCCCGCTTTGCCGAGGAAGTGGACGGGCAGGGCCGGGCCGTACCCGTGCCGCCGCAGCAGGGGCGGAATCCACAGCATCAGCACGTCGCGCAGCGGCACCGCGAGCGCCAGCCACCAGGGGACCACGTCCCGCAGGACCAGGCCGACCAGGGTGGCGAGGATGTAGAGGCGGTCGGCGAGCGGGTCGATGAGCCGGCCGAGTTTGCTGATCTGGTTCCAGGCGCGGGCGAGCTTGCCGTCGAGCCAGTCGCTGAAGCCCGCGAGCGCCAGCAACGCGATGGCCCACCCGTCGGCGTGGGGACCCAGCACGAGCCAGAGGAAGACGGGGACGCCGAGCAGACGCAGGGCACTCAGCAGGTTGGGCACCGTCCAGATCCGGTCCTCGGCAGCGTTCACGCCCCAGACCCTACATGCCGCCCTTGCTGCCGCTTCCCGGAGGATCCACGGGGTTGAAGCCCGTGTCGACCAAGCCGAACCGGTGCGCCAGCACCGCCGCCTGGGTGCGGTTGCGCAGCCCCAGCTTCTCGATGAGCGCGGCGACATGGCTCTTGACCGTCGTCACCCCCACGTGCAGCCGGTCGGCGATCTCGGCGTTGGACAGGCCCACCCCGACCAGGGTGAGCACCTGCGCCTCGCGCTCGGTGACGCCGGGCGGGAGCGGCGCCGCCTGCCGCTCGGCGGCCAGGGCCCGTTCGACGACGCGCCGCAGCACGGACGGCGCGAGCGGGGGCTCCCCCGTCGCGGCCCGCCGTACGGACTCGACCATCCGGGCGGGCGGGTCGTCCTTGACCAGGAACCCGAGCGCGCCCGCGCCCAGGGCGGCGTAGAGGTTCTCGTCCTCGGAGAACGTCGTGAGCACGACGATCCGGGCGGACGGCTGGGCCGCGAGGATCCTGCGGGTGGCCTCCAGGCCGTCGACGCGCGGCATCCGCAGGTCCATCAGCACCACGTCGGGGCGGTGCCGCTCGGTGAGCCGTACGGCCTCGGCCCCGTCGGCGGCCTCCCCGCACACCTCCATGTCCCCGGCCGCCTCCAGCATCATCCGGACGCCCGCACGCACCAGGGCCTGGTCGTCGGCGACCACGACGCGGATCACGCGAACCTCCCCACCTTGCGGCAGGCCGGCCGGCTTTCGCGCGGGACGGGCAGCGAGGCGGTCAGGCGCCAGCCGCCGTCCCCGGCCGGGCCGGCGGTGACGTGCCCGCCGAAGGCGCGGGCCCGCTCCCGCATGCCGGCGATGCCCTGGCCGTGGGACGGCAGCGCCTCCGGGGGACGGGAGGTCCCGGGGCCGTTGCGGACCTCCACCGTGAGCGTGTCCGGGCGCATCGCCACGCTGACCTCCGCGCGGGCTCCCGGCCCCGCGTGTTTGAGCACGTTCGTCAGTCCCTCCTGGACGATCCTCGCCGCCGACGCCCGCACCACCAGCGGGGCCCGCTCCGCCTCGGCCGACAGGCGCAGGTCCACCAGCAGGCCGGCCGCCGACATCCGGGCCACGGCGTCGCGCAGCACGTCGTCCGGGTCGGCGAGCATGTCCGCGAGCGCGAGATCGGCACCCGGATCCGGGCCGAGGTCGGGGCCGAGGGACTCGCCCGGGTCGCGCAGCACCGCCAGCAGGCCGCGCAGGTCCTCCAGCACGCGGTGGCCGGTGTCCCTGATGTCGGCCAGCGCCTCGGCGGCCGGCCCGCTCGCCCCGGCGTACTGCGCCGCGCTCGCCCGCAGCACCATGGCCCCCACGTGGTGGGCCACGATGTCGTGGACGTCCCTGGCGATCCGTTCCCGCTCGGCGAGCCGGCCCGCCCTGGCCCGCTCCGCGGCCAGCTCGGCGGCGTGCCTGGCCTGGGCCTGCCGCACGCCCACGTAGCGGCCGATCGCCACGGGGGCGGTCACCATCGTCATCAGCGCGACCACCCGGAAGGCGGTGACATCGGCGGGATCGTCCACGACCACGACCGCGGCGACCGAGCAGGTCAGCGCGTACGCCGCGGCCACCCACGGCCAGGCGGCGCGGGTCGCGAAGACGCCGAGGGCCACCAGGGCGAGCAGTTGCAGGCTGCTGCCGGTCCTCGGCACGTAATGGTCGGCCAGGAGCAGCGCGGCGCTCTCCAGCAGCAGGACCGCGCCGGGCAGGTGCCGCACGACGCCCAGCGCGAGCCCGGCGAGCATCACCCCGAGCGCGACCGCCCACACGGGCGGTGCGCCGCCGTGCCAGTACGGCCAGGTGGTGAGCACCGACAGCGCGACCCCGCCGCCCGCGAGCAGCAGGTCGAGCAGCGGCGCGGGGTCCTCCTTGCGGCGTCCCTCCTGGCCACGCAGGTAGCGGCCGATCAGCACGGGAGCCGCGATCAGTCCGGTGGAGTAGAACCAGGTGTTGCCCGTGAGGGCGACGCCGGGGTCGGCGAGGTTCACCGCCGTCGCGGCGGAGGCGAGCACGGCCGCCGGCGCCGTCCAGCGCCAGCCGCGTGACCGGGCCAGCACGCCCACCGAGATCGGCAGCAGGACCTGCAGGGTGTTGACGGTGAACGCGCCGAGCTGGTCGCAGATCACCAGCAGCACGGACAGGTAGACGGACACCGGCCCGGGCCGTCGGCGCAGCAGGCCCATCGGCAGCCCGGCCAGCAGCGCGAACCCCATGCCCACCCACACCGGGGCGGATCCGCTCCAGGAGCCGGCGCTGACGAGCACGTCGAGCCCGGTCCCGCACACCGCCAGCCCGATGTCGAGGACCGCGCCGCGCGGGAACGCGAAGGGCCTGCCGGTGAGGATCGGGCGCGTCGGGGGCCACCGCATGAGGGAACGCTACCGTCCGCCCGCGCGGAAACCGGTCCTCCGCCCGGAGGACCCCTCTCCTCCTTCTGGCCGGTGCCGCCCCGCCGACCGGTCGCCATGTCGGCCCGGACGGCGGGCGGCCGGGCCGCGACCGCGGGCCTAGCGTCGCGGCATGACCAGCGAATCAGCGATCCTCTTCGGGCAGTTCCTGCGCTCCCCCGCCGCGACCGGGGCGGTCGCGCCCAGCTCACGGCGGTTGTCGGAGGCGGTGTGCGTGCCGGTGCCGGAGCGCGGCGACCCCGTCGTGGTCGAGCTGGGGCCGGGCACCGGCCCCTTCACCGCCGAGATCCAGCGCCGTCTCGGCGGGCGGGGACGGCACCTGGCCGTCGAGATCAACTCGCGGCTGGCCGGCCGTCTCGCGGCCCGCTATCCGGGGGTCGAGCTCATGGTCGACGACGCCGCGCGGCTGCCGGAGTTGCTCGCCGGCCGGGGCGTGGCCGCCGCCGACGTGATCGTGAGCGGGCTGCCCTGGGCGGCGTTTCCCCCCGCCCACCAGGCGGACCTGCTGCGCGCGGTGGTCGCCTCGCTCGGGCCGGGGGGCGCGTTCACGACGTTCTCCTACGTCCACGCCCGCGCCCTGCCCGCGGCCCTGCGGTTCCGCCGCGGGCTGTGCCGGGCGTTCGAGGAGGTGGTGGCCGGGCGCACGGTGTGGCGGAACCTGCCCCCCGCCTTCGTCTACCACGCGCGCCGCCCCCGCCGATGATCTCGCAGCCCGCCGAATGGCGTTCTAGAGTGGCGGGCATGGACTTCACGCTGCCGGAGAGCGCGCAGGCGGTGCGCCGGGGCATCGCGGACATCTGCTCGCGCTACGACTTGGACTACTGGCAGCGCTGCGAGGCGGACAAGCGCTGGCCGGAGGAGGTCTGGGCCGATCTCGCCAAGGGCGGCTGGCTCGGTCTCGCCGTGCCCGAGGAGTACGGCGGGGGCGGACAGGGCCTGCTGGAGCTGGCCGTGGCCACCGAGACCCTGTCGGCCTCCGGCTCCGCCGGCGGTTCGGCGTTCATGTACGTGCTGACGCCGGGGTTCGGGGCGCTCACACTGGCCAGGCACGGCACGGCCGAGCAGAAGGCCGCGCTGCTGCCGAAGCTGGCCACGGGCGAGATCGAGACCTGCTTCGCGCTGACCGAGCCCGACGCCGGGTCCAACTCCCTGGCGATCTCGACCTTCGCCCGCAGGGACGGCGACGACTTCGTCGTCAACGGCCAGAAGATCTGGATCACCGGGGTGCAGCGGGCTGTCTGGATGCTGCTCGTCACCCGGACGATCCCGGCGGCGCAGGCGAAACCGCGCACGGACGGGCTGACGGTGTTCCTCGTGAACGTGCCGGAGGCCGTGGCGGCGGGGCGGCTGTCCTACCGGCCGATCCCGAAGATGGGCGCGAACACCACGCCGTCCAACATGGTCTTCGTCGACGACCTGCGGCTGCCCGCCTCCAGCGTGCTCGGCGAGGTGGACCGGGGCGTGGCCGTGCTCTGGGACGTGCTGAACCCGGAGCGGATCCTGCTGGCGGCCAGTGCGCTCGGCGGCGCCGAGGTCGCGCTGCGGGTGGCCGTGGACTACGCGAGGCAGCGGGAGGTCTTCGGCCGCCCCATCGGGGCCAACCAGGCCATCGCGTTCCCGCTGGCGCAGGTCAAGGCCAAGATCGAGCTGGCCAGGCTGATGCTGTACAAGGCCGCCTGGTCGTTCGACAACGGGCTGCCCTGCGGCACCGAGGCCAACATCGCCAAGCTGACGGCCTCGCAGGCCGCGTGGGAGGCCGCGGACGCCGCGTTCCAGACCCACGGCGGCATGGCGTACTCGCTGGAGTATCCCGTCGCGCGACTGCTCGCCGACGCGAGGATCGGCCGGGTCGCGCCGGTGACGGAGGAACTGCTGCTCAACTATCTGGCCACTCAGGTGCTCGGCCTGCCGAGGAGCTTCTGACCGCTCGCGCTCGAGTGGATCAGGGCCGGAAGCGGGGCGGGCGCTTGTCGCGCAGGGCCCGCACGCCCTCGGCCGCGTCCGGGCCGGTGAACCCGAGGAACTCCATGGCGAGCGAGGCGTCGAACGACGGCCCGGCCATGCGCAGCCAGTTGTTCAGCGCGTACTTGGTCAGCCGGATCGCCTCGGCCGAGCCGGCGGCCAGCCGGGTCGCGATCTCCAGCGCCCTGTCGTGGACCTGGTCGTCGTCGACGCACAGGCTCACCAGGCCCATCGCCTCCGCCTGCTCCCCGGTCACCGGCTCGCACAGAAGGAGGTGGTACTTCGCCTTGGCCATGCCGCACAGCAGCGGCCAGACGATCGCCGCGTGGTCGCCCGCCGCGACGCCGAGCCGGGTGTGGCCGTCGATGATGCGGGCCGTCCGCCCGGCGACCGAGATGTCGGCCAGCAGCGCGACGGCCAGCCCCGCGCCCACCGCAGGCCCCTGGATCGCCGAGACGACGGGCTTGGCGCAGTTGAGCACGTTGTAGACGATGTCGCGGGCCTCGGCGAAGACCTCCAGGCGCGTGGCGTGGTCGCGGATCATCTCCTCGATCATCGACAGGTCGCCGCCCGCCGAGAACGCCTCGCCCTCCCCGCGCACGATCACCGCCCTGACCCCGTCGTCGCGGTCCACGTCGCGCCAGATCTCGGCCAGCTCACGGTGACCGGTGCGGTCCACGGCGTTACGCCGGGACGGCTCGCTGATCACGATCCGCAGGACGCCGTCGGCCGCCCACTCGGTGCGCAGCTTCTCGTACTCCCTCACGACGCGGCTCCCTGTCCTGGGGGCAGGCGCAGCGCGTCCCTGAGCCGGGCCGCGAGGAGGTCGCGGCCCTCCAGCGCCTGGTCGAAGAACCCGGGCAGGCCGAGGAAGCCGTGCAGGGCGCCCTCGAAGCAGCGGTACTCCACGGGGACGCCCGCCCCGGCGAGCGCCCGCGCGTAGGCCGCGCCCTCGTCGCACAGCGGGTCGCACTCCGCCGTGATCACCGTCGCGGGCGCCAGGCCCGACTTGTCCGGCAGGTGGAGCGGCGCGAGACGGGGGTCGCGGGGGTCTGCCCCGCCCGCGTACTGCTCGATGAACCACCGCATCTCCGCGGCCTCGAGCCCGAACCCCTTCGCGTACGTCACATAGCTGGGCGTGTCGCACGAGACGTCGACGACCGGGTAGATCAGCGCCTGGTGGACGATGCGCAGCCCGGCGTCCCTGGCCAGCCAGGCCGCCACCGCCGCGAGGTTGCCTCCGGCGCTGTCGCCGACGACCGCCACCCTGCGGGGGTCCGCGCCGTAGCGGGCGGGACGGGCGTGCACGTCGCGGACCACGGCGAAGGCGTCCTCCGCGGCCGCGGGGAACGGGTGCTCGGGCGCGAGGCGGTAGTCCGCCGAGACGACGACCGCTCCGGTCCGGTGGGCGAGGTCGCGGGCGAGGGCGTCGTTGCGCTCGACGCTGCCGAAGACCCAGCCGCCGCCGTGGAAGTACACGAGCACCGGCAGCGGACGCCCGTCCGGCTCCGGGCGGTAGATCCGGACCGGCACCCCGGCCGCCGTCTCGTCCCTGACCTCCGGCAGGCCGATACTCGGCCCGCGCTGCTCGGCCATGCCGTCCAGAGACCGCAACTGGGCGATCTGCTCGCGGGTGAGGGAGGCGAGCTCGACGCCGAGATCCGAGGGGAACAGCTTGAGGTAGGCCTCCGCCTGGGGATGCAACGCCATGCCCCGCACAGTAACAGCGCCCGCCGGCGACCCCGGCCGCGGCGGGGGTCAGGGGCGGGCCGCGTCCACCAGCGCCTCGACGAGGCGGTTGTCCGAGCCGCGCTCCGGATGCCACTGGACGCCGACCGCGAACCGGTGCCCCTGCAGTTCGACGGCCTCGACGATCTGGTCGTCCGCCCAGGCCACCGCGATCAGGCCGGTGCCGAGCCGCCGGACGGCCCTGCGGTGCGCGCCGGTCACCTCCGCGCGGTCGCCCACGGCCTTGCCGAGCCTGCTCGACACGCTGACCGTGACCACGTGCCCGGCGGTCTCGTGGCGGTCGTGGCCGACGGCCTCCCGCAGCGACGTGATCAGCGTGCCGCCCTGGGCGACGTTGAGCACGTGCATGCCCCGTGAGATCGCCAGCAGCGGCACGTCCGCCTCCACCGCCGCCTGTGCCAGCGCCGTCTCGAACCGGTCGCGCTGGGGCTGCGGCCCGCCGAGCCCGTCGTCCTCTTCGTCGGCCGGGACCTCGCCGTACAGCACGGGGTCGACCTCGGCGCCCCCGGCGAGGACGACCGCGTCCAGGCGGCGCACGTAGTCACCGGCGGACACCGGGCTCAGCGGCGGCAGCAGGACCGGCGCGCCGCCCGCCTTCTCCACCGCGCGCGCGTACGCCCGGGGCGAGACCGCCGCCTCACGGACCCACGTGCCCCAGCGCGCGGCCTCGAGGTAGGTGGTGATGCCGACGATGGGACGCGCCATGGGCCATCTCCTGGAGTGTGCGAGCAGGCAGGCCCATCATGGCGCAGATCTTTCCTCTAGTCGTCTTTTTTCACATGAGTCACACCAGTCACAGGCTGAGCGTCACGATAAATAACGAAGTGTTCACAGTCGGTTGCCTTGCGGGGAATCGGTTGTCGCGCCCCGGAGCGAGTGGAACACTCCCGGTTGAGCGATCGGTCGAGCCGGGGCCGCCGGCGCTCGTCACCCGGAACCGTCAGGGAGGTGGATCGACAGACCGGAGCACGATTCCGGTCCCTAGGGTGGGACACAACTGATGTCGCTGAATCCGCGCCTCGTCAAGGAGAGCTTCTCGGTCGTCGAACCCGTCGCCGGGAAGGCCGCGGGGTACTTCTACGGACGGCTGTTCACTCACTGCCCGCACATGCGGGGGATGTTCCCGCCGGGCATGGAGGTGCAGCGCGACCGGCTCTTCAACGCGCTCACCAGGGTCGTCTGGATGCTCGACAGCCCCGAGGGGCTGGCGTCCTATCTCGCCCAGCTCGGGCGGGACCATCGCAAGTACGGCGTGTCCCCCGAGCACTACACCGCAGTGGGCAGCGCCCTTCTCGCCACCATCAGGCATTTCGCCGCCGACATCTGGACGGACGAGATCGAGGCCGCCTGGACCGAGGCGTACGCCATGGCGGCGAAGATCATGATCGACGCCGCCACCGCCGAGACGACCCCGCCCTGGTGGCTGGCCGAGGTGATCGACCACGAGCAGCGCACCCGGGACATCTCGGTGCTCACGCTGCGGCCCTCGCAGCCGATGGACTTCGTCCCGGGCCAGTACGTCACGGTCCAGACGGCCAGGTGGCCGCGGGTGTGGCGGCGGTTCTCCATCGCGAACGCGCCCCGCGCCGACGGCACGCTGCGCCTGCACGTGCGCGCCGTGCCGGGCGGCTGGGTGAGCACGGCGCTGGTCCGCCACACCCGCGTCGGCGACCAGCTCCTGCTGGGCCCGCCCGTGGGCACGATGACGCCGCCCGAGTCCGACCGGGACATCCTCTGCGTCGCCGGGGGGACCGGCCTCGCGCCGATCAAGGCCGTCGTCGAGCACGTCATCGCCTCCGGCGACCGCCCGAACATCCACCTGCTGTTCGGCGCCCGCCACGCGCGCGACCTGTACGACATGCCGGACCTGGCGAGGATGGAGGCCGCCTTCCCCTGGCTGCGGGTGATTCCGGTGGTCTCCGACGACCCCGCTTTCGACGGGATGCGCGGCCGGCTCCCCGACGTGGTCGAGAGGTTCCACTCCTGGGCCGACCACGAGACGTACGTCTGCGGCCCGCCCACGATGGTGAACGAGACCGTACGGCGCCTCCAGTGCTCGGGGGTGCCGCTGTCGCGGATCCACCGCGACCCGGTCCAGAGCACCGCTTGACCGGAACCGCGAGCGGGCAGGAGGGCTTCCTGGCAGGATCGAATCGAAAACGCGCTCGAAATCTCCACATGGGAGGACCAATGACCGCACTGCTCGCCATCGGCACCCGAAAGGGACTGTTCCTCGCACGCTCGGGAGACGGGAGATTCGAGGTCGAGCCGGTGCGGTTCTCCACCATCGGGATCCACTCGGTCGCGATCGACACCCGCGGGAGCACGCCCCGTCTCCTCGCCGGGATCGAGTACGGCCACTTCGGCCCGTCGGTGATGTGGTCCGACGACCTCGGCGAGACGTGGCAGGAGGCGCCGGCCCCGCCGGTCGCCTTCCCCGAGCGCACCGGGGCCGCGCTGGCCCGGGTGTGGCAGCTCCAGCCGTCGCCGGCCGAGCCGGACGTCGTGTGGGCGGGCGCCGAGCCCGCCGCGCTGTTCCGGTCGGAGGACCGCGGGGCGACCTACACCCTGGTCGACGGCCTGTGGGACCACCCCACCCGGCCCCGGTGGCAGCCCGGCGGCGGCGGCCTGTGCCTCCATACGGTGATCCCCCACCCCAGCGACCCGCGGCGTATCGGGGTCGCCGCCTCCGCCGTGGGGTTCTTCCGCAGCGACGACGCGGGGGCCACCTGGCGGCCGTCCAACAAGAACATCCGCGCCCCGTTCCTCCCGGAGGGCGCGCAGTATCCCGAGTTCGGGCAGTGCGTGCACAAGGTGGCGCAGCATCCCGCCGCGCCCGAGCGGCTCTACCTGCAGCACCACTTCGGGGTCTACCGGTCCGACGACTTCGGCGACTCCTGGACCGAGATCGGGTCCGGCCTGCCCTCCGACTTCGGGTTCCCGATCGCCGTGGACCCGGACGACCCCGACAGGCTGTACGTCTTCCCGCTGCACGGCGACGTCGACCGGACGCCGCTCGGCCACCGGTACCAGGTGTTCCGCAGCGACGACGCCGGGGCCACCTGGCAGGGCTTCTCCGCCGGGCTGCCCGAGGGCCCGCTGCACGCCTCGGTGCTCAGGGACGCGATGTGCGCCGGGCCCGCCGGCGTGTTCTTCGGCACCCGGGACGGCGAGGTGTACGGCTCGGCCGACGCGGGCGAGAGCTGGTCGCTGATCGCCCGCCACCTGCCGGACGTGCTGTGCGTGCGGGCCGCCGTTCTCTGACCCGCCGGCGCGGCCCCGCGGCCGCCCTCTCCGGGCGACCGCGCCGGATCAGACCTTGCGGTACCCGGGGACCCAGGCGCCGTCCTCGACCACGTAGTCGCCGAACAGCGCCGGGGCCTCCTCCCGCATGATCTCCCCGATCCGGCCGAAGACGACGCGGATCTCCTCCTCGGCGCCGACGGCCGTACGGGCCTCGATCGTGTGCCGCAGGGTGCGCACGTTGGCCGTCCAGACCAGGCCCGTCGCGACGCCCTCGGGCGCGAAGCGGCGCATGAACGAGGTGCGGTGCTTCTTCTCCGCGAACGGCACGCCGTCCTCGTCCAGCCCGAAGTGGCCCGCCATCCAGTTCTGGAACTCCTCCATCCGGTCGAGCATCTCGGTCGCCCGCTTCATCAGCTCGGCGTCCTCACGCGCCCACTCGGGGAACCAGAACGGGATGTCGCTCAGCCGGACGAACCGCAGCGACTCCTGCGAGATCGCCACCCCGGGCCGGTGCCGCACCAGCTCGTGGGTGAACACCCGTGAGACGTTGTGCAGCACGAAGCTGAAGCTGATGTGCTCCAGCACGCTGCCGTGCGCGGACGCGAGGATGTTGCGCAGGTACGCCTCCTGGTCGGTGCGCACCCTCGTGACGTTCGGGTTCAGCCCCGGCTCGAACGACCGGTAGCACAGCCGCCCGGCGAACTCGGCGAGGTTCTGGGCGTCGAACTCGCCGCGCTCCAGCCGTTCCAGCCAGCTCTCCCCGCCGATCTCGTGGAGGTAGCGGGCCAGCTCGTCGTAGTCGACGGACGGTTTGGCGACGAGGAAGACCTCGGGCTCGACGCTGCGCATGCACAATCCCCGTGAAGTGGTGCCGATTGGTGACCGTCCAAGCAAACCAGCTCGGGCCCACGATCGCGACCCGGCCCCCGATCAGCCGGGTCAGATGACCCGGCCAACCGGGGGTCCGGGGGTCGCCCTCTGCTGTGAACAGGTCAGGTGATGTCGCGGCGGACCGTGGTGGCGGTGGCCACCGCGGCGAACAGCAGGCCGTAGGCGACCAGGACGAGGGCGCCCGCCCAGGCGGGCAGCCACTCGGGCCGGCCCAGGCCGGTGTCCACGTCGATGCTCATCAGCGCCTGGGCCGCGCCGGCCGGCAGCCACTTGCCCACGCCGTGCAGCGCCGGGATCGCCGTGAAGATGCTCTCGACCACGTACGACCAGACCACGGCGGCCACGATGCCCGCGATCTGGTTGCGGACGAGCGCCCCCAGGCCGATGCCGAACAGCGCGTACAACGCCAGGGTCGCGAGGATGCCGACGCTGATCTGCGGGACCCGCGAGGCCGACAGCGAGAACTCGCCTCCGGCGAGCGTCACGGCCGGGATCACCGTGACCGCCTGGAAGACCAGCACGGCCAGGCCGAACAGCGCCCCCACGATCAGCCCGGCCACCAGCTTGGCGACGATCACCAGGCCCCGCCGGGGGGTGACGAGGAAGGTCCCGGTGATCGTCTGGTAGCGGTACTCGGAGGTCATCATGACAACACCGAGGATCATCACGAAGATCCCGGCGCTGGATCCGCCGGCCCAGGCGATCTCCGTCCACTGCGCGGTGTCCAGCGCGGGCAGCGCGCTGCCGTTCTGGCTCACCCCCGCGAACGCCATGAGAAAGCCCAGGCTCACCCCGACGAGCAGCAACGTGACGATCAGCATGATCCACCACAGCCGGGTGGTGAACAGCTTGCGCAGCTCGGCCCTGACGAGGCCGGGGATGTGACTCATCGCCCCTCCGTGAGGTCGAGGAAGACCTTCTGCAGGTCGGACCGCTCCTGAGCCACCTCGGTGAGCACGATCCGCCGGTCCATGGCGACCCGGCCGACGGTCTCCGCGTCCAGCCCGCGCACCCGCAGCAGGCCGTCGTCCACGCGTTCGATCGCGGCGCCCGCCGCCTCCAGCGCGGGGACGAGGTCGGCGACCTGGGCGGTGCGCACCCGGATCACCTCTCCTCCGTTGCTGGTGAGCTCGGCGAGGCTTCCCTGGCGGACCAGGCGGCCCCTGGCGATGATCACGACGTTGTCGACGGTCTGCTCGACCTCTGCCAGCACGTGGCTGGAGACGAGCACCGCCGCCCCCTCGTCGTGGGCGAGGTGGCGCAGGAACCCGCGCAGCCACTCGATGCCCGCCGGGTCGAGGCCGTTGGCGGGCTCGTCCAGGATGTACACCCGGGGCCGGCCGAGCAGGGCCGAGGCGAGCGCGAGCCGCTGCCGCATGCCCAGCGAGTAACCGGCCACGCGCTTGTCCGCGGCGTCCACGAGGCCGACCTGTTCGAGCGCCTCGTCGGCGCGGGCGTCGGGCAGCCCGGCCGCCGTGCAGAGGACGCGCAGGTGGTTGCGGGCGGTCCGGCCGGGGTGGAAGCTCGTGGCCTCGAGCACGGCGCCGACCTCGGTCACCGGACGGGGGCGCGTGCCGTAGCGCTCACCGTTCACCAGCGCCTCACCCGAGTCGGGCGTCACCAGGCCGAGCAGGGAGCGGAGCGTCGTCGTCTTACCGGCTCCGTTGGGGCCGAGATATCCGGTGACGGATCCGGCCTCCACGCTGAACGAAACGCCGTCCACGGCCTTCACCGGCCCGAACGACTTAATCAAATTTTTTATCTCTATAGCAGCCATCGGGCGCGATTATTCCGTAGCCGTAGATAGCAAATCATCCTCATAAAGGAGGATCATTTCGTCTTGGACCGATCCAGAGCGTCAGAGGCGGTAAACGCGGCGGGCGTTGCCCGCGCCGATCATGTGGGCGATCCGGGCCGCGTCGGCCGGGCTCCACTCGCCCTCGGCGATGCGGTCGCCGAGCACGCGGGCCAGGCCCCGGCGGTGGCAGAGCGCGGCCAGGAAGCACAGCTCGGCGGCGCCGTGACAGCCGGAGCCGTACATCTGCTTGTGGAACGGGACGAGTTCGAGCAGCTCGCGCAGGACGCGGGCGGAGCCCGCAGCGGTGTGCGCGACGGCGGGCCCCGCGTCGACGTACACGTGCGGGAAGACGCCCGCCAGGTACGCCGCCTGCCGGTGGTAGGGGTAGCAGTGCAGCAGGACGACCGGCACCCCGAGCGGGGCGAGGGCGCGCACGAACCCCGTCAGCAGCGCGGGATCGGCCAGGTGGCCGGCGACCCCGGCGTCGCCCGGGCCCGTGCCGGACATACCCGTGCCGGACATACCCCAGCAGGACAGACCGCAGTGGAACTGCAGCGGCAGGCTCCGCTCCCTGGCGACGTCGACCGCCGCCCAGAGCAGGTGCCGTACGAGGACGGGGTCGTCCAGGCGGGCCTTGGGGTCGGCGAGCCTGCGGCCGGCCGCCGCGATCACGCTGCCGCGGGAGGGCCGGGAGGGGTCGAAGCCGAGGCCGCAGCGGTGCGCCGCGACGGACTTGAGCGCGGCGGCCCGGGCCGCGCGCGCCGCCAGCTCGTCCCGCAGCATCCCGGCGTAGTCGGCGGCGGGCAGCCCGGCCTCGGCGACGTCCTGCTCGACCTGCTCCAGCCGGACGATCTCGTCGGCGGCGGCCGCGCCGAGCCGGCCCATCTCGGCGGGCGAGAGCACCCCGGGGACGTCGAGCCCCGCGTCGACCAGGAAGGCCGACACCCCGGCGCCGCGCAGCAGCCGCCGGTTGACCTCGGCCGCGCCGAGCTCGGCGCGGCGCGACAGGTAGACGGTGGCCGAGGCGTGCGGCTCCAGGCCGAGGACGGGCGCGCACCAGCGGCGGATCGCCGCGCCTGCCGGGGTGTCGAAGTGCGTGGTCCCCGGCGGCGCCGGTGTGCCGCCCGCGCCGATGAGCTGCTCGAACCCCGACCTGGTGGTGTCGTCGCGGCGCACGCCGTGACAGTGCTGGTCCACCATGGGCGCGAGCAGGGCCGCCCGCACCGCGTCGGGCAGGGGAACGGGCAGCAGTTCGTCGGGTCTCGGCTCCGGCACGGCAGTGGACTCTACGGCTCCCCCGCCGCGCCGGCGCCTCCCCCGACCGGCTCTTTACTCAGTCATGGCGCGCGCAAAGCCGCAGGACGTTCGCGATGATCCTCGCCCCGGCGCCGCCCTGCGTGGTCAGGATCGACTCGGGGTGGAACTGCACGCCGAAACGAAGGTTGTCGGTGTCCTCGATCGCCATGGCCGCGCCGTCCTGGGTGGACGCGGTGACCCGGAAGCCCCTGACCCCCGGCTCCTTGGCGTGCAGGGAGTGGTAGCGGGCCGCGACGAACTCGCCGGGCAGCCCGTCGAGCAGCGCGCTGTCGCCCTCGCGGCGGACCCGGCCGCGCTTGCCGTGCTCCGGGTACGGCAGCAGTTCGAGCGTGCCGCCCGCCTGCTCGACCATGGCCTGCAGGCCGAGGCACACCCCGAACACCGGCAGCCTCCTGGCGTACAGCGCCTCGATCAGCGCCGAGCAGCCGAAGTCGGACGGCCAGCCGGGGCCGGGCGACAGAACGACGAGCGTGGGCGCGATCTCGTCGAGCTTGTCCAGCGGGAAGCCGTGCCGCAGCGTGACCACCGAGGCGCCCTGCTGGCGGAAGTAGTCGGCGAGGGTGTTGACGAAGGAGTCCTCGTGGTCCACGAGCAGCACGCGGTGGCCCTCGCCCGGCAGGTCGGCCCTGGGCTCCGCCCGCGCCTCGTCCCGGGGGCGGGCGGCCGCGGCGAGCGCGCCGAGGAGGGCGCTGGCCTTGAGCTCGGTCTCCCGCTCCTCGGCCTCGGGGTCGGAGTCGTACAGCAGCGTGGCCCCGGCCCGCACGGTGGCGACGCCCTCGCGGATCTGCGCGGTGCGCAGGGTCAGGCCGGTGTTCATCGAGCCGTCGAAGCCGATGAAGCCGACGGCGCCGCCGTACCAGCGCCGCGTGGTCTCCTCGTGGTCCTCGATGAACTGCATGGCCCACGTCTTGGGGGCGCCGGTGACGGTGACGGCCCACATGTGGGTGAGGAACGCGTCGAGGGCGTCGAACTCGGGGCGCAGCCGGCCCTCGATGTGGTCGACGGTGTGGATCAGCCGGGAGTACATCTCGATCTGGCGGCGGCCGATCACCCGGACGCTGCCCGGGACGCAGATGCGCGACTTGTCGTTGCGGTCCACGTCCGTGCACATGGTCAGCTCCGACTCCTCCTTCACGCTGGACAGGAGCGTGCGGATGGCCTCTGCGTCCTCGACCGGGTTGGCCCCCCGGGCGATCGTGCCGGAGATCGGACAGGTCTCGACCCGGTCGCCGCTCACCCGGACGTACATCTCGGGCGAGGCGCCGACCAGGTGCTCGCCGTCGCCGAGGTTGAGCAGGAACTCGTACGGCGCGGGATTCTCCGTGCGCAGCGACCGGTAGAAGGCGGCGGGGTCGGTGCAGGCGCCGTGGAAGATCTGGCCGGGGACGACCTCGAACAGGTCGCCGCGCTGGAACTTCTCCTTGGCCTTGGCGACGACGTCGGCGTAGGTCCCCCGCACCGGGTCCGGCGGGATCTCGCGGGGCGTGGCCAGGGGGACCGCCTCGCCGGTGCGCTCCAGGCCGCCGGTGGAGACGCCGTCCACGGTGAACTCGTAGCAGTGCTCCACGCTGGTCTCGCGGACCCGGTCGATCACGACGAGCCGGTCGGGCAGGTGCAGCACCAGGTCGCGCTGGTCGCCGGGCCGGGTCAGGCGGTAGCGGATCGGCTCGAACTGGAACGCCAGGTCGTAGCCGAAGGCGCCGTACAGGCCGAGGTGGGGGTCGTCGGACCGGAAGGCCGCGATGATCTCGCGGATGGCGGTGAAGACGGTGGGACGGCGGCTGCGCATCTCCTCGGGCAGCAGGTCCTCGGACTCGGCGACGTGCACCTCGACGTAGCCGGGGGTCGGCTCATTGTCCGGCTTGCCCGCGGCCAGCAGGCAGGAGGCGACGGCGGGCAGCACGACCTCGCCGCGCTCGTTGAGCGCCCGGGCGGATATCCGCCGGCCGCGCGCCACGATCTCCAGGCAGGGGTCGACGTAGCCGAAGGCCCATCTGCTGTAACGGCCCGGGTAGTCCATGCCGGAGGAGAAGGCGCCGCCGCGCCGCTCCCCCAGCGACGTGACGATCTCCTCCAGCGCCTCCTCGGGCACCTCGCGTACCCGGCGCTCGACCGCGATGCCGCCGGCCGTGGTATATCCGCTGATCTCCACTGTGCACGCCCCTTTTTACGTATGCCCCGGGGCGGACATACAGAAGGCCGCCTCTCACGGGGCGGCCGGTCTCCAATAAGAATGCGAAAACGCCGCCTGCTAGCGGCGCCACCACTGGGAGGGTGCGAGAGTTCGCATGCGGTAAGGGTAGCCGCGGGAGCCGCGATCATGCAACGCGACGCCGCTGGAAGCGCGAGCACCGGATAGATATTCTGTTACTGGTCGGAACTCCACTCTCGGCCGGGCGCGCGACGCGGCCCGGGCCGGAAAAGGAGGAGCGTCATGGTCCGCGTGCCGGCCGGACTGCCATCGCACCGCGGCGTCCCGGAGGGATCGGGCGGACCGGGGGGGCCGCGCGGCCCGAGCGGTCCGCCGGGCCACCGGGTCCGGGTGCGCCGCGACGTGCCCGTGCCGATGCCGGACGGCGTGACCCTCCTGGCCGACCACTACACCCCGGTGGGCGCCGACCGGCCGCCGACGATCCTGATCCGCACGCCGTACGGGCGGGGCGGCGTGGTCGGCTGGATGTACGGCTGGACCTTCGCCCGGCACGGGTTCCAGGTCGTGCTGCAGAGCTGCCGGGGCGGTTTCGGCTCGGGCGGCCGGCTCGATCCCCTGGTCCACGAGCAGGAGGACGGCCTGGCGACGGTCGAGTGGATGCGGGCGCAGTCGTGGTACGGCGGCGGCTTCGCCATGCACGGGCCCTCCTACCTGGGCTACACCCAGTGGGCGATCGCGGCGCAGACCCCCGACCTGCGGGCGATGGCCGTCCAGGTGACCGCCTCGTGCTTCCGCGACGCCGCGTACGTCGGCGGGTCGTTCGCGCTGGAGTCCACGCTGATCTGGACGACGCTCACCGCGCATCTGGAGGGCAGGCTGAGCGGCATGGCCGCGTTCACCGCGCCCCGGCGCACGCGGCGGGCCGTGCTGTCGGGCCTGTCGGGCCACCCGCTGCCCGAGCTCGACGTGCTGTCGGCGGGCAGGCCGCTGCCCTTCTTCCGGGAACTGGTGGCCCACCACGGCGAGGCCCTCTGCACGTACTGGGACAAGAGGGACTTCTCCGCGTCGGTTGGGGAGGTCGGCGCCGAGATCACGATGACCGGCGGCTGGTATGACGTGTTCCTGCCCTGGCAGCTCAAGGACTACGCGGCGCTGCGGGCGGCCGGGCGGCGGCCCCACCTCACGATCGGGCCGTGGTACCACGCCGACATCCGCCACGGGCGGGCGGCCAACGCCGACGCCCTGGCGTGGTTCCGCGCCCACCTGCTCGGCGACCCCTCGGGGCTGCGCCACTCCCCCGTCCGCCTGTACGTCACCGGCGCGGGCCGGTGGCGGGACGAACCGGACTGGCCGCCGCCCGGCATGCGGCGCGAGCGCTGGCACCTGCAGCCGGGCTTCGCCCTGTCTCCGGACAACCCGGCGGGCGGCGAACCGGACCGTTACCGCTACGACCCCGCGCACCCGACGCCGGTGATCGGCGGCCCGGTGCTGATCGGCAACTCCGAGCCGAGGGACAACCGGCGGCTGGAGGCCCGGCGTGACGTGCTCGTGTACACCTCGGAGGCGCTCGACCGGGACACCGACATGATCGGCCCGGTGAGCGCCGAGCTGTTCGTGCGTACCAGCAGGGAACACACGGACTTCGTCGTGCGGGTGTGCGACGTGCACCCCGACGGCGCGTCGATGAACGTCTGCGAGGGCGTGCGCCGGCTGACGCCGCAGCTGCGGGCCGACGAGGACGGCGTGCGCCGGGTGGAGATCGACCTGTGGCCGATGGGTCACCGGTTCCGCCGCGGCCACCGCGTCCGGGTGCAGGTGGCGAGCGGGGCCTACCCGCGCATCGCGCGCAACCCGGGCACCGGCGCGCCGCTGACGGCCGGCACCCCCATGGTCGCCTCGGACCAGGAGATCCTGCACGACCCCCGCCATCCCTCGGCCGTGATCCTCCCCATGCTCCCCTGAGCCGGCTCATGGCTCCGGCACCACGAGCCGTCGTCGCACCCGGACGACGCCGGCCACCCCAGGATCGGCACCTGAGCCGACCGTCGCGCCCAGCGTCCGCTTTCGGGCACTGCTACCCTCGCGATCGTGGCGATCAGGAACTCCCACTGTTCCTTCTGCGGAGCGGCCTACGCGCCCGGCCTGCCCTGGCCGAGGACCTGTCAGGAGTGCGGCAACACCAGCTACCTCAACCCCCTGCCGGTCGCGGTCATGGTGCTTCCGGTGGACGACGGCCTTCTCGTCGTCCGCCGGGACGTCGAGCCGCACCGCGGCCTGCTCGCCCTCCCCGGCGGCTTCGTCGACATCGGCGAGTCCTGGCAGCAGGCCGCCGTACGGGAACTCCGTGAGGAGACGGGCGTCGTGGCCGACGCGGCCGGCATCCGGCTGCTCGACGCGGTCAGCGCGCCCGACGGCACCGTGCTGATCTTCGGCCTCGGGGCGCGTACGACCACGGACGCCCTCCCGCCGGTCGCGCGCACCGCGGAGACCAGCGAGTGGCTGGTGATCGACGGCCCTCAGGAGCTGGCGTTCCCGCTGCACACGCGGGTCGTGGCCCGCTATTTCGGCTCAGACCGAGCGCTGTGAGCGTGAAGGTGGGCCAGACGGTCCTGCAGCTTCTCGTGCCGGAACCGGTACACGGGTCCCACCTGCCGGAGCAGCCCCACGCGATGGGCGTCCTCCAGAAGGCTCATCAGCCGTAGCGGGATCCGTCCGCGGGCGCGGAGCATGGCGACGGCGACGAGGTAGATGGAGCTGGCTCCCGTGAACCCGAACGTGAGCGTGAACACGACACCGCCCGCGAGCCCGAAGGCGACCCCGGCCTCGGCGCCGCGCAGCAGCCCGGAGAAACCGTCCACGAGCGTCCCGGCGAAGCCGAACGCGAGGCCCAGCGCCAGCCCGAAGGTGAGGGATCGCCCGTATACGAGCTGGATGTCCCGCCGCAGCGTGATCAGCGGGCCCTGCGGCCGGTCGTTCGTGAGGGGGGTCGTCACCCACTTGTTGAGCCCGAGAGTGAGACCGCCGATGGCGCCGATGACGAGCGCATAGGGGATCAGGCCGTCGACCCGCGAGGACATCCCCGCGACCCGCCACAGCGCGAACGCCGCGATCATGCCGACCGGGAGCACCGTGACCAGCCCGAGCGTGAGCTGCCCGGCGAGCCGGCCGGCATTGCCGCGCCAGCGCAGGTTGGCGTACGCCGGCTCCAACGTGTAGCCCTTCAGACGCTCCAGGATGAGCCCGCCGGTGAGGCCCCCGACGAGCCCGCCCACCGGTCCCCCGGCGAGACCGAACAGGAGCGCGTCCCGGAGGCTGCCTTCGTGCGGGCTACGCAGCGCCACCACGGCGTCGCTGGTCAGTCCCACGGTGACGCCGACGGACAGTCCGATGGTCACGCCTCCGACGAGAATGCTCCAGCGTCGTGAGATCGCACGGTGGAGGTGCCACCAGTGGAAGTCCCTGGTGCCGATCGCCGACATGTGATGGGCGACGAACGACAGCCACCGGCGGGCCTCGTCCGGATCCCACGTCCGCTGTGAACGGAACGGGTGGTCGTGCTCGTGCCGTTCGTTGGGATCGTCGTCGGGCGGCGTGGCCGCGAAGCTCGCCTGGACGAGGTTGTCGAGCAGGTGGTCGGTGACGGCGGCCGCCGTCGGGAAGCGCTCGGTGTCGTACAGCGGGGCGGGGTTCGCGCGGGTCTCGACGTACACCTTGTGCAGCAGCCACACGACAAGCGGCGTGGAGAGGGCCTCGGGCAGCGGGCCGTCCGGGTCGGCCTTCAACGCGGACAGCAGGCCGATCCAGTCGGCCCGTTGCCCGGGAGCGAGCCGGTCGCGGAGGTACGAGATGACGTCCGAGCTCTTCACGGGCCTCGGCTCGATGACGGCCGCACCGGCGAGCGCGGCGCCGTCGCGGAGGTTGACGGCCGTCACGTACTCGGCCGTGCGGCAGGTGAGGATGAGCGACTCGACGGCCGAGGCGGCGTTCAGCGCGTTGATCACCTTCGGCCGCACCGCGTCGGGCAACTCGTCCAGGCCGTCCAGGACCGGGAGGATCCGCCGATAGGTGACCAGTCCACGAGCCGCGTCCGGACCCAGCTCGGGGGCGCGCAGCGCCGGGTAGTTCTCCCTCAGCCGTCTGCCCAGCCACCGGTGGACGGGCTCGGCCGCCGGATCCCACCCGGACATCGACAGCAGCACGGGGACCGGATCGCCGGGCTGGGGCTCCATCAGCAGCTCCCTGAGCAGGAGCACGGCCAGCGTCGTCTTGCCCATGCCGGCCTCGCCGAGGATCACCAGCCGGCGCCGGGCGAGCTTGCGGAACCGGCCGGCGATCTCCGGCATCCGGTCGGTGCGCCCCTCGAAGCGCACCCGCCCGAAGCCGAACCACGAGCGCAGCAGCCGCAGCCCGTCGACGCGCTCGTCCTGGTCCATCACGTCGAGACCGGAGATCCTCCAGCGGACCGGCAGCCGGGCCGGCTCGTCGAGATCGCGCATCGCGATCTCCTCGCGCCACTGCTCGTGCACGAGCACCCGCAGCGTCCGCTCGGCACGATCGATCTGCTCGATCGTGCTCGTGCCGCCCGGCTGCCGCCGTCGCCAGGTGCTGACCAGGGGAGGGACGAGCGCGAAAACACCGAGGGCCACGCTGGCGAGCTGTGCCCAGTTGACCGCCACGTCCGACTCGGAGAGCGCGGTGAGCCCATAGCCGATCCCGGCGACCGCGACCACTCCCGCGGCGGGCAGCACGACGCGGCGCCAGCCGGCCCAGCCCCTCATTCCCACATGGTGACATCGCGCGATCTATCTGGCGAGAACGAGATATGACCGGTCGTTTTGGGCCGCGCATCGGCGCAAGCGCGTACGCGACCGGGCTTTCAGCCTTCGTGGACGCGGCCGACCTCGACGACCAATCGGCGTGTCGTGTGGACGGCCTTCAGCATGCGCCGGTCGTGGGTGACGAGCAGCAGGGTCCCCGTGTACGAGTCGAGCGCGGACTCCAGCTGTTCGATCGCCGGAAGGTCGAGATGGTTGGTGGGCTCGTCCAGGACGAGCAGGTTGACCCCTCGGGCCTGCAGGAGGGCGAGGGCCGCCCTCGTTCGCTCGCCCGGCGACAACGTGGCCGCCGGGCGGAGCACGTGGTCGGCCCGCAGGCCGAACTTGGCCAGCACCGTGCGGACGTCGGCGGGCGGCAGGTCGACGAGCGCGCCGAACGCGCCGAGCAGCGGCTCGTCGCCCTCGAACAGGGCGCGCGCCTGGTCGACCTCGCCGACCACCACACCGGGACCGAGCGCCGCCGTCCCCTCGTCGAGGGGGATCCGGCCGAGCAGCACGCCGAGCAGGGTGCTCTTGCCTGAGCCGTTCGCACCGGTGATCGCGACCCGGTCCGCCCAGTCGATCTGCAGGTCGACGGGCCCGAGCGTGAAGCCGCCACGTCGCGCGAGCGCGCCGCGCAGCGTCGCGACCACGGCCCCGGAGCGGGGCGCGGCGGCGATCTCCATCCGCAGCTCCCACTCCTTGCGCGGCTCCTCGACGACATCCAGCCGCTCGATCAGCCTCTCGGTCTGCCGGGCCTTGGCCGCCTGCTTCTCGGTCGCCTCGGTGCGGAACTTCCGCCCGATCTTGTCGCCGTCGGGGGCCTTGCGGCGCGCGTTCTTGACGCCCTTCTCCATCCAGGCGCGCTGGGCCCGGGCGCGGGACTCCAGGGACGCCCTGGTGTCGGCGTACTCCTCGTACTGCTCGCGCGCGTGCCTGCGGGCGACCTCGCGCTCCTCCAGGTAGGCGTCGTACCCGCCGCCGTACGCACGGACCTGCCGCTGGGCCAGGTCGAGCTCGACCACCCTGTTGACCGTACGGGCGAGGAACTCGCGGTCGTGGCTGACGACCACGGTCCCGGCGCGCAGTCCCGTCACGAAGCGTTCGAGCCGGTCCAGGCCGTCGAGGTCGAGGTCGTTGGTGGGCTCGTCGAGCAGGAACACGTCGTAACGGCTGAGCAGCAGCGAGGCCAGCCCCACCCGGGCCGCCTGGCCGCCGGACAGGGACGTCATCTCCTGCTCCAGGCCGACCATGAGCCCGAGGTCGGCCGCCACCTCCGCGGCCCGCTCCTCCAGGTCGGCGCCGCCGAGGGCGAGCCAGCGGTCGAGGGCCTCGGCGTACGCGTCGCCGGGATCGCCGCCCACGAGCGCCTCGGTGGCCGCGTCGAGCGCCCGCTGCGCGGCGGCGACCCCGGTGCGACGGGCGAGGAAGGCGGCGACGGTCTCACCGGGCCGCCGTTCCGGCTCCTGCGGCAGATGCCCGACGTTGGCGGTGGGCGGGCTGAGCCGTACGCCGCCGTGCTCGGGCGCGTCGAGGCCGGCCAGCAGGCGCAGCAGCGTCGACTTGCCGGCGCCGTTCACCCCCACCAGCCCCACGACGTCCCCGGGCGCGACGACCAGATCGAGATCCGCGAACAGGACGCGCTCGCCGTGCCCGGCGGCGAGCTCCTTCGCGACAAGAGTGGCGCTCATCAGGACACCGACCCTACTGGGTCCCGCGTGAACCCCGCCGGACGGCGTGGCGCCCGGATGGGGAGCCGTGCCTGAGTTCGAGGGCGAGCGAGCGCAGCCACGGTTCCCCGAACGACGGCTCCCGGGCCATGACGCGGGCGAGCGCGGTACGGACCTGCGGGGTTCGCCCGAGCCCGGCGACGGCGACGGCTTCGGCCAGGGCGTCCAGGGTCTTCTTGTCGTGCCGTGGCCGGGCGACGGTCTCGTCGGCCCAGCGAGTGCGGCGGAAAGACGCGGTCAGCTTCTGCTGATGGTCGCCGAGGTAGAACCAGACGAAGCGGTCGACGGAGACATTGGTGACGCCGCTGCGGGGCAGTTCCGCCGTCCAGGCACAGTCCTGCCACCAGCGCCATGTCTTCGGGCTGGTCTTCTGGCGTTCGGTGACGCCGAGGAAGCGCAGCTTCAGCCGGATCACGTCCCACGCCTCGTGCTCGTCGTCGATCCAGTCGCGCAGAAGCGCGTAGAGATGGGTGAAGGTGTATCCCCGGTGAACGAGGTCGGCGAACACGATCGGCCGCCTGCGGCGGGCGAGGGCGTGCGGGCTGACGCCCGCGGCCGCGAGGTTGACGCGCAGCTGGCGGATCTCATGGGGCCGCAGCGGCTCCTCGAACCGGTAGGAGAACGGCAGCAGTCGCACACGGTCCGGGCGCGAGGTGGCCGACAGCGCGCCGGACAGCAGGTCGAAGACGCTGTCGGCGGAACGGCCAACGAAGTGCACGTCGCCGTTCCCGCTGCGGGCCAGGATCTTCGCGCCGCACTCGACCAGGTCGTCCGGATAGGGCAGGGCGGGCTCGGGGCGCCCGTCGAGGAGGGTGCCGAGCCGGTCGGGCCGGATCAGGTTCCAGCGGTACGGCTGGTTCGGTGTCGTCATCGCAATCATGGTGACGCGCCGTTCCGGCCCCGGTCACCCGAGTTTCCTAGAGGTCCTCGGCGAGCGAGAGCAGGCGGGTGACGGTGTTCCAGTTGCGCATGGTCGCCGGGCCGGTCGAATACTTCTCCATGAGAGGCGGCAGCTTGGGACGCCGCAGCCCGTCGGGGAAGTAGACGTAGAGCTCCCGCTCGCCCATCCGCATCTCCTCGGGGGCGTACGCCGCCGGATCGATGCTCGCCAGCCCCTCCCGGTCCGGCGGCCGGGCCAGGAAGACCACGGCGAACCGGGCGGGGTCCCGGACCTCCAGGGGGTTGCGCTCCACCACGGCGCGAAGCTGCTCGGCCGTACGGACGATCACGGCGGCGGACAGGCCGAGCTCCTCCTGAAGCCCGCGCCCGATCGCGGCGGAGATCGACTCGGCGTCCCCGTCCGCCGTGAACAGGGCGTTCCCGCTGCGCAGGTGCGTGCGCGCGTTCCCGTATCCGAGCCGTTCCAGCAGTGCCCGCAGATCGGCCATCGCCACCGTGGTGGCGGGGCTGACGTTGATGCCGCGCAGCAGCGCCACGTACCGCATCGCATCGCCTCCTTCCGGCCGGGAGGCTATCGCCCGTTCCTGTCAGACAGCGTCAGGTATCGGATTGTCATCTGCGTAGTCGTCGCTGGGCGCGCCAACACGACCGTTCGGCGATCGGTGATCTCCCTGTTACCCGGGCTTCCTTACGCTGCCGCCGAGTAACCGTCCCGCTGGTCCGCGTGACGGCCCGTCACGCGGAACTGCCGGGCACGCCTGGTCCGTGTCCGATTGGAGAACGTGTGACGACCCCCCGCGACGACCGCGGCCGAAGCCCGGACTACAGTCCGCTCAACTGGCTGCTCCTGCTGCCGATCGTGATCCCGCTCCTCCCGCCCCTGTTCAACGCGGTGGAACCGCGGCTGTTCGGCATCCCGCTGTTCTACTGGCTACAGCTCGCCTTCATCATCCTCGGCGTCACCACGACCACCCTCGTCTACCGCGCGACGAGGAGGAACCGGTGAAGACCACCGAGATCGTCATCTTCACGATCCTGTTCCTGGTCGTGAGCGGCCTGGGCTTCGTGGCCGCCCGCTGGCGCCGTCCGGACGACCTCGCCAGCCTGAACGAATGGGGCCTCGGCGGCCGAAGCTTCGGCAGCTGGATCACCTGGTTCCTGATCGGCGGCGACCTCTACACGGCGTACACGTTCGTGGCCGTGCCCGCGCTGATCTTCGGCGCGGGCGCCATGGGCTTCTACGCCGTGCCCTACACGGTGGTCGTCTACCCGATGGTGATGCTCGTGCTGGTCCGGCTGTGGTCGGTCTCGCACGTGCACAACCTCGTCACGCCGGCCGACTTCGTCCGGGTGCGCTTCGGCTCCCCCACCCTGGCGCTGCTCGTGGCGATCACCGGCATCGTCGCGACCATGCCGTACATCGCGCTGCAGCTCATCGGCATCGAGGCGGTGCTGAAGACGATGGGGCTGACGGGCGACCTGCCGCTGATCATCGCGTTCGCGATCCTCGCGGCCTACACCTACCAGTCCGGGCTGCGCGCCCCCGCGCTGATCGCGTTCGTCAAGGACTCGCTGATCTACCTGGTGATCCTGGTCGCGATCATCTACATCCCGGCGAAGCTGGGGGGCATGGGCTCGGTCTTCGACGCCGCGAAGGCCAAGTTCGACGCCGCGGGCAGCGGCGGCATCACGCTCAACGCGAACAACCAGCTCCAGTACGTCACACTCGCGTTCGGCTCGGCGCTGGCGCTGTTCCTGTATCCGCACAGCGTCACCGGCATCCTCGCCTCGCGCAACCGGAACGTCATCAAGCGGAACATGTCGGCCCTGCCGGCCTACAGTCTGCTGCTCGGCCTGATCGCGCTGCTGGGCTACATGGCCATCGCGGCCGGGATCACCCCCATCGGCAAGGACAACAACACGATCGTGCCGCGGCTGTTCGACGCGATGTTCCCCGACTGGTTCGCCGGGGTCGCATTCGCCGCGGTCGGCATCGGCGCGCTCGTTCCCGCCGCCATCATGTCGATCGCCGCGGCCAACCTGTTCTCCCGCAACATCTACAAGGAGTACGTCAACCGGAACGCGACCCCCGCCCAGGAGGCCACGGTCAGCAAGGTCGCGTCGCTGGTCGTGAAGGTGGGCGCGGTGCTGTGCATCCTGCTCATCGACCCGCAGTTCTCGATCGACCTGCAGCTCATCGGCGGAGTCATCATCCTGCAGACGCTCCCGTCGGTGGGCCTCGGGCTCTACACCCGGTGGTTCCACCGGGGCGGCCTGATCGCCGGCTGGGCCGCCGGCATGGCGGCCGGGATGCTGCTGCTGTACAACATCGCCAACCCGGCCACCAACCACGCCCACTTCGGCGGCTCGGCCTTCCCACTGTCGCAGTTCGGGTTCGACACCAAGATCACGGTGTACGCCGGCTTCCTCGCGCTGATCGTGAACCTGGTCGTCGCCGTGCTCGGGACCGTCGTGGCCCGCGCGCTCAAGAGCGCGGACGGCCCGGACGGCACCCGGCCAGGGGACTACTTCGCCGACCAGGGCGACCCGCGCGTCCACGAACTGGAGACGACGGCGCCCACGGCCTGACCTCCCTGCCGACTTGTGGCCGGCTTGACGCGGCGCGACGCCCCGCGTGGAGTCGGCCACAAGTGCGCGGTGGGACAAAGAGGCATCACCTCGAACACCGAAGGAGCCAAGGATGCCTCTCAGCAACGACCTGGTCGTCACCGGCGGTCACGTGCTCTGCATGGACCCGGCCCTCCCGGACGGCCCCGCCGACGTCGTCGTCCGCGACGGCGTGATCGTCTCGGCCGGTCCCGCCGCCGAGATCCCCCCGGGCGCCGACGTCGTGGACGCCACCGGCTGCGTGGTGATGCCGGGGCTGGTCGACACCCACCGCCACACCTGGCAGTCGGCGCTGCGCCACATCGGGCTCGACTGGAGCCTGATGGACTACCTCGGGGCCGCGTTCCTCCAGCTCGGGCCGAACTTCCGGCCGCAGGACGTCTACGCGGGCACCCTGCTCGGCGCGCTCGGCGCGCTGGAGTCGGGGATCACCACGCTGGTCGACTGGTCCCACATCCAGAACACCCCCGAGCACAGCGACGCCGCCGTGGCCGCGCTGCGCGACAGCGGGATCCGGGGCGTCTTCGCCTACGGCTGGCCGCAGGTCGATCCGCTCCACTGGGTCGGCGACCACAGCGACGCGGAGCTTCCCGCCGACGTCCGCCGCGTCAGGGACGTGCTCCGCGACGACACCGCCCGCGTCACGATGGCCCTGGCGGCGCGCGGCCCCGAGATGTCGGCCCCCGCCGCCACCCGGCGCGACCTGCTGCTCGCGCGGGAGCTCGGCCTGCGAGTCACCATGCACGTCGGCTCCGCCGGCAAGACCGGCAGCGTCGGGTGGCTGCACGACGAAGGCCTGCTCGACGAGACGGTGACCCTGGTCCACGCGAGCGCGACCGGCGACGACGAGCTGAAGGCCGCCGCCGGCGCGGGCGCGACCGCGAGCGTGTCGCCGTTCATCGAGATGACGATGCCCGGGCTCGGCACACCGGCGACCGGCCGGCTCCTGCGGGCGGGCGTCGTCACCGGCCTCAGCGCCGACACCGAGGTCGCCACCTCCGGAGACATGTTCACGCAGATGCGCGCCGCCCTGGCCCACCACAGGTTCACCCAGGACCCGGCGCCGCTGACCGCCGGCGACCTGCTGCGGATGGTCACCGCCGACGGCGCCGCGGTGGCCGGGCTCGCGGGCGTCACCGGCAGCCTCACGCCCGGCAGGCGGGCCGACCTGATCGTGCTCGCGGCCGACACCCCCGCCGTGGCGCCGGCGCTCGACCCCCGCGCGGCCGTCGTCCTCGCCGGCCACCCCGGGCTGGTCCGCACGGTCGTCTGCGACGGCGTGGTCGTCAAGCGGGATGGCGTGCTCACCGGGCCGGTCGGGCGGGCGATGGACGCCGCGAAGGCGAGCCTCGCCCACCTCCGCGAAGCCGTGCCCGCGATGCCCGTCGCCTGACGCCGCGATGCCGACCGGTGATCGTGGCACAATCCCGGCATGGCGGTCATGTTCCGGGTGCTCGGCCCGGTCGAGGCGTACGTCGACAGCGTTCCCGTCGACCTCGGCGGGCCACGGCCCCGGCTGCTGGTGGCCCGTCTGCTGATCGCCAGGGGCGCGACCGTGTCGGTGGACGCGATCCTCGACGATCTGTACGACGGCGCGCCGCCACCGCGCGCCCAGAACACGCTGCACAGCTACATCTCCACCCTGCGCCGGGTGCTCGAACCCGGCCGCGCTCCCCGCACGCCGTCGTCCGTGCTCCTCAGCCGCCCTCCCGGGTACGCGCTCGGGCCGCACGAGGTGGACGCGGAGGAGTTCGTCCGCCTGGCCCAGGCCGGCGAGCCCGAACGCGCGCTGGCCCTGTGGCGCGGCATGCCGTACGAGGAGTTCGGCGACGTGCCCTGGCTCCGGCCGGAGATCGAGCGGCTCGCCGAGGCCCACCTCGTGACGCGGGAACGGCTCCTGGCCGGGCGGGTCGGCGACCCGCACGTGGTGGGCGAGCTGGAGGCCCTGGTGGCCGCGCACCCCCTGCGCGAGGGGCTGTGGGAGCTGCTCGCCCGCACGCTCTACGCCCTCGGACGGCAGGCGGACGCCCTGGAGGCGCTGCGTACGGCCCGGGCCCGCCTGGCCGACGAACTCGGCCTCGACCCCGGCCCGGCGCTGCGGCGGCTGGAGGAGGCGATCCTCGCCCAGGACCCGGCCCTCGACGGCCCCGGCCACGTGCGGCGGGGCCCCGCCGCACCGGTCGAGGCGCCGGGGGCGGACCGGCCGGAGCGGCGGGCCGTCGGCCGGGGCACGCAGCTCGACCGGCTCGGCGAGCTGGCGCGCGACGTGGCCGGCGGAAGGCCGAGGATCGTGGCGATCTCCGGTGAACCGGGGATCGGCAAGACGTGGCTGACGGAGGCGTTCGCCGAGCGGCGGGCCGCCGAGGGCTGGCTGGTCGCGTGGGGCAGGTGCCACGAGACCTCCGGCGCGCCCGCCCTGTGGCCGTGGCAGCAGGTCGTCAGGGATCTCACGGCCCGGGTGCCCCCTTCCCCTGCCCAGGCCGCCGCCCTGCGGGTCCTGCTCGGCGACACCGCGCGAGACGGCGCCACCGCGCGAGAGGGCACCGCCGCGCGACACGAGACCGCCGGTCGAGACGACACCGCGCGGCCCGGCGATCGGCCGGCCGAGGCGGGCGAGGCCCGGTTCCGGCTGCACCAGGCCACCGCGGCGTACCTGGGGACGGCCGCGGCCGACCGGCCGCTGCTCGTGGTGATCGACGACCTCCAGTGGGCCGACACGGCGTCGCTCGGCCTGCTGTCCGACCTCCCGATGCTGCTGCGCGGCAAGGTCGCGATCGTGGTCACCGTACGGTCCGGCGAGGGGCCGGCCGCGGTGCACGACGCGCTCGGCCTGCTCGGGCGGCACGACGCCCTCCGCCTGCCGCTGGCCGGGCTCGACCCCGCCGCGGTCGCCGAGATGTCCGGGCTGCGCGACGCGGCGGCCGTGGCGGCGCTCGCCGAGCGCACCCGGGGCAACCCGCTGTTCATCCGCGAGACCCTCCGCCTGGCCGAGGACCAGGGCATCGAGCGGGCGCTCACCGGGGTGCCCGAGGGCCTGGCCGACGTGCTGCGCCGCCGCCTGCTCGACCTGCCCGCCCCGTACCGTCCCGCGATCGACGCGGCGGCCGTGCTCGGCACGGGCGCGGACCGGCGGCTGCTGGCCGAGGTCGTCGGGGACGCCTCGGGCACGGACGTGGACGAGGCGCTCGACGCGGCGACCGCCATCCGCGTCCTCGACGAGGACCTGCGCTTCACCCACGACCTCATCCGGGAGACGGTCTACGCCGACATCCCGCCGCGCCGCCGGGCCGGGCTCCACCTGGCCGCGCTGCGGGCGCTCCGGCTACGGCCGGGGGCCGACCTCGCGGTCCTCGCCAGGCACGCGCTGGCCGCCGGGCCGGGCGCCGCGGCCGACGCGGTGCGCTGGGCCTCGGCCACCGCGCGGCAGGCGGCCGGCCGGCACGCCTACGAGGATGCCGCGCAGTGGTGGCGGCGCGCGGTCGAGGCGCACGGGACGTTGCCCGGCGCGGACCCGGCCGGGCACGTGGAACTGCTGCTGGAGCTGGTCCGCGCGCAGCTCGCCGCCGGCGACGGCGTCTCGGCCCGGCAGACCAGGGTGGAGGCGGTGCTCGCGGCCGACGGGCCGGGTGATCCGCTGCTCGCCGCCCGCGCGCTGACCAGCCTCGACGCTCCCGCGCTGTGGAAGATGTACGCGTACGGCGACATGGAGCTGCAGGTGGTGCGGCGGATCGAGGACGCGCTGGCCGCCCTGCCCGAGGAGGACTCCGAGCTGCGCTGCCGGCTGCTCGGCTGCCTGGGGATGGAACGTTACGACAGCTCGGCCGATCCCCGGTGCGACACGGCCACCGCCGAGGCGCTGGCGATGGCCCGCCGCCTGGTCGCGCGGGGCGAGGCGGGCGAGGAGCTGCTCGGGTTCACGCTCAACGCGCGCTTCCTCGGTGTGCACCTGCCGGAGCGCATACCGGAGATCGACGCCATCGGCGAGGAGCTCACCCGGCTCGGGCCGCCCGGGTTCGAACTGCTCGGCCACATGATCAGGGAACGTTCCCGGATGGAGCTGTTCGACGTGGCCGGGGCCGACCGGGCCGCCGAGCGGGCGGCCGTGCTGGTCCAGCGGCTCGACCTGCCCTGGCCGCGGTTCCAGCAGTTCATGTACGCGGGCGCCCGGCGCCTGCTGGAGGGCGACTTCGACGGCTCGGGCGAGGCGTACGCCGCGGCGGCGGAGGCGGGCGAGCGGCTCAACCTCTGGTACACGAGCACCGTGCTCGCCTCCGCGCTGCTCGCCCGGCAGTTCACGATGCGGGAGACCGACGGCGTCGAGGAGTTGATGGAGCAGTATTCCCCCTTCCCGGCCCACCGGCAGGTGATGGGCGTGCTCTTCGGGGACTGGCGGGGCGACCGCGCGCCGGCCGCGGCTGCGCGCGAGCAGGGCTGGCACGCGCTTCCGCGTGACTTCGGCGAACTGCCCGGGATATGCCTGCTGGGCGAGGCCCAGATCGTCGCGGGCGACCACGAGGCGTGCGCCCGGACCTATCGCAGGCTCATGCCGTACGAGGACAGGATCGCCTTCGGGGCCGGGACGTTCTGCGCCGGGCCGGTCGGCTACTTCCTGGGGCGGCTGGCCCACCTGGGCCGGACCGCCGATCCGGAGACGGCGCGGGCGCACCTGGAGGCGGCCGGGAAGCGGTGCGCGGCGGCCGGGCTGACCTGGTGGGCGGCGCGCATCGCGGCCCAACGCGAGGCCGTACGCGGGTGACGACCGGGCGGAGAGCGGGCCGCAAGCCGGCGTTGAGTCGCGGTGAAGGCGGGTCCCGCATCGTGGGGCCATGACAACACCGACGCAGACCCGGCGCCGACCGGGTGAACCCGCTCCCGACCTCGTCACGTTCCTCGTCTTCCACGCCGGCCTGCGGCGCGAGTTCGGCAGGCTGGCCGAGGTCCTCGACCGCTGCGACCCCCGCGACGAGCGGCGCCGCGCGGTCGTCGACGAGCACCTCGCGCTGCTGCTGCGCGCCCTGCACCACCACCACACCGAGGAGGACGAGGCGATCTGGCCGTTGCTGCGCGGCCTCGTCCCGGAGGCCCGCGCGGTGCTGGACCGGCTGGAGGCCGACCACCAGGAGATGGACGCCGTCATCGGCAGGCTCTCCGCCGGCGGCCGGCCCGTCCGCGAGGTCGCCACGGACCTGCGCGCGCTCGACCGGCTGCTCAACACCCACCTCGACCTGGAGGAATCCGAGGTCGTCCCGCTGATCAGGGAGCACGTCAGCGCGGACTGGTGGGAGGAGTCGGGCAAGAAGGTCGGCAAGAGCCACGGCCGTGACCTCCCGATGCTCGCCGCCTGGCTGGTCGACGTGGCCGCCCCCGCCGACCGCGAACACATCTTCAGGACCGCCCCGGCGATCATGCGGATCCTCTACCGGCTCTCCTGGCGCCGCGCCTACGAGCGCCGGGTCTCCCAGGTTTACGGCTGATCAGGTGTACGGCTGAGCAGGTGTACGGCTGAGCCGCGGTCACCACCCCCGCGACGCAGACGGTGCCCGGCGCGCCTCCCCCTGGCGGAGGTGCCGCCGGGCCGTCAGCTCTGCGTGAAGGCGAGCGGGACGCCGCACGCGTCCTGGGCCGAGACGTAGAAGCCGTCGGGAGTGGCCCGGGTGGGGATCCCGCCGGCCTCGATGAGCCCGCGCGCGGCTGTCACGTCCCTCACGGCGACGGTGTGGGCGGCCAGCAGGGGCACTGCGGGAAGGGAGTGCCCGGGCAGCAGGTCGTCGAGGGCGGCTCGCGGGGCGATCTCCACTCGGCCGTGCCGCAGGGACAGCACGCGCTTGGGGCCCTCGATCCACACGCCGGCGTCGAGCAGCTTCGCATAGCGCTCCTCGTGGGTGTCCACCTCGTCGTCCGGGACGACCAGCAGCACGCTGTGCACGCCGACCGCGCCGTTGGGGTGATCGAGATAGCGGGGCTGGTGGACGTACTGGGGGGTGAAGTGCTGCGTGGCCTGCAGGGCGCCCTCGGGGGTGTGGACGGCGTCGATGCGGACGCTGTCGGCGCGTACGGTCCGCGGCCCCTCGGGGGTCGGCACCTCACGCTCCAGCGCCCTGATCCCGGTGGAGGCCAGCCCCGCCGTGCGCAGCCGCCGTGCCGTCGCGTGGATGTCGCGGGAGCCGAGGGTCACCAGCAGGCCCCTGTAGGTCTCCCGCAGGTGGTGGACGCCCCAGGGGTCGGGGGCGGCCGGGTCGACGATGCCGAGCAGTTCGATGAAGGACTGCCCGAAATAGGCGCACCGGTTGGCGGTGCAGGTGGGCGTCAGGGGGCCACCGGGCCGCTCCGCGAGCAGATGCGGGGAGACGGGGCTGAGCGTGAAGCCGAGGGCCTCGTAACGGGCCGACGCCGCGGCGAGGTCGGTGGTGATGAGCACGGTGTGATCGATGTGGTCGACGTCGGGGGCCGTACCGGGAGCATTCATGATCGTGTTCCTTGGGGCTCGTCGAGGCGCGCGTCCCGCGCGCCTGGCAGTGATCGGCTCTGGTTCACACGGCCGCCGCGACGGCGGCGGCGACGAAGAGCACCTGCAGGGCGGTGCGTGCGGGCAGCGGAGTCACCGGCTTTCCCGCCAGGGTGAGGCCGCGCCGCGCCGCCGACACGTTGGCCGGGAACATGGCGATCATGAGCAGCGCGAGCCCGATCGCGGCGTACGGCGCGGTCGGCGGCAGCAGCAGTCCGGCCGCGCCGGCCAGCTCCAGCACCCCGGTGAGGGTGACCAGCAGGGCGGGCCGGGGGAACGCCGCGGGGATCATGGCGACGAAGTCCCGACGCCACGAGGGCAGGAAGTGCGGCACACCGGTGAAGACGAACATCAACGCCAGAGCGCCGCGCAGTGCGGGCTGCCAGCCGTCCAGCATGTCGACGCCGGCCAGGCCCAGCAGCCGCAGGGCGGCGAAACCCCCGACGAGGGCGATGAAGGGAACCATCCCTCCTCCAATCTTGTCATTGGCTAGATTGGAGGAGGTTCAGTATCTTGTCAACGTCAAGATAGAGTGGGCCGCCCAGAGGCAGCCCAGCGCGGAGGTGAGCGAGATCAACGAGCCGGCCTACCATCACGGCAATTTGCGGCGGGCCGTCATCGACGCCGCCCTCCAGGCCATCGGCGAGTCCGGTCCGGCCGGATGGAGCCTGCGTGAGCTGGCCCGCCGTGCGGGCGTCTCGCACGCCGCGCCCGCGCACCACTTCGGCGACAAGACGGGACTGCTGACGGCCGTGGCCGCCGAGGGCTTCGAACTGTTCGCCGACAGCCTGGAACGCGCGGCCGGGGACGACGTCTTCGCGGTGGGGGTGGCCTACGTGCGCTTCGCCATCGACCACAGGCCCTACTTCGAGGTGATGTTCCGTCCGGAGCTGTATCGCGCGGACGATCCGGGGATGCGATCGGCGCGTGAGCGTGCCGCCCACGTGCTCGTCACCAGCGCGGGCACGGTGTCGCCGAGCCCCGCGCAGGACCGGCTGACCACGATCGCGGCGTGGTCGCTCGCCCACGGTTTCGCCGGCCTGTGGCTCAGCGGCTCCCTGCCGGAGAGCGCCGAGGGCGATCCGGAGACGATCGCCCGCGCGCTCGTCGAGCTCGTCTTCGGTTCCCTGGGCAGGACCGGATCGCAGTAGGCGGCGTCACGCGGGTCGCGGGCTCCGCCCTGTGACCCCGGCAACCCGGGTCGTCCTGCTCGATCGCCCCTATAAGAGCTGCCGGAATTGTGACTATGCCGGGGCGTGGAGCGATCCCTATGCTCTCCTCGAAATGGTGCGCTTATGGGTTCTCGGCCAGTTTCGGGCCGAAGTGGGCGGGCATCCGGTCGACCTCGGACCGCCGCTCCAGCGGGCGGTGCTGGCGAGACTGGTCTGCGCCGGCGGGCACGTGGTCTCGACCGACCGGTTCATCGACGATCTGTGGCAGGGCCAGCCCCCGCCGAAGGCCCTGGGCGCGCTGCAGGTCTACATCTCCAACCTCCGCCGCGCCCTCGAACCCGACCGCGCGCCGCGGACTCCGGCGAGGGTCCTGGTGACCGCTCCACCCGGATATGTGCTGCGCCTCGACGCCGACGCCGTGGACGCGTGGCGCTTCCCCACACTGATGGACACGGCGTCGAGTCTCCTCAGCGAGAGTAAGCCGGCCGAGGCGCTGCGCACGCTCGACGAGGCCCTGTCGCTGTGGAAGGGGTCCGCCTTCGCCGAGTTCGGCGACGAGGACTGGGCGGTGCCGGAGGCGGCCCGGCTGGAAGAGACGCGGATGCTGGCCGCCGAGTATCGCGCGGAGGCGAAACTCGCGCTCGGCCGGCACGCCGAGATCGTGCCGGAGCTGGAGCGGCACGTCGCCGACCATCCGCTGCGCGAGGACGCCGTACGTCTCCTGGCCCTCGCCTACTACCGCTCGGGGCGGCAGGCCGACGCCCTGACGGCGCTGCGCAGGACCCGGGCCAAGCTGGCGGAGGAACTGGGCATGGACCCGGGCCCCGCCCTGCGCGCCCTCGAGGCCGGCATCCTCACGCACAGCGAAGCCCTCGACGCGCCGAAGACCGCCGCCGCGCCGGTGAATCCCACCCCGCCGGCCCCACCATCCCCGGCCACGCAGTCATCGGCCGCACCGCCGGCCGACGCCGCGCCGGCTCGGATGCTCGGCCGTACGGCGGAGCTCGGCCGCCTGGTCTCCGCCGCCGAGCAGGCCAGGCACGGGTTCCGCGTGGCCTGGCTGGGCGGCGACCCCGGCGCGGGCAAGAGCACGCTGGCCGACGCCCTGCTGCGGCGCCTCGGCGACGAGGGCTGGCGGGCCGCGGTCGGCCGGTGCCCCGAGACGCTCGGCGGCGTGCCGCCCGCGTGGGCGTGGACCGAGGTCCTGCGGACCCTGTTCACGGTCCATCCCCCCGACCCCGGGACGGAGGCGCGGCTCGCGCCACTGTTGCGGGAGGACTCCCCCGGCGCCGGTCAGTTCCTGCTGGCCCAGGCGGTGGGCGACTACCTGGAGAGCGTTCCGGGGCCGCTGCTGCTCGTGCTGGAGGACGTCCACCGCGCCGACGACGCCACTTTGCAGCTGCTGCGTCATCTGGCGGCGAGGCTGGCGGGCGTCCCCGTTCTGGTGGTCCTGACGCACCGGCCGTCGGAGGCGGGCGACCATCTGATGGCGGCGGGGGCCGCTCTGGCCGTGCAGGCGGCGGAGAACGTGACGCTCGCGGGGCTGGGCGAGGACGATGTCCGCCGCCTGCTGCTGGAGCGCTCCGGGGTGGAGGCCGACCCGCACACGGTCCACACGGTCACGGAACGGACCGGCGGCAACCCGCTGTTCGTGGCCGAGACCGCGCGACTGATGGCGACGGAGGGAGCCGCGGCGGCCCGCTCGCTGCCACCCGGGGTCCGCGACCTCATCCGCAGGCGGATCGCCCGCCTCCCCGCGACCGCCCAGACGACCCTGCGTAACGCCGCCGTCATGGGCAGGGACGCCGATGTCGACGTGCTGGTCGCCGTGCAGAACGCCGACGAGGAGACCGTCCTCGACGGCCTGGAGGCGGGAGTGCTCGCCGGGCTGCTCACCGAGCCGGCTCCGGGCATGGTGCGGTTCACCCACGTGCTCGTCCGCGAGACCCTCTACGAGGACATCCCCCGGCTGCGCCGTACACGGCTGCACGCGAAGGTCCTCGCCGCGCTGGAGGGGGTGCACCCGGGCGACGTCGGCGCGCTCGGTTACCACGCGCTGGCCGCCGCCACGGCGGCCACCGCGCGCGAGGCGGCGCGGTACGCGCGGACGGCGGCGGCGCAGGCGTCCGGCGTCTACGCCCACAGCGAGGCGGCGAGCCTGCTGGAGGGCGCGCTCGACGCACTGGAACTGGCGACAGAGCCCTCGGACGACATCCGGCTCGAACTGCTGTGCCGTCTGGTCTCGGCGCGGGCGAGCGCGGGCGACATCATCCGGGCCACGGCCATCCGCGGACGCGCCCTGGCGCTGGCCAGACGACTCGGCGACGTCGGGGCCCTCGCCCGCGTGGCGGTCGCCCTCGACGCCCCCATGATCTGGCAGAACGACAACGAGCTCGACGTCGACATCGTGGAGACCATCCACACCTGCCTGCCCACCGCGACGGGCGAGCTGCGGTGCCGGCTGCTCGCCGCCCTGGCGCAGGAGATGGGCGGCCACGACGAGGAGATCGTCGACAGCGCGAGCGCCGAGGCCGTCGAGATCGCCCGCGACCTCGCCGATCCCCGGCTGCTGTGCCTGGCGCTCGCGGCACGCTACTGGGCGACCTTCGTGCCGGGCCGCCGCGACGAACTGGAGCCGGTCGGGCACGAGCTGCTGGAGGTCTCCGCCCGCGAAGGGCTGCTCGGCTACCAGACGCTCGGCCACCACGCGCTGTGCATGGTCGCGCTCGGCCGCAACGACTGGGCCACGGCCGAACGGCACGCCGGGCGGGCGGTGGAATACTCCACGAGCGGCCAGCTGGGCCTCGTCCTGGCCATCATCGCGTTCCTCGACGCCCTCCGCCTCCTGGTGAAGGGAGAGTTCGAGCAGGCCGAGGCGGCCTACACGGTTCTGTCGGACCGGATGGGAGAGGCCGGAGGGCCCAACGCCGTCTCCTTCCGCAGCCTGGCCCGGTTCGTGGTGCGCCTCGCCTGCGGCCGGGCGCACGAGTCGGTGGCCGAGCTCGCCGACGCCCGCGCCCGGATTCCCGGGGAGATCGACGAGTTCTACGTCAGAGCGCTGGTCGCCGCCGGGCGTCTCGAGGAGGCCCGGTCGGCCTGGCCGGTGGACCGCTGGCCTACGCGGTGGGTCTACCACACGATCAACGTGGCGCTCCGCGCGGACAACGCGATGGCCCTCGGCGCCCGGGCGGTGGCCGAGGAGTGCTATCGCCTTCTCCTTCCGTTCCGGGAGGAGATGGTCGGTCTGCACACGGTGGCGATCACGCTCGGCCCCACCGGCCTCGTGCTGGGGAGGCTGGCGCAGCACCTGGGCGACCCCGCCGCGGCGGCGGAGCACTACGCCACCGCCGCCCGCGTCGCCGGGCAGCTCGACTCACCGCACTGGCGTGAGGAGGCGCTGCGGGCGCGCGAGGAGGTGCTGCGGGCGCCCGACGCGCTGAAACCGTGAGGCCAGAGCCGCCAAGTGGCCGCCAAACAGGCGTTTAGCGGGCGGCGCCACCGTGGTTCCGACACCGATTCGGACATCATGGAGGCTCACCGTGGAGACACCCGACCTCACCGGGATCCGCATCATCCACCGCGCGATGCGCGGCGACCTGCACCGGCTCCGCGCGCTCGCCGAGGACCTCGGGGCGGGACGCCAGCGGGCGGACTCCGCCCGCGCCGCCGCCGTCGCCCGCTACGCGGAGGACATCTGCGGCGCGATCCACCACCACCACAGCAGGGAGGACGAGATCGTCTGGCCGGTCATCGAGCGGTCGGCGGGCGCCGCCGTCGACCTCGCCGACCTCTCCGACGACCACTCCGAGCTCGACCCCCTGCTCGAGCGGGTCCGCGTGGCGGCGCGGGCCTTCGCGGGCGGCCAGGCCGTCTCCGACCTGGCGGCCGCGGTGCGCACGCTGTCGGAGCTCATCGACGAACACATCGAGGAGGAGGAGCGGAGGATCTTCCCGGTCATCGAGAAGTACGTCTCGGCGGCCGACTGGAAGACGATGGAGAAGTCGCTCAAGGGCGGCGGCGACCCGCGCTTCGAGCTCGCCTGGGTCGACCGGTACGCCAGCCCGGAGGAGATGGCGCACATCCGCACGCTGGCCGGGCCGATCCTCAGCCTGCTCCTGACGCTGGCGCGGCCCTCCTACCGGCGCCGCCAGCGGCTCGTCTTCGGGAGCTGAGCGGTCATGGCACGACGCTCCCGTCTGTTCAACAGGGTGATCCGGCACATCTGCGACCGGCAGGTGCGCAGCTACCGCAAAACCGGCGGGCGCAGGCCCGCCACCATGCGCGGCATCCCCGTCCTGCTCCTCACGACGCGAGGCCGCAGGACCGGCCTGCCCAGGACCCGGCCGGTCGGGTACGGCAGGGACGGCCGGCGGTTCGTCGTCATCGCCTCGAACGGAGGCGACGACGCCACTCCCGCCTGGTGGCTCAACCTGCGGGACGACCCCGTCGCGGAGATCGAGGTGGGCGGCGACGGCGGTCTCACCGTGCTCACGGTGCGCGCCGTCGAGGCCACCGGCGAGGAGTACGACCGCCTGTGGCGGACGATGAGCCGGCGGCACCCCGTCTACGAGAAGTACAAGGAGATGACGCGGCGCCGCATCCCTGTGGTGGTGCTCGAACCTCTCGACGCCCTTCCCACGTGACCCGGCCGCCGGACGGACTCGCCGCCGGGCGACGGCCGGGGCGACCGCGGGTGGGGGCCGTGTCCGGTCCCCGCCCCGGCCGCACGCGTACTTCGGCGGCCCGCGCCTGCGCGCCTATTCGTCCCGGGCCGCCCGCCGGGCGTCGAACTCCTCGTCCGGGACGACGAGCTCGTTGCCGGCCAGACCGGCCTCGCCGGCGACCGCGGCGAGTTCGGAGCCGAGCGACTCGTGGGCGGCGGCGCGGTGCCTGCGGCGAACCCGGTCGGTCAGCAGCGACGACAGGGCGGCCACCAGACACGCGGCCAGGGCGAACCAGAAGGCGATGACCAGGCCCTGGTGGAAGGGGCCCGCGATGAGGTGTGGGAAGAACTCCTTGCTCGTCAGATGGGCGCCGCCGTCGGGCAGCCGGTCCAGGACGCCGCCGAGGAGCTCCCGGAACGGGTTGTATCCGAGGAACGCCGCGAACAGCACGGCGATCGGCGGCAGCTGGGCGATGCCCTCGGCCTGCGCGGCGGGCACGCCCTGGGCGACCAGCTCGTCGTGCATGGTGTGCGGCAGCGACTGCGACAGGCCCGCGATCATCAGGCTGAAGAACACGCCGATGGACAGCACCATCGAGGAGTTCTGGAAGGTCGCGGTCATGCCCGCGCCGACGCCGCGGGACTCCGCCGGGACCGAGTTCATGATCTCCGCCCGGTTGGGCGAGGAGAACAGGCCGGACCCGACGCCGTTGACCAGGATGAGCAGCGCGAAGACGCCGTAGCCGAAGTCCGTCGGCAGGGCCATCAGGGCGTAGAAGCTCGCCGCGGTGATCAGGGCGCCGCCGACCGTGAACATCCGCGGCCCGAAGCGGTCCGACAGCCAGCCGGAGACGGGCGCCGACAGCAGGAAGCCAACGGTCAGCGGGATCATGTAGATGCCCGCCCACAGGGGCGTCTCCTCGAAGCTGTAGCCGTGCAGCGGCAGCCAGATGCCCTGCAACCAGATGATCAGCATGAACTGCAGGCCGCCGCGACCGAGGGCGGTGAGCAGGCTGGCGACGTTGCCGGCGAGGAACGCGCGGTTGCGGAACAACGCGAGCCGGAACAACGGCTCGTCCACCCTGGTCTCGATCCAGGCGAACAGCGCCAGCAGCAGGACACCACCGGCGAGCGCGCCGATCACCCAGGGGTTGCCCCAGCCCATCACGCCGGTCCCGTACGGCTGGATGCCGTAGGTGATGCCGACCAGCAGCGCGACGAGGCCGACGGCGAAGGTCGCGTTGCCCCACCAGTCCATCCGCGCCCGGCGCCGCACGCCGTTGTCGCGCAGCTTGACGTACGCCCAGATCGTGCCGAAGACGCCGAACGGCACGGAGACCAGGAAGATCGCCTTCCAGTCGACCGGGGCCAGGACGCCGCCGATGACCAGGCCGAGGAAGGAGCCCGCGATGGCGGCGATCGAGTTGATGCCGAGCGCGGTGCCACGCTGGCGGACGGGGAAGGCGTCGGTCAGGATCGCGGTGGAGTTGGCGAACAGCAGCGCGCCGCCGATGCCCTGCACGATCCGCCATCCGATCAGCCACATCGCCCCGGCGTCGCCGTCCATCCAGGTCAGCGAAAGCATGACCGAGCAGAGGCTGAAGACCGCGAACCCGAGGTTGTACATGCGTACACGGCCGAACATGTCGCCCAGGCGGCCGAACATCACCACCAGCACGGCCGTGACGACCATGAAGCCCATCATCATCCACAGCAGGTAGCCCGTGTTGCCGGGGTCGAGCGGATTGAGGTGGATGCCGCGGAAGACGTCCGGAAGGGCGATCAGCACGATGGACTGGTTGATCGTCACCATCAGGACGCCGAGGGTGGTGTTGGACAGCGCGATCCATTTGTACCGCGAGGGCGGCGCCGACTGCGGCGTCGCTCCCGCCCGGGACTGGTTCGCTACGGCCACGGAGTGGTTCCCCTCCTCTAGGTCCGCACAGCGCACGGCCTGTTTCCGCGCGGCGAGCGACGGACGAACCGTTAGTTAGGACAACTAAATTACCCCGGCCGGATGACATTGATGTATCCCGTCGTGCGCAACAAAGGCCGCCATGGGGCCCTTAAGCGCTTTTGGGCGTTATCTGATGCGTTTTCGGGCAGCGCCGTCGGCGTCAGGACTTGAGCGCGCCGGCGATCACGTCGGCCACGCTGTCCACGACCGTGCCGCGGTCGAGTCCGGGGTTCTCCAGCCACCAGTCGCCGATCGCCTGCACCATGCCGACGAACGCGTGGCCGAGCACCTGGGCGCGCACCGGGTCGGCGACGCCCTCCTCCGCGAGCATCGCGCCCAGTTCCTCGCCGACGCCGCGCACGATGGCGGCCATCCGCGTGCGGGTGCGACTGTCCTCCGCGCTGGCCCGGTGGAACAGGAACCGGTAGAGGTTGGGGTTGGCCGAGATGGTCTCGAGGTAGGCGTCGATGGCGGCGCGGGCGCGTACGCGGGGGTCGGCCATGGCCTTGGCGAACTCCGGGCGCAGCAGGTCGATCACGACACGCGTGTGGCGTTCCGCGAGAGCCTGGTAGAGGCCGCTCTTGTCCCCGAAGTGACGGTAGAGGATGGGCTTGGTGATTCCCGCCTCCGCCGCGATGGCGGCCATCGACGCGTGCGGGCCCTCCCTGCGGATGACCCGGTCGGCCGCGTCGAGCAGGTCCCTGCGCCGCTCCGGACTCCGGCCGCGCTCCCCTGTGCCGCCCGTCGTGAGCCCCGTCATGAGCACAGCATAGGGTCCGTTCCCCGCGTCGCCCCGATCAAGACCGGGGCCGATGGGCGATCACTCCGGTAATGTGCCGGACGCGGGATTTGTGATCGCGGTTTCCGCCGGGTCGGAGGTGCGGGGTGGGCGAGGCGGGCGGGCCGCTGGTGCCGGGCTACGAGGTGCTCGGCGTCCTCGGTCAGGGAGGCTTCGGAGTCGTGTACCGCGCCCGCCAGCTCGCGGTGGGCCGGGAGGTCGCACTCAAGATCGACAACCGGGTGCTCGTCTCCGACCGCGACCGGCGCAGGTTCATGCGCGAGGTGACGTCCGCCGGCGCCCTGTCCGGCCACCCGCACGTGGCCGACGTCTACGACGCGGGCGTCCTCCCGGACGGCCGGCCGTACATGGTGCTGGAGCTGTGCCCCAACGGGTCGCTCGCCGACCGGCTGCGCGACGGCGGCCCGCTCGGCCCCCGCGAGGTGCGCGACATCGGCGTCAAGATCGCCGACGCGCTGGCCGCCGCCCACGCCCTGGGCGTCCTCCACCGCGACGTCAAGCCCGCCAACATCCTGGTCAACTCCTACGGCATGGTCGCGCTGTCGGACTTCGGGCTGGCCACGATGCCGGGGCAGGGCGGCGCGGCGCGGGGCGAGGTGTCGGTGACGCGCGAGTCGCTCACGCCCGCCTACGCCCCGCCGGAGGCGTTCGACCTCACCGAGCCCACGACCGCGGGGGACGTGTACGCGCTGTCGGCCACGTTGTACGCCCTGCTTCAGGGCAGGCCGCCGCGCTTCCCGGACGGCGGCGTGGTGAACGTCGCGGCCATCATGGCGCTGCACCGGCTGCCGATCCCCGACATCCCCGGCGTGCCCGCCGCGCTCACCGCCGTCCTGCGTCACGGCATGGCCAGCGATCCGGCCCAGCGGATCCGTACGGCCGCCGGACTGCGGGACGCGCTCGCCGTCCTGGCCGCGGACGGTTCCGCCGCGGCGGACGGCGCGCGGTCCGCCGGGCCGGAGCCGCCCGGGGCGAGGGGCCCGGCCGGCGTCCCGGAGTGGGGCGCTCCGTCTCCCCCCGGGCCCACCATGCTCGGACGGCGTCCCGGGGAGGGACGGCCCGCCGAGGCCGGGCACGCGCTCACCGGCCCCGGCGGAGGCGTTCCCGCGCACGGTCAGGACATACGCCGGGCGGCGACCGCGCCGAACGCGGTGCCGGGCCCGCCACCCGGCCTGCAGCCACCCGCTCACCGGCCACCCGTTCACCGGCCGCCACCGGGTCAGCGGACGCGGGGCCCCAGTCAGGGGCCCGTCCCCACGCTCCCGCCGCGCACCGGCATGTCCCGGCAGTCGATCGTGTTCGCCGTGATCGCCGCCGTCTTCGCCCTGCTGCTCACCGCCGGGATCGCCGCGCTGACGCTGGGAGAGGGCGACCAGGACACGGGGACCCCAGCCGAGTCCGGCGTCACGTCCGGGTTGGGCACGGACGGGTTGGGCACGGACGGGTTGGGCACGGACGGGTTGGGCACGGACGGCGGAACCGGCCTTGTCGCCGGGCACGTTCCGCTCGGCGCCTTCCACGCGTGACGCGCTCCCCGGCCCGCTGAACAAGCACCGGAAACACTGACACTCGGTGACCGGTCAGGACGTGACGATCTCGTCCCAGTCGATCCGGTAGCCGTGCATCCAGCCGAACATCCTGCGCGAGGTGGCGAAGGTCCGCATGGCGATCGGCGCGGTGACGCTCATGAGCATCCGGGCCACGCGACCGGACGCCTTCCTGCTGTTCGTCCTCGCCGCGGACGCCGCGATCTTCTCCACCCTGTCCCGGCGCAGCCTCTCGTACGCGGAGAACGCGGCGGGCACGTCGGGCAGGTCGCGTAGGCAGCGGGCGACCTGGATCGCGCTCTCCACCGCGAGCGCGACGCCCTGGCCGGAGCTGGGCGAGGGCGCGTGGGCCGCGTCCCCGGCCAGCACCATCCGGCCGCGGTGCCACCGCGGCACCGCGGGCAGGATCTCCAGCGCGCCCAGGGCGGACAGCTCGCCGGCCTCGGTGTGCCGGAGCAGGTCGCCGCCGGGCACGTCGTCCGCGTACGCCTCGCGCAGCACCTCCAGCCATTCCGCCGCGGGCACCTCCCGCGCCTGCGCGGCGGTCATCGGCTCCGGTCGCGGGAGGTTGCCGAACCACAGTGTGCGGCCGTCCGGCCCGGTCCAGTGGCCGAGGAAGGCCCGCCGGCCGAAGACGTAGTGCATGGTGTCCGGCGGGCCGGGCACCGTGAGGTCCGCCCGGCCGCCGAAGGCGATCAGCCCGGCGTACGCCGGGCCCGGTGCCCGCGGGTCGACGAGCGTGCGGACCGTGGAGCGGATGCCGTCCGCGCCGACGAGCACGTCGGCGGTCGCGGCGCTCCCGTCGGCGAACCGCGCGGTCACCCCGTCGTCCGTTTCCTCGACGCCGGTGAGCCGCCTGCCGCGCTCGACTCGCACGCCCCGCGCCGCCGCGTGGTCGTGCAGCAGGCGGTACAGCTCCGAGCGCCGCAGGACGTGGCCGGGCGGCAGGCCCGGCACGCCGGTGTACACGCCGAACTTCCTGCCCCGGCCGTCGGCGATGACCGTGCGCCTGATCGGCCGGCCGCTCGCCTCCACGGCGTCGGCGCCCCCGATGATCCGCAGCGCCTCCAGGCCGTTCGGCGCCACCTGCAGCCAGCCGCCGAGGCCGTCGGCCGGCGTTTCGTACGCATCGTGGACCGTGGCCTCGATCCCCGCCCTGCGTAGTGCGAGCGCCGTGACCGGGCCGGCGATCCCGCCCCCAATGACCAGCGCCGTCCTGACCCCTGTCACCCTCGTCCTCCTTCGCCCCCCACCACTCTCCGGCGCGGGACGAACAAGATCAACGGGTCTGCGGGAAATTCTCGCGACCCGGCTCCGCCGGCTTCCGCGCCCTGCGCGTACGGCGCTGGGCCCGGCCGGCGAGAGCGCCGTACTCGGCCAGCGAGTCCCCGAGATAGTCGATGAGGTCCCACACGTCGGGCACCATGTCGCGATCGGTGACGATGCCGAAGCCGAGCCTGCCGTCGTAGGAGAAAACGGTGATGTTGATCCCCCCGCTGACGTCCGTGATCACCGACATGGGGTAGAGCGCGGTGACCCTGGCCCCGCACACGTAGAGCGGAGTCTGCGGCCCCGGCACGTTGGAGACCATCAGGTTCATCGCGGGAGCCGCACGCGAGGCGATCCGGAAGGCGGACCTGGCCGCCAGCGCGCTCAGCGCGGCCGGCATCGCCTGGCTGAACTCCAGGAGCCAGGCCGCCGGCGCCGCGGCGAGCCGTTCCTTGATCAGCCGCATCGAGCGGTTCACCGACAGCAGCCGGTCGCGCGGGTCGGCCACGTCCGTCGGCAGGGTGGTCATGGTCAGCATGACCTCGTTGGCGGCCGATCCGTTGCCGGCCCGCCCACGGGTGGAGACCGGGATGCCGGCCACCAGCGGCTGACGGGGCAGCTCGTCGCGCTTGACCAGCCAGCGTCGCAGCGCCGTGGCGCACATCGCCATCACGACGTCGTTCACGGTGACGCCGAAGGCGTTCTTGATCCGCTTGACCTCGTCCAGCGGCAGCTGGCCGAACGCGAACCGGCGGTGCCGTGTGATCCGCCCGGAGAACGGCGTGCGCGGCACCACCATGCGCGGCAGCTCCGGCAGGCTCTCGGCGGCTCCGCTGCCGATGCCGCGGACGAACCGCGAGACCAGCCCCGCCCCCGGGAGCTGGGCCACGAACGGCACCTCGTCCAGCCGCGGCATCGCCTCGGCCACGAAACGCAGCAGGGCGAACGGGTTGTCCAGCACCCGCGCGACGCCCCTGATGATCATCTCCACCGCGTCGGGGGCCTCCTGCGGCCCGGCCTCCGGGAGCGGCGCGTCGGCCGGGAGCGGCGCGTCGGCCGGTTCGGTCTCGAAGTCCATCAGCGCGGCCAGCACCTCGGTCCCCGTGACGCCGTCGACGGCGGCGTGGTGGACCTTCGTGTAGATCGCCACCCTGTCCTCGGCCAGGCCGTGGATCAGGTAGATCTCCCACAACGGCCGCCCCCGGTCGAGCCGTGCCGCGTGCAGCCGGGCGACCTGCTCGGCGAGCTTGTGGTCGTCGCCGGGAGGAGGCAGCGCCAGGTCGCGTACGTGGTAGTCGAAGTCGATCTCGCGGTCCTCGGCCCAGTAGGGGTGATCGAGTCCGAAGGGCACCTGGACCAGCCGTCTGCGCAGCGGCGGCGCGAGATGGAGCCGCCGTTTGAGCAGCGCGATCAGGTCCTCGCGGGTCAGCGCGCCGCCCGGCCTGCCGGAGGGGTCGAGGATCGTGAGCGCCGCGATGTGCGCGAGGTTGGTGGCCGTCTCGAAGTTGAGAAACTGCGCGTCGAAGGCGCTGACTTGCTGTGCCATGACTACTGACCTGCCCCGAAACGCCGGGGTCGGACCGCCCGCGCCGCCGCGGGAGCGGGTCTCGCACATCGTCGATGCCGGTCGCCGGCGTCGGGCCGGATCGAGACGGACGACGATCTGCCCGTTCCTGACGTCGGCGGCCGGGGCGGCCACCCGTGGCCGCCCCGGCCGTCCTTCCACATCGCGTGCTCAGGTCTAGTCGTCGCAGTGACCCGGGCCGATGATTCCGTTGTTGTAGTTGTCGAGCGTGGTGGCCAAGAGGTTGACGTCGTTCCGGTCGGCCTTGCTCAGCGAGTTCCAGCTGCTCGGAACGTGGGTGGCGAGGAAGGCGTCCGCGTCGGCGATGGTGCCGGCCACCGCGGAGCCGTCCGCGCCGCCGGCGATGCCGAGCTTCGCGGCGAGCAGTTGTCCTCGCAGCTTGTTGATGCCGTTGCTGGCGGCGCCGTTGAAGTTCAGGATGGCGACGGCGTCGTTCGTGGTGGTCACCTCATGGCTGAGCTGCCCGTTCGGAGTGCCGAGCCAGACCGGCAGCATCGGCGCCACGGCCGTTGGGTGGTTCTTCCAGTAGCCGATGGTGAGCGTGCAACCCGCGGGCGGCGGAGTGGTGCAGGTGACCGCCACCGTCGCGGTCGCGGAGGGTCCCGCCGTGTTGTCGTCGGTGTGGGTCAGGGTCGCCGTGTTCGTCCGCACACCGGCGTCGTCGCAGCTGAACGTACGCGTGTAGGTCGTCGTGGCGCTGCCGGCGAACGTTCCCAGGTTCCCCTGCATGGTGTCGTCCACGGACACCTCGCCGTGGACTGGGGTGATGCTCGACGGCCAGCCGAAGCTGGCGGACGTGTTCGGGCCGAATGGGGTCCCCAGGTGTCCCGAGTGGTTGGTGATCGAGGTGTCGGCCGACACCTTGTACGCCTTTCCGGCCTCAGGCGGCGACGGGACGGCTACCTCGTACCCGTAACAGCGGGACTCGCCCGGCGCCAGGACCGGATGGCCGGAGGTGTCGAGCGGCGTCGAGGCCACGACCGTGGCGCTCGGCGGCTTCGTGACGTTGATGATCGAGGTCAGGCCCCCTGTGGCGACGGCGCCGCCGTTGGTGATACAGACCTGGCCCGCGATGTACGCGGCTTCCGTGCCGTTGTCCCTGGTCAATCCCACCACGTAGGTGACGTCACCGGTTTCACCGGGAGCCAGGTCCAGACTGGCCGGGTCGGCCGTTTTTGTAACGTTCCATGCGTACGTCTTGGTCCAGTGCGGCGCAGCCGACACCGTCTGAGCCAGCGTCGTGCCGGCCTGCGATTCGGCGAGCGCCGGCGCCGCCGACAGTCCACCGGCCGCGACTAGCGCGACCACAGGCACCCAACCGAGGCGTCGTGTCCGAAATTGCATATCTCTTCCCTTGCTGGGCCCGCCACTACCACGACCGTTCGATCGTGGTAGTGGCGGGTTGCTACTTATGTAATGTCCGAGTCTAGGAATTTTGCACCCATTTAGCCATGCATGCGGTGTTTTCTGAGTAGTTGTAAAGAGGCCTGTCCGGGGCATCGAGAGCCGCCGCACCTGACGCGTGCTACCGGCGATCCCCTGATCGAGTTCTCCGAGGATCCGGCCGGGCTTCACCCGTCGAGCGGCCGCGTGCCCGAGGAGGCCGGCCGCGCGGCGTGAAAGTTTCCTCGCGCGTGGCTGGTGGTGAGTGTCCGGGAGTCGTGTCGATTGACCCGAATTCCCGCCGATTCCTACGGTCGGCAGGAATTTCGAGGGAGGAACCATGACATCCCGGCTGAGGCCCGTCTGGGTCACCGCGCTCGTGGCGCTGCTCGCGGCGGCGCTGAGCGTCGTCTTCACCGCCGATCGCAGGGTCGCGCGGGCGGCGGACGCCCCGTACAAGGATCCGGCCCTCCCGGTGGCGACACGGGTGGACGACCTGCTGTCCAGGATGTCGCTGGACGACAAGGTCGGGCAGATGACCCAGGCCGACCGGTCGGCCCTGACGACGATCTCCGACGTCGCGACGTACCGGCTCGGCTCGATCCTGTCCGGCGGCGGCTCGGCGCCCTCGCCGAACACCGCCTCGTCCTGGGCCGACATGTACGACAACTTCCAGCGCCAGGCACTGTCCACCCCGCTCGGCATCCCGATGATCTACGGGGTCGACGCCGTGCACGGGCACAACAACGTCGTGGGTGCGACGATCTTCCCGCACAACATCGGGCTGGGGGCGGCCCGCGACCCCGACCTTGCGGAGCGGGTCGGTCGGGCGACGGCCGAGGAGGTGGCGGGCACCGGAATCGACTGGACCTTCGCGCCCTGCCTGTGCGTGGCCCGCAACGACCGCTGGGGCCGCACATACGAGTCCTTCGGCGAGGACCCGCAGCTCGTCACCCAGATGACGACGATCGTGGACGGCTTCCAGAAGGCCGGGAACGCCTCCATCCTCGCCACCGCCAAGCACTACGTGGGCGACGGCGGCACCACGGGCGGCAAGGACCAGGGCAACACCGAGCTGAGCGAGGCCGACCTGCGCGCGATCCACCTCGCGCCGTTCAAGGCCGCCGTGCAGCGGGGCGTCGGCTCCGTCATGGTGTCCTACAGCTCCTGGAACGGCGTGAAGATGCACGGCAACAAGTACCTGCTCACCGACGTGCTGAAGGGCGAGCTGGGCTTCACGGGCTTCGTGGTCACCGACTGGGCGGGCATCGACCAGCTCGACGGCCAGACCGGCTTCACCGCTAACGAGATCACCACGGCGATCAACGCGGGTGTCGACATGGTGATGGTGCCGACCGACTACAAGAGGTTCGTCTCGCTGCTCAAGCAGGAGGTGCAGGCCGGGCGCATCGCGATGTCGCGGGTCGACGACGCCAACCGGCGCATCCTGACCGAGAAGTTCAAACTGGGGCTGTTCGAGAAGCCGCTGACCGACCGCTCCTACACCTCGACCGTGGGCAGCGCGGCGCACCGCGCCGTGGCCCGCGAGGCCGTACGCAAGTCGCTGGTCCTGCTGAAGAACGCGGGCAACGTGCTCCCGCTCGGCAAGAGCGGCGGCAAGATCTTCGTGGCCGGCAAGAGCGCCGACGACATCGGCAACCAGAGCGGCGGCTGGACGATCAGCTGGCAGGGCTCGTCCGGGAACATCACCACCGGCACCACGATCCTTCAGGGCATCCGCGACGTCGTCGGCTCCGGCACGCAGGTCACCTACAACCGCGACGGCAGCGGCATCGACTCGTCCTACCGCGCGGCGATCGCCGTGGTGGGCGAGACGCCGTACGCGGAGGGGCAGGGCGACCGGACCGGGTCGATGGGCCTGGACTCGACCGACCTGGCCACGCTGCAGCGGCTCAAGGCGTCCGGCGTGCCGCTGGTCGTGGTGCTCGTCTCCGGCCGGCCGCTGGACATCGCCGGTCAGCTCGACCAGTGGAACGCGCTGGTGGCGGCCTGGCTGCCGGGCACCGAGGGGCGCGGCGTGGCCGACGTGCTGTTCGGCGACTACGCCCCCACCGCGAAGCTGCCGATGACCTGGATGCGCAGCGCCGACCAGCAGCCGATCAACGCGGGGGACGGCAAGCAGGCGCTGTTCGAGTACGGCTTCGGGCTGACCTACGCGGGCTCCAGCCCGTCCCCCTCCCCGTCACCTTCACCTTCACCGTCTCCGTCCCCTTCCCCGTCACCGTCACCGTCGCCCTCTCCGTCCCCCAGCCCGTCCCCCAGCCCGTCCCCCAGTCCGTCGCCCAGTCCGTCGCCCAGCGCCAGCCCGTCGGCGCCGTCCGGCGGGTGCGTGGTGACGTACAAGGTGAACGACTGGGGCAGCGGGTTCACCGCGGACGTGACGATCACCAACAGGTCGTCGAGCCCCGTCAACGGGTGGAGGCTCCAGTGGACCTACGCCGGCAACCAGAAGGTCACCGGCTACTGGAACTCGACGGTCACCCAGTCGGGCCAGCAGGTCACCGCGTCCAACGCCACCTGGAACGGGACCATCGGCGCGGGCGGCGGCACGGCGAGCTTCGGCTTCCAGGGGTCCTACAGCGGCGCCAACGCCACCCCCGCCGCGTTCACGCTCAACGGGACGGCCTGCGCCACCGGATGACGGCGCGCCGAGGGGGCGGGGACACCGCGGCTCAGAACGTCTGGGCCAGCGCCACCCCCGCCCCCGCGGCGAACAGCACGATGCCGACCGCGAGGAAGACGCCGCCGAGGAGCGTCCCGCTTCCCGCCGCGCTGTCGATGCGGATCCGCGTCGGCTTGGCCGGGTCGTACAGCACCGTGACCTCCTCACCCGGCCGGGCGGGCGGCGGGTTGCTCCCGTAGGCGGTCTCGGCCTCGACCTGCTGACCGTACATCGTGGTGAAGCGGATCGTGGGGTAGTACACGGTCCCGTCGTCGGAACGGCTCGCCCGCAGCCCGACGACCAGGCCGCGGGTGCGCTGCGCCCGGCGGCGGAACTCCCTCGCGTTCATCGTGATGCCGCCGCCGATGAGGCCGAAGAGGAGTCCGATGCCCGAAAGGATCAGGGTGATGAGAGCGCTTTGTGACACGCTCGGACCTTAGGCCCCCGCGCTTGCGATCGGCTTGAACCGTTCCGGGCCCGTACGGCCGGCGCCGTCCGGCGAGTCGGGTCAGGACACCTGGTTCATCGTCATCCCCGCCCACATGGCGAACGCGGCGATGCCGGCGGCGAGGAAGATGCCGCCGTGCAGGGTTCCGTCGCTCCAGGCGCTGTCGACGCGCACCCGCCCGGGCCGGGCCGGGTCGTACACGATCGGCACGTGCTCGCCCGGCCGCCCGGGCGGGGGGCTGCTCCCGAACCGCGCCTCGGCCTCGACCTGCCTGCCCTGCTCCGTGGTGAAACGGACCGTGGAGTAGTACATCGTGGTGTGATGGGACCGGCGCGTCCGCAAGCGTACGATCTGCCCCTGGGCTCGGCGTCCCCGTCTGCGAAAGCGCCGGGCCTGCAGCACGATTCCGCCTCCCAGCAGCCCGAAACCCGCGCCTACACCGAGGAGGACCGGTCCCATGAGAGCGGAGGTGGACACGTTCGCACCATAGTGTTCGCGGCGTGCGATCGCACGCTCATTCCCTGACGTCCCCGGTCGACCGGCCGTCTCAGGGACGCAGGCGCATGAGCGTCTCGGCCACGTCGACGACCGGCTCACCGAGGTCGAATCGGCTGAACAGGTGGATCTGCTCGCCGGCGTCGATCTCCAGCAGCTCGGTCGTGAGGCCGTAGCGGCGGTGGGAGTCCACCCGGATGCGGTCCACATCGTTCCAGGAGATGCGTTCCCGCCCGGCGAGCCCGGAGACGACCAGCCCGTCCTCCCCCGCCGCGAGCCGCACCGGCGCGACCAGATCGCGGCCGGTCAGCAGGCCGATCCCCAGGGCCGCCACGCCGGCGAGGAAGAGCTGCGCGCCGTCCCCGGCGACCGCCAGCACACCGCACAGCACGGTGCCCGCGGCCTTCAGCGCAACGATTCCGCGCGGCACCCGCCATTCGTGCCGCGGCTCCTCAACTCCCGCCATCGAGGCAGCGTAACCAATGTGAGGTCCTTTCGCGGCTCCTTCTCGCCCGCTCGCGCCCCCGCGGCGGCGACGGCGGCCCGGCCCCCGGCCGCCGCCGTCTCCCCTACGGCGTCTCGTCCTCCACGCGCATCGCCTGCTCCTCCGCCGTGTAGCCGCCGAGGTCGGGCCCGACGTCCTCGGCGATCAGGTCCTTCTCGGTGTCCACGCCCATGCCGCCGTCCGGATCGACGAGCCGTCCGGCCCGGCCGGGTTCGCCGGTGCCGTACCTGCCCGGCTGGGACGGGTTGACGGTCGCGTAGTCCGCCGGGTCGTCCGACCCGTATCCGCCCGCATCGTCACCGGTCTCGTACCATTCGTACGGCTGGTCGGCGCCCTCGCCGAGGACGTCGGCCTCGGTTCCGGAGGAGTCGAGCAGTTCGTCGCCGGTCTCCCCGGCCTTCTCCTCGCCGCGGCCCCCGGGACCGGTCCGCGTGCCGAACCGGACGTCCAGGTCCGGCTCCTCGCGGGACAGACGCAGTTCGTGGGACTCGCCCTCGCGCATCTCCGTGGTCGTGGTGCCGTACTCGTCGAGGCCCAGGGGCCGGTCGCCGGGCAGCGGCATCTCCTGCGGGTCCTCGGCCCGCTGCTGCCCGGGCGTGCCCTCCTGCAGGTCCGGAATGCCTTCGTCCTCGAACCGCGAACGCGGGTCGGTCTGTGGTCTGTTCTCTCTCATACCGGCCCCATGCCCCGCCGCGCGGCCCTTAGGCAGGTCAGGTGACGGGGACAATCTCGGCCCGCCGGAGCACGCCGCCCTCGACGTCGAGGACGCCGATCGTGCCGTGCGGCTGGCGGCGGCGGTCGGTGGGCGAGCCGGGGTTGAACACCCGCACTCCGTCGCCGGCCACGTCCATGGGGATGTGCGAGTGGCCGAAGACGACCAGATCGGCGTCGGGGAAGCGGCGCCGCATCCGCGCGGTCCGCCCGGCGGCCTGTCCGCTGTCGTGGATCATCGCCACCCGGAGTCCGCCGAGGTCGAGTTCGAGCGTCTCGGGGGCGCCCCAGGCCGCGACGTCCGGGCCGTCGTTGTTGCCGAGCACCGCGTGGACCCGCGCGTACGCGGACAGCTCCACCAGGACGTCCGCGGTGCAGACGTCGCCGGCGTGCAGGATCAGGTCCGCCCGGCGCAGATGCCCGGCGACTGCGGGCGGGCAGGACTTCCAGCGCCGCGGCGCGTGGGTGTCCGCCAGCACGACGACCTTCACCGTTCCATCTTCCCCCAGGAGAAGAGGTGCCAAATCACGTATTCGGGGAATAGAGATCAGCGTCCCGCACGACCCTCACGCCCTGCACCCCTACACCGGTCTCCCCCGGCCGGTCCCGCTCGGGAGGAACGATGAGCAGGCAGATCGCCGACGGCTTCCAGGCCCCAACCCTGTCCGAGCTCGAGGCACGCGTACGCGGGCTGGAGACCCAGGTCGCCCACCTCACCGAGCTGGTCAAGACGTTGTCCGGGCAGAACCGGGAGAGCCGCTGACGGCATCCCCGCCCGGGTGCCCGCCGCCCGGAACGACGGCGTCCCCGCCAGGGAAGACCTGACGGGGACGTCGGCGTGGGCCTCGCCTACCGGCGACGGTTACACGCGGCGCGCGGAGGCGGCGACGGCCCGGATCTGCCGGTTCGCGCCCCGGCCCGCCGGGTGCCCGCTCGCGTGCCCGTTGCCGGACCCGTTCGCGGGCGTGCCGGCGGATCCGATCACGGAGCCCTTGGCGGCTCCGCTCGCGGACCCGTTCGTGAGCGCTTGACCGGACCCGTTCGCGGACGCTTGACCGGACCGGTTCGCGGACGCACCGGTCTCCCGGGCCTCGGCGGCCCGGGAGTCCCGCGCGCGCTCGTCCGTGCCCGTGCCCGCCGGGACGGGTATGGCCCGCCCGTAGGACTCGCGCCCGGTGCTCACCGCCATCACGCCCAGCCAGGCGAGGGTCGCGACCGCGATCGCCACCACCGCCGCGAGCACCAGCACCGCCACCGCCGCCAGGGAGACCACGGCTCCCAGCAGCTCCACCATTGAGATTCCTCCAGAGGTCGACCCCGATTACGGCACTCCGGTGGCCGGTGGAACACCACCCGCCACATGAGGGAACGGAAATTGCCGGATATTGGTGCCTTGCCCCGTTTGGATGACCCTCATACCTTACTGATCGGCCAGCGGGGGGCGACCCATGGGCAGGCCGTCGAGCCTGCGCAGGATCACGCCCTCCCGCAGCGCCCACGGGCAGATCTCCAGCACCGGCAGCTCGAACAGGTCCATCGCGGCGTCCGCGACGACCGCGCCGGCGAGAAGCTGCGCGGCCCGCCCGGCGGACACGCCGGGAAGCTCCGCCCTGCGGGCCGCCGGCATCGCCGCCAGCCGTGCCGTCCACTCGACCAGGTCCTCATGCGTCAGCGTCCGCTTGACGTACGGGCCCTCGCCCGACGAGGCCGCCCCCGCGATGCGCGCGAGCTGGCGGAAGGTCTTGGACGTGGCGACGGCGTGGTCGGGCCTGCCGTACCTGGCGACCGCCCCGGCGGTCCGCCCGATCTCGGTACGCACGTGCCGGCGCAGCGCGCGGAGCTCCTCCGGGCCGGGCGGGTCGGCGGTGAACCAGTCACGGGTGAGCCGTCCCGCCCCGAGCGGGAGGGAGACCGTGACGTCGGGCTCCTCGTCGATGCCTGAGGCGATCTCCAGCGAGCCGCCCCCGATGTCGGTCACCAGCAGCCGCCCGGAGGACCAGCCGAACCAGCGGCGCACGGCCAGGAACGTCAGCCTGGCCTCGTCGTCCCCCGACAGCACCTGGATGTCCACCCACGTGTCGGCCTTGATCTGCGCCAGCACGTCCTCGCCGTTCACCGCGTCGCGCACCGCCGAAGTGGCGAAGGCGACCAGGTCCTCCACGCCCTTGTCCTCGGCGATGCGGGCCGCTTCACGCACGAAGGCCCCGAGCCGCGCCGCGCCCTCCTCACTGAGCCTGTCGCCGTCGACGAGGTGCTCGGCCAGCCTCAGCTCCTCCTTGTGGGAGAACGCCGGGAGGGGCCGGGCACCCTGATGCGCGTCCATGACCAGCAGGTGCACCGTGTTGGAACCGACGTCCAGGACTCCGAGTCGCATGCTCCCGACGGTACCGCCCGCCCGGGAAAGATCCACCGCCTCCCGGGCCCACTCCCGCCTCACTCCTGCATCACTCCGGGCCTCACTCGGGGCCTCACTCGGGGCCTCACTCGGGGCCTCACTCGGGGGCGACGTCCACGAGCACCGCGCCGACCACGCCCGGCTCGACCGCGTCGTGGGCGTCCGCCGTACGCCTAGCGGGAAGTGGTGGACGGGGCAGCCCGGCCTATTCCGGTTCGACCCTTTCCCCGGGGGTAGTTGCAGGCCGTTCGGGCGAGGGAGTGCGATGGCATGAGCGTCAGGCAGAGGTATGGGGGCCTGTCCGGCGGACGACCCGGTGACAGGCTCGGCGGCGCCGGGGGCGGCTGGTCGCGGGACTGGTCGGGAAGCTGGGCCGGCGGCTGGGCCGGGGGCCGCTTCGGCCGGCGGTTCGGACGCAGGGGCAGGCGCCTGCGGGCCACGGCCAGGGACGCCTTCGGCTGGCAGCAACTGCGTCCCGGCCAGCAGGAGGCGATGGAGCTCCTGCTCGCGGGGCGCGACGTGCTGCTGGTGATGCCTACCGGCGGCGGCAAGTCGGCCGTCTACCAGGTGCCCGGGTTGCTCCTGGAAGGCCCGACGATCGTCGTGTCGCCGCTCATCGCCCTGCAGCGCGACCAGGTCATGGGCCTGCTCAAGGCGGGGGCCGCGGGCGCGGTCGCGGTCAACTCGGCCGGCTCGGTCGAGGCGGGCCTCGACCAGGTCAGCGCGGGCGACGCCGAGTACGTGTTCCTTTCGCCGGAGCAGCTCGCCAAGCCCGAGGTGGTCGAGCGGCTGGCCGAGGCCCGGCCCTCCCTGATCGCGGTGGACGAGGCGCACTGCGTGTCCACCTGGGGCCACGACTTCCGGCCGGAGTATCTGCGGCTCGGCAAGGTCATCGAGCGTCTGGGCCATCCCCCGGTGATCGCGATGACGGCCACGGCCGCGCCGACCGTGCGCGAGGAGATCGTCGAGTCGCTCGGCCTGATCGGGGCCCAGCAGATCGTGCGGGGATTCGACCGGCCCAACCTGCATCTCGAGGTCCACCGGTTCACGAGCGACGACGACAAGCGCAGGGCCCTGGCCGACCACGCCGCCGGGCTGGACGGCGTGGGGCTGGTCTACGTGGCGACGCGGCGCCAGGCCGAGGAGTACGCCGACCTGCTGAAGGATCGCGGCCGCCGGGCCGAGGCGTACCACGCGGGGATGAAGGCGAAGGAACGCCGCCGCATCCACGAGCGGTTCCAGGACGACGACCTCGACACCGTCGTGGCGACCTCGGCCTTCGGGATGGGCATCGACAAGCACGACGTGCGTTACGTGCTGCACGCCGCGCCCCCCGAGTCGCTCGACGCGTACTACCAGGAGATCGGCCGGGCGGGCCGGGACGGCAACCCGGCCGAGACCGTGCTGTTCTACCGGCCCGAGGACCTGGGGCTGCGCAAGTTCTTCGCCGGGGGCCGGGCGGACGAGAACCTGATGCGGCGGATCGCGACGCTGGTCCACGAGCACGGCGGCGAGGTGGCCGCCGCCGACCTGCGCGAGCTCCTCGACATCGGGACCGCCAGGCTGACCTCGCACGTCAACCTGCTGGAACGGGCGGGCGCGGTCGAGGTCAGCCACGGTGGCGCCCTGCACTACGCGCCGGACGGCCCGCCGCCGGACGAGGCCGCCGCCCGCGCAGTGGAGATCGACGATCTCCGGCACCGGATGGAGGACTCCCGGCTGGAGATGATGCGCGGCTACGCGGAGACGACCGGCTGCCGGCGCCGCTTCCTGCTGGAGTACTTCGGCGAGCCGTACGAGCGGTCGTGCGGCGACTGCGACACCTGCCGCTCCGGGACCGTGACCCCGCCGGAGACCGGCGACGGGCCGTTCCCCATGCACGCGAACGTACGGCACGCGGAGTGGGGGCACGGGATCGTGATGAGCCGTGAGCAGGACCGGATCACGGTGCTGTTCGACTCCGTGGGCTACAAGACGCTGGCGCTCGGCGTGGTCGACGAGCTGCTCGAAGTGGTCTGACGGATCCCGGGGTACGCCCGTCCGGCTGGGCAATCATTACCGATCGTGGCCTTGGCCCCACTTGCAGTGGTTTCGCCCGGTGTCGAGACTCGTAGAGGGGTCTTGAGTTCGGGGGTGGTACCGGTGCGGGAGGGGATCAGCACCAGGGAGACGTGGCCGTTCGAGTGCTTGCACTGCCTGCGGGTCTGGGAGGAGGAGTACGTCGTCCACCGCAGGTGCGACGAGCACGGCAACGACGTCGTCGTGTGGGTCCGGGACGAGGTGGCCGTCCAGCCGCCCTGGTCAGGGATGACCTGCCCCGGGTGCGGCTGCGGGACCGTGACCACGTTCCCCACCGGTTACCTTGCGCACCATCCGGAGATCACGCTCGGCCGTCCGGCTCTGGAGATTCCCGCGAAGGAGGAGCCCTCCCGAGGCGGACGGTGGTTCGCGTCGCACGGCCTGCTCACGCTCGCGCTCCTGCTGCCGGCCGGTCTCGGCCTGTACGAGAGGCTCACCGCGCGCTGAGCCGCCCCGCCCGGCAATCGTGAGCGCCGCCCGCGCCGCGCATCGCCGGGAACCGGCTGCGGAGCAGGCCCGGATGGGCGGCGGGCGCGGTGGTCTGTTTCTCCCAGGAGCGGCCGTCGAGCGGGTACCCGTGGATCAGCACGACAGGGCGGCCGGAGGCGTGGTCCTCGTATGCAGGCGGAACCGCGCGAGTGCCCGGTGATCGCCCGGCGCCGGCGGAGGTTGTCCACAGGTGGCGTGAGGGGACCCGGCGGATCCGGCAGAATGAGAGCCCTCCCGGAAGAAGGCGGATCAGGATCGTGACGACGTCCATTCAGCAGCGGATCGCCGAAGAGCTCGGCGTGCGCGAGAGCCAGGTCACCGCGGCCGTCGACCTGCTCGACGGCGGGGCGACGGTGCCGTTCATCGCCCGGTACCGCAAGGAAGCCACCGGTGCGCTCGACGACGCCCAGCTGCGCACGCTGGAGGAGCGGCTGCGTTACCTGCGCGAGCTGGAGGAGCGGCGGGCGGCCATCCTCGACTCGATCCGCTCTCAGGGCAAGCTCGACGAGGCCCTGGAAGCGCGGATCATGGAGGCCGACTCCAAGGCCCGGCTGGAGGACATCTACCTGCCCTTCAAGCCCAAGCGCCGGACCAAGGCGCAGATCGCCAGGGAGGCGGGGCTGGAGCCGCTGGCGGACGCGCTGCTGGCCGACCCGTCGCTGACCCCCCAGGCGACCGCGGAGGGATACGTGCGCGAGGGCGTGGCCGACGCCGCCGCGGCGCTGGAGGGCGCCAGGGCCATCCTGGTCGAGCGCTTCGCCGAGGACGCCGACCTCATCGGCGACCTGCGGGAGCGGATGTGGTCCCGGGGGCGGCTCGTCTCCCAGGTGCGGGAGGACAAGCAGGAGTCCGGCGCCAAGTTCTCCGACTACTTCGACTTCTCCGAGCCCTTCACCCGGTTGCCCTCGCACCGTATCCTCGCGATGTTCCGGGGCGAGAAGGAGGAGGTGCTCGCGCTCACCCTCGACCCGGAGGCCGAGGAGCCGAACGACTACGAGGCGCGGATCGCCCGGCGGTTCGGCATCGCCGACCAGGGCCGCCCGGCCGACAAGTGGCTGCTCGACACCGTGCGCTGGGCCTGGCGGACGCGCGTCCTCGTCCATCTGGGCATCGACCTGCGCACCCGGCTGTGGCAGGCGGCCGAGGAGGAGGCCGTGCGGGTGTTCGCGGCCAACCTGCGCGACCTGCTGCTCGCCGCTCCCGCCGGGGCGAGGCCGACCATGGGCCTCGACCCGGGCCTGCGCACCGGGGTGAAGGTCGCGGTCGTGGACGGCACCGGAAAGGTCGTGGCCACCGAGACGATCTACCCGCACGAGCCCAGGCGGCAGTGGGACCAGTCGCTCGCGGTGCTGGCCCGGCTGGCGGCCGAGCACAAGGTGGAGCTGGTCGCCATCGGCAACGGCACCGCGTCGCGGGAGACCGACAAGCTCGCCGCCGAGCTGGTCAAGCACATGCCGCACCTCACCAAGATCATGGTGTCGGAGGCCGGGGCCTCGGTGTACTCCGCGTCGGCCTACGCCTCGCAGGAGCTGCCCGGTCTCGACGTCTCGCTGCGCGGCGCGGTATCGATCGCGCGGCGGCTGCAGGACCCGCTGGCCGAGCTGGTCAAGATCGACCCCAAGTCCATCGGCGTCGGCCAGTACCAGCACGACGTGTCCGAGGTGAAGCTGTCGCGCTCGCTCGACGCGGTGGTGGAGGACTGCGTGAACGGGGTGGGCGTGGACGTCAACACCGCGTCCGCCCCGCTGCTGACCCGGGTCTCCGGCATCAGCTCCGGACTGGCGGAGAACATCGTCGCGCACCGGGACGCCAACGGCCCGTTCCGCTCCCGGACCGGGCTGAAGGACGTACCGCGGCTCGGCCCGAAGGCGTTCGAGCAGTGTGCGGGCTTCCTGCGCATCCCCGGCGGCGACGACCCGCTCGACGCCTCCAGCGTCCACCCGGAGGCGTACCCGGTGGTGCGCCGCATCCTCGACTTCAGCAAGAGCGACCTGCGCACGCTGATCGGAAACACCTCGGCGCTCCGCACGCTGAAGCCGTCCGACTTCGTCGACGACACCTTCGGCCTGCCGACCGTCACCGACATCCTGAAGGAACTGGAGAAGCCGGGCCGCGACCCCCGTCCGGCGTTCAAGACCGCCACCTTCAAGGACGGCGTCGAGAAGCCCTCCGACCTGTCGCCCGGCATGATCCTGGAGGGCGTCGTCACCAATGTCGCCGCGTTCGGCGCGTTCGTCGACATCGGCGTGCACCAGGACGGCCTGGTCCATGTGTCCGCGATGTCGAACTCGTTCGTGAAGGACCCGCGCGAAGTGGTCAAGCCCGGCGACATCGTCCGGGTCAAGGTGCTCGACGTCGACCTCCAGCGCAAGCGCATCTCGCTCACGCTGCGCCTGGATGACGAGACGACGGGCAACGGCCGCAGGGGCGGGCCGGACGGCGAGGCCCGGGGCGACCGGCAGGGCGGCCGGCGCGGCCAGCCGCGCCAGAACTCCCCCCGTCAGAACCAGGGCGGCCAAACCCAGGGCGGCCAGAACCAGGGCGGCAGAGGCGGGTCTGGCCGCGGCAGCGGGCGGGGTTCGGGCGGTGCGCCGCAGGGCGGGGCCATGGCCGAGGCCCTGCGCCGGGCCGGCCTGGGCGACCCCGGCTCCGGCGACCGCCGATCCCGCTGACGCCCTCCCGGTCCACCCGCCTGCTCGCTCCCCGTTCAGGTGACCGCCGATCCCGCTGACGCCCTCCCGGTCCACCCGCCTGCTCGCTCCCGGCGCCCGCCTTCGGTGCGCCGGGACCGGCGACGAAAATGCCCCGCGAGGCAATGGACGCGGGGCACAGGGCCGATCAGGAACGATGGCCGGTCATTCGGTCACTGCTGCTGTTGCTGCTGCTGACCTCCCCGGCCCTGTTGCTGTTGCTGCTGCTGACCGCCTCGGCCGTGCTGCTGTTGCTGCTGTTGCTGCTGGCCTCTTCCTTGCTGCTGCTGTTGTTGCTGCTGCCCGGGATGGTGGCGGCGGTGATGTTCACGGTGATGGTGACGGTGACGGTGGCGCCTGCGGCATTCGCCTCCCGGGCAGTCCCCCGTGCTCGACGGCCTGATGACCTGCTCGGTCGTGCCGGCCGCGCTGGCGGGCTGCGTCTGCATCGTGACAGGGACGACGAGGGCCGAAGCCGTCACGACGGCAGCAGCCAATGCGTGTCTGAACATGGGAATCCCTCCGTCGGCTCCGTGCTGAGAAAGCGGACGACGTCCGAGTACACGGAGCTCGAATCGATCCATCGAACCTTGGATCTGGACCCTGGTTCTCACGCTAAAGGCATCAAACGCCTCAGTCACCCATCAGGGAGCAAACAAGCACTGGTAGCACCAAAAGGCTGAATTCGCCCAGTTGGCACCCAGCTTGGGCAACTCGCGCCGGGGGGTTCAGCCGCCGGTGCGCTCAGAGAGCCGCGCCGGGGCCGTCTGCGGCCGGAGCGAGCAGGTCCTCCAGGACGGCGGCGAGGGCGGCGACCCCGGCGAGGCAGTCGGCCTCCTCGGCGTGCTCGTACGGCGAGTGCGAGACACCCGTGGGGTTGCGCACGAACAGCATGGCCGCCGGGACCTCTCCTGCGAGGATGCCGGCGTCGTGCCCCGCCCCCGTGGGCAGCACCGGCGCGCCGCCGAGGACGCGCGCGACGCGGTCCCGCAGTGGCGCGTCGAAGTCCACGACCGCCGTGTAGGACTCCCGGGTAACCTCGGCCCCTTCGGCCGCCCGGGCCGTCTCCTCGACGAGGCTGTCCAGCAGGGCGGCGTCGGGAGCCCGGCAGTCGAGCCACGCGGTGACCATCGACGCGATGGCGTTGGTGCCGTTGGGCTCGATCCTGACCCTGCCGAAGGTGGCCAGGGCCCCCAGGCGCTCGGCGCCCGCCCGAGCGGCCAGCACGGCCGCCGCGTAGGCCGGCATGGGGTCGCGCCGGTCCTCCAGCCGGGTGGTCCCGGCGTGGTTGGCCTCCCCGTGGAAGTCGAAGCGCCAGCGGCCGTGCGGCCATATCGCCGAGGCGACGCCGACCGGGTGCGGCGTGCCGGCGAGGTGGCGGCCCTGCTCCACGTGCAGTTCCACGAACGCGCCGACGAGCGCGAGGCGCTCGTCGTCGCGCCCGGCGGCCCCCGGGTCGCGTCCCGCCCGTTCCATCGCGGCCGCCAGGGTGACGCCGTCCGCGTCCCGCAGCGCCCCGGCCGTCTCCGGGCGGACGGCGCCGGTCATCAACCGCGACCCCAGGCAGGCAAGGCCGAACCTGGCGCCCTCCTCCTCGGTGAAGTTCACCACCGCCAGCGGCCGCTCCGGCCGCAGGCCGCGCGCCCGCAGGGCGTCGAGCGCGGCGAACGCCCCCACGACACCCAACGGGCCGTCGTACGCCCCGCCGTCGGGCACCGAATCGAGGTGGGAGCCGGTCACCACGGCGTTCCCGGCCGCGGGATCGCCCAGCCAGGCCCACTGGTTGCCGTTGCGGTCGATCTCGTACGTCAGGCCTCTTTCGCGCGCCTGCCCGGCGAACCAGGCCCGGCACTCGGCGTCCGCCGCCGTCCAGGCGTGCCTGCGGTACCCGCCCGTCGCGTCGTACCGGCCGACGGGGAGCAGGTCACGCCACATGCGGCGGAAGCCGTCCGCCACCTCCTCGGGCAGGACCCGCGCCGCTCCCTCAGGCATCGGCGTCCGCATCGGCCGGCCCCGCCCCGGTCATCGGGACGCGTACGCCTCGCTCGCGGGCGATCTCGGCGGCCCGGTCGTACCCTGCGTCCACGTGCCGGATCACGCCCATGCCGGGGTCGTTGGTCAGCACCCGGCGGATCTTCTCCCCCGCCAGCGCGGTGCCGTCGGCGACGGTGACCTGCCCCGCGTGGATGGAACGGCCGATGCCGACCCCTCCTCCGTGATGGATCGACACCCAGGACGCGCCGGAGGCCACGTTGACCATGGCGTTGAGCAGCGGCCAGTCGGCGATCGCGTCGGAGCCGTCGAGCATGCCCTCCGTCTCCCTGTAGGGCGAGGCGACCGAGCCGCAGTCGAGGTGGTCGCGCCCGATCACGATGGGCGCGGAGATCTCCCCCGAAGCGACGAGGTCGTTGAACCGCTCCCCGGCCCGGTCGCGCTCGCCGTACCCCAGCCAGCAGATCCGCGCGGGCAGGCCCTGGAAGCGCACCCGCTCCCCCGCCATCCTGATCCACCGGGCCAGCGGCTCGTTGTCCGGGAAGAGATCGAGGATCGCGCGGTCGGTCGTCGCGATGTCGGCCGGGTCGCCGGACAGCGCCGCCCAACGGAACGGGCCCTTCCCCTCGCAGAACAGCGGCCGGATGTAGGCGGGCACGAACCCGGGGAAGTCGAACGCCCGCGCGTAGCCGGCGAGGCTCGCCTCGCCCCTGATCGAGTTGCCGTAGTCGAACACCTCCGCGCCGGCGTCCTGGAAGCCGACCATCGCCTCGACATGCCGGGCCATCGACTCGCGCGCCCGGTGGGTGAACCCCTCGGGGTCCTTGCGCGCGAGCGCGGTCATGTCCTCGAACGCGACGCCGAGCGGCAGGTACGCCAGCGGGTCGTGCGCGCTCGTCTGGTCGGTCACGACGTCGATCTCCGCGCCCCCGGCCAGCAGGGCGGGCACGGCCTCGGCGGCGTTGGCCACGACCCCGATCGACAGCGGGCGGCGCGCGTCCCTGGCCTCGTACGCCAGGCGCAGCGCCTCCCCCAGGCTCTCGGCCCGCACGTCGAGATAGCGGTGGCCGATGCGGCGCTCGACGCCGCGCGGGTCGCAGTCGACGCAGATCGCCACGCCGCCGTTCATCGTGACCGCGAGCGGCTGCGCGCCGCCCATGCCGCCGAGCCCGGCGGTGAGGGTGATCGTCCCGGCGAGGCTGCCGCCGAACCGCTTGGCCGCGACCGCCGCGAACGTCTCGTACGTCCCCTGCAGGATGCCCTGGGTGCCGATGTAGATCCACGAGCCGGCCGTCATCTGGCCGTACATCGTGAGCCCGAGCCGCTCCAGCCGCCGGAACTCCGGCCAGGTCGCCCAGTCGCCGACGAGGTTGGAGTTGGCGATGAGCACCCGGGGAGCCCACTCGTGGGTGGTCATCACGCCGACCGGCCGGCCCGACTGCACCAGCAGCGTCTCGTCGGCCCGCAGGGTGGTGAGCTCGCGCACGATGGCGTCGTACGACGGCCAATCGCGGGCCGCCTTGCCGCTGCCGCCGTAGACGACGAGCCGCTCCGGGTGCTCGGCGACCTCGGGGTCCAGGTTGTTCATCAGCATGCGCAGCGCGGCCTCCTGCTGCCAGCCGCGCGTGTTGAGCGTGCCGCCGCGCGGAGCCCGGACGGGTGCGCGGTCGGGAGCCCGGTTGAGGGCGCTGTCGCCGTCGTCAGCCACGAATCCTCCCTTCACCCGCGCCCGCGGCGCATGGTTCCATTCATCCTGAATGAATGAATAGATTCAGTCAATGAGGAATACCCCACGGGCCGCGGCCGACGCCTCGAACGCCTCCAGGCGGGCCTGCGCCCCGGGCAGTTCGTCGCACATGGCCTCCAGCAGCACCCGGCCGAGCATCATCGGCGCGCAGGCCGTGTCGAACACCAGACGCGTGCCCACGGCGGCGGTGAGCAGGACGTGCGACAGACCGGCGAGAGACGGCACCCGCCGGTCCGCGACCGTGACGACGTTCAGCCCGGCCGCGCGGGCGGCGCGGAGAGCGTCCACCAGTTCGGCCGGGTAGCGGGGCAGGGCGAAGCACAGCAGGGCCGTCGCCCCGGCCGCCGCCGCCTGCTCGACGCGGTCGGCCAGGAGCGACCCCGCCTCGTGCAGGGGCCGTACGTCGGGGTGGATCTTCGCCGCGAAGTAGGCGAACCCGGCGGCCTGGGCCGCGGCGGCCCGCAGGCCCAGCACCGGAAGCGGCCGTGATGCGGCGAGCAGGCGGGCGGCCTCGGCGACGGGCCCGGGGTCGTCCAGCGACCGGGCCAGGGCGCGCAGGTTCTCGATCTCCGCCAGCACGGCCCGCCGGTACTCGCCGCCCGGGCCGGTCGCCGAGTCGAGGCCAGGACCGTGATCCTCGGGTGCCTGCCCGTCCCCGCCGCCGCCGGGAAGCCGAGGGGCGACCGCGGGCGCGGAAGAGCCCGCGTCCGGTCCGGCGTCTTCCCCGTTCCGGCCGGCCCCGTCCCGTCCCCGGCCGGGCGGTACGCCCAGCTCGCGGAACCTGCGCCGCAGGCCGGGGTATCCGCTGTAGCCCAGCGCCATCGCGAAGCGGGTCACCGACGGCTGGCTGACCCCGGCCAGCTCGGCCACTTCGACGCTCGACAGGAACGGCGCCTCGGCGGCGTGCCGTGCGAGGCAGTGGGCGATCCTGCGCTGCACGGGTGTCAGCCGGTGCCCCTCGAACAGCCGCAGCAGGCGGGACGCGGCCTCGCCGTCGACGTCGCCGAAGTCGCCGACGACATCGAGGACATCGAGGACGTCACGGTCGCCGGGCACGTCACGGCCGCCGAGGTTGCCGAGGTGGCCGCCCGGGCCGTCGTCCGCGTTGTGGCCGGTGTTCATCTCCCCCGCCTCACCGGCCCGCGCCGGGCCGGTCGGTCTGCATGCTTTCATTCAAAGGCAGTCTCCTCTGACGGGTTGTCCACAGGCAAGGCGCCGTCGGCGCGCACCGGTGCGGCGATTGCCTAGTCTGATCGGCAGAACCCAGCAAGGGAGATTGCCATTGAAGACCGGTGGTTCGAGAAGTAGTGACCTGGGCCGTCGCGTGGGGCTCGTCGCGGGAGCGGCCGCCCTGGCGGCGGCGGTGTGGGCGGTGCGGAACGTCCCCGCCGCGCTGGGGGGGCGGCCGTCGGGCGAGCGGGCGAGTCGGGTGCGGCGCTCGAAACAGTTCCGTGACGGCGCCTTCCGCAACACGACGCCCAGTCCCGTCCTTCCGCCGGGGACCAGGAAGCAGGTCGCCCGCGAGTTCCTCCGCCGGACGCCGCGCAGGCCGCGCCTCCCCGTTCCCCTGATGACCCCCGGCCCGTCCCAGGGTGAGGACCTCGACGCCGTCTGGTACGGCCACTCCTCGGTGCTGATCGAGATCGAGGGGCGGCGGGTGCTGCTCGACCCGGTGTGGAGCGAGCGGTGTTCCCCGGCGTCGTTCACCGGGCCGCGCCGCCTGCACCCTCCGCCGGTGCCGGTGTACGAGCTGCCCGAGCTCGACGCGATCGTCATCTCGCACGACCACTACGACCACCTCGACATGGACACGGTGCGCCTGCTGGTCCGCACGCAGTCCGCGCCGTTCCTGGTGCCGCTCGGGGTCGGCGCCCATCTCGAGCGCTGGCGGGTGCCCGCGTCCCGGATCATCGAGCTGGACTGGAACGAGGAGGCCACGGTGTCCGGTCTCCGGTTCGTGGCGACCCCCGGCCGTCACTTCTCCGGCCGCGGGTTCCGCCGGGACCAGACCCTCTGGGCCTCGTGGGTCGTCGCGGGCGAGCGCCGGCGGGTCTTCTACACCGGCGACTCCGGCTACTTCGACGGGTACGCCGCGATCGGCGAGACGTACGGGCCGTTCGACCTGTCGGTGGTCCAGATCGGCGCCTACAGCAAGGGCTGGCCGGACATCCACATGACACCCGAGGAGGCGATCCTCACGCACCTCGACGTGCGCGCCCGGGTGCTGCTGCCGGTTCACTGGGGCACGTTCTCGCTCGCGCCGCACGCCTGGAACGACCCGGTCGACCAGCTGTGGCGGGAGGCCAAGGCACGCGACGTGCGCCTCGTGGTGCCGCGGCCGGGCGAGCGCGTCACGGTCGACGACCCGCCGCCGGTGGACGGCTGGTGGCAGACGATCATGTGATGAGCCGGATGCCGGGCCTGCGGGGCGGGTGCTCTCGGCCCGGCGGCTACCGGCCGCGGGCACACGCCGGGCGATCAGTTCATGTGAGCCGCGTCGGGAGGCTCGGCCACCGAACGGCGCAGCGCGTCGGCGCGGGTCGGATACATGGTGAGCCGCGAGCTGAGGCCGAGCAGCGAGAACAGGTGGCGCATCTGAGGGCTCATCCCGCAGACCGCGCCGTCTCCGTCCTTGGGCGGGTTGCGGACGCAGGCGTCGATGAGCACGCGCATGCCGGCGCTGTCGATGAACCGCAGCCTCTCCAGGTCGAACAGGATGCGCGTCGCGGGACGGGCCAGGAGGGGGGCCACCTGCTCGCGCAGCGCGGGGACCGTGAGCACATCGAGCTCACCGCTGAGGGTGATGAGGGTGAAGGGGGGCGACTGCGCCACCGACACCTGGAAGTCGTGCAAGGATCCCACCTCCGTTGGTGAGATGACCCCACCCGGAACTCCTTCCGGAATCGCCCATATTACGCGTAACCGACGAATAATCCCATCTGCCTGACGAAAACTGTGTGCAGGTTTCACTTCCGTCCCCCCGGTAGTCGCGCATTCGAGCAACGGCGGTCGTCTGCCTCACACTCGTCGCCGCGGGGTGCGCGTCCGCGGACGACGCGTCCGTCACCGCGACGGCGGAGCGCTTCCTGTCCGCGGCCGGACAGGGCCGGGGAGGCCAGGCATGTCTGCTCCTGGCCCCCGAGGCGGCGCGCTCGCTGGACGACTGCGAGAGACAGATCGTGTCGGCCGGCCTGCGCACGGGCGCCGTACGCGGCGTCGACGTGTGGGGCGACGAGGCGCGGGTGCGGGTGGACGGCGACACGCTCTTCCTGCACCGGTTCCCCGAGGGCCGGCGGGTGCGGGCCGCGGGCTGCGACCCCCGGCCGGGACAGCCGCACGAATGCGAGGTGGAGGCGTGAACGGCGCGCGGACGCTCTACGCGGTGCTGCTGGTCACGGTCGTGCTGGTTCTCGCCTACGCGATCGTCGTCGGCCTGGCGGGGAGGTAGTGGCGGTGAAGCGCCTCATCAGGGACAACGCGCTCGCGCTGTGCTTCCTGCTGCTGTTCCTGCTGAGCCTCGCCGGGCAGTCGGCGGCGGGCGCGGCGGCGTTCAGCGAGGAGCGGGTGGCGGGCGGCGGCTCCCCCGTGACCTGGGCCGACTACGTCACCTCGTCGGCCTTCGCGGTGGACGTAGCCGAGAACTGGCAGTCGGAGTATCTGCAGTTCTTCCTCTACATCCTCATCACGGTCTGGCTCGTGCAGCGCGGCTCGCCGGAGTCGAAGAAGCGGGGCGAGGAGGGCCTGGAGACCGACGCCGAGCAGAAGGCCGGCCGGCACGCCGAGCCCGGCTCCCCCGCGTGGGCGGCGGCGGACGGCTGGCGGCGGACGGTGTTCAGCCACTCGCTGGGCATCGCGATGGGCCTGCTCTTCCTGCTGGCCTGGCTGGCCCAGTCCGTCGCGGGCCTCGCGGCGTACAACAACGAGCAGCCCGCCCGGCTGGAGGACCCGGTCGGCTGGGGCGGCTACGTGACCTCCGCCGACTTCTGGAACCGCACGCTGCAGAACTGGCAGTCGGAGTTCCTCGCGGTCGCCTCCATGGTCCTGCTCGCGATCTTCCTGCGCGAGCGGGGCTCACCGCAGTCGAAAAGGGTCGGCGACCCGCACTCCAGGACGTCGTCCGCGGGCTGACGGGTGGCCCTCGCGGCCGGATGACAATCTCGGGCAAAGCTCCGAATGTCCACGTTTGTCGCATTCCGCGGCTTGGGTACGCCCAGCGCCAATCGTGGGGAGGAGCACCGAGATGACGTTCAATCCGCTGCAGGAGCGGGGGATACCGCTGGATCGGCAGCTGCGCAACTGGCGCGAGCTGAATGTCACGCCGATCGACCCCGACCGCGCCGATCCCTACACCCGGTGCCGGATCATCACGATGAACGGCATCGAGATCGAGGCGATCATGTTCAGCCATCATCTCGCCCGGCACCACTCCGATCTGGAGGTCAGGCAGCGGCTGGCGGAGGTGCGCTACATCGAGGCACAGCAGCAGAGGACGGTGAACTGGCTGCTGCCGGGGCTGGCCTCGGTGCTGGAGACGACGATCGCCTACGAGCAGGTGGCGGTGGACCTGACCGCCTGGGTCGCCCGGATGGAGCCCGACCCCTATCTCAAGCAGGCCTACCAGTTCGGCGTGCTGGAGGACTTCGATCACCTGTACCGCTACGCCAACCTGTACGAGATGATCGAGCACCGCAAGGCCGAGAAGATTGTCGACCGGGTGACCGAGGTGATGCCGGGCCGGCCGACGAAGATGCACCACCGCCACCCGGCCGACAACGTCCGTGAGCACTACAACCGCGAGACCGCACAGGCGATCTCCAAGCTGCACGCGCTGACCGTCATGTCCGCGGAGCAGCAGACGATGAACTTCTACATGAACGTCGGCCCGACGTACATGGAGCCGATCGCGCGGCAGCTCTACCAGGAGATCGGGCTGATCGAGGAAGAGCACGTCACGCACTACGAGTCGCTGGTCGACCCGGGCGAGACGTGGTGGGAGCAGCTGCTCAACCACGAGTACAACGAGTGCTACCTCTACCACTCCTTCATGGAGACCGAGTCCGACCCGAAGGTCAAGACGATCTGGGAGCTGCATCTCAACATGGAGCTGGAGCACCTGCGGATCGCCGCGGAGCTGTTCCGCCGGCACGACGGGCGCGACCCGGAGCAGCTGCTGGCCCCGGCGCTGCCCAAGCCGGTGACGTTCGAGCCCAACAAGGACTACCTGCGGGAGCTGATCTCCACGCAAATCGACTACACCACCCTGGGCACCGGCTACGTCCAGGAGGCCCACGAGCGGTTCCAGCGCTGGCAGGAGCAGCTGATGGGCGGGGAGGAACCGCCCAGCGAGCGCGTCATCGACGAGAACCGCGCCAAGTCGGGCGACGAGTACCGCCTGGAGCTGGAGGGCGCCCACCCTCTCTACAGCCTGCGCACCCACTGACCGGGCGAACCCCCGGCTCGGGTCCGTACGTGCGCGGGCCCGAGCCGGGGGCTCGCAGGCCTGCTACTACCTGCGCAGCGCCTGGCGGATCAGGTCCCGCGCCCGATCCATGATCGCCGCGGGCGGGCCCAGGAGCAGGTTCCTCGTCATCGTCTCCACGCCCGGGTGCGGGCGGGTCGGCGCCATCGCCTCGGCGGCCCGGACACCGAGGGCCATCGCCCGCCGCTCGGCCGCCGTCGTCTCGGCCCGGAGCCTGGTGAACTCGTACCGCTCCTCGGCCCGCGCGTGCGCGAGCACGGCCATCCGCAGCCTGTCCAGCTCGGCCATGAAGCCGGCATGCTCCGGGCCCATCTCGTCCAGCCTGCTGAGCATCACCTTGGCCTCGCGCTCCTCCTTGAGCCGGTCGGCCACCACGCCGGTCCCCCCGTCCACCCGCAGCCGGGTGTAGGGGTGGACGATCTCCTCCTCCGCCGTCTCGTGGACGGCCAGCATGCGCACCAGCCGCCGGAACGGCTCACGGCGCTCGCCCGGCGCGGTGTGCTCCACCTCGTCGAACATGTCCCTGATCAGCGCGTGCTGGCGGACGAGCAGGTCGACGACGTCGCCTTCCTTCATCAGTTCCGGCATCGGGTGCTGCACGTCGGTCATGTCCCTCTCCCCTCGGATACGGCGCCCGGCCTCCCCTCGGAAGGCCGGGCGCCGGACGAAAACGGGACCACGGTCGAGCCTGACCGCATCTGGCGGACACCCGGCTATCTACCCCTGACCTGCGGTGATCAGCAGCCGATCGGGCTCGATCCCAGCGCCACGTCGTCGTACCAGATGACGTCGGAGTCGCTGCCGTAGCTCTCCCAGCCGAGGCGCAGCGTCGTGGGCCGCGGCGCGGTGGATCGGCGCAGCCACTGGGCGTCCACGTCCTGCGTGGGTGTGCCGTCCACCGTGAGGCCCCTGATCTCCTGGTCGTCCAGGTACGTGCGCATCGCCTGCTTCGTGGTGTCGACCTGGAAGCGCAGGCACACCCAGCGGTTGACGGGCAGCGGGCTGCTCAGCGCGACCCCGGTGGGGCTCTGCTCGGGCAGCGTGGCGTCGTCGGACTCCCGGTTCCACTGGAGGGCGCCGCCCTGGCCGCCGATCCGCAGGTCCTTGCCGCCGTCCCTGGAGTCCGCCATCGTGATCATGGTCACGTGGTTCGCCGGCAGGGCGGTGGTGTGCCGCACCCACATGCGCCCGTAGACCACGGGCGAGATGGCGGAGACGTTCTTGGTGCTCGAGGCGAAGACGTGGTTGCAGTAGTTGCCGCCGCCGTTGATCCGCAGCGACTTGCCGCCGCTGTGCGCGGTGGTGGAGTCGATCGTGGCGGTGCCGCTGCCCGAGCAGTTCGGGGTGGTCACCTGCCACTCACCCGACGGCGTGCCCGACTGGTCCTCGAAGCCGGAGCAGACGACCAGGCCGCTGCCCGAGCAGCCGGACGGCGTGGGCGACAGCGACGGTGACGGGGAGGGCGACGGTGACGGGGACGGCGAGTGGTCGACAGTCGGCGACGGTGACGGCGACGGTGACGGGGACGGGGACGGTGACGGGGATGGCGAGTGGTCGACGGTCGGGGACGGCGTCGGCGAGGGCGACGGGGAGACCCCGCCGCCGTCACACGACACGCCGTTCAGCGACCAGTCGGACGGCGTCGTGAGGCTGCCCGACCAGGTGCCCTGGAACCCGAAGTCGGTCGTGCCGCCCGTGGCCAGCGAGCCGTTGTAGCCGACGTTGACCGCGGTCACCGCCGTACCCGACTGGCTGACCTGGGCGCTCCAGGCGTTGGTGATCTGCTGGCCGGTGCCCGCCGTCCAGCGCAGCGTCCATCCGCTGACCGCCGGGCCGAGGTTGGTCAGCCGCACCGACGCGGTGAAGCCGCCCGGCCACTGGTTGGTCGTGTAGTCCACCTTGCACACGGGGGCCGCGGAGGCGGTGCCGGGCACCAGCACGACCACGAGACCGGCGACCAGCGCGGCGAGCGCCGCGACCAGGCGCGCCGCCGGAGAGCCCGGCAGGCCACGGGCGCCGGGGCGAACCCCTCGGACAGGACGGAACTGCTTCATGCGTACCTCGATTTCTGCGCATCCGCTCGTTCGGCGCGCCGCCCGGGCCCGCGCCGCGCCCGCCGGACAGGCACGGACGGGCGGGCAGTCTCGGGCAGGCGCGCGCGCTCGGGCCGCGGGCCCTGGGACAGACGGGTCGCGACGCTGCGGCCCCCGGACGCAGATGTTTTCTCCGGGTCGCCTGACCGGTCAACGGACGCCCTCGGCGCCGGGGCGGGACCGCCCGGCCGACGGCGGCATCCGGCGCAGCTCATGGGCACCGCCGCCGCCGGAGACGAGCGGAGACGGCCGCGGCCCGAACTGAATCTTTCACCGTGCGCGCCCCCGCGCGGCACGCCTCCCGCCTGTTGCGCCCCGACCGGTGCCCGCGGGCGCCGGCTCTCGTAGTCTTCGCACTGACACGCACGAACGCAAAGGACATCCCCCAATGGCAGATGCAGGGTCCTGGGTCGTCGTCGGGCTCGACAACGGCGGCACCAGCAACAACGCGACCGTTCTCGACGCCTCCGGGCGGTTCCTCGTGGACCGGATGGTGGAGACGCCCAGCCTCGTACGGGAGGGTCCTGAGGTCGCGGTCGAGCAGCTCCTCCTCGCCCTCGACAACGTGCTGGAGCTGACCGGCACGCCGCGCTCCACGGTGCGCGCGGTGGGACTGGACACCCCGGGCCCGGCCAGCGCCGACGGCGTGATCTCCTCGAAGGGCGCGACCAACTTCGTCGATCCCGGGTGGTTCGGCTTCGACTTCCGGGGGGCCCTGGAGTCCCGGCTGGGGGTGCCGGTGGTCTACAACAACGACGGCAACGCGGCGGCCCTCTACTCCCATCACGTACGCTTCGGGCCCGACGCCTGGCAGCACTCGTCGGTCTCCGCCATCGTCGGCACCGGCCTCGGCGGCGGCGTCATCCAGTCGGGGCACGTGGTGAAGGGCGCGGCGGGGATGGCCGGCGAGCTCGGGCACGTCCACATCCCCCTGCAGGGCCTGCTGGAGGAGGACCAGCCGCTGCCCGAGTGCAACTGCGGCTTCGTCGGGGACGCCGAGAGCGTGGCCTCGCTGACGGGCATCGAGAAGAACCTGCTGCCCTACTGGCTGACTCGCTTTCCCGATCACGAGCTCCACCGGGCCGGGTCCGCCGGGAAGGCCGCCAAGCTGCTGCGCGGCTACGCCGAGAACGGCGACCCGCTCGCGCTCAAGGTCTTCGAACAGCAGGCGATGGCCATCGGCAGGCTGTTCACCATCGCGGCCAACTTCACCGACCCGGACGCGTACTTCCTGGGCGGCGGAGTGGTGGAGGCGGCCCCGCACTTCCGCGAGTGGTTCCTCGAGAAGGTCCGCGAGCACACCCTGCTGCGCGAGGAGCAGCGGCGGGTAACCACCGTGACGCTGGTGGAGGACCTCGACATGGCGGGCGCACGGGGCGCGGCGCTGGCGGCCCTCGCCGAGATCGTCGGCCGCTGACACGGCCGTCCGCCCCGCGGCCCGGCCGCGGCGTGTGTCCTGGACGGATCACACGCCCGGCCGGGGCCCGGTGAACGGAACGTCCAGAGCGAGTTGCGAATCTCGTGCGAAACGGCACGATGCGAACTCGTGAACGACACAGACCTGCTCAACGGCCGCCGCTTCGTCATGATCAGCTCCACTGCCAGCGAGGTGAACGCCGACGCGCCCACCGAGTTCGCGTACGAGGAGTCGGGCGGCGTGATCTGGGGGCAATACACCGGTGACACCGTCGTCCACGGCCGGTTCGTCGGCACGCGGGACGCCGACCGCATCGAGATCTCCTACGTCCACCTGCTGAAGACCGGCGAGCGCGCGAGCGGCCGCGGCGCCAGCCGCATCGAGACGGCCGGGGACGGCCGGCTGCGCCTGGTGGAGGAGTTCCAGTTCGAGGACGACGACACCACCCACATCAGCATCTGCGCCGAAGTGGTCTGAAACCTACGATTCGTCGCGCAGCGCGGCGCGGCCCTCGGCCGCCCCGACGAACCGCATCTTGCCGAGCGGCAGCCCCTGCCCGTGCCCCTGCCCCTGCTCGGGCTCCGGCGAGGGGGCGGAGCCGGGCCGCCGCGAGGTCCCCCGGCCCCGCTCCCGCTCGTGATCGCTCGGCAGCACGTACGGGCGCCTGAGCACCTCGTCCAGGATGAACACGGTCTCGGTCGCCTTGACGGCCGGGATGTTGGCCAGGCGTTCGGTGACCATCGCGTGCACCTCGGCCACGTCGGCCATCCTGACCTGGATCATGGCGTCGTGCTGCCCGGTGGTGATGGCGCAGTACTCCACCTCCGGCATCTGCGCGAGCTGGGCGCGGAACTGCCGCCACATCTGCTGGCGCACGGTCACGAAGATCAGCGCGACGATGCCGAGGCCGGCCCGCTGATGGTCGATCTCCGCCGTGAACCGCCTGATCACGCCGTCGGCGCGCAGCGCCTCGAACCGCGTGTACGCGTTGGCCCGGGAGATCCCGACCCGCTCGGCGAGCGCGGACACCGAGACGCGCCCGTTCTCTCTGAGCACCTCGAGGATCTTCAGGTGGGTGGCATCCAGCTCCAGGCCGATGCCGATCCGTCCAGCGGCCCCGCCTCCGGACCCCGAGTTGCTTGACATTTCGGTCACTGGTTCTTCCTCCACGGGAGATTCGTCTCGGTTCGGCCTCATGAGCTGGACTTTCTGCAGCACAATCCTGGACGATCGGCGACCAAACGTCCATACGGCCACGAGTTGGCCTGTTTTCGGAGGACACATAATGACGACCCGTTCGTGGCAGGTGAGGGCCGGCCTGCTGCCGGTTGTGCTCACCGGCGCCCTCGCCCTCGCGGCCTGCTCCGGCGGCGGCTCGTCCAGCAGCACCCAGAGCGGCGCCGCGGGCAAGACGCTCGTGATCGACACCTCGTTCGACCTCAAGACGGCGGACCCCGGGCGGACCTACGAGCCGACCGGCCTGATCGTCGACAAGGCGACCTACGACACGCTTCTCACGTTCGAGGGCTCCGACGTCACCAAGCCGGTGCCGTCGCTCGCCGAGTCGTACGAGCTGTCGCCCGACGGCAAGGAGCTCACGCTCAAGCTGCGGCAGGGCGCCACGTTCGCCGACGGCTCCCCGGTGACGGCCGACGACGTCGTGTTCTCCCTCACGCGGGTCCGCGACATGAAGGGCACGCCGTCGTTCCTGCTGGACGGCGTGGAGGTCGCCAAGACCGACGACACGACCATCACGCTGACGTCGAAGACCCCCAACCCGGCGCTGCCGTACATCCTCCCGAACCCGGCCCTCGGCATCCTCAACTCGAAGGTCGCCAAGGAGAACGGCGCGACGAACGACCCGAACGACAAGGCCGAGCAGTACCTGAACTCCGCCTCGGCCGGCTCGGGGCCGTACACCATCGAGTCGTTCAACGTGAGCAGCCAGGTCGTGCTCAAGGCGAACGCCAAGTACTGGGGCGCGAAGAAGCCGTACTACGACAAGGTCGTCATCCGCAACGTCGAGTCGGCCACGCAGAAGCTCAACGTGCAGCGCGGCGACAGCCAGGTGGCGCTGAACCTGTCCGGCGACCAGGTTTCCGGCGTCTCCGGCGGCCTGCAGGTCAAGCGGACCGCCTCGGCGTACGTGTTCTTCCTGCTCGCCAACCAGGACCCGGGCGTCAGCAAGGTCACCTCCAACCCCAAGTTCGTCGAGGCGCTGCGCAAGGGCATCGACTACCAGGGCCTGCTGGAGCTGGCCGGCGAGGGCTCGACGCAGGCCTCGGGCATCATCCCGTCGATGTTCCTCGGCGCGCTCCCCGCCGACCAGGCGGCCGCCCGCGACGTCGAGGGCGCGAAGGCGGCGCTCGCGGCGAGCGGCGTGGCCGACCCCAAGGTCACGCTGGAGTACCCCAGCGAGCTGACCGTGAACGGCCTGTCCTTCCAGCCGCTGGCCGAGCGCATCCAGGCCAACCTCAAGGAGGTCGGCATCACGGTCGAGCTGGCCCCCGCGCCGGTCACCACCGCCCTGGACAACTACCGCAACGGCAAGGAGGAGCTGGGCCTGTGGTACTGGGGCCCGGACTTCCCCGACCCCAGCAACTACCTGTCGTTCGCCCCGGGCAAGCTGGTCGGCCTGCGGTCCGGCTGGAAGGCGGGCGCGGACAAGGACGTCCAGGCCGCGGCCGACAAGGCCGGCGCCGCGGTGACCGACGACGACCGCAAGCAGGCGTTCACCGACTTCCAGCAGAAGCTCAACGCGACCGGTCCGTTCATGCCGCTGATCCAGCCCGGGCAGAACATCGTGACGGCGGCCTCCGTCACCGGCGTGGAGTACCACCCCGTGTGGACGATCAATGTCGCCGACCTCGGCGCGAAGTAGCCGGCGTACGGGGAACCGGGCGGTGCGCAGCCCGCTCGCCCGGTTCCTGGTCCGGCGGATCGTCACGGCGCTGCTGCTGGCGGTGGGGATCACGCTGGTCACCTTCGTGCTGACCAACCTGGTGCCGGGCGACCCCGTGGCCGCCAACCTCGGCCAGCGGGCGCTCGGCGACCCGGCGATCGTGGCCCAGTGGCGGGCCGACCACGGCCTCGACCGGCCGCTGCCGCAGCAGTACCTCGCACACCTCGGCGGGCTGCTGCACGGCGACCTCGGGACGAGCCAGCAGAGTCACCGCCCGGTGCTGGACGACCTCGCCCAGTCCGTGCCGGCCACGCTGGAGCTGGCCGGGGCCGCGATCGTCGTCTCACTGATCCTCGGCGTCGGCTTCGGGGTGGTCGCGGCGCTGCGCCGGGACCGTTTCGCGGACCACGTGCTCCGGGTGCTGAGCCTGGTCGGCATCTCGGTGCCGACGTTCTGGCTCGCGCTGATGGCGTTCTACGTGTTCTTCTTCCGGCTCCAGATCACTCCGGGCAGCGGCCGCATCGACCCGGGGATGACCCCGCCGCCGCAGGTCACCGGCCTCTACACGGTCGACGCCCTGCTGTCGGGCCGATGGGACGTGTTCTCCTCGGCCGTCGGCCACCTGGCCGCCCCGGCGCTCGTGCTGGCCCTCTACACGATCGGCCTGCTGACGCGGTTCACCCGCTCGGCCGTGCTGGAGGTGCTCGGGCAGGACTACGTCCGCGCCGCCCGCGCCAAGGGCCTGCCCGGCCGCGTGGTGCTGTTCCGGTACGTCCTGCGCCCGGCGCTGGTGCCCGTCATCACGGTGGCCGGTCTGGCGTTCGGCAGCCTGCTGTCCGGCACCGTGCTGGTGGAGGCCGTCTTCGCCTGGCCGGGGGTCGGCCAGTACGCCTACAAGAGCGCCACCACCCTCGACCTGCCCGCCGTCATGGGCGTCGGTCTCGTGGTGGGCGTGGTCTACCTCGTCATCAACCTGGTCGTCGACGTGCTGTACGGCGTGGTCGATCCGAGAGTGAGGGTCTCGTGAAGCGCGCCGGCCTGTTCGCGCGCACCCGCGCGAGGCGGCTCCCCGAGGCGTGGCGGCGGCCGCTGGCGGTCGTCGGCGTCGTCGTCGCGCTGGCCTGGATCGTGGTCGCGCTGGCCGCGCCGGTGCTCGCGCCGCACGACCCCCTGGCCCAGGAGCTGCCCCGGCTCGCGCCGCCCGGCCCTGGCCACTGGCTCGGCACCGACCAGCTCGGCCGCGACATCCTCAGCCGGGTCATGTACGGCGCCCGGGTGTCCATCCCGCTCACGCTGCTGCTCGTGGTGCTGTCGGTGCTGATCGGCGGCCTGCTCGGCGCCTGCGCGGGCTACTTCGGCCGGTGGGTGGACGAGACGATCATGCGCCTGGCCGACCTCGTGTTCGCCTTCCCCACCGTCATCCTCGCGATGGTCGTGGCCGCCGCCCTCGGCGCGAGCCTCGGCAACGCGGTGCTCGCCGTGCTCGTCGTCGCCTGGCCGGCGTACGCGCGCGTCACCCGCGGCCTCGTGCTCGGCGTGCGGGAGCGGGAGTACGTGCTGAGCGGCCGGCTGCTGGGCTTCTCGGCCTGGCGCTCGCTGCGGGTGGACGTGCTGCCGAACGTCACCGGGCCGGTCCTGGTGCTCGCCACCCTCGACATCGGCACCGCGCTGCTGCTGCTGTCGGGCCTGTCGTTCCTCGGGCTCGGCGCCAAACCGCCGTCGCCCGAGTGGGGCGCGATGGTCGCCGCGGGGGTGGACGTCTTCGACAGCTGGTGGGTGGCGACGTTCCCCGGGCTGGCCATCCTGACGGTCGTCCTCGCGTTCAACTTCCTCGGCGACACGCTGCGCGACGCGCTCGACCCGCGTACCGCCCGGGCCATCAAGGAGCGTGCACTGTGAGCGCCGCGCTGACGATCGAAGGGCTGCGGGTGTCGATCGGCGGCCACGACGTCCTGCACGGCGTGGACCTGAGTCTGGAGGCGGGCCGCGTGCACGGTCTCGCCGGGGAGAGCGGCTCGGGCAAGACCATGACCGGTCTCGCCGTGCTCGGCCTGCTCCCCCACGGCTCCCGCAGCTCGGGACGGATCGAGTTCGGCGGGCGTGACCTGCTGGAGATGCCGCCCCGCGAGCTCAACGAGGTGCGCGGCGCGAAGATCGCCATGGTCTTCCAGGACCCGTCGACCAGCCTGCATCCCATGCTGACGGTCGGGCGGCAGCTCACCGAGCACATGCGCCACCACCTGCGCCTCGGCAGGAACGAGGCACGGGAGCGGGCCGCCGGCCTGCTCGCCAAGGTGCGCATCCCGGGCCCGGAGGAGGCGCTCAAGCGCTACCCGCACCAGTTCTCCGGCGGGATGCGGCAGCGGATCGCCATCGCGGTCGCGCTGGCCTGCGAGCCCGAGGTGCTGATCGCCGACGAGCCGACGACCGCGCTCGACGTGACCGTGCAGGCCGGGATCCTCCGCCTGCTGCGCGGCCTCTGCGACGACCTCGGCCTCGCCGTCCTCCTCGTCACCCACGACCTCGGCGTGATGTCGGCGGTCGCCGACGAGGTGAGCGTGATGAAGGACGGCCTGGTCGTGGAGACCGGCGCGCGCGGCCAGGTGCTGCGCGAGCCCCGCCACCCCTACACCCGCTCGCTGCTCGACGCCCTGCCCGTTCCGCCTGGGGAGAACTCGCCGTGACCATGCCTCTGACCGGTCCCCTTCTGTCCGTGGAGGACCTGGTCGTGGAGCACCGGACGCCGGGCCGTCCGGTCGTCCGGGCGGTGGCCGGGGCCAGCCTGCGCGTCGACGCCGGCGAGGTGGTCGGCCTCGTCGGCGAGTCCGGGTGCGGCAAGTCCACCCTGGCCCGGGCGGTGTGCGGACTGCACGGCACCGCCTCGGGACGGATCCTCGTCGGCGGGCACCCGGTGACGCCCCTCGGGCTGCGCCGCAGGGATCCGGCGCTCAGCGGCGTGCAGATGGTGTTCCAGGACCCGTACTCCTCGCTGAACCCGCGCCGGCGCGTGGGCACGCAGATCGCCGACGGCCTGCGCACCGCCGGCGACACCGCGACCAGCCCCGCCGACCTGCTGGAACGGGTGGGGCTGCCGCGCGCCTTCGCCGGCCGTTACCCGCACGAGTTCTCCGGCGGGCAGCGGCAGCGCGTCGCCATCGCGCGGGCGCTCGCCGCCCGGCCGTCGCTGCTGATCGGGGACGAGCCGATCTCCGCCCTGGACGCCTCCGCCCAGGCGCAGGTGGCCCGGCTCATGCGCGACCTCGCCGTGGAGTCCGGCGCGGGCCTGCTGTTCATCAGCCACGACCTGTCCGTCGTACGGCTGATCGCCGACCGGATCGCGGTCATGTACCTCGGCAAGATCGTGGAGACCGGACCGACCGCGGAGGTGTGGGCCGACCCCCGGCACCCGTACACACGCGCGCTGCTCGCCGCGATCCCCTCCCCCGACGGCGCCGGAGTGCTGCCCGCCGAGCTGCCCGGGGACGTGCCCGACCCCGCCGATCCCCCGGCGGGCTGCCGGTTCCATCCCCGCTGCCCGTTCGCGATGGACGTGTGCCGGGAGCGGGAACCCGACTTCGGTCCGGTGGCCTGCTGGCTGCACCAGCCGGAGCCGTCCACCCTGTCATGATCGACCCGCTCGTGCTGGAGGACGTACGCGCCGGGATGGCCGGTGCGGGCATCGACGCCCTCGTGCTGCGGCCCTCCCCGGACTTCCGGTACCTGCGGGCGGACCCGCTGTCGGCGGCGGGCGGCGAGGAGGGCTACCTCGTGGTGGCGCTCGACGGGCCGCCCGCGCCGGCAGCCGATCCCGCGCGGGCCGCGGCTCTCGTGCCGCCGGCGGCCCGCCGCGTGGCCGTGGACCCCCAGATGCACGCCGCCGAGCTGTTCGCGCTGCGCCTCGGCGCGGAGCTCGTGCTGGCCTCGGTCGTGCTGGCGCCGCTGCGCCTGCGCAAGCGCGCGGCCGAGGTGGCCGCGCTGCGGCACGCCGCCGCCGCGGCCGACGCCGTGCTGCTCGCCGCCCGCGAGCTCACGTGGTTCGGCGCCACCGAACGGGCGATGGCCCGCAGGCTCCGGGCGATGCTCGCCGAGACGGGCTGCGAAGGGGCGCCCTCCGTGCTCGTCGCCGCGGGCGAGCACTCCGCCGACGCGCGCCACCGGCCGTGCGAACGGGTGATCAACCCGGGCGACGCGCTGCTCGTCTCGGTCGGCGGACGCTGGAACGGCTACTGCGCCGAGGTCGCCCGGGTCTTCGCGGTCGCGGAGCCGCCCGAGGACTTCGACGCCATGTACTCGGTCGTCCTCGCCGCCCAGGGAGCCGCCGTCGATCGCGTACGCCCCGGAGTGGCGTGCGCCGAGGCCGATGCGGCCGCCCGCGAGGTCGTCGACGGCAGCGGCTACGGCGACTACACCGCCGCACGGACGGGCCGGGGCATCGGGCTGAGCCCGGCCGAGGCGCCCTGGCTGGCGGCCGGGGAGACGTTCGCGGCCGGGATGGCCGTCTGCCTGGAACCCGCCGTCTACCTGCCCGACCTCTTCGGCGCCCGGGTGGCCGACGTGGTCGTGTGCGGCGAGGACGGGCCGGAGGTGCTCAGCACCGCCTCCCGCGCCCTGCACGTCCTCGACCGGTAGGCCACACGCGTCACCCGCCACGACCAGAAGAAGATTCTGGAAGTCGGCGTGCTTCCGGGTGTCGAGAATGTGGTGCCGGCTCCGTCCCAGGGACACAGTGGCCATGACGGGCCGCGCGACGGAGAGGGAGAACCACCGTGAAGTACCTGCTGCTGAAGCACTACCGGGGCGCGCCGGCTTCGGTGAACGACGTGCCGATGGACCAGTGGACGCCGGAGGAGGTCGACGCGCACGTGCAGTACATGCGCGACTTCGCGGCCCGGCTGGAGGAGACGGGTGAGTTCGTCGGCGAACAGGCGCTGGCGCCCGAGGGCGCGTTCGTGCGGTACGACGGCGAGGGGCGCCCGCCGGTGACCGACGGTCCGTTCGCCGAGACCAAGGACCTCATCGCCGGCTGGATGATCATCGACGTGGAGTCGTGGGATCGCGCGGTCCAGCTGGCCGGGGAGTTGTCCGCCGCTCCCGGCGCCGGCGGCAAGCCGATCCACGAGTGGCTGGAGGTGCGGCCGTTCCTCACCCAGTCGCTCAGGGTGACCGAGTGAACGAGTCGCTGCTGCGGGAGCTCGTGCCCGCGGTGATCGGTGTCCTCGTCCGGCGCGGAGCGGACTTCGCGTCGGCCGAGGACGCCGTGCAGGAGGCCCTGATCCGGGCGCTGGAGACCTGGCCGGACGATCCGCCGCGCGACCCGAAGGCGTGGCTCGTCGCGGTCGCGTGGCGCAGGTTCCTCGACGCCGCGCGCGCCGAGGCGTCGCGGCGGGGGCGGGAACTCGCCGTGGAGGCCGAGCCTCCCGCCGGCCCGGCGCCCGCCGCCGACGACACGCTGCGGCTCTACTTCCTGTGCGCGCACCCCACCCTGCCGCAGAGCTCGGCCGTCGCCCTGACGCTGCGCGCGGTCGGCGGCCTGACCACGCGGCAGATCGCGGCGGCCCACCTCGTCCCCGAGGCGACCATGGCGCAGCGGATCAGCCGGGCCAAGCGGCGGATCGCGGGGCTGCCGCTCGACCAGCCCGGCGATCTCGGGACGGTGCTGCGCGTGCTCTACCTCGTCTTCAACGAGGGGTACGGCGGAGACGTCGACCTGGCGGCCGAGGCGATCCGCCTCACCCGCCAGCTCGCCGCCCTGACCGACGAGCCCGAGGTGGCGGGGCTGCTCGCGCTCATGCTGCTGCACCATGCGCGCCGCGCGTCTCGCACCGGCCCGGGAGGTCGCCTGGTGCCGCTCGCCGAGCAGGACCGGTCACGCTGGGACACCGGCCTGATCACCGAGGGGGTGGCGATCCTGCAGGCCGCGCTGGCCCGCGACCGGCTGGGCGAATACCAGGCGCAGGCCGCGATCGCCGCCCTGCACGCGGACGCCCGCAGCGCCGCCGAGACGGACTGGGTGCAGATCGTGGAGTGGTACGACGAACTGCTGCTCCTCACCGGCAGCCCGGTGGTGCGGCTCAACCGGGCGGTGGCGGTCGGGGAGGCCGACGGACCGCAGGCCGGTCTGGCGGCGCTGGCCGCCGTGGATCCCGGTGTGCCCCGTCACGTCGCGGTGCGGGCATACCTGCACGAGCGCGCCGGCGACCTCGAGCACGCCGCCGAGCTGTACGCCGAGGCCTCGCGTGCCGCCGCCAGCGTGCCGGAGCGCGACCACCTCACGCGGGAGGCCGCACGGGTGCGGCAACTGCTGCGTCCGTGAGCGCACGCCGGGACGGCGTCGAGGAGCTCCGGCCCTACACGGGCGGCGCGGGGTCGTACTGCATGCGCCGGCGCACCTCCCGGGCCCGCTCGACTCCCGCGAGCCGTGCCACCAGGTGGAGCGCCATGTCGATGCCCGCCGACACTCCGGACGAGGTGACGACGTCGCCGTCGTCGACGAAGCGCTCGTCGCGGCGGACGTCGATGCTCGGATCCAGCTCGGCGAGCAGGTCGAGGGCGCCCCAGTGTGTGGTCGCCGGGCGGCCCGCCAGCAGGCCGGCCGCGGCGAAGACGAGCGACCCGGTGCAGACGCTGGTCATCAGGGGCACGCGTTCGCGCTGGTTCCGCACCCATTCGAGGTGTTCCGGGTCCCCCAGCTGGGGGCGGGTCCCGGCACCGCCCGGATGCACGAGGACGTCGAGATGGCCGACGTCGGCGGCCGACCGGTCGGCGTACAGGGTCAGCCCCTTGGACGCCCGTACGGCTCCCGCCCGCGGCGCGAACGCGACGACCTCCGCCTCCTCCGGGCACAGTTTCGCCCACATGCCGAAGACTTCCCAGGGACCGACCGCGTCCAGTTCCTCCACCTGGTCGAACAGCAGGATTCCTACGCGTGTCATGCCCGCCATCCTTGCTCAGGAGGCGCCGAGCACGAAAGCAGCGGCAAAAGTGGGCAAATAGTCGCTATCAGCACCAGCAACCACACGAGGCTCGATAGAGGATAGAAAGGTCATTTTCTAAAGCTCCGCGGGTCATGCCGAGATCCGCGATCGGGGGACACGGAATCGGGGAGGATCCATGACCACGACCGGGACGACGCCGGGAACGACCACGGCGGGCACCACGACCGGCACCGCGGCAGGCACGGCCGCGACGGGAACGACGACCACCCGGGGCCGCGCGGGCCGCGCCCGGACCACGACCACACCGCCCACGCCCACTCCGGCTCCGCCAACCGGCCCCGGCCCGGAGATGAAGGAGGGCCACCGGCCCCAGCTGGACCTGAACCTGCCGTTCCTGCGGATCCAGCTGCGGGCACCCGAGATGCACATGCCGCACGTGGGCATGCCGCACATCAGCGGCCGCGACGTCGGGCACGCCGTGGACATGGCCCGGACGTTCCTTCCGCCGCCGGAGCGCATCATGTACTACGGCGGTCTCGGCGCGCTGGCCGCGCTCGGCATCCTGGAATGGCCCGTGGCGGCGGCGATCGGCGCGGGAACTCTGATCGCGCAGCGCGCCAGGGGCCGCGAGCAGCGCTGGTCCCCGCTCAGCGGTCCGCAGAAAGGGACGCCCGCCGCCGGAACCCCGGGTATGCCGGAGCCGGCGGCGCAGACGGCAGCCACGAGGAGAACCGCCACGGCCGGAGGCGCGGCGAAGACCCCTGCCACAGGCACCACCCGGCGTACCAGGGCCGGCGCCAAGTAACAGGGGAAGCACGAGGGGTAGACGGGAGGCGCCTCGCGCGGGTCCGCGGGCGGCGGCACCGCGCGACCGGCGCGCCGCAGGCCCACCGGCCTCGCCGTCGGCGAGCGGGCCGGCCTCGTCCCGTCACCCCGTCGCGGGACCAGGGGGCCCGCGGTCACATCGGAGAAGTGGAGGTGCCGGCACCGGGTAGCGGAAGGCGTCGCAGCAGGGGCTTCTGGATCTTGCCCGAGCCCGTCTTCGGCAGGTCGTCCGTGATGTCGAAATACGTTGGGATCTTGTACGCGGCCAGACGAGATCGGAGGAAGTCGCGCAGCTCGCCGGCGGTGACACTCGCGCCGGGACGGAGGACCACGAACGCGCGGCCGGCCTCGCCCCATTTGGCGTCGGGCACGCCGAGCACGGCGACCTCGGCGATGGCCGGATGCTCGAAGATCGCCGCCTCGACCTCGGCCGGGTAGACGTTCTCCCCGCCCGAGATGTACATGTCCTTGACCCGGTCGACGACGTACAGGTGACCCTCCTCGTCCAGGACGCCGATGTCTCCGGAGCGGAACCAGCCGCCTTCGGAGAAGGCGGCGGCGGTCGCCTCCGGGTCGCGCCAGTAGCCGGGCGTCACGTTCGGCCCCTGGATCAGCACCTCACCCGGCTGTCCCGGCGCCGTGTCCGTGCCGTCGGGCTGGACGACCCGCACGTTGGCGAAGAACACCGGAACCCCTGCCGAGCCCACCTTGCGCACGCTCTGACTGGCCTCGAGGAAGGTGGCGCCGGGAGCGGTCTCGGTGAGCCCGTATCCCTGGCAGAACACCAGGCCCCGTTCCTGGTACGTACGGATCAGGGCGGCCGGGATCGCCGCACCCCCGGCCATGAGGTGGCGCAGCGACGACAGGTCCGCACCGGCCCACCTGGGCGACCGGGCGAACGCGGCGAACATCGTGGTGACCCCGAACATCCAGGTGACCCCGTGCTTCTCTATGAGGTCGTAACACTCGTCGACCCCCCACGACGGCATGATCACCGAGCTGCCGCCCTTGAGGAAGGTCGGCAGCAAGGTCTGGTTCAGCGCGGCGACGTGGAAGAGCGGGGCGCTGATCAGTGTCGTCTCGTCGCTGGTGACATCGACGCCGAGCAGGAGGTTGTAGCAGTTCCACACGAGGTTGCCGTGCGTGAGCATCGCGCCTTTGGGCCGCCCGGTCGTACCCGAGGTGTAGAGGATGAGCGCGGTGTCGTCCATCCGCACGGGTATGTCGATCGGGGTGGGATCGCCCTCCGCGAGCCAGCTCTCGTAGTGCCGCTCCCCCGGCCCCGGAGCATCGAGGGCCACGACCTCCCGGAGGGCGGCCGCGGTGTCCGGCAGGGCGCGGACCACCTCGGCGCACTCGGGCGCGTAGATCAGGACCTCGGCGCCCGAGTGGTCCAGCATGTAACCGATCTCGGGCGCGGCCAGACGGAAGTTCAGCGGCACGAAGATCGCCCCGAGCAGGTGCGAGGCGAACATCGTCTCGACGAAGGCGAGGTGATTGCGGCCGAGGTAGGCGACCCGATCGCCGGCCCGCACCCCCGCCGCGCGCAGGCGCGACGCCAGCCGTGTCGTCCGCTCGTGGACCTCGGCGTAGGTGACGGACCGGTCCCCGACGACGAACGCGGGCCGGTCCGGTGTCATCCGGGCCCGGCGGGCGGGCCACCCTCCCAGTCCGGCGTTGCGCATTGGTGTTCGACCTCCTGACAGCTGGGGGAATCAGGGAAGGTGCCCGGATCGAGCAGGCACGGCGGCGCGGGTCCGGTCCGTGGTCCGCGGGAAGCGGGAAGCGGGAAGCGGGAAGCGGGAAGCGGGAAGCGGGAAGCGGGAAGCGCGGTCAGGCGTAGTGCCGGTAGATCGCGCGGGAGACGCAGGCGGGCTTGGTCGCGCCGTCGATCTCGACGGTGAAGTCGAGCAGCATCTGGACGCCGTCGCCGGGGACGTCCTCGACGGAGACGACGACGGCGCCGAGCCGGATCCTGGCGCCGACCCTGACCGGGCTGGGGAAGCGGACCTTCTCCAGCCCGTAGTTGATGCTCATCGTCACCCCCCCGATCTCCAGCAGCTCATTGAACATCGGGATGACCAGGGACAGGGTCAGGTACCCGTGGGCGATCGTGCCGCCGAACGGGCCACCCTCGGCCCTGACCGGGTCGACATGGATCCACTGATGGTCGCCGGTGGCGTCGGCGAAGGTGTTCACCCGCTCCTGGGCGATCTCCAGCCAGCCGCTGTGCCCAAGGTCCTTACCGGCCAGCGCCCTGATCTCGTCGAGCCCGTACGCCGTGGTGGTCATGCGTCCGTCGTCCTCTCCTGCGCGCCGAGCCCGAGCAGGCGCACGGCGTTGTCCTTCAGGATCCTGGGGCGGACCTCGGGCTTGATCTCGAGCTTGTCGAAGTCGGCGAGCCAGCGGTCCGGGGTGATCACCGGGTAGTCGGAGCCGAAGAGCACCTTGTCCTTCAGCAGCGTGTTGGCGTACCGCACGAGCTGCGGCGGGAAGTACTTCGGAGACCAGCCCGACAGGTCGATGTAGACGTACGGCTTGTGCGTGGCCACCGCCAGCGCCTCGTCCTGCCACGGGAACGACGGATGGGCCAGGATGATCCGCAGCTCGGGGAAGTCCACGGCCACGTCGTCCACCAGCATGGGATTGCCGTACTTGAGCCGGATGCCGCCTCCGCCGGGGACGCCCGCGCCGATGCCGGTCTGGCCGGTGTGGAACAACGCCGGGACGCCCAGTTCCTCGATCGCCTCGTACAGCGGGTACGCCACGGGGTCGTTGGGGGCGATGCCCTGGATGCTCGGGTGGAACTTGAAGCCGCGCACGCCGTACTCCTCGACCAGCCGCCGCGCCTCGCGCACGCCCGCCCGGCCCTTCCACGGGTCGACGCTGGCGAACGGGATCAGCACGTCGGCGTGCTCGGCGCAGCTCTCCGCCACCTCCTCGTTGGAGATGCGCGGGTGCCCGGTGGCGTGCTCGGCGTCCACGGTGAACACCACCGCGGCCATCGTCCGCTCCCGGTAGTAGGCGGCCATCTCCGCGATGGTCGGCTGCCGGTGCCCGTGGGCCTTGAAGTAGTCCTCCGACGCCCCGAACAGCTCCGGGCTGAGCGATCCGTGCCCGTCCTTGGAGATCTCCGCGTGCGTGTGCACGTCGATCGCGACCAGGTCGGCGACGTTCATGGCCGCCATGTCAGGCCCCCTCGGCGTCGGAGGCGGGCACCTTGGGCGCGGGAATGCCGTACGTCTCCGGCTCGGCGCCGACTCCCGACCGCCAGGAGGCGGCGATGGTCTCGGCCGTCCAGCCGCCGTCGGCGAACGCGACGGCCTTCTCGGCCGGGTGCGACCAGAGCGCGAGCCGGTCGCCGCCGATCCCGATCGCCTGGCCGGTCACCCCCGCGGAGGCGTCGGAGGCGAGGAACACGACGAGCCCCGCCACGTCCTCGACCGTGCCCAGCCCCTCGTCCCTGCGCAGCCACTCGGGGAACGGTCGCCCGGTCCGCTCGGACTCCTCGATGATCGGCGCGAACACGGGAATGGTCTTGGTCATCTCCGTGGCCGCCACCGGGACGACCGCGTTCACCGTGATGTTCGCCCTGGCCAGTTCCAGCGCCCAGGTCCTGGCCATCGCCACGATGCCGGCCTTGGCCGCCGCGTAGTTGGTCTGCCCGAAGTTCCCGCGCTGGCCCGCCGGGGAGGAGATCAGGATCAGCCGGCCCCCGCTCCCCTGCTCGCGCATGCGGACCGCCGCCGCCCGGGCACAGGTGAACGTGCCGCGCAGGTGCACGTCGATGACCGCGTCGAAGTCGTCGTCCGACATCTTCCACAGCACCCGGTCGCGCAGGATGCCCGCGTTGGTGACCATCACATCCAGCCGGCCGAACTCCTTGACCGCGGTGTCGACCAGCCGGCCGGCCGCCTCGGCGGAGCCGACCGGGGCGACGACACCCCGTGCGGCGCCACCCTCGGCGGTGATGGCGTCGACGACCTGCGCCGCCGCTTCGGCGTCCACGTCGTTGACGACCACCGCCGCCCCGGCCGCGGCAAGCGCCTCGGCGTACGCGCGGCCGAGCCCGCGGCCCGCACCTGTGACTACAGCGACCTTGCCGGAAAGATCCATGGGATTCCCCCTGAGTTGTGCGGCGAATGGCGCGAATATATGTCGATTTTGTGACGGCGGTCAAAGATCTGCCCAACATTTGGGCGAGCTCGGCCCGCATGGCGGAGCGGAGCCGGGGGACGATCGGGGTCAGGCCAGGACGACGTTCTCCAGCCACTGAGCGATGCGCTTGACCACCTCGTCGTCGAAGGTACGGGCGTCGACGTTGTCGGCGTGGATCTCGATCACCGGGAACCCGGCCGCCTCCAGCGCCCTGGCGGTGAAGTAGCTGCCGCGGGGATCGTCGGAGACCAGGTGGACCACGCCGTCGATGCCGTGCAGGCGGGCCTCCTTCACGTACCACTCGCCGGACCACGGCGGGGTGTAGAGCTGGTCGCCGAAGGCGGCGAAGCGCGCCGCCAGCGCCCTCATGGGGTCGTCGCCGTAGCGGATGTACCCGTCGGCGGCGATGGCCAGGTACATCGACCAGACGAACACCGCGCCGTACTCCTCCTGGAAGCGCTGGTAGAAGCCCATGTCGTACCAGAGGCCCCGGCCGATCCACATCAGCCGGGCCCGCTCGTCCGGGCACGCAGCCCGGCCCGCGTCGACCCGGTCGCGCACCTCCTCGTAGAAGCGCCTGGCGATGTCCCTGGCCCACTCGGTGCCGCGGTGCCACTGCGGGAGCATGACGCTGGGGATGCTGTCGACGACGCCGAGCGGGGCGGGCCGGGTGCGGGCGATGAGGTCGCGGGTCTTCCTGTTCCACTCCTCCTGCTCGTTGACCAGAGCCATCACGGCACGGAAGCGGGACTCGCTGAACCGCCTGCCGGTGGTGGTCTCCAGGAACCTGACGAGGTTGTCCAGCTCCGCGGTGAGCAGGTCCAGCCTGGCCGGACCGACGGCCTGCTCCCAGCGGTGCGGCATCAGCTCCCACCAGTTGGCGGGGACCTCGTTCTCGGCGGCGCTCTCCAGCGGATAGAAGGTGACCCCGGGCTCGTGACCCCAGATGTCGAAGACCTTGCGGGTGATGTCACCGGTGGCGTCCCCGACGACGATGTCCGGTTTCGGCAGGCCGCCCCACGGGCCGGCCTCCGGTTCCGGGTCGAAGGCGGAGCCGAGGGTGACCGAGTTGTACTGCTCGGAGTAGTCGGGGTAGCCGCGTCGCCGCACCAGCTCCAGGTAGTGCCCCGAACGCTGCTTGGCGGCCACCAGGGACGCCCACCATTGGCTGACCGCGTACGGGATGTCCATCGTGCGGAAGATCTCGTGCGGGACGTCCGCGTTCAGCAGGGCGAACGGCTCGCCGGCGGCGACCCGGCGCCGCAGGTCGGCGAACCACTCACGCTGGTGCCTGCCCGCCTCGGCCGCCGTGGCGAGGGTTTTCACACTGCGCATGGGTGTTCCTTCCGCAGCGCGGTCAGGTCGGCACGCCCGTACTCCTGGCGTTCCAGCAGCACGGCGGGGATGTCGAGCGCCGCGCGCTGCGCCGGGTAGTCCCAGGCCGGGGCCTCGTCGCCGATCCTGGAATAGGCGACGAAGAGCTCGGCCCGGCAGTGCCGTACGGCCCGCGCCGCGTGCGCGGCGCGCTCGCTCACCGTGGCCCGGTGGGCGGTCGGACCGCTGCGGTGGTAGTGCTCGGCCAGCGCGTCCAGGCCGCCCGCGCCGACCGGCTCCCTGAGGAAGAGGTCGCCGAAGGAGTGGTCCTCGCCGACGATCACGTAGCCCTCGGACTCGACGGCCTCGTACACATGTGGTGTGTCGTGGTCGCTGCCGCTCAGGAAGACGCGCCGCCCGGCGTGTTCCCCGAGCTGTCCCGCCTCGGCGAGCAGCCGTTCCAGCAGCGCGATGTGCTCGTCCACGGGCAGGGCCGCGTTGGCCACCGCGAGGAACTGCCGTCCCGTCAGGCGGGCGGGCACGGCCCTGCGCAGCTCGGCGACGGCGGCCAGCAGCCGGCGCCGCTCGTCGTGCGCCGCCACCGCTCCGGCCACGTCGAGGGGCCGGCCGGTCCAGGCCTCCAGCCTGGCCGCGAACTCACCGATCCTGCGACGGTTGTAACGCGCGGTCGTGCGGTGCGGCAGGTGCAGGATGTCGACGAGGTACACCTCGGGCAGTCCCGTGCCCGGCTCCACGCGGCGCAGCTCGCGCAGCGCGTAGAACAGCCGCAGGGACGCCTCGCAGTCGTGCGAGACCACGATGCGGTCCAGGTCGCCGAAGGACCCGGCGAGCACCCGGGTGAGCACCGAGCGGGCCGCCGGGTCCACCCCGCGGCCCAGGTACCGGTCGCCGGGCGCGGAGCCGGAGTCCGGGTCACCGGTGAGGCGGACCGCGCGGATCCCCGCGGCGGTCAGCAGTTCGACCGGCACGTCCGCCCCGACATAGCCGACGACCGGCGTCCGGTCGCCCGTCGGGCCCGTCGGGGCGGCCGGAGGTGCGCCGCGCCGGGTGTACGCCTCCTCCAGCGCGGCCAGCGCCGTGGGCATGTCAGATCACCCCCTCCTCGGCCAGGGCCTTGAGTTCGTCGTCGGAGTAGCCGAGCAGGCCGCCGTAGATCTCGGCGTTGTGCTCGCCGAGGCCGGGCGCCGGGCGGTCGAGGCCCGCCTCCGAGGCGGAGAAGCGGATCGGCACCCCGGTCCCGTACAGGTCCCCCTGGCGGCCGTGACTCGGATGCTCCAGCGGCACGACCTCCTCGCGATCCAGCACGAGCGGGTCGCGTACGGCGTCGCCGGGCTCACGCACCTCGGCGGCGGGGACGCCGTGCCGGGCGAACAGGTCGAGGACCACGGCGAGCGGGCGGTCCCCCGCCCACGAGGCCACCAGCTCGTGCAGCTCGCCGGCGTTGGCCACGCGCGCGTCCCGCGTGGCGTACCGCGGGTCCGCGGCCAGATCGTCGCGCCCCATCGCCGCGAACAGGCCGCGGGCGAAGGCGTCGGTGGGGCCGCACAGCGCGAACCAGCCGTCCGCGGCGGGGAACGTGCCGAACGGCGCCAGCCTGGGCACGGTCGTCCCCGTGCGCATGGGCAGACCCAGCTTCTCGTAGGCGTCGAACGGCTCGCACGCGACCAGCGAGGTCAGCGCCCCCAGCATGGACACGTCCACGTGCTGGCCCTGACCGGTCACCTCGGCCCGCAGGACCGCGGCGAGCGTGCCGATCACCGCGTACAGCGGCGCGACCAGGTCGCCCACCGGCAGCCCGAAGCGGACGGGCGGCTCGCCGGGCGCGCCCGCGGTCATCATCACGCCGCTGAGCGCCTGGACGATGGTGTCCATCGCCTTGCCCGAGCCGGGACCGCCCTGCGCGCCGAAGCCGCTGATCGACGTGCACACGATGCGCGGGTTGATCGCGCTCGCCCAGTCGTGGCCGATGCCGAGCCGAGCCGTGACGCCGGCGCTGTAATTGTCGATCATGATGTCCGACACCCGGACCAGACCGGCCAGGATGTCGCGGGCCTTGGGGTGCTTGAGGTTGAGCGTGACACTCTGCTTGTTGCGGCCCCGCAGGAGCATCGACACGGACATGTCGTCGTCCCCGTGGCGGGCGAGCGTCAGCCCGTCCGCACCGACATAGGGGGCGTTGTTGCGGGAGGAGTCGCCGCCGGTCAGCGGGTTCTCCACCTTGATCACGCGGGCGCCGAGCCCGGCCAGCAGCAGGGTCGCGTACGGTCCGGACAGCGCGGTGGTCAGATCGATCACCGTGCGACCGGCGAGCGGACGGTCAGCCACGCAGCACCACCTCGTCTCCCTCCCAGTGGAACTCCGTCTTCAGGCCCGCCTGCCGGGTGATCTGCTCGATGTACGACACGACCCGCCGTCCTTCCTCGTCGTCGCCGAGCGGCACCGGGCGGCCCGCGCCGTCGATCCGGCACGGCACGATTGCGGCCGAGACCAGGCCGGCCGAGCCCAGGCCGTCCCGGTCGAACCGGCAGACCGCGATCGCGGTGTTCCGGCTCTCGGGGTGGAAGGGGTAGTACGGCATGTCCGGGTCGGGCGCGAAGCCGTACAGCTCGACTCTGCGGCGCGCCCACTCGGCCCGTTCGCCCGCGTCGCCCGTGGCGGGCGTCAGCGCGTGGGTGACGGTCACGAAGTTGCCCAGGCCGTGATAGATCGGCCTGCCGCGGTACATCTCGATGCCACGCATGATGTGGGCGTGGTGGGCGAACACCGCGTGCGCCCCGGCGTCGATCGCGGCCTGCGCCACGGGCCGCTCGTACATCGCCAGCACGGCGGGCGTGTGCCCGACGCCCTTGTGCAGCGACACCAGCACGACGTCGGCCTCGGCAGCCAGGGCCGCCACGTCCTCGGCCATCCGCTCCAGGGAGGCGGGGTCGGCGAAGGTGTAGACGGCGGGCGGCCCGCCGGGGCTGGCGTGGTCGAGTTCGTAGTGGGTCAGCACCTTGACGTACGCGCAGCCGGGCTTGCGGCTGGTCGCCCAGGACTCGCGGGGGCCGACGCAGTTGTAGCTGAGCACGCCGATCCGTAGCCCGTCGCGCTCCATGACGGCGGGACGGCGGGCCTCGTCGAGATTCATGCCTGCGCCCGCGGTGGCCAGTCCGGCCTCGGTCGCGTACGCGATCGTGTCGGCCACTCCCTGGTCGCCTGCGTCGTAGACGTGGTTGCCCGCGAGCGTCACCACGTGGAAGCCGGCGCCGGCGACCGCGGACAGCGCGGCGGGATCGGCGGGCGGGGCGGGGACGTCGGTGCTGACCTGGGCGGTGGACGTGCTGTGGGGCACCTCGATGTGGCCGATCACCACATCGCCCCGGCCCAGCGTCTCCCGGGCCGGGGCGAAGAAGGACGCGGGATCGGGCTCGTCGACGACGAGGTCGCCGACGGCCATTACCGTGAAGCTCAAGAGGTGGACTCCTCCTCCAGCTCGCGTTCGTCGGGGGTGTGCGCCGCGCGACCGGAGAAGCGCGACAGGAAGGCTCGCAGGCGGGGCGAGGCGGGGTTGTCGAAGATCTCCTCGGGAGTGCCGGTCTCGATGATCTGGCCGTTCTCCATGAAGACGCACCGATCGGCCACCTCGCGGGCGAAGCTCATCTCGTGCGTCACGATGATCATGGTCATGCCGCCGCGGGCCAGGTCGAGCACGGCGCTCAGAACCTCGTCCACCAACTCGGGGTCCAGCGCGCTGGTGGGCTCGTCGAACAGCATGATCCGCGGGTTGGTGGCCAGGGCCCTGGCGATGGCGACGCGCTGCTGCTGGCCTCCGGAGAGCATCCGGGGATGGGCGTCAGCCTTGCCGGCGAGCCCCACCCGCTCCAGCAGCCGCAGCGCCTCCCGCCGCGCCTCCTCCGGCCTCCGGCCGTGGATCACCACCTGCGCCTCGATGACGTTGCGCAGCACAGTCCAGTGCGCGAACAGGTTGAACTGCTGGAAGACCATGCCCATGCGGCTGCGCTGCGCGGCGACGCGCCGGTCCGGCAACGGGCGCAGGTGGCCTCTGTGCATCTCGTAGCCGAGCAGCTCCCCGTCGAGGTACATGGCCCCGCCGTCGATGCCCTCCAGCTGGTGGACACAACGGGCCAGGGTGGACTTGCCCGAACCGGACGGGCCGATCACGGTGACGACCTCGCCCTCATGCACGTCCAGGCTCACCCCGTCGAGCGCCACGTGGTCGCCGAACCGCTTGCGCACGTCGCGGACGCGCAGGACCGGCGTGTCGCTCACCGCTGCCCCTTTCCGAAGTGCCGCTCCAGGCGCCGCTGGCCGAGCGACAGGCTGATGACCACCACCAGGTACCAGGCGCACGCGACGATCAGCAGCGGCACGACCTCGTAGGTCCTGTTGTAGATCACCTGCACCGAGTAGAGCAGGTCGGTCATCGCGATCACGCTGACCAGCGAGGTGCCCTTGAGCACGGTGATGAACTGGCTGCCGGTGGGCGGGACGATCACCCGCATCGCCTGCGGGAGCACGACCTTGACGAAGCTCTGCCTGGCGGTGAATCCCATCGCCCGGGCCGCGTCGCGCTGACCGCCGTCCACCGCAGTGATGCCGGCCCTGACGATCTCGGCCATGTACGCGGCCTCATGCAGGGTGAGCCCGATGACGGCCGCGGTCAGCGAGCTGATCACGGAGTTGGTCGGCCACGAGACGAAGGTCGGGCCGAACGGCACGCCCAACGAGATCCGCGGCAGCAGGTAGCTCAGGTTGAACCAGAAGATCAGCTGAACCAGGGGCGGGATGCTGCGGAAGACCGCGACGTAGACGGTGCACGCCCAGACCACCGGCCGGAAGCCGCTCATCCTGCCCACCTCGAGGAGCACCCCGAGAACGCTGCCCAGCACCATCGCGATGACGGTGAGCAGCAGCGACATGCCCAGGCCGCGCAGGATGTTCGGGTCGAACAGGTACCTGCCGACCACCGGCCATCCGAATTTCGGATTGGTGACGACGAACCAGGCGAACTGCGCGACGAGCACGAGCAGCACGACTCCGGCCACCCAGCGCAGGGGGCGGACGCGCGGACGGGCGGCGGCGACGTCCACGGCCTGTGGTGTCACGGCCTGTGGTGCCACGCTCATCCCGTCGCCGCGGTGTTCATCTTGGGCTCCTCCACCGCCACCTTCTGGAGCCCGTACTTGTCCATGATCTTCGTGTACTCGCCGTTCTTGAAGATCTCCTTGAACGCGTCGAGCATGACCGGGCCGAGACCGCTGGACTTGGGCACGAGCATCGCCAGCTGGTCGACGCCGGCGCCCTGCTCCTCGGTCTGCGTCACGTACGTGAAGGCGTCCTTCTCCTTGGAGAGCACGTCGAGCGCGGCGCTCTCGGTCATGCCGGCCGCATCGGCCCGGCCGGACTTCGCGGCGAGGATGGTGCCGTTGGTGTCGGCGAAGCCGATGAAGTCGAGTCCCGGCTTGCCCTGCTTGGCGCACCACTCGGTCAGGCGCTTGGCCTGGTCCTCCACGATGCTGCCGGCGGTGCCGGCGACGCGCTTGCCGCACAGGTCACCCGAGCTCTCGACGGCCGAGGACCCTGACTTGGGGATCAGGTAGGAGGTCCGGGTGACCATCCACACGAGCGCGTCGAACTGCTTCTCACGCTCGGCGCTGTCCTTCACCGGACCGTTGAAGGCGTCGTACCGGGAGGCGAGCATGCCGGACAGCGCCGCGGGCAGGCCGCTGACGATCGAAATCTCGGTGCGGACCCCCAGCACCTTGCCGAGGGCGTCCTGCAACTCCTTGTCGATGCCCGTGACGGTCTTGCCGTCGTCGGCGACGATCCGATAGGGCGGGTGGGAATCCCCGGCGAATCGGATGACGCCCGTCTCCTTGATGCTGTCGGGCAGGGCGTCGTACAGAGCCGTCGCGCCGGCCGGCCGCTGCGTCTCGCCGGTGCCTCCGCCGCAGGCTGCGGCGGAGGCGAGGGCCAAGGCGGCCGCACCCGCGAGGATGGTCCTGGGCATTCTCATGGTGGTCCTTCCGCGACCGGCCAATGATGCACTTAATGTTGCGGTCGTGGAGATAAGTGTCACACCTAGGAATGCACACCTGTCAAGAGGCGGCTGTGCGAGGGAGACGCGCGGGGCGGCCGGACCGCCGCCCCGTCACCGGGGAGCGGTCAGCTGAACGCGAGGATGGAGCTGGTGCGATGGTGGGCGACCAGCACGGCCAGCTCGGGTTCGAACTCCGCGACGATCTGCTTGACGCGGAACTCGGCGAGCGGCCCGAGGGTGTCGTAGATCTCCACGAAGAGGTCTCTGGCCGCGGCACGCGGCCAGTCGGCGGGCAGCAGCTCCGCCGGCAGATCGGGGTCGTGGTTGGGGAACGTGCGCCAGGTGTCCATGATCCTCGTACGCGCCACCAGCGCCTCGGACGCGCCGACCGCGCCGCCGCGGACGCGTTCCAGAAGGGGCGAGTAGTCGGCCACGAACCGCTCGTAGGTGCGCCGAAGCTGATCGAAGTCCCATGCCTCCTGCGGCGCGCGCATGCCCGCGAGATCCAGGGCCTCGGCGCGGAAGATCGTCGACATGGGGATCTCCAGCTCGGTGAGCACCGCAGCCGCGCTGTCGGCGTCGGCCGTCGGCGAGACCCACAGCCCGTCGTAGAGCGGCGCGAAGCCGAGCCAGCGCAGCCTCGCGCGCAGCGCGTGCCGCAGGTCGCGCTGTTCCTCGGAGATGGAGAACGCCGCCATCACCCATCTCCCGTCCCACGCGCCCTGTTCCAGGCCGAAGGACATGATCCGCTGCCGCCCCTCCAGCAACACCGCGGCGGCCCGATCCGTCAGGCGGTAGTAGGTGCGCCGCCCGGCCTTGGAGGACTCCAGCAGATCCCGCTTGGTCAGGCGGCTGAGCGCGGCCCGGGCCGCCACGGCGGAGACCCCGAACTCCTCGGTCAGCCTCACCAGGGCCGCGGACGGCAGCTGCTCGGGCCGGCTGATCCAGTAGTCCCCGAGAAGCGTCGTAATCAGGTGCTGCGGGGGCGCGCCCACCTGGAAGCGCGGAAAATCGACATCCCCTGCCTCGGACCTCTCCCGATCATTCACACCATGAGTATATTGACAACGATTGATCGCGCGCTCGTTATCAGATTGTCATGCTTCTGGACGATGTGATGCCGCACATGCCGATCACCGCGGGGGGACGTGAGGGCGCAGGAAGCGGCCCGGGGTGAAGTGGACGAACTCCGCGGCGCCCAGAGCCGGGTCCTCCGCGGCCAGGCGTGCGGCCAGCTTGTTGAGCTGATGGGCGTCGACGTCCGTCCAGCGGCCGGTGACGACACGGTTCCTCAGCGTCTGCACCGCGGCGACGAGCTCGGCTCCGGTGTAGCGGCAGTGACCGGGGCGGTCGACGAACGCCTGGCGCAGCATCGCGCCCTTCCCGGCGTGCCGCACCACATCGGAGTAGGCACGGGCCTGGGTGACGGTGGGGTAGTTGTCGCCGCGCTCGTGCATCGTCAGGACGGGGACGCCGAGCGAGCCGCGCGGGGTGAAGTAGTCCTCCATGTAGGCGACGGCGCCGGGGTCGGCGGAGACGCGCGGCGCCGCCGCCAGGGCGTCGAGGTCGGCGTCGAGGTCCAGTCCCGCGCTGTCGTAGAGGGCGCGCACCTGCTTCGTCCGTCCGGACTCCCGCAGTTCCCGGCGGTAGTCGACGCCCGTGTTCCAGGAGAGGTTTCCGCCCGCCCGCTGTTCCAGCGGATAGCGGGGAGAGAACACCGTCGCCATGAACGCCGCGTACTCCTGCGCCTCCTGCGCCGCCCAGTCGCGCGCGGCGGGCTCGGCGGTGCCGGTCACCGACCAGGTGGAGACCTGGGCGAAGGACGCGGCCAGCGCGATGCGGGCCCGGCCGGCCGGAGTCCGCTGAGCGGCGTCCAGGACGGCGCGGGCGGCCGTGGTGCTCCGCGCCTCCTCGTCGGCCGAGGCCAGTCGGACGAGCTTCACCGCGTCGTCGCCGGAGGCGAGCAGCGTCTTGAACGCGAAGGCCGCGTCGAGCGACTGGTTGAGCATCGCCACCGGCCCGGCCACCGAGGCGCAGTACGGCAGCGCGCCGTCGATCAGGTCGGGCCGGCGTTCGGCCAGACCGGCCGCGATGGCGCCGCCCATGGAACCGCCCCAGGCCAGGGTGGTCCTGGGCTTCCCGGCGACCTCGGCGAACTGGGCGAGCGTGTCGGCGGAGGCCCGCAGAGTCTCCTCTACGGCCCAGCCGCTCCCGTAGGGCCGGGTGCCGGCCAGGGCGTACCCGTGGGCCAGCAGCCACCTCCGCGCGGCGGTGTCGCCGCCGAGGTCGGCCGGCAGGTGCTGCGGGCCGGCGCCCTCGCCGTAACCCGGACTGAACGTCAGCACGGTGCCGTTCCAGTTCGGCGGGACCTCGATCGCGTAGGTGGCGCCGCTCGGATGGACGCCCGTGACGCTGATCTGACCGCCCTGGGCCTTGCCGGACACCGCCGATGCGTGCGGCAGACCGGCGGCCGGCGGGAGGGCGAGCGCCAGAGCCGCGGCCGTGAGCACCGTCACGGCACGGGTCGCCCGATTGATCACTGAACGGGGATTGATGTCCGCCTCCAGGGGGTGGGAAGCTGCTGCGACCCAAGACGCGCAACAGTTCGGTGAACGGTCGTCCAGTTTTCGCCGTCAATTATGTTCGGCAGAAATTCTACGGTCGTCACAGAAGTGTTGACAATGCTCTGGAGCCTGCTTACTTTGGCCCGACCCCCTGCATGTGAGGAGCCTCGATGTTCCGAAAGCCAGCTCTGGGCGTCGTCGCGGCGGGTGCCGCGATCGCACTGCTGTCCGCCTGTGGTGCCGGCCCCGGCAGTACCCGCGGCGCGTCCGCAGACGGCGGCCGGCCCGACGAGCTGGTCTTCGCCGCCATCCCGTCGGAGCAGAGCGACAACCTCGAGGCGTCGTTCGCCCCGATCGTCTCCGCGCTGCAGAAGGACCTCGGCGTCCCGGTGCGGTTCCAGGCCGTCACCAGCAACGCCGCCGTCGTCGAGGCACAGGTCGCCAAGCGGGTGGACGTCGCCGTCTACGGGGCTTTCAGCTACTACCTGGCCCGCAGCCGCGCCGACGTCGAGCCCGTCGCCGTCCCGCTGGCCGCCCCGGGCGGCGAGCCCGGCGCCTACGCCTACGGGGTGACCCGCGGCGACGACAAGAGCATCACCTCGCTCGGGGACGTCGCCGGCAAGGACGTGTGCTTCACCGACCCCGGCTCCACCACCGGTTACCTGCAGCCCCTCGCCTCGCTGCGGGAGGCCGGCGTCGATGTCGCCAAGGACGTCAAGACGGTGTTCACCCACGGGCACGACACGGCGGTCGCCTCGCTGCTGGCCGGCGACTGCGACATCGCCTTCGTCGGAGACGTGTTCATCGACCAGCTGCTGCCCGCCCGCGGCCAGCTCAAGCCGGGGCAGGTCACCAAGGTGTGGACCTCGCCGCTCATCCCCGGGCCGCCGATCGTGGTCGGCACGTGGCTTCCGCAGGACATGCGCGACAAGATCGCCAAGACGGTGACCGGGCTGACCGCCACCGGCGCGGCCTCCGCCGGACTGTGCAAGGGCAGCGAGATCAAGGGCCCGAAGAACTGGGGCCAGTACGCCGGCGCGGCGGCCTGCACCCTCGGCACCTCCACCGCCTGGACGTTCGTCAAGGCCACCGACGCCACCTACCAGCCGATCACGCGCATCTGCGAGATCACCGAGGCCGAGGTCTGCACGTCCGGTGGCTGAGGAACCCGCCACGATCGGCGACCCCGTGCTGCGGCTGTCGGATGTCGGCAAGGGCTTCCACGGCACCACCGTGCTCGACGGCGTCTCACTGGACGTTCCGCAGGGCCAGTTCGTCGCGTTGACCGGCCCCTCCGGGGCCGGCAAGTCCACGCTGCTGCGGCTGGTCAACGGCATGCACCTGCCGGACAGCGGCACCGTGCACACCCTCGGCGAGAACCCGGCCGCCTGCTCCCGGAGCCGGCTGCGCGCCCTGCGCGCCAGGGTCGGGTTCGTCTTCCAGCAGTTCGGGCTCGTCGGGCGGCTGTCCGCGCTGGAGAACGTGCTGATGGGGTCGCTGGCGACCCTGCGGCTGCCGAGATACGGCGTGATGAGCTACCCGCGCGCGCTGCGGATCCGCGCCGTGGAGCACCTGGACCGGGTCGGGCTGGCGGACCGGCGGTTCCAGCGCTGCGACACGCTCTCCGGCGGGCAGCAGCAGCGGGTCGCGGTGGCCCGGACCCTGCTGCAGAGTCCCGAGCTGATCCTCGCCGACGAGCCGGTCGCCTCGCTGGACCCGGCGGCGAGCGCGCTGGTGCTCGAGACCCTCAAACGGATCAGCGTCGAGGACGGCATCTCCGTGGTGTGCAGCCTGCACCAGATCGAGCTCGCGCTCGCCACCGCCGACCGGGTCGTGGCGCTGCGCGGCGGCCGGCTGGTGCTGGACGAGCCGGCGGCCGGCCTCACCGCCGAGCGGCTGCGCGAGGTCTACGAGACGGCGGGGACCCGCGATGCTCAAGCTGGGGCGCGCGATGCTCAGGCGGGGGCGCGCGATGGTTGACACCACCCCCGTCGCGCGGGCCCCGGCCGCGGCGGACCCGGGCCCGCTGCGGCCGCCGTGGAGCGCCCGCGCCCTCATCGCGACGGGGCTGCTCGTCGCGGCCGTGGCCGTCACCTGGCTGACGTTCTGGTGGATCGGCCTGTCCCCCGCCTCACTGGCCGCCGGACTGGACGACACCGCGCGGCTGCTGCGCCGGATGTGGCCACCGGACCTGCCCGGCGCCGGCGACGTCGCGGGGATGGTCGCCGAGACGCTGCTCATCGCGGTCGCGGGCACCGGTCTGGCGGCGCTGGCCTCGGTGCCGCTGGCCTTCACCGCCGCGCGTACCCACCGCGGGCCCCGCTGGCTGCGGCCGGCCGCCCGGGTGGCCGTCGTGCTGACCCGGGCCGTGCCGACGCTGGCCTTCGCGATCCTGTTCGTGCGGATCTTCGGCCTGGGCCCGCCGGCCGGCGCGCTCGCCGTCGCCGTGCACTCGGTCGGAATGATCGCCAAGCTGCTGGCCGACGTCGTCGAGGAGGCCGACCCCGTCCCCGCCGAGGCGGCCCGCGCGTGCGGGGCCGGCGAGGTGCAGGTGGCCGTCTCCACCGTGCTGCCCCGCGTGTTCCCGGCGCTGACCGGCATCGTGCTCCACCGCCTCGACATCAACATCCGGGCGTCGGCCGTGCTCGGCGTCGTCGGGGCCGGCGGCATCGGCGTGGCGCTGCAGACCGCGCTGGGCAGCCTCAACTACCACCGCGCGGCGGGAATCATCTGCGTGATCGTCGTCTTGGTGCTGCTGCTGGAGCTGCTGTCGGTGGCGGTCCGCCGCCGCACGGTCCGCCACCCGGTCCGCCACGGCACGATCCGCCGCCGCGCGGTCCGCCGCCGGAGCAGGGCCGGCCGGTCCGCCGGGGACTCGACAGGCACGGCCGCGCTGCCCGCCGGGCGCGCCCCGCACGACGTCGGCTGGGACCGCGGCCGGGTGCTGCGGGTGGCCGGCGCGGTCGCCACCGGGATGGTCTTCCTGGTGTCGCTGTGGTCCCTGAACCCCGACCCGGCCCGCCTGTCCGGCGCCTGGCCGAACCTGCGGAGCGTACTCACCGGCATGTGGCCGCCCGCGTTCTCCGGCCACCTGCTCATGGCGGTGCTGGAAAGTCTGCTGATGGCGCTGGGCGCCGCCGCGGCGGGCGCCGCGTGCGGCCTGGTGCTGGCCCTGCTCACCGCCGTCACCACCACTCCCTGGCGGCCGCTGTCCGCGGTGGTCCGGGTGCTGCTGGTGGTGGTCCGGGGCGTCCCCGACCTCGTGTACGCCCTGCTGTTCGTGGCCGCGCTGGGGCTCGGCCCTTTCGCCGGTTTCCTGGCGCTGTGGATCTCCTCCACCGCGCTGGCGGCCAAGTTCTTCGCCGACTCCCTGGAGCAGCTCGACCCGCTGCCGCACGAGGCGCTGACCTCGGTCGGCGCCCGCCGATGGCAGGCGTTCGCCGCCGGGATCTGGCCGCAGTTCGTGCCGTCGTTCACCGGCAACGGCCTGTTCGTGGCCGACCTGGCGTTGCGCGAGTCGGTCGTGCTCGGCATCGCCGGCGCGGGCGGCGTCGGCTACCTGATGCAGGAGTCGATCGCCACGCTGCGCTACGACACCACCGCCGCGATCGTCATCGCGATCGCCGTCGTCGTGTACGCCATCGAGACGCTCGCCCGGGTCGCGCGCAGGCACCTGCTGTGAGCGGCCATGACGGGAAGGAAGGGATTCCACCATGACCACCACCGCCGACGGCCTCGGGCGCGCCTCCGACTGGGACCCCACCGCGCCGGAGACCTTCGACAGCTCCCACGAGGTCTACGCCGAGCTGCGGCGACGCTGCCCGGTGCCGTGGAGCGACGCCTTCGGCGGCTTCTGGGCCGCCACCCGCTACCCGGACGTGGTACGGGTGGCCCGGGACAGCGAGACGTTCAGCACCGCCGTGCAGAACGTCGTGCCGCACGTGCCGCGCGCCCAGCGGCGGCCGCCGCTGCACTTCGACCCACCCGAGCACGCGATCTACCGCGCTCCCATGGACCGGGTGCTGCGCCGCGGCGTGGTACGGCGTCTCGAACCGGCCTTCGCGGAGGCGGCACGCGAGCTGCTGGGGCCGCTGCTGGCCCGCGGCGGCTGCGACTACTCCCAGGAGTTCGCGCTGCCGTACGCGGCCCAGTGCTTCGCGCTCTTCCTCGGCCTGCCGGTCGGCCAGGTGCTGGAGATCCGCCGGATCGGCGTCGAGTACAGCTTCGCCATCCAGGAGATGGACCGGGCCGGGGTCATGGCGGCCGGAGAGGAGCTCTACGCGATCGCCCGGGCCATCGTCGAGGACCGCCGCACCGACCCCCGCGACCCGGACGAGGACCTGGTCACCAGCCTGCTGCGGGCGTCCGCCGACCCGGCTCGGCCGATCCCGTACGACCTGGTCGTGGCCACCGTGCGGCAGACCATCGTGGCCGGCATCGGGGCGCCGCACGCCGCGCTGGGCAGCGCCGCCGTCCACCTGTCCCGCGACCCAGGGCTCCAGGACCGGCTGCGTGCCGACCCCGGGCTGCTGCCTGCGGCGATCGAGGAGCTGCTGCGGCTGTACGCGCCCTACCGGGTGTTCGCCCGCACCGCCACCCGGGACGTGGAACTCGGCGGCCGCACGGTGCGCGCCGGAGAGGCGATCGCGATGATCTTCCCTTCGGCGAACCGCGACGAGGCGGTGTTCGACGACGCGGACCGGCTCGACCTGGAGCGGCGGCCCAACCGGCACCTCGCGTTCGGCCGGGGCGCGCACCGCTGTCCCGGCGCGGCGATGGCCCGGCTGGAGATGACGGCCGCGCTGGGCGAGCTGCTCGCCGCCACCACCCGCGTCGAACCGGACGGCGAGGTGGAGATGTTCAACTGGCTGGAGTTCGGCCCCAAGTCGGCGCCGCTGCGCCTCGTCCCCCGCTGCTGACCCTCGCGCCGGGCGTCAGGGAGCGCTCCGGCGCGTTCCGGATGACGCTTACCCGCACCGGCGTCATGGTGCATGTCGTTCGTCAGGGCGTGGACCGGGCACGCCACCCCCACCACGGCAGGCGGCAGGGGCGTCGCCCGCCAGGTGGCCGCGGCCGCCTGCCGGTGGTCCCACCTCCGCGAGCGGGGTCAGCCACGCAGCGGACGCCGACGAGACCGCGCCTCACCCGGCGTACGTCCCGGTCGCTCCGTCACGTGATCGAAGCGGCGATCGGGGGATTGACATTGATGACAGAACGCTGAACGATCGTCTCCGTTGGCGACTGCTATATGTCTCTCAACAGCTGCCAGGCGCCCCGCCGGCCATTCGCGGACCTCGTCGGGCCCCGAGCCAACACCCCCTGCCCGTCCATCAACCGTGGAGGAAACGCAACGTGCTTGCCCGCTCCATGACCGCGCGGACCCTGCTGGCGGCGACCGTGGGGGCGGCCGTCCTCGCCGGCTCCGGCGCCGCCGCGGCGTCGTCCGCCCAGAAGCCGCAACCGCCGAAGCCCCCCGCGACCGGCGCCCCCGCGACCGCCATCCTGCCCACGGTCCGCGAGGCCGCCGAGGGATTGCCCGGGCACACCGTCTACCGACCGGCCGATCTCAAGGCGCTGCGGAAGGGCAGCCTGCCCGTGATCGTCTACGGCAACGGCGCCTGCGCGACGAGCAACCTGGAAGGGATCACGTTCCTGACCGGCCTGGCCTCGCAGGGATACATCGTCGTGGCCAACGGCGGGCTGGACGAGTTCCCCGTCCCCAACACCCCCGAGAACACGATCGCGCACCCCGAGGCGCTCCTCGCGGCCGCCCACTGGGCCACCGAGTCGAAGCAGGCACGCAAGCAGTTCGACGGGCGGGCGGACACGACGCGGGTCGGCGTGCTCGGCCACAGCTGCGGCGGCGTCGAGGCCCTCGCCGCCGGGACCGACCCCATCGTCGACGCGGTCGCCGGATTCAACACCGGATACTTCGCGGACCCGGTCTTCGGCGGCTACGGCCGCGACCGTCTCGCCGGCCTGCACACCCCGACTCTGCTGGTGAACGGTGGTCCGGACGACGTCGCCTACCAGAACAGCGTCGACAACTACGCCCTGCTCGACGTCCCCGCCGCCCTGGTCAGCGACACGGCGGCCGGCCACACCGGCCTGATCGCGGGTCTGGAAGCCACCAAGGGCTGGCAGGTGGCCGCGGACTGGTTCGACTACGTCCTGCGCGGGGACCAGGCCGCCGGGGCGCGCTTCGTCGGCCCAGACTGCGGACTGTGCGGCGAGAACGGGTGGACGGTCGAGTCGAAGGGGCTGGCGCTGTGATCCGCCGTGGAGTGACCGCGTGCCTGGCCGCCGCGCTGGCGGCCGTCGCCGGAGGCGGAACCGCCGCCGCCGCTGCCCCCGCCGGACCTCCCGGCGGCACACCCTGCCTGCCGGACTCCCCCGCCCGTCCCACCTGTGTCAGCGGCACCCTCAAGGACGGCACGCCGTACGAGTTCGTCGTCCCGGCCCACTGGAACGGCACCGTGGTGGTCGCCCTCGACTTCGCCGGGCCGGGCCGGAGCGAGCCCCTGACCGCGCGTCTGCTGGCCGACGGCGTGGCCCGCGGCGGGACGAGCCGGGCGATCACCGGCTGGGACATCCGGTCCGCCATCGACAACCAGGCCGAAGCGCTGGCCCGCTTCGAGCAGGCCTACGGCCCGGCCCGCAAGGCCATCGCCTCCGGGACCTCGATGGGCGGTTTCGTCGCCGCCGGCGTCGCCCAGGTCCATCCCGGCGTCTTCGACGCCGCCGTCCCGATGTGCGGCGGCCTCGGCGGGTCCGTCGGCCAGTGGAACCAGAAGCTCGACACGGTCTTCGTGCTCGAGCGCCTGGTCGCACCGGGGCTGCCGGTCGTCGACATCCCGGCGGACGTCGAGTCGGCCAGGAAGGCGTGGATCGACGCCCTGGCCGCGGCGCAGCGGACCCCGGAGGGACGGGCCCGGATCGCACTGGCCGCCGCGATCGGCCAGTTGCCGGCCTGGGGACGCAACCCCGACGGGTCCGTGCCGCCGCCTCCGGACAGCGGGGACGCCGCCGGGCTGCAGCAGGGCGCCTACCTCGCGCTCGCCGGCGGGCCCCTGCCCTACATCGGGCAGGCCATGAGCAGCCGGCGCCAGATCATGGACGTGACCGGTGGGAACCCGTCCTGGAACACCGGCGTGGACTACGAGAAGCAGCTGCGCCTGGCCGATCCCGCACTCCGGCGTGCCGTCCGCGAGCTGTACAGGGCGGCGGGCCTGGCCCTCGCGGCCGACCTGAAGACCCTGGCCGCCGCGCCCCGCGTCGCGGCGGACCCGGACGCCGTCAAGCGCTTCTCGCGCGGAATCGTCCTGAAGGGTGACCTGCGGATCCCTGTCCTGACCCTGTCCGGCACCGGTGACCAGATCTCCACCGTCGCCCAGCAGCAGTCGTACGAGGAGAACGTGCGCCGGGCGGGAGCGAACTCCCTGCTGCGCCAGACGTACACGGAGACCGTCGGCCACTGCGACTTCTCCCCGGCGGAGCAGGAAGCGGCGCTCAGGACGATGTTCGACCGGCTGCGGAGCGGTCGCTGGCCCGCGACGTCCGCCCCGGCGATGAACGCCCGTGCGGCGGCGCTGGCCGCCGACCCCGCTCCTCGGTACGTCCCGTTCACCCCGCCCCGGTTCAACCGCCCCTATCCCGGCTGAGCCGTACGGGGCCGCCGCGCCCGGTCCGGCCGGCTGGGCCGTACGGACCGGGCAGCGGCCGGGCCGTCGCTCGGGGACGCGGCAGGGGACGCATGATCAGGGCGTGTACCCGCAACGGTCACCGACCGTTCACCGAACGGTAACCTTAACTACGCCGTTCTGGGAGGTTTATGAGTCATTCTTCCCTAGAAGCCGATTTGTCCTACCGAGGTGTCAAGTGACTGAGTTCCTCGCCGCCGTACTCTCCCGGGCGGCCATCATGGTCCTGGAAGCGCTGCTCGTGCGCCTCATCCAGACTCTTGTGACGTCGACCTTCCGCGTCACGCTGCCGCACACGGCCTGACCGGCGGGACGCCTGTTCATCGCGGGCCGGCGCCGCCGGCTCCCGCGAACGCCGATCCCCTCGGGCCGCCGGTTCGCCGAACCGCCCGGCCCCGTTACCGCGCCCCAAGGAAGGCCGTCCGCCGCACGGCCGCAGGCCGGCCGAGCCGGGCCCGTGAACGCGAAAGCCGGCCCCCCGTTGAGACCGGCTGCTCCCTCCACCCCCTCACGGGGACGGGAGCGCCGGGCGATCACGCCCGGCTCGGCGGCTCCCTCGTCCCCCCGGCGACGGCCACCGCCCGTTCACCCGGGCCGGTGCGGCCTGTCGCCTCCCGCGGGATCGTCTCCCCAGGGTCAGTCCTTGAAGGCGTCCTTCACCTTGCCGGCGGCGTCCTTCACCTTCTCGCCGGCTTGCTTCATGTGGCTCTTGGACTGATCGGCGCGACCCTCGGCCTCCAGGCTCTCGTCGTCGGTGACCTTGCCGATCCCCTCCTTGGCCTTGCCGGCGACCTCTTCCGACTTGTTGCGGAACTTGTCCTCGGTGCTCATCCGGACGCTCCTCTCGGTTCCAGAAGCTGACGAACACCCTCTTTCCCCTGGTGAAGTGGCTAAACGCGACCCGGCGTGTCGCACCCGCCACCGCAAACACAATCCCTCCAAAACGGGAAGACGTGACGAACCGGGCGTACGCTAGGAATAAGGACTAAAGCACACACCTCTGAAGGGTGGTGTGACGTATGACACACGGTGCCGACATCGGGACGCATCCCGACATCATGCAGATGCGCGCCCGCTACGAGGCCGCCGCGGCGAATCCCGCGGCGCAGCTCGCCGACGGTCTCACGCTCCTGAGCGGCCTGTATCTAGCGCTCTCGCCGTGGATTATCGGATTCAGCGGCACGCGGACTCCGCTCGCGGTGAACAACCTGGTAACGGGCCTCGCCGTGGCGCTCCTGGCGATGGCGTACAGCTCGGCGTTCGGGCGCACCTACGGACTCTCCTGGGTCGCCCCGCTGCTCGGTATCTGGACCATCATCGCCCCCTGGGTGATCCGGGGAGGCATGGCGACCACTGCGACGATCATCAGCAACGTGGTCGTCGGCGCGCTCATCCTGCTTCTCGGCCTGGCGACGATGCGGTTCGCCATGATGCAGCGCGTACAGCCCGGCGGGTTCCGCACCGGGACGCCGCACATGGGACCGGCCCACTGACCGGACCCCGGCCGAACGGCGGGCGGCGCACCGCCTCGCCCCGCGCCGGCACGCGACGCGGGCGCGGTACCGCCGCCCCCGGGATGCCGTAGCCGGCGCCGTCGCCGGCTCCCGTTAGTCTCGTCGTGCAGGAGACGAGAGGACGGTGGCGGCGTGACGACAACGGCCCCCGTCGCGAGTCCGGTGGACTTCGCGGCCTACGGCGACTACACGGTGAAGGCGGCCACCCGGCCGGACGGGTCCTTCGAGCGGCCCCTGTACCGCTTCCGCGACCGCGTGACGGCCGACGGGAGCAGCGGATACGCGGCCGAGCCCGGCCGTTACCACCTGTACGTGTCGCTGGCCTGCCCGTGGGCCCACCGCTCGGTCATCGTGCGGGCACTGCTCGGCCTGCAGGACGTCGTGTCGATGTCCGTCGTCGACCCCGTGCGCGACGGGCGCGGCTGGGCGTTCCGCGAGGGCCCCGGCCACGGCCCCGACGAGCTCAACGGCTTCACCCTGCTGCGGGAGGCGTACGAGGCGACCGAGCCCGGCTACGACGGCCACGTGTCGGTGCCCGTGCTGTGGGACCGCCACACCCGCCGGATCGTCAGCAACAACTTCCCCGACATCAGCCTCGACCTCGGCCAGGCGTTCGCGCGGTGGGCCGGGCCGGGCGTCGACCTCTACCCGGAGGACCTGCGGGCCGACATCGACGCGCTCAACGAGCGCGTGTACGCCGACGTCAACAACGGCGTGTACAAGTGCGGCTTCGCCGAGAGCCAGGAGGCGTACGAGGCGGCGGTGACGACGCTGTTCACGGCCCTCGACGAGCTGGAGGAGCGCCTCGGCGGCAGCCGCTACCTGTTCGGCGACCGGCTCACCGAGGCGGACGTCCGCCTGTGGGTCACGCTGGCCCGGTTCGACACGGTGTACGTGACCCACTTCAAGGCGAACCTCCGCCGCCTCGCCGACTATCCCAGCCTCTGGCGTTACGCCCGCGACCTGTACGCGAACCCGGCCTTCGGCGGTACGACGGACTTCGACCACATCAAGCGGCACTACTACGGCACCCACCCGAAGATCAACCCGCTGCGCATCGTGCCCGCGGGGCCGGTCATCGACTGGAGTCTGTAGTCACGCGCCTGTGGTCACGGGACCGGGCAGCGCCTCGCACAGCCGGTCCAGTTCGTCCTCGGTGTTGTAGTAGTGCACCGAGGACCGCACCAGCGAGGGCAGTCCGCGGGCCTCGAAGTCCCACCGGGCGGAGGACGCGGCCGACACCGAGAGGTTGATCTTCGCGGCCGACAGCCGGGCGGCCACGTCCCGGCTGTCGTGCCCGTCCACGGTGAACGTCACGATGCCGCACCGCCGTGCGCCGCGGTCGTGCACGGTCACTCCGGGGAGGGCGGCCAGCCGCCCGCGCAGCGCCTCCGCGAGGCCGGTCACCCGCTCCTCGACGGCGTCGATCCCGAGGCCCAGCGCGTAGTCGGCCGCCACGCCGAGGCCGATCTTGCCGGCCACGTAGCCCTCCCAGTTCTCGAACCGCCGGGCGTCGCCGCGCACCTCGTAGGAGTCCGCGGAGGTCCAGGTGGCGGCGTGCAGGTCGAGGAACGGCGGCTCCAGGCGGTCGAGCACGCGCCGCGAGCAGTACAGGAACCCGGTGCCGCGCGGCCCGCGCAGGAACTTGCGCCCGGTCGCCGACAACAGGTCGCAGCCGATCTCGCGGACGTCGACGCGCATCTGCCCGATCGACTGGCAGGCGTCCAGCAGGTACGTCACCCCGGCCTCCCGCGCCACGGCGCCGATACCCGCCGCGGGGTTGACCAGGCCGCCCTGGGTCGGCACGTGGGTGACCGCGATCAGCTTGACCCGCTCGTCGATCATGTCCCGCAGCGCGTCGACGGACAGGGCGCCGGTCTCGTCGTCGGGCACCACGTCCACGTGGACGCCGTGCCTGCGGGCGGTCTGCAGGAAGGCGATCGCGTTGCTGGCGTACTCGGCGCGCGACGTGAGGATGCGGTCGCCCGGCTTCCAGGACAGGGAGTAGAAGGCCATGTCCCAGGCGCGGGTCGCGTTCTCGACGAGGGCGATCTCGTCACGATCCGCGCCGACGAGAGCGGCCAGCGCGTCATAGGCCCGCTCGGACCGGTCGAGGGCGGCGGCCGCCGCCTCGTAGCCGCCGGTACGCTCCTCCAGGCGCAGGTGGTCCACCACGGCGTCGGTCACCTGACGCGGCGGCAGCGACGAGCCGGCGTTGTTGAAGTGGACGACGTGCTCACACCCCGGCGTGTCCGCCCGCACCCGTCCGACGTCGATGGTCACGTGAGCCTCCCAGAAGATCCGCGGAAGCCCTCATTCTGCCGCCGCGTTCACGATCACGGTGTCGCCGTGCACCGGCGGGGTGCCCCCGACCCTGGTTTCGTGAATCGCTCATCGCATAATGAGGTATGAGCACCTCCTCCCCCGCGGGCGGCTGGACGTTCCTCACCAACCACGCGCACGTCCTGCTGGCGCTGTCCCGCGATCCCGACGCGCGACTGCGGGACGTCTCTGAGTCCGTCGGCATCACCGAACGGGCGGCCCAGGCGATCGTCTCCGACCTGGAGGCGGCCGGCTACCTGCGCCGCGAACGCGTGGGCCGGCGCAACCACTACACGATCAACCCGCTCGCCCCGTTCCGGCACCCGATCGAGCGGCACCGGCACATCGGCGAGTTTCTCGAGCTGTTCGGGGCGCCGGTTGACGCACGAAACTGATTTCGTGAATACTTGAGCACAGTTCGAGGGGGAGTACCCGGCTTCCTCAGCGTCGTCATCACGGCCGCCGTCGCAGGGCGTCCCGGCGCGAGGGTCACCATTGCTGGTGGCACGGGGAGACCGTCGGCCTGCCGAGCCCGCCGTACGCGGCGGTGATGGAGGTTGACGATGTCGGTGCCCCTGTGGATCTGGGCCGCGGTTCTGGCGGTCATCCTCGCCATGCTCGCCGTGGACCTGTTCGCCCATCGCCGGGCCCACGTGGTGGGCACCCGTGAGGCGCTCACCTGGTCGGGGCTGTGGATCGCGCTCGGGCTCGGCTTCGGGGCCGTGGTCTGGCTGGTGTGGGGGCCCGAGGCGGGCGGGGAGTACCTGGCCGGCTATCTCATCGAGAAGTCCCTGGCCGTCGACAACGTCTTCGTGATCGCGCTGCTGTTCTCGTTCTTCGCGGTCCCCCGCGAGCTGCAGCATCGCGTGCTGTTCCTCGGCGTGCTCGGCGCGCTGGTCTTCCGCGCGGTGTTCATCGGCGCGGGCGCCGTGCTGCTCGACCGCTTCCACTGGATCCTGTACGTCTTCGGCGCGTTCCTGCTCTACACCGGCGTGAAGATGGCCAGGCATTCGGCGATCGAGGTGCACCCCGACCGCAACCCGGTGCTGCGCCTGATGCGCCGGCTCATCCCCGTCACCGACTCCTACCAGGGCCAGCGGTTCCTCGTACGGCGGGACGGCGACCGGCAGGACGGGCGCGGCCGGTGGGCCGCGACGCCGCTGCTGGCCGTCCTGGTCGCGGTGGAGACCAGCGACATCGTCTTCGCCGTCGACTCGATCCCGGCGATCTTCGCCGTCACCTCCGAGCCGTTCCTCGTCTTCACCTCCAACGCGTTCGCGATCCTGGGACTGCGGGCGATGTACTTCCTGCTGGCCGGGGCCATGCACCGGTTCGGGTATCTGCGGTACGGCCTGGCGGCCATTCTCGTGTTCGTCGGCGCGAAGATGCTCCTGGCCGACGTGTACAAGATCCCCGTCTGGCTGTCGCTCGTGGTCATCTGCGCCTGCCTCGCGATCGCCGTGGGCGCGAGCCAGTACAGGAACCGCCGCGAGGCGCGCGACGGGACACATCTGACCGCCGGAGAGCAGCAGCGGTAGCGCCGCCCGCCCGCCAATCGATCTTCCGCCGCGGCGTGTGGATCTGTACCCTCCACACAGTGGAGCGGATGTTCGCGGTGCCCGGGACGGCCGCATGATCGGCGAGATCCTGCCCTCATGGGTGGCGTCGGCCGAGAGGTTCGGCGACGCGCCGGAGGAGACGCTGTTCCCGGAGGAGCGACCGCTCATCGCGCGGGCCGTCGACCGGCGCCGCCGTGAGTTCGTCACCGGACGCCACTGCGCCCGGCTCGCGCTGGCCCAGATCGGCGTGACGCCGGGGCCGATCCCGCGCGGCGAGCGGGGCGCCCCGGTCTGGCCGGCGGGGACGGTCGGCAGCATCACCCACTGCTCGGGGTATCGCGCGGCGGCCGCCGCCTCCACCGGCGTGGCGCGCGCCGTCGGCATCGACGCGGAGACGCACGCGCCCCTTCCCGCGGACGTCCTTCCCACGATCGCCTCTCCCGGGGAGATCGACGCCCTCCGGGCGCTGGACGCCGCGGACGGCAAGATCTGCTGGGACAGGATCCTGTTCAGCGCCAAGGAGTCGGTCTACAAGGTCTGGTTCCCGCTCACCGGTCGATGGCTCGACTTCTCCGAGGCGGTCGTGGACATCGACGCCTCCGGCTCGTTCAGCGCGCGGCTCCTGGTCGACGACCCGGCCATGGGAACCCGCGCCCTGTCCGGCCGGTGGGTGGTGAGCGACGGGCACATCGCGACCTCGATCGCGCTCCCCCGGCCCTGACGATCCCGCACCCGCGTGCCCGCCGGTCGCCGATCAGCCGGCGCGGAAGTAGTGCCCCTTGCCGAGATCGTCGAGCAGCCCCGGCTGAACCGGCCGCCACCCCAGCAGCTCGCTGGTCAGCGCGCTCGACGCCGGGGCGTCGGCCCCGATCATGCCGCCCAGCCAGGAGAAGTGCTCGCCCGCCTCCTCGCGGGGGATCGAGACCGCCGGCAGGCCGAGGTGGCGGCCGATCACCTCGGCGACGGCGCGGATCGGCACGCCCTCGTCGGTGACCGCGTGCAGCACCGATCCCGCCGGGGCCTTCTCCAGCGTGAGGCGGAACAGGTGCGCGGCATCGAGCCGGTGCACCCCGGGCCAGCGGTTGGAGCCGTCGCCGACGTAACCGGAGACGCCCCTGTCGCGGGCGATGCCGACCAGGGCCGCCATGAAGCCGTGGTCTCCCTCGCCGTACACCGTCGGGGGCAGGCGCAGCACCGACGAGCGTACGCCGTGGGCCGCCAGGTCGAGCGTCCGCAGCGCGGTGGCCTGCCGGGCTGCCGGGCCGTCGCCGTGCGCCGCGCCGGAGCCGGAATCACGCCCGTCCCGTTCGGTCGCCACCCGCCCCGGCGTGAGCCCGAGGAGCCCGGAGGCGAGGACGAACGGGCGATCGGAGCCCGCCAGCACCTCGCCGAACGTCTCGACCGCGCGGCGATCCGCCTCGGCGGCGCCCCGGAAGTCGCCGGTGAAGGCGATGTCGTGCTTGAACGCGAGGTGGATCACACCGTCCGACGCGGCGGCCGCGCTCCTCAGGGTGTCGAGGTCGTCGATGGTGCCGCGGCATGCCTGCGCCCCGGCCCTGGTGAGGGCGGCGGCCGAGGCGTCGGACCGTGCCAGGCCGACGACCTCGTGCCCCGCGCCGATGAGCTCGGGAACGACGGCGGAGATCGCCAAGCGGGCGGGACTGACCGAGCGCACCTTCTTCCGGCACTTCGCGGACAAGCGGGAGGTTCTGTTCTCGGGCTCGGACGCGCTGCGGGAGCACCTCGTGAACGCGGTCGCCGGCGCCCCGGACTCCGCGGCGCCGATCGACGCGGTGGCCGCGGCCTTCGAGAACGTCGGCGTCCTGTTCCAGGAAGGCCGCGAGCGCTCCCTGCGGCGGCAGGCCGTCATCGCCGCCAACGCCGAACTGCGGGAGCGCGAGCTGATCAAGCTCGCATGGTGGTCCGCGGCCCTCGCCGACACGCTTCGGCGGCGCGGCGTCGCGGATCCGGCCGCGAGCCTGGCCGCCGAGGCGGGCGTCGCCGCCTTCAAGATCGCATTCGAACGCTGGATCAGCGGCCCCGGCGAGCCGGACCTGGCGCAGATCGTCCGGGAGTCGTTCGACGAGCTGAAGGCCGTGACGGCGGGCAGGTGACGTCCCCGCGGCACAGAGGTCCCGGATCGACGCGCGTGCGTGCCGGGCACGCCTGACACGCACGCGGCCCTGTCACGCCGGCGTGACCACCCGCTTGAGGAAGACGACGCCGTCGATCATGCCGAGCTGGGCCGGGTCCAGCGGGAAATAGGCGAAGTCGCGCGAGACGCGCGGGGCGGGCTTCGTGACGGCCTCGGCCAGGCGGCGGGCGTCGACGAGACAGCGGTCCCACGGGAGCGTGGACAGGATGCCCTCGACGGTGTCCGGGGGCGGGGTGTCGTCGCCGGCCGTGCCGAAGGCCGAGGCAAGGAAGGCGTACCGGTCGCCCAGGTGCGTCGCGGTGATCGCCCCCGCGCTCCACCACTCCAGTTGCCGGTCGCCGAACGGCATCAGGCTCTTGTTCCGCTGCAGGTGGAGGTTGCTGGAGAAGACCAGGGCCGGGCCGTGCTCGGCGACGGCGCGCAGGTTGGCGGCCATCATCGCGTCCCGCAGGGCCGACAGCCGGGTCCACCGGGCCGGGGACGCGTCGGCCATCCAGTAGTGGTAGCGGAGCAGGCCGGTGGCGGTGCGCGCGTACAGTTCCGCCCGCTCCCTGTCCTCAGCGCTCAGCTGCGGCGCCTGCGTCTCGAGCAGGGCCGCCAGGTCGTCGGCGATCAGCCGCAGCCGCCGGGCGTCGGCGGACCGGCCGATGGACTGGGACGGATCCATGGCCGTGGCCTCGTTCGACCACCGGTCGTCGGGGCCCAGCAGAGTGTCGAGAGTCTCCCCGGTCACCACGGCGCCGGTAAGTGGGCCGTCGAGGAGGGTGTGGAGGGCGGTGAGCGCCTGGCGCGGGCTCGCCGCCCAGTACTCCAGAGGGCCGTCGAACCCGAAGAACCGGAGCTTCTCGTCATGCTCCTCGTTGTACGCCCGCATCCAGCGCACGAGCTCGCGGTTGGCCGGCGACGCGCCGAAGCCGTGGCTGAAGCCGCGTTCCATGACGTCGTCGAGCGTGCCCACGCCCGTCGTGATGTAGTCGTCCACCACCAGGCCCATGAGGCAGTCGCTTTCGATGGCGAACGACCGGTAGCCCTCATGCTCGACCAGATGCCGGAAGATCTCGTTGCGCACCTCGCCCAGCTCCCCCACGAAGTGCCTGGCCTCGCCCAGGCCGAGCAGCAGGGGCCTGACGGGAAGCGACCGCAGGAACGCCGAGACTCCCGCGCCGTCGAGCGGCCGGGCCGTGTCCTTGATTTCCATACCTTTGACGGTATCGTTGAACACTCGGTGTAAACTTTTGGCCGCAACGCCCCTATCTGATCGCGATGGACCTTCAATCGATGATGCAGCCATGAGGCCGGTGGACCTGGCGCGCGAGCACGGCCTGTCCACCCAGGCGATCAGGAACTACGAGGACGCCGGCATCCTGCCCGCCGCCGAACGCACCGTCCACGGCTACCGCACCTACACGCCGCTGCACGCGCGAGCCCTGCGCGCGTTCATCGGCCTCGTGCCCGGGCACGGTCACCAGACGGCCACGGCGATCATGCAGGCGGTCAACCGGGGCGCCACCGAGGACGCGCTGCGGCTCATCGACCAGAGTCATGGCCAGCTCCTCGACGACCGCCGCACCCTCCAGGCCGTCGAGTCCGCGCTCCGCGATCTGGCGCCCAAGGCCGACGACCACGTGCCGCAGGAACGCGGCGACACGTTCATCGGCCCCCTGGCCAGACGGCTCGGCCTCCGCCCCGCCACCCTGCGCAAATGGGAGAACGCCGGGCTGGTCCGGCCGCGCCGCGATCCGCGGACGGGCTATCGCGTCTACAGCGCGGCCGACGTGCGCGACGTCCGGCTGGCCCACCAGCTCAGGAGGGGCGGCTACCTGCTGGAGCAGATCGCCCCGCTGATCGCCCAGGTCCGCTCCGCCGGAGGCGTCGCCCCGCTGGAGTCGACCCTGCGCGACTGGCAGGCCCGCCTGTCCGCCCGGGGCCGCGCCATGCTCGCGGGCGCCGCCGACCTGGACGCGTACCTCCGCGCCCGTGACCCCTGAAACCGATGCCGTGGCGCGCTTGTGAGGCCGAGTAACCCTGCACTGTGCACGGAAGATCCCGGTGAGGACCTTTTCCTCCGCCCGAAATCGGCTCTAGTATCCGGGATATGACCGCGCTTCCGCTCGCTCCGCCGCGGGTGGTTCCCGGCGGCCCGCCGTCCATCCGCGCGATCGCCGCCGGACGGGAGGTCGCATGACCCGGCAGTTCACCGCCGCCCGGGCGTCCGGCGAGGTGTACGCCCTCGCCGAGGGACCCGTGTGGGACCCCGCCAGGGAACGCCTGCTGTGGGTGGACATCGACGCGGGAGCGGTGCACGAGGGACGGCTCGACCCCGCGACCGGCGCCGTCACCGCCACCACCGCGCACACCTTCGGCGGCACCGTGGGCGCGGTCGCGGTCTCGGCCGACGGTGAGTTCGTCGTCGCCGAGCGCGAGGTCCTCACCCGGGTCGACACCGCCAGCCGCCGCACCGAGCTCGCCCGCGTGCTGCCGCCCGGCGTACGGAGCAGGCTCAACGACGGAGCCGTGGACCCGGCCGGGCGCTTCCTGATCGGCAGCATGGCGCTGGACGACCGGGAGGGCCAGGACGTGCTGGCCCGCCTCGACGGCACGACCTGCGTCCGTCTCGACGAGGACCTGACCCTGTCGAACGGCCTGGCCTGGAGCCCCTCGGGCGACCGCCTGTACAGCATCGACAGCGTCCCGCACGTGGTGTGGGAGCGCGACTACGACCCGGTCACCGGCCGGACGGGGCCGCGGCGGGAGCTGTTCGAACTCGCCGGCGGCATGCCCGACGGGATGTGCGCCGACGCCGAGGGCAACCTGTGGATCGCCGTCTTCGGCGGCGGCCGGGTCGAGTGCCGCGATCCCGGCGGGCGCCTGCTCGCCGTCGTCGAGGTCGGCGCGCCCAACGTCACCTGCCCCGCCTTCGCGGGGCCGGACCTCGACGTCCTCGTCATCACCACGTCCGCCAGTGGCGTCGATGTGGCCGAACACCCGGGGTCCGGGCACCTGTTCACCGCCCGGGTGGGCGTACGCGGCCTGGCCACGCCCTATTGGGTGCCGCCCCGATCATGAGCCTCGACACCCGCCGGAGAGACCGCGCCGTGCTCCTCGCCCGCCTGCCCGCCGCTCCCGTCGTCCCGCGCCCGCGGTAGGGGCGGCACGTGCGCGCACTGGTCATCACCGGCCCCGGCAGGGCCGAGGTCAGGGACGTCGAGCCGCCGGTCGCCGCGCCGGGGCAGGTGGTCGTGGACGTCGAGCGGGTCGGCGTCTGCGGCACCGACGTGGAGCTGTTCACCGGCGCGATGAGCTACCTGCACACCGGCCACGCCCGGTATCCGCTGCGTCCCGGACACGAGTGGTGCGGCGTCGTCACGGCGCTCGGCGAGGGCGTCGACCCCGGCTGGCTGGGCCGCCGCGTCACCGGCGACACCCAGCTCGGCTGCCGTCACTGCGGCCTCTGCCGCGACGGCCTCCACCACGTCTGCCCCGACCGGGCCGAGATCGGCATCCGCAAGGGCTTCCCCGGGGCGCTGGCCGAGCGGCTGGCCGTACCGGCCTGGGCCCTGCACGCGCTGCCGGAGACGATCGACGCGACGACGGGCGCGCTCGTCGAGCCCGGCGGCAACGCCCTGCGCGCGGTGCGCGGCGCCGCCGCCGAACCCGGCGACCGGCTGCTGGTGCTGGGCACGGGCACGATCGGCCTGCTCGTCGCGCTGCTCGCGCGGGCGCGGGGCACCGAGGTGCACCTGCTGGGCCGCGACGAGGCCACGCTGCGGCTGGCCCGCGATCTCGGCTTCGCGGGCGCCTGGACCCGCGCGTCGCTCCCGTCCCTGCCGTGGCACTCCGTGGTCGACGCGTCCAACGCGGCGGACCTCCCGGCGCTCGCGCTCGACCTGGTCAGGCCGGGGGGCCGGGTAGTCTGTATCGGTCTCGCGGGGTCCCCCAGCCGCATCGACACCCGCGACCTCGTGTTCAGGGACGTCACCGCCGTGGGCGTGCTCGCCGGCTCGGCCGGTCTGGCCGGGACGATCGAGGCGTACGCGGACGGATCGGTCGACGCCCGCCCGCTCGTGGCCGCCACCGTGGGCCTGGACGACGTCGCCGGCGTACTGGCGGGGCGCCGCCCGGCCGGCGCGGGTCCGGGCCCGAAGATCCACATCGACCCCCGGCGATAGAGGCGCACCGGCGCCTCCTGGACGGAAGCGTTGAGATCATGAGCCTTACCGATGCCGAGGCCCAGGCCCGGCCGCGACGGCCGCGGCCGTCCGACCCCGCCGTTCTCGCGGCGGTGGAGGCCGCCGTCCCGGGGATCGTCCGGGCCCGGGCCAGTGACCGGCTCGGCATGGCGCACGACGCCTCGCACTACCTGCTGACCCCGCAGGCCGTTCTCGTGCCGGAGAGCGCCACGCAGGTGGCGGCGCTGATGCGGACCGGCCTGCCGCTGACCTTCCGGTCCGGCGGCACCAGCCTGAGCGGGCAGGGCGTGAGCGAGCACCTGCTCGTCGACACCCGCAGGCACTTCAGGGGCGTCGAGGTGCTCGACGGCGGCGCCCGCGTCCGGGTGCAGCCCGGCGCCGTGCTGCGGCAGGTCAACGCCCGGCTCGCCGCGTACGGCCGCAAGCTCGGCCCCGACCCGGCCAGTGAGTCGGCGTGCACGATCGGCGGGGTCGTCGCCAACAACTCCAGCGGGATGACCTGCGGCACCCACGCCAACACCTACCGGACGCTGGAGTCGCTGGTCCTCGTGCTGCCCAGCGGGACCGTCGTCGACACCGGCGCGCCCGACGCGGACGCGCGCCTGCGTGCCCTCGAACCCGCCCTGGCCGAGGGCCTGGTGCGGCTGCGCGACCGCGTCCGCGGCAACCCGGACTCGGTACGCCGGATCGAGGCGCAGTTCTCCCTCAAGAACACGATGGGCTACGGCCTCAACAGCTTCCTCGACCACGACTCGCCGGCCCAGATCCTCGCCCATCTCGTGGTGGGCAGCGAGGGCACGCTCGCGTTCGTCGCGGAGGCCGTCCTGCGGACCGTGCCGGCGCACCGCCTCGCCGCGACCGGCCTGGTCGTCTTCCCGGCCCTGCGGGAGGCGATGGCGGCGGTGCCGGAGATCGTCGCCGCGGGGCCGGCCGCCGTCGAACTGCTCGACGCGGAGTCGCTGCGGGTGGCCGCGACCGACCCGTACGCCGACGACGTCCTGCGCACGCTGGAGGTGCGCGATCACGCGGCGCTGCTGGTGGAGTGGCAGGAGTCCGAGCCCGAGCCGCTCGCCGTACGCGAGCGGGAGGCCGCGCGGGTCTTCGCCCGGCTGGACCTCGCCGCGCCCGCACGCCTCAGCGGGGACACCGCCGGGCGGGCGGCCCTGTGGCGCATCCGCAAGAACCTGTACGCCGCGGTCGCCGGCGCCCGGCCCAGCGGCACGACGGCGTTGCTGGAGGACGTGGCGGTCCCGGTGCCCGCCCTGGCCGATCTCTGCGACGACCTCGCGGAGCTGTTCGCCGCGCACGGCTACGAGCGCAGCGTGATCTTCGGGCACGCCAAGGACGGCAACCTGCACTTCATGCTCAACGAGCGGTTCGACACCGACCTCGACCGCTACGAGGAGTTCACCGAGGAGATGGTCGCCGCCGTGCTCGGCCGCGGCGGCACCCTCAAGGCCGAGCACGGCACCGGACGGGTCATGGCGCCCTTCGTGCGCCGCCAGTACGGCGACGAGCTGTACGACGTCATGCGCGAGGTCAAGCGGCTGTGCGACCCCGCGGGCACCCTCAACCCCGGCGTCGTGCTCACCGACGACCCGCGGGCGCACCTGCGCGACCTCAAGATCGTCCTCAGCGTCGAGCCCGAGGTCGACCGGTGCGTGGAGTGCGGCTACTGCGAGCCGGTGTGCCCGAGCCGGGACCTCACCACGACCCCGCGCCAGCGCATCGTGCTGCGCCGCGAGATCGCCGCGGCCCGGGCCGCGGGCGACCACGCGCTCGCGCGGCGGCTGGAGGAGGAGTACGACTACGACGCCGTCGACACCTGCGCCGTGGACGGCATGTGCGCCACGGCCTGTCCCGTGCTGATCAACACCGGCGACCTCACCAAGCGCCTGCGCGGCGAACGTCACGGGAGTGCGGCGCGGGCGGGCTGGAAGACCGCCGCCAGGCACTGGGGCGCGGTGACCCGGGCCATGGACCTCGCCATGGACGCGGCCGCCGCGGCCCCGGCCGGGCTCGTGGAGGGGGCGAGCCGGGCGGCCCGCGCGGTGGGCGACCCCGACACCGTCCCCCAGTGGAGCCGCGACCTGCCGCGCGGCGGCACGCCCCGGCGCGCCGCGCCGACGCGGGACGCCGACGCGGTCTACGTGCCGTCGTGCCTGAACACCCTGTTCGCCCCCGCCGACGGCGGTCCCGGCGTCATGGCCGCCGTGCGGCGGCTCGCCGGGCGGGCAGGCGTGCGGCTGCACGTGCCCGAGGGCGTGGAGAGCCTGTGCTGCGGCACGCCGTGGTCCTCCAAGGGTTTCGGCGAGGGCTACGAGGTGATGGGCCGCCGGGTGCGGGAGACGCTGCTGAGCGCGACCGGCGGCGGCCGGCTTCCGGTGGTCAGCGACGCCGCCTCCTGCACGGAGGGGTTCGAGCGACTCGTGGCCGCCGCCTCCCCCGCCGTACGGGTGCTCGACGCGGTGACCTTCGTGGCCGAGCACGTCCTGCCGCGGCTGCCGCAGCCGGCGGAGGGCCGCAAGGTGGCCTCGCTGGCCCTGCATCCGACCTGCTCGTCCACCCGGCTCGGCCTCGACGCCGCCATCGCCGAGGTCGCCGGGGCGGTGGCGAAGGAGGTCGTCGTCCCCGAGGGCTGGCAGTGCTGTGCCTTCGCCGGCGACCGGGGCATGCTGCACCCGGAGCTGACCGCCTCCGCCACCCGCGCCGAGGCCGCCTCCGTGGCCAAGGGCGGCTTCGCCGCGCACGCGTCGGTCAACCGCACGTGCGAGATCGGCATGACCCGCGCCACCGGCGAGACCTACCGCCACCTGCTGGAGCTGCTCGACCAGGTCACGGGTGGGGACGCGTGGACACCCGGCTCTTCCCAGCGGTAGCTTGACCCTCCATGCGGGGACATTCCAGCACGAGCCACCTCAAAGGTGACCGAAAGGCTCCGACGACGGGCGGGCCCCGGTGCGCCTGACCCCCTCGGAACGGGACCGGCTGCTGATCTTCACCACGGCCGAGCTGGCCCGTGCCCGCCGCGCCCGCGGCCTGCGGCTGAACGTCCCCGAGGCGACCGCGATCATCGCCGACACGGTCTGCGAGGCGGCCCGCGACGGCAGGCGGCTGGCCGAGGCGATCCGGGCCGCCCGGGAGGTGCTCGGCCCCGGCGACGTGCTGCCGGGGGTGCCCGACGTGGTCACCGAGGTGCAGGTGGAGGCCGTCTTCGACGACGGCACCCGGCTCGCGGTGGTCACCGACCCCTTCGGCGGCGGCTCCCTCGGCGACGACGCTCCCGGAGCGGTCGTGCTCGGACCCGGCGACGGCTACGACCCGCCCGCCGCCTCCGTACGGCTGCGCGTGCGCAACACCGCGCCCGTGCCGATCTCGGTGACCTCGCACTTCCACTTCTTCGAGGTCAACCCGCGCCTGGCGTTCGACCGGGCCGCGGCGTACGGCACCCGCCTGGCCGTGGCCGCCGGGTCGTCCGTACGCTTCGACCCGGGAACGACCCGGGAGGTCGAGCTGGTGCCGATCGGCGGCGCCCGGGTGGCGGTCGGGTTCGCGGGGCTGGTCGACGGCCCGCTGGACGCGCCCGGCGCCAAGGAGGCCGCCCTCGCGAAGGCCCGGGCGTGCGGCTACCTCACGGAGACGCCATGAGCCACCACGGATTCGCCCGGGGATACGTCGCCGCGCACGGTCCGCGGGCGGGCGACCGCGTCCGGCTCGGCGACTCCGGCCTCGTGGTCGAGGTCGAGGGCGACGCGCAGCGGCCCGGCGACGAGTTCCTCGCGGGCTTCGGCAAGACGGCCCGCGACGGCCTGCACCTGAAGGCCGCGCCGGTCCGCGAGACCTGCGACGTGGTGATCAGCAACGTCGTCGTCATCGACGCGGTGCTGGGCGTGCGCAAGGTCTCGATCGGCATCCGTGCCGGGCGGATCGCGGCGGTGGGCCGGGCCGGCAACCCCGACACCCTCGACGGCGTGGACGTCGTGGTGGGCACCGGCACCGCCATCGTCTCCGGTGAGGGGCTCATCGCGACCGCCGGGGCCGTGGACACGCACGTCCACCTCCTGTCGCCGCGGATCATGGAGGCATCGCTCGCCTCCGGCGTCACCACGATCATCGGCCAGGAGTTCGGGCCGGTGTGGGGCGTCGGCGTGAACTCCCCCTGGGCCCTGCGGCACGCCTTCAACGCGTTCGACGCCTGGCCCGTCAACATCGGCTTCCTCGCCCGCGGCTCCTCCTCGGGCGACGGCCCGCTGACCGAGGCGCTGGCCGAGGGCGGGGCCTGCGGCTTCAAGGTCCACGAGGACATGGGCGCGCACGCCCGCGCGCTCGACACCGCGCTGCGGGTCGCCGAGGAGCACGACGTGCAGGTCGCCCTGCACACCGACGGCCTCAACGAGTGCCTGTCGGTCGACGACACGCTCGCCGTGCTGGAGGGGCGCACCGTCCACGCCTTCCACATCGAGGGCTGCGGCGGCGGGCACGTCCCGGACGTGCTGCGGCTGGCGGGCGTTCCGAACGTGATCGGCTCCTCCACGAACCCCACCCTGCCCTTCGGCAGGGACGCGCTCGCCGAGCACTTCGACATGATCGTCTCCTGTCACGGGCTGAAGACGGACCTGCCCGGCGACGCCGCCCTGGCCCGCGACCGCATCCGCGCCGGCACGATGGGCGCCGAAGACGTGCTGCACGACCTCGGGCTCATCGGGATCACCTCGTCCGACGCGCAGGGCATGGGCCGGGCCGGGGAGACCGTGCGGCGCACGTTCGCGATGGCGGCCAAGATGAAGGCCGAGCGCGGCCCGCTGGACGGCGACCCGGCCGGGCACGACAACGCCCGGGTGCTGCGGTACATCGCCAAGCTCACGATCAACCCGGCGATCGCGCACGGCCTGGCGCACGAGATCGGCTCGATCGAGCCCGGCAAGCTCGCGGACATCGTGCTGTGGCGGCCGGAGTTCTTCGGCGCCAAGCCGCAGCTCGTGCTCAAGGCCGGGTTCCCGGCGTACGGGGTGGTGGGCGACCCCAACGCCGCCACCGGCTCCAGCGAGCCACTGGTCCTCGGCCCGCAGTTCGGGGCCCACGGCGGGACCGCCGCCGACCTGTCGGTGGCCTTCGTCTCCGGCGCGGCGGCGGCCGTGGCCACGCCCGCGCACACCGGGTCGGCGCACCGGCCCGGCGACGGCCTGCCCACCCGCCGGGCCCGCGTCGGCGTACGCGGCACCCGGGGCATCGGCCCCGCCGCGATGGTGCGCAACGCCCGCACGGGCGAGGTGCGCGTCGACCCGGGCACCGGGCAGGTGAGCCTCGACGGTGAGCCGCTGAGCTCGCCTCCGGCGCGGTCCGTCTCGCTCAACCGTCTGTACTTCCTGTGACGGCGCCCTTTCTGACAGCCCCCCGCCTGCCGCCGTCAGGCGGGCGGGTATCGTCGCAGAACGGACGGTATGGACCGAAACGGACAGGAGTCGCCGATGAAGCTCATGAGGGCACGGGAGGTGCCTGGCCGGGTCGCCACGGGCGCGTACGTCCTGCACTCCGGCGTGGAGAAGTGGAACGGCGACGAGGAGCAGGCCGCCGGACTCCACGGCATGGCCGCCGCCGCCTTCCCGTTCCTGAAGTCCGTTCCGCCGCGCCGGTTCCTCAGGCTGCTGTCCGCGGCCGAGATCGCGACGGGCGTGGCGCTCCTGGCGCCGGTCGTGCCGGCCGCTGTCGCCGGGGCCGCGCTCACCGGGTTCTCCGGCGGGCTGCTCGCGCTTTACCTGCGTACGCCCGCCCTGCGCAAGCCCCGCAGCATCTGGCCGAGCCCGGCGGGCATCGGCGTCAGCAAGGACGTGTGGATGCTGGGCGTCGGGCTCGGGCTGCTCACCGACGCCGCAGGCCGGCGGCGCGGCGACTGACCGTCAGAGATCCGCCGGGCGGGCCCGGAGGATGCGCGACAGCAGGGCCGTCATCTGCTCGCGCTCGGCGGGACCGAGGCAGGTGAACCACTCCCGCTCCCTGCGGGTCTGCTCGGCGAAGGCCGCACGCACGGCCGCCTCGCCCTCCGTGGTGAGCGCGACCACCACCGCGCGGCCGTCCTCCGGCACCGGCCGGCGTTCGACCAGCCCGCCGCGTTCCAGGGTGTTGACGGCGTTGGTCACCGCGGACCGCGACATGGCCGAGATCTCGGCGAGCCGTACGGGCTGGGTGGGGCCGAGCAGCCAGAGCTTGAACATCAGCCGGAACCCGGGCAGCGTCAGGCCGCGCGGGCGATGGATCCGGGTCTCCAGGTCGGTGACCAGCAGGTAGGCGAGCTGGAGCAGGTGGTAGGCCAGTGCGAACGCCTCGGCGTCGGCCGGAGGCGACATGGCCGCCAGGCGCTCGCGCGCGTACGCGGCGTACCGCAGGTCCGGCGGCACGTCCATGGCGAGGTCGGGCCGGGTGTCGGGCTCGCTGTTCACGCGTCAAGTCTTGCGCAGCCGCACCGGGGGCCGTGAGTATTGTTACGGCCGTAACAACTTCTCGTCCTCCCGGAGGCGCCCGTGCACATCGTCATCGCCGGAGCGGGCATCGGCGGGCTGACCGCCGCACTGAGCCTGCACGCGGCCGGGTTCGAGGACGTGACCGTGCACGAGGCCGCCCCCGAGATCCGGCCGCTGGGGGTCGGGATCAACCTCCTCCCCCACGCCGTGCGAGAGCTCACCGAGCTGGGACTGGCCGACCGGCTGGCCGAGATCGGCGTGGCCACGGCCGAACTCGCCTACTTCAACCGGTACGGCACGCCGATCTGGTCCGAGCCCCGGGGCCTGGCCGCGGGCTACGCCTGGCCGCAGTACTCCGTCCACCGCGGGACGCTGCAGATGCTCCTGCTGGAGGCCGTGGTCGAGCGGCTGGGCCCGGACGCCGTACGGACCGGCAGCCGGATCACCGGCCCCGGCGACGAGGACCTGCTGATCGGCGCGGACGGGATCCACTCGGCCGTGCGCGCCCACCTGTACCCCGGCGAGAGCCCGCCGCCGTGGAACGGCCTGGTCCTGTGGCGGGGCGTCACCTACGGCGATCCGTTCCTGACCGGCCGATCCATGATCATGGCCGGGGACGGCACGCAGAAGTTCGTCGCCTACCCGATCGAGACCGGCGAGCGCACGCTGATCAACTGGATCGCCGAACGCCCGCTGGACGGCGAGGCCCCGGACCGGGGGAACTGGAACCGCCCCGCAGACCTGGCCGAGATCGGCGGGCACTTCGCCGACTGGCGCTTCGACTGGCTCGACGTGCCGGGGATCATCGCCGGGGCCGAGGCCGCGTACGAGTACCCGATGGTGGACCGCGACCCGCTCCCCCGCTGGACCTTCGACGGCGTCACGCTGCTCGGCGACGCCGCGCACGCGATGTACCCGATCGGCTCCAACGGCGCCTCGCAGGCGATCATCGACGCCCGGGTGCTGGCGTACGCCCTCGCGCGGGGCGACCTGGCGGCGTACGAGGAGACGCGCCGCCCGGCCACGACGGCGCTGCAACTGTCGAACCGGGAGATGGGCCCGGAGGTCGTCATGAAGCTCGCGCACGAGCGCGCGCCCGGCGGGTTCGACGACATCGAGCAGGTCATCCCCCACGCCGAACGGGCGGAGATCGCCGCGTCCTACAAGCGCACGGCCGGTTTCGACCCCGCCTCGCTCAGCGAACGCCCCTCCTGGAGCGTCGATCGGAGTGCCGTCTCGTGAACCTGGAACCGCTCGCCACCTTCCACGTGGAACTCGATCCCGTGCTCGACCTCGGCGACTCGCAGTGGGGGCACCGCCGTGTGATCAACATCGTGGGCGGCACCTTCGATGGTCCCCGACTGTCGGGCGAGGTGCTGCCCGGCGGGGCCGACTGGCAGGTCGTGCACGCCGACGGGATGATCAGCATCGACACCCGCTACACGCTGCGCACCCACGACGGCGCGTACGTCTACATCACCACCAGCGGAGTCCGGCACGGCACCCCCGAGGTGCTCGGCCGTCTCGCGCGGGGCGAGGACGTGGACCCGGCGGAGTACTACTTCCGGCTGTTCTGCCGCTTCGAGACCGGCGACGATCGCTATGTCTGGCTCAACCGCACCCTCGCCGTGGCCTCGGCGGCCCGTGCGGCCGCCGCCGTACGCTACGACGCCTACGCCCTGACCTGACCTCGCCCTGAGGAGCCTCATGCCGAAGCTCGACCGCCCCCCACTCCCGGTCACCGTCGAGCACGACACCCCCATGCCGATGCGGGACGGCACCGTCCTGCGCGGCACCGTCCACCGCCCGGCGGAGGGCGGTCCGTTCCCCGCCCTGCTCGTGCGCACGCCGTACGGCGAGGACTCGTTCCGGACGGCGCCGGTGACGCCCGCGCTGCGGGCCGGGTTCGCCGTGGTGCTGCAGCACTGCCGGGGACGCGGCAGCAGCGACGGCGAGTTCCGGCCGTGGGTGGACGAGGGCGCCGACGGCCACGACACGATCGCCTGGATCACCGCGCAGCCCTGGTCGAACGGCGAGGTCGTTATGAGCGGCATGTCCTACCTCGCCGGATGCGCGCTGCAGGCGGCGGCCACGCGCCCGCTCGGGCTGAAGGCCGTGGTCGCCTCGATGACGCCGCACGACTTCCACGACGGCCTCAAGTATCACGGCGGGGCCTTCGCGCTGGGCTCGGCCCTCAACTGGGGCGCCTTTCAGACGATGCTCGGCCTGCTGCACGCCGCCGAGGCGGGCGAGGACGCCGGCGCGGGGCTCGCCGCCGTTCTTCCCGTGCTGGGCGACCAGGACGCCGTGGCGCGCACGCTGCCGGTGAGCGACATCCCGGGCATCCCCTGGTGGCGCGACTGGACCTCGCACGTGGAGCGCGACGCCTACTGGGAGGACCTCGCCGAGACCCTGCGCCACGACCGCGTCGAGGTGCCGGTCATGCACGTGGCCGGCTGGTTCGACCTGTTCCTCGGCGGGACGCTGGAGAACCACCGCCGTCTGGGCGGCCCTCTGGTCATCGGCCCCTGGTCCCACCTCGCGCCCGGCGCCACGGGCACCGGGCGGCTGTTCTTCGGCGGCGCCGCCTCCGCACAGGCGATCCAGCTGGAGCAGCGGGAACTCGCGTTCCTGAAGGGCGAGGACACCGGCCCCGCGGTGAAGATCTTCGTGATGGGCGACGACGTCTGGCGGGACGAGGAGGCCTGGCCGCTGGAGCGCGCGGTCGGCACCCCTTACTTTCTGCACACCGGCGGCCTGCTCTCCCCCGAGCCGCCCACCACGCACGAGCCGGCGACCTTCACCTTCGACCCGCGCGACCCGGTCCCGACCGTCGGCGGCCCGACCTTGCTGCCCGACCCCACCAACGTCGGCCCCCAGGACCAGCGCGACGTGGAGCGGCGGCCCGACGTGCTCTGCTACTCGACCGGGGTGCTCGCCTCCGACATCGAGGTCACCGGCCCGGTGACGGTGACCCTGCACGCGGAGACCTCCGCCGCCTCGACCGACTGGACGGCCAAGCTCGTGGACGTGTATCCGGACGGCCGGGCGATGAGCGTGATCGACGGCATCGTCCGCGTTGCCGAGCCGTCCGGGACCTCCACCATCGATCTGGTCGCCACCAGCCAGGTCTTCAAGGCCGGCCACCGGATCCGGGTGGAGGTCTCCAGCTCGAACTTCCCGCGCTTCGACCGCAATACCGGCACCGGCCGTACGGATGCGACCGAGGCCGACCTGGTCGTCCAGCGTCAGAAGGTCTTCCCCGACTCGTACATCACGCTGCCGGTCGTCCCGTCGTCCGTCCAGTAGGAGATCCACGACTCCGCCACGTCCGGCCCGCTGGGAGGCCCGGTCCGCCCAGTCACAGTGGTCGAGGAAGGAACTGCCCTGGGGACGTGTAAGGGCCGAAGCGTTCTCAGGTCGTAAGACCCAGTGGCTGGAGTCCGTCGGCGGGGTGGCTGGGGTAGTGGTCGTGGCGGCGGCGATTTTGGTCCAGCTGATCAGGCGGACTAGAGATGGCCACGTTGATCAGCGGTGGCTGACGACGTTGACCACCTTGCCGTCGGGGTCGCGGACGAAGAAGCGCCGGACGCCCCAGTCCTCGTCGGCGATCGGGTGCACGATCTCTGCGCCGGTCGCGCGTACAGCCTCGTGGACGGCGTCGACGTCCTCGACCTCGACGCTGAGGTCTGGGTTTACAGACGCCGCCGCATCCTTGGTGATGAGGATGACCTGGGCGGTGGGGTTGGACGGCGAGACCAGGTTGACGACCCAGCCGAGCTTCATCTCCTCGCGGAAGCCGAGGAGTTGATAGAAGGCGCTGCTCGCGGCCGGGTCGGAGGTCGTGATGTCGGGTACGGAACGGCGAACGGTCATGTGCCGGACGCTAGCATCCCCCCTGTCGATCATTTATCCGCCAGGTTATGACCTTGTTGAGCTTCTTCTGGGGGTGCGTGGCAGGGCCGGAGTTCTCATGCTGTAACACCGAGTAGTTGAAGAGCATCGGCGGGGGTGGCTGCAGTAGTGGTCGGTGGCGGCGGCGATGTTGGTCCAGCCGATCAGACGGGCCAGGCCGATGACCAGGTTGCGTATGCTCGCCAGGATTCTGGCGAGCGGCGCCGGTCCTGACCTTGCAGGCGTCCTCGCGTAGGTCACGTCTCGGATATGGTGCAGGGCCTCCACGCTCCAGTGGCCGCGGATCAGCGCGGCGAGTTGCGCGTGGGTGATCCGGCCCGGCGGGAGGCTGGTGACGGCGTAGATGGTCACGACGGTGGTCTTGCCGGTCTTGTGGTCGGTGCGGCGGTGTTTGACCTGGATCGCCTGGGCGGCGTGGGGAAGGGCAGGCCGGGGCGGACGGTGCAGATCTTCATGCGGCGGATCTCGCCGGCGGGCCGCGCAGGAGATCGGCGTCCCCGGCCGGCCGCGCGACCGGCCGGACCGGGAGGCCCTCGAGTGGCATCTCGACGAAGTCTTCCTCCGCGCGTAGGCCCTACCGGGCGGACTAACAGGTGAACGCCGCCATTGACGCGAATTGCCGCCGGGGACGACGTTCACCGCAAAGCCCCCTGCCCGGCCCGGCGGACGTCGGCAGCGCAGCCGGGTCATCACGGGGTGTCGCCATCGCCGTCGGCGTGATCGAAGGCCCTGCCGTGTCCCCGGGCGCCCGGCACGGCGGGTCCCACGTCACCGCCGGACGGCGTCACGAGATGTCGTCGAGCAGCGCGTCAGAGGAGTCGACCGTGGCGGCTGCTCGGAGCCAAGCGGCCAGCCGGTCGAAGTCATGACATTTCCGGATCTTCTCGGAAATGTCCTCGGGCACCTCGAGGCCTCGGGCCGACAGAACCGTCAGGATCGCCTCGGCCTGTCCTTCGGCCTTGCCCTCCGCCTTGCCCTCCGCCCTGCCTTCGGCCTTGCCCTTGGCGATGTTCTCGCGGGCCCAGTCGCTGAGGTACTCGTAGGTTTCGGTCTTCAAGTGCTCCTCCAAGTGATCCCAGACCTCTCGAGGCAGCGCCGCACGAACCATGTCAGCGTACATACCCCCCAGGTCTCGGTCGAGATTGTGCAGCGCGGCGAACAGGGCGTTGAGGATATCGGGGCCCTCCGGCGTGGCGGCGTGGTGAATCGCCGAGAGCACCGCGAGTTCGATGTCCTCGGCCGCCTGGCCGGGGTCGGTGATGACGGGCACCTCGTTCGGGCCGGCGACCAGCGGTTTCAACACCAGACCGGGATGGCCCAGTTCGATCGGACGGGCGCACCAGCGGGCGACCGACGCTTCGGGGCACACAACCAGCAGAATGACCGGGCATTCGAGGCGGGTACGCAGGCTGACGAGGTACATCGGCCAAGACCAGATCTTGCCGGGGTCCTGGCGACGCTGAACTTCCACGATCACGGCGAGAACGGGCTGGGGATCGGCTTCCGGCCGTTTACGACGGAAGACGATGACCGAGTCGGCGCGACGTTCGGTGGGGGTGACCTGGGTGAGATCGGCCGATTCGAGGCCCGCGTAGTCGTAGTCGGGCAGTTGGACTCGCAGGGACCGAGTGAGCAGGTCGGCGGCGAGGTCAGGTCGTTCGCAGAACAGGCGAACGAGGGCTTCGTGTTCGGCTAGTGCCACTGCGTGACCGTATCCACGCCGAAACGGACGATGAGCTCACTATAACGTTCTGTGATTCTTTCGTTACTCTCCGTCTCGCCGCGGAACCCGCGTCGAAGACTGCCGCGACCGGGCGGGTGAGGAGAGCTCAGAAACATGTCATCAGCAGGCCCACGGGCCCACCTGGAATCGAACCAGGTGAGAAGGAAGCCCCCCGAATGGCCTCACCCGCCGGAGCGCAAGGAAGGCGGAAGAGCTAGAACCAGCCCGGCGCCCGTACGGGCAGACCGGATCCAAAAGGTGAGAAGGAAGCCCTTCCATGGCCTTGCGATCATCAAGATATCAGGCGGGGATCAGCTCGTGCAGGGTGGCGGGCGTGTACACCCGCGCCCCTTCGGGAAGATCGGCGGGCGCCTCGAGCCCGATGTACGTGACGTGCCCGCCCTCGACGGACACGGAGGACCTGGCCCGGAGCAGGGCGGCCAGGTAACCGACCCTGAGGTAGTCCCGCTCCACGATCGAGCGCACGAGCAGCGACGTGGTCACCCGGTTGCCCTCCACCTGGTTGAACCCCGGACTGCCGGACAGGTAGAGGTGCAACCACTTCACCCGCCACGCGCCGTCGTCCCCGCGCAGGAAGACGAGCGGGAGCGCGACGCGGCCGGACCCGCGCAGGTCGGACTTCATCCGGACCGTACGCGGCTCGAACGGCCTGCCCTCCTGTTCGGCGTCCCTGGTCATGTAGCCGAAGAACGCCTCGGCGGCCTCGTCGAACGGCTCCCCGGCATAGATGTGGACCTGCGGGATGATGATCGGCTTGGTGGCACCGGCGAGACGTACGTCGATGAACTCCGAGGCGCCGTCGGGTGCCTCGGTGAGGTCGCCGGAGTAGGTCGCGAAGCCGTTCGCGTAGGACGTCCACGAGATGTGCACCGGGTCGTCGTAGGCGGCGCCGAGCATGAGCGCGGACAGGTCGTAGTCGGTGCGCCGCTCGCGCTGCCGCCAGTGGACGAAGAATCGGAGCAGCTCCCCGTCCACGGTCGACAGCGAGCCACGGGGCAGCATCCCGAGCCCGGGCGCGACGGCCTTGCCCGACAGGGGCAGCGCCACATCGAGTACGGCGGCGTCGACGATCAGCTCGCCGAGGTCGGGCAGGCGGCGGCCGATCTCCTCATCGAGGATGGCGAGCGTCCGGTGAAGTGCCTCCTCGTCGAGTGGAGGGCGCGTGTCGGGCGTCGTCCACGCTCTGCCGTACCGGTTGGTGAAGACCCGGTCCGCGGGGGCGAGCCGGTTCTGCAGGTGCTCCCGCAGGGAGAGCAGCACGCGGCCGGAGGCGCGGGCGGCGGCCCTCTCCGCCGCCTCCAGTACGGCGGAGCCGCCGCCCGCGCGCAGCAGGTGGTCGAGGCGGCGCAGCAGTACGCCGGGCGTGTGCTCCAGCAGCGAGACGGCTTCCTCCGTACGGCCCGCGGCCAGCGCGGCCTCGACGCGACTGCCGAGGCTCGACGCCTTACGCACACCCCTGGCCACGTCGAAGACCTGGGCGGCCCGGGGGAAGTGCGGATACTCGTGGGGGTGCAGCCGCTCGCCGAGCCGTTTCCACTGCTCCCGGTGGCGGAGCACGTCCCCGTGCTTGGCGACCGGGACGGCGTCCAGGGCGGCCAGCAGGATGCGGCGTTCCGCGCGGCGGAAGGAGCGCAAGCGGGTGGGGGTGGTCAGGGTGACGTCGCCGCCGGAACAGGCCGCGGCCAGCCGGAGAACGTCCGTCACGGTGTCGACGAGCAGCGACCGCCCGGCGGCCAGCCGCGCTTCGTTGACGACCGCCCGGTTCTCGCGTACGGGGATGTGCTCGGGCTGGTCGTCGGCCCCGAAGTCGGCAGAGAAGCCGGCACAGAAGGCGGCCAGCGCGCGCAGAGCCGCCAGGTCCTCGGCGGCGAGCGGCACCTCGGAGCCGGCCAGCGAGAGGTAGAGCTCCCGCGCTTCGTCGCGCGGGCTCCCGCCCAGCTCCAGCACGGTGACCCGGTCCTTCGCCAGGGGGATCAGCTCGGCGTGCGCGGCCAGCAGGTCGGCGTACGTGTGCTGGTAGCTCCCGTATCGCGGCAGGTCCAGCAGGTTGAGGACGTCCGGCTGGAGCCGGGCGGCGGCGACCGGGTCGAGCATGGCCTCGCGCAGCAGCCCCGCCCAGAACTCCAGGGTGTCCGGGACGTTGTTCGGGAAGTCGACGAAGTAGGCGTTGTGTTCGACGTGATCGCCGACCAGACGGCGGACCGCGGCCAGAACGCGCACGCCGAGGTCGATCACCTGCTCGCCGGGCAGCCGGGCCAGGCGGTCGAGCAGTGCGGGCGAGCACGTGAACCCGACACTGAGCAGCGCCGCGTCGAGCTGCCGGGCGGCTACCCCGCCCCAATCGGACGTCTCGTCCCCCGCGCTGTCGACGGGAACGCGCAGGCGCCGGGCAATGATCAGATCCTCCACGCAGGCACGATATAGGGCGTCCCCGGGCCCTTCGCCACTCGAATATCTGGTTGTGCGATACAACGACTTTGGTTGTATGGTCGAACCATGTCGGAGGAGATGCGCCTGCAGGAGGCCGTGACGAGATTCGTTCGCGCCTTCGGCCTGCACCAGCCCGATCGGACCCCCTGCGGGCAGCCCATCCCCGTCTCGGAGGCGCATGCCCTGGGTGAGCTGGCCAGGGACGGCGCCCTACGGCAGAACGACCTCGCCCATCGGCTCCGCCTGGAGAAGAGCACCACCAGCCGCCTGGTCACCCAGCTCATCAAGCGCGGCTGGGCCGAACGCACCCCGACCCCCGACGACGGCCGCGGCGTCCTGGTCCGGCTCACCCACGATGGGGCCAACGCGGCCGCACGACTCGCCCGGGCCAGAGCGGATCGCTTCTCCGCCGTCCTCGGCCGCGTCCCCGAACATGAACGCGCAGCGGTGCTGCGCGCCCTCGGCATCCTCACGGAGGCGATGGATGAAGCGTGAGCACCGGCGCACTGGGCTGCTCCTGGCCGCTCTGGCGCTGGCCGCGGCCGGCTGCGCACCCTCCGGCCAGGACCACGGGCAGCACCAGACCTCGGCCGGCCGTCAGGCGGAGGTCGCCGCCAAGGGCCGCGCGGTGATGCCCTTCGACCTGGACCGCACCACACACCGATTCACCAAGACGGCGACCGGCGGCGTGCAGACCGTCACCGCCGACGACCCCTCCGACGACCCCTCCGACGTACGGCAGATCACCCTCATCCGGCAGCACCTCACCGAGGAAGTGACCGCCTTCCGCGAGGGCGACTTCGGCGACCCCGCATCCATCCACGGCGACCACATGCCCGGCCTGCACGACCTCCAGGAAGGGCACACCCGGATCGACATCCGCTACACCCAGATGCCCGCCGGCGCCCGGATCACCTACACCACCGGCGAGACCGCCCTGGTGAAGGCGCTGCACGCCTGGTTCGACGCCCAGGTCTCCGACCACGGCCGGCACGCCGAACACGGATGACCGATCCGGCGAACGTGGTCCTCATCCCTGGATGAAGTCCGGCGGGACATGGTCCACCAGCCAGACGCCGTTGGCGCTCACCCGGAACTCGTGCCCGGCCGCGTGCATCGCCGCCGCGTCCACCACGAGCACGACCGGCTTCCCTCTGCGCGCGCCGACGCGGGTGGCGGTCTCCCGGTCCGGCGACAGGTGGACGTGGTGGCGGGCCATCGGCCGCAGCCCCTCGGCGCGGATCGCCTCCACATTGCGGGCGACCGTGCCGTGGTAGAGGAGCGGAGGCGGCTCGACCACCGGCAGGTCGAGGTCGACGCGCACCGAGTGCCCCTGGCTGGCCCGGATCCGATCGCCGTCGATCACGTATCGCCGTTTGTCGTTGCCGGCGACCACCTGCTCCAACTCCGCCCGCGAGATCGGGAACCCGTGCGAGGCCGCGGCCGTCAGCAGCGCGCCGACGTCCACCCAGCCGTGCGCGTCGAGTTCGACGCCGATGGCCTCGGGCTGGTGGCGCAGATGCTTGGCGAGGTACTTCGAGACCCGCACGAACCGCTGTTCGTCCATCACCTTCCTCCAGTCCCCGCCGCCTCGCCGTTGTGATCACCCTATGGTGTCGGTCATGGACTGGGTCGAGCGTGTCGCGAAGATCCGCCGCTGGACGCGGCAGGGCGAACGGGCGCCGCACAAGCCGCTCCTGCTGCTCTACGCCCTCGGCCGCTTCCAGCGCGAGGGCGGCCGGCCGATCCCGTTCGGCTCCGCCGAGGCGGACCTCAAGCTCCTGCTCAAGGAGTTCGGGCCGCCGCGTGACACCAGTCCGGGATACCCGTTCCATCACCTCACCAGTGACGGCGTCTGGCTCGTCGACACCGTGCACGGGCCGGGCAGTCCCGGCTCCGAGCTCGGCCGGCTCCGGGAAGCCCAGGCCGCCGGGCGGCTCCATCCCGACCTCCTGCGCGCCCTGACCGACGACTCCCAGCTGGTCGTACGGCTCGCGCGGCAGTTACTGGACGCCAACTTCGAACCGTCCCTGCATCCTGACATCTGCCGCTTCGTCGGGCTCGAACTGGCCGATCGGTTCACCCCCGCCGAGCGGGCCGTGCCATTCGTGGCCCGCCGCGACCCGGCCTTCCGGCAGAACGTCCTCATGGCGTACGAGTACTGCTGCGCCTTCTGCGCCTACGAAGGGTGGCTGGACGGCGTCGCGGTCGGGCTGGACGCCGCGCACGTCCGCTGGTGGGCCTTCCAGGGCCCGGACGACGTCGCCAACGGGCTGTGCCTGTGCGCGATCCACCACAAGCTGTTCGACAAGGGCGTCCTGGGCCTGACCCGGGACCGGACGATCACCGTCTCCCGCAAGTTCGTCGGCCGGAGCCCGGCGGCCGAGCGGATGGTCCTCGCTCTCGCCGGCCGGCCCGCCAAGAACCCCCAGAGCGGTCTCGACCCCGTCGACGTGAGCCATATCGAATGGCACGGCCGCCAGGTCTTCCGCACCCCGGCCCGTGAGGGATAGCCGATAGGCTTCGGACCCTATGGACAGCTCGATCTTGGAGAAGGTCCGCGAGCTCCGCGGACAGGGCCGCTCCCCCAAGCAGATCGCCCGCGCGCTGGGCATGGCGCCGGCGGCGGTCGCGCCGTACGTCAGGGCGGTGGCCGAGCAGACGAGCGGGCAGGCCAGCGAGCCCGAAGTCGCGGGGTGCTGGATCAACGCCGGCTGGAGCGAGGGACTCGGCGTGCCGGACACGACCGGCTGGGCGGACGACGTCCCGGACGGCCAGGAGACCGCGGGCACGGTCAGCGTGGTGGTGGCCCGCAAGCACGGGTGGGACAAGCTGTCGGTCTGCGCCTACCTCGTCGACGTCTACTGCCTGGGCGTCAAGCACGTCCTCGGCCCCGACGTGATGAGCGAGGTGGAGCTGCACCGCTTCCTCCCCAAGTGGTTCAGAATCTACGCGCACGGGTGGCGGGAGGCGCCGCTCGACCTGGTCCGGCACCTCGTCTTCGGCGCGGTCGACTACGCGCGCGACCTCGGCTTCGAGCCGGCCACGGACTTGGCCGGGGCGGCCGGCCACCTCGGGGCGTGGGAGGACAAGTCGGCCATCGCCTTCGGCAAGGACGGCAAGCCCTTCTACCTCGCGGGCCCGAACGAGGACGCCCGGCACGTGGTGAAGACGCTGGAGCGGAGGGTCGGCCCGCCGCCCAACTTCGACTTCTTCGCTCCCATGCCCGAGACGCAGATCTCCCTGGGCGGCCACCGGCTCGCCTGACTCCGCCGAGGGAACGGCCCGGCCGCCGGGGTACGGTGCCGGCGGGGCATCAGAGCTCGTCGTCCATGAGGACCTCCGCGGACTCGACCGTGGCGGCGACCCGGATCCACCCGTCCAGCCGCTCCAGGTCATGACACTTGCGGATCTTGTCTCTGAACTCGTCGGGCACCTGGATGTCACGTGCGGCGAGCACCGCCAGGATCGCCTCGGCCTTGCCCTCTGCCTTGCCCTCGGCCTGTCCCTCCGCTCTGCCCTTGGCGATGTTCTCGCGGGCCCAGTCGCTGAGGTATTCGTAGGTATCTGCCTTCATGTGCCTCTCCAAGTGATCCCAGATCTCTCGGGGGACTGCCGCACGAACCATGTCAGCGTACATACCCCCCTGGTGAGGTCGAGATCGTGCAGCGCGGCGAACAGCGCGTTGAGGACGTCAGGACCCTGCGGCGTGGCGGCATGGTGAATCGCCGAAAGCACGGCCAGTTCGAGGTCTTCGGCCGCCTCGCGGGGGTCGGTGATGACGGGCACCTCATCGGGACCGGCGACCAGAGGCGTCAGGCCCTGAGCACGGCGACTTCCGCTCACCTGTCCGCGAACAGACGGTCCGCCGCGCACCCGGACGTGCCAGACTGCGAGGCATGGCAGCCTCGGACCGATCAGTGGTCGTCGACATCCGGACGCGGCGGGCCGCCAAGGAGCGCGCCCCGGGGATCCCCGACGGCCCGGACCCGTTGCTGCGCACGGTGTACGGGGAGATCCTCCGCGACGAGCGGCTCGACCAGGACCGCACGCTCGACGACGTGGCGCGCGCGGTGGGCATGTCCAAGCAGTATCTGTCGGAGGTCGAGCGCGGCCGCAAGGAGCCGTCGTCGGAGATGCTGCATTCGGTGTGCGACGCGCTCGGGTTGCCGATCGAGCAGCTGCTCACCCGTGCCGTCCGGCGGATCAGCGCGTCGCGCCGGCTCGCGGCGCACAGGCCCTCCGGCACGCCACGGGTGGAGCTGCTGGCGGCCTGAGCGCTACGACGTCTCGCGGGTGAAGAGCAGCTCGTCGGCCAGGCCGTACTCGACGGCCTCCCGGGCGTTGAAGACCCGGTCCCGGTCGGTGTCCTCGCGTAGCCGCGCGACGTCCACCCCGGTGTGACGGCTCAGGATCTCCTCGGTCTGCGCGCGTACGCGCATCACCTCGGCCGCCTGCAGGGTGAGGTCGGAGATGGTGCCCTGCCCCTGCGTGGACGGCTGGTGCAGCAGCACGCGGGAGTGGGCGAGCATGAACCGCCGTCCGGGGGCGCCGGCGGCGAACAGCACCGCAGCCGCAGAGGCCGCCTGGCCCATGCAGTACGTCGCGACCTTCGCACGGATGAACTGCATGGTGTCGTAGATCGCGAGCATCGCGGTCGACGAGCCGCCCGGGGAGTTGATGTACAGGTTGATCTCCTGGTCCGGGCTCTCCGCCTCCAGGTGGAGCAACTGCGCCATCACGACGTTCGCGACGCCGTCGTCGATCTCGGTGCCGAGGAAGATGATCCGCTCGTTGAGCAGCCGGCTGAAGATGTCGAACGACCGCTCCCCCACCGGGGTCTTCTCGACCACGTACGGAATCGTGTACTGGCTCATGACGAGAACCCCATCCGGTTGGGAACGGCGAACGGCGCGAGGCTGTGGAAGGAGCCGACGATCTCGTCGATCATCCCGTAGTCGCGGGCCTGCTCGGGGGTGAACCATCGGTCGCGGTCGCTGTCGGCGGCGATCTCCCCGACCGTGCGTCCCGTCTCGGCGGCGAGGATCTCCTCGGACTGCCGCTTCATGTACTTGAGGTTCTCGGACTGGATCGCGATGTCGATCGCCGTGCCGCCGATGCCGGCCGACGGCTGGTGCATCATGATGCGGCTGTGCGGGAGGCTCATCCGCTTGCCGTGCGTGCCGGACGCCAGCAGCACCTGGCCCATGCTCGCCGCCAGCCCCAGCGCGACGGTGACGACGTCGTTCGGCACCAGCTTCATCGTGTCGTAGATCGCCAGCCCGGCCAGCACCGACCCTCCCGGCGAATTGATGTACAGGACGATGTCACGTTCGGAGTCCGCCGAGGCCAGCAACACCATCTCGGCGCACACCCGCTCGGCCATCTCGTCGTCGACCTCTCCGGTCAACATCAGGGTCCGTTGCTGGAACAGTTTCTCGTTCATCCGATCCCGGTAACTCATGCTCGGTGAGACACGCATGGGGCTTTTGTAATCGCCGTAGCCCGCGACCCGTCGCCATGTCTGCCGAGGGCAGACGCGCGGGTCTGGGCCAACGCGGCCGGCGGCGGGTACGCCATGGTGAGAAGCCCTGCCGTCCAAACGGCAGGGCGCCCGGCGACCGGAGGCGCACCTGACGCGTCATCGGCCGGTCCGCCCACGCCGAGTTGGAGACGCGATGAGCTTCGGATATCTGGCCGGCCCCGAGCACGGCCCGCAGTGGAAGGGAATCCCGCCGGGCGCTCCCGAGGCGTTCTACCTCCGGCGCGGCGTCGTCCCGGCCGGACCGGCGCACGCCTGTCAGGCCGAGGAGCAGGCCCGTGTGCTCGGTGTGGCGACCGGCGGTTTCGAGGCGTTCTTCCAGCGGATGAGCACGCCTGCCGACCACCCCACGGTGGACCGGCCGCCGTTCGTGCCGGGCTTCCCGCGCATGCCGGCAGCGGCGCGGGCGCACGACATGGACTTCCTGCCCGACCTTGCCTGGCCGGAGGACGGGGAGTGAGCGTTCGGCTCCCCGCGCCCGCCCACGAGGCGCCGTTGCCGCCCGCCCGCCCCGGCGCGTACGGCACTCGCGTCCTGCCGGGCGTCCCGTTGTTCCTCCGGGAACGGCTGCACGTGTGAGCCGGCCGGTGACCAGGCACGTTCGGCCCTGGAGGAGGAACCGCCCGTGACGCCCGTTGTCGGTGACCCGCCGGAGCTCGCCGGCGGGTACAGCGTGGATGGAGCATGCGCTCGTCCGTTGGAGGGGATCGCGTGAAGCTCGTCGGCATTCGCGACGGGCGGCGGGTGGACGTCGCCGTCCAGATCGGCGACCGGGTCACCCCGATCGCCGAGGTCGGCGACTTCTACGCCGATCTCGGCCGCTGGCTGCCGCAGGCCCGCCGTACGGACACCGGGCTGCACCCGGTCGCGGAGGCCGAGCTCGCCCCGCCGGTGCCGCCGTGGGCCCGGGTGGTCTGCGTCGGGCTCAACTACCGCTCGCACGCGGCCGAGGGCGGCTTCACCCCGCCGCGGTATCCGACCGTCTCCGGCCGCTGGGCCACGACCCTCACGGCGAGCGGGACCCCCGCCCCGGTGCCGGCCGGCGAGCCCGGCCTGGACTGGGAGGGCGAGGTCGCCGCCGTCGTGGGGCGGCGGCTGACCGACGCCGACGAGGCGACCGCCGCGGCGTCCGTGCTCGGCTACGCCGCCTTCAACGACCTCACCGCCCGCGCCGCGCAGAAGCTCACCGCGCAGTGGACGCTGGGCAAGAACGCCGACCGCAGCGGACCCATGGGCCCGCTGGTCACCGCCGACGAGGTGGGCGACCTGGCCGGCGGGCTGCGCCTGCGGACCCGGGTCAACGGCGAGACCGTCCAGGACGGGAACACGCGCGACATGATCTTCGGTGTCGGCGAGCTGCTGTCGCTGATCAGCCATGCGTTCACCCTCCAGCCGGGCGACGTGCTCGCCACCGGTACGCCCGGGGGCGTGGGCTACGTGCGCGACCCGCCGCGCTTCCTGCGGCCGGGGGACGTGGTCGAGGTGGAGATCGACAGGCTCGGCGTGCTGCGCACGCCCATCGTCGGCCCGGAGCAGCGGCCGTGAACATCCCCGTCCTCATGGCGGGCGGCGGTCCGGGCGGCCTGGCCGCCGCGGGACCGGCGGACGCAGGACGCCGTGACCCCACGACCCGGGCCGTGGCCCGGGTCACGGCGGTGCCTCACTTGGCGGACGTCGCCGCCTCGGGCGATGCGGCGCCCGGCGGTGAGGCGGCGCCCGTGGGCGAGGCGGCATCCGACGGTGAGGCCGGCGGTTTCACGGGTCCCGCCGTCGACGGAGGCGGCGAGGCCTCCGCCGCCGGCGAGGCCTCCGCCGCCGGCGTGGCCGTGTTCGTCGCGCCGGCGGTGGTGAACACCAGCACCCCCGTCGCCACGGCCACCACCGTCACGACGGCCGCGGCGGCGTAGGTGATCCTGCGCACCAGCCGCCTGCGCTCCTCGCGCCGCCTGGCCTCCTCGCGCCGCATGGCGGCGCGCACACGCTTGACCTTTCGCTGGGACATGGGCACTCCCGAGACCGCTCCCCGAGACGTCGTCGGGCGTCACCATAACCACGAGCGGATAACGAGGGCCTAAAACACCCGGGCGGCCGGGTCAGCCGCCGAGGGCGGCGGACTCCTCTTCCTCGATCCGGCGGTTCCAGTCCCGCTTGGAGGACTGCCAGCCGTCCTCGTCACGGCCCCGCCGCCAGTAGCCGGAGATCGACAACCTCTCCAGCGGCAGGCCGCGCTCCACCCGCAGGTAACGCCGCAGTTCCTTGACGAAGGCCGCCTCCCCGTGGACGAACGCGTGCACGACGCCCTCGGGGAACTCCAGCTCCCGCACGGCCCGCACCAGCGCCTCGCCCACCTGCCCGCCACGGCGGTGCAGCCACACGATTTCCGCGTCACCTCCGGTCGGCAGCTTCTGCTCCTCCTCCGGGCCCTCCACCTCGACGAACACCCGGGCGGGCGCGCCGGCCGGAAGACGCTCCAGGGCGGCGCCGATCGCCGGGAGCGCGCTCTCGTCCCCGGCCAGCAGGTGCCAGTCGGCCTCCGCACTCGGCGCGTACGCCCCGCCGGGGCCCACGAAGCGGAGCACGTCGCCCGGCCGGGCCTGCCGCGCCCAGGGCCCGGCCAGTCCCTCGTCGCCGTGGTAGACGAAGTCGATGGTGAGCTCCCGCGCCTCCGGGTCCCAGGCCCGTACGGTGTAGGTCCGCGTCTTCGGCCACTGGTCCCGGGGCAGCTCGGCGCGGATCACCGCCGGGTCGAACGGCTCCGGGTAGTCCACGCCCGGCAGCGGGAACAGCAGCTTCACGTAGTGGTCGGTGAACTCACCGGCGCCGAACCCGGCGAGTCCCTCCCCACCGAGCACCACCCGGATCATGTGCGGGGTCAGCCGCTCGGTGCGCACCACCACGCCCGTGGTGATCCGGGGTGTGCGCCGCGCCGGTTCGGTCGTCGCCATGGGGGTTCCCTTCGTCAGATTTCTTAGGCAAGCCTAACTTGATCGAGCGGAAATCGTGACCGCCGCCTCCGAGGCACCCTCAACCATAGATACAAGCTTGTATTTATGACTGCTAGGATCCTCGCATGGCCGATCCCGCGAAGCGACCCTCCGCCGCCCACACCGCGTACGCGGTGACCAAGGAGCTGATCCTCTCCGGCGAGCTTCCCGGCGGAAGCCTGATCAGCGAGGGCGAGATCGCCGAACGGGTACGCGTGAGCCGCACGCCCGTCCGGGAGGCGTTCCTCCGGCTGGAGTCGGAGGAACTGCTGGCGCTGCACCCCAAGCGCGGCGCGGTGGTGGTGCCGGTGCCGCCGGGAGAGGCGGCGGACGTGCTGGAGCTGCGGCTGGCGCTCGAGCGGTCCGCGGCGGAGCGCATCGCGCGGACCGGCCTGGGCGGCGATCACCACGAGAGGATGCGCGAGCTGCTGCGGCGTCAGCGGACCCTCGCCGAGGCCGCGGACGTCGGCCGGTTCGCCGAGGCGGACGAGGCGTTCCACCGGTGCGTCGTCGAAGCGTCGGGGAACCGGCTGGCCGGCCGGTTCTACGCCACCCTGGGCGACCGGCAGCGGCGGATGAGCATCTCCGCGCTGCTCCCGCGGCCGGAGCGGCTGTCCCTCCTCGTCGACGAGCACGAGGCCCTCCTGAAGCATCTCCTCGCCGGCGACGCCGCCGCGTTCGCCTCGGCCCTGCTCCGTCACCTCACCGCGACGCACGGCTCGCCGCACACCGCCGGCCGCGACGACGACTGAGACACGCACTGACACCGTGAAGGTCTGACCCTCCCATGCCCGAAAGCCCGCAGGCCGCCCCGTCACCTGCCACCGTCCCACGTCGAACTCCTGGCGGGCCGTCGCCGCGGCGATGTTCGCCTGCGGCTGGGGCGGCAACCAGTTCACCCCGCTGCTGCTCATGTACCGCCGCCTGGGCGGCTACTCCACGCTCAGCGTCGACGCCTTCCTCGGCGCGTACGTCGTCGGGCTCGTGCCGGGGCTCCTGCTCGCCAGGCCCGTGTCGGACCGGCGCGGGCGGCGCCCGGTGCTGGTGACCGGCGCCGTCGCCTCGGCCGTCGCGAGCCTGGTGCTCTGCTTAGTACTCCAGCCGTAGATCGTGATCTTCAGGTCTGATTCGCGGCTTGTCGGCGGTAATGGCTGGCCTGGGCTCGGGCCTGATGGCGGCGTCGCCAGTCGGACCAGCCGAGCCGGTGGGCTGCACGGTGCACGGGCCGAACGACGAGCGTGGTGAATAGTCGCTGGATCTCGTTGCAGATGAGCGGGATCAGCCCGTCCGGGGCGGAATGGCGGGCGTGTTCGTCAGCGCGGACGACGGCGAGAAAGGCGTGGGCGAGCCTGACCAGGGTGACCCAGCGAGACCACGAGGTGAAACGGCGGACCTGGTGCTCGTCCAGTCCGGCCAGGCCCTTTCCGGACTGGAAGGTCTCCTCCACCCGCCATCTCGACCCGGCGACCCGCACCAGCGTGGCCAAAGGCACCGCAGCCGGCGACCAGCAACGGTAGTAAGCCAGTTCACCGGTGGTGCAATTGCGGCGGATCAGCAGTTGGTGGCTGCCGAGGCGGGGTTCGGCCAGGTCGATGACGGCCCAGTCATAGAAGCGGTGCCCCTTGCCGCCGGCCCCTGCCGACAGCTTCAGCCAGGCCCACTTCGGCACCTTCACGGCCAGGGCATCCGCGCGGAACTTCCCCGCGCCCGTGGTGACTTCGGCCGTAGCAAGCAACGGCGAGCACGTAGCCGACCTGGCGCTCTTCCAGCGCGGCCCGCAGCTTGGGGTTGCCGCCGTAGACCTCATCGCCCGCGACCCAGCCCACACGGTGCCCGGCGTCAAGGAACCGGCCGATCATGCGGGCGGCCAGCTCCGGCTTGGTCGCGAAGACGGTGTCCTCGCCCAGTCCCGCCGCCCGGCAGCGGTCCGGGTCGCACGTCCACGAGCGCGGGACGTACAGCTCGCGGTCGATCGCCGCGTGTCCGCGGCGGCCTGCATAGACGAGGTAGACAGCGACCTGAGCGTTTTCGATCCTCCCGGCCGTGCCGGTGTACTGGCGCTGGACACCCACGGTTGCGTGCCCTTCTTCACGTCCCCGGTCTCATCGACGACCAGCACCGCATCGTCGTCGTGCAGATGTTCCAGCACGTACCCGCGCACGTCATCGCGCACGGTGTCGGCATCCCACTTAGCCCGGCCGAGCAGGTGCTGCATTCCATACGGACTGGCCTGCCCGGCCCACTCGGCGATGCTCCAGCAGTTCTTGCGCGGCAGGTCCGACAGCAGCCCCAGCACCAAGTCCCGCACCCGACGCCGGGGTTCAACCCGCGCGAACCGGCCCGCTATCCGGGACATCAGGACCTCGAACGCCTCCTGCCAGCGGGCAGGGTCTACCCTGTGACTCGCGGCCACCGCATGATCTTCAGTCTTCACACACCGATGATCAACGGTGGCCGCGCCCGTCTTCACCGCCCCTCGGTCACGACGTGCGAAGACGGGGCCGCATCCCTTCCGTGTCCCGCACGGGGCACGCAGCGTTCGCCCGCCGTCTCGTGCCAGGAGGACACATGCAACGCGGTGAAGTCTGGTGGGTCGACTTCGATGAGCGACGCCCGGTCGTGCTGCTCTCGGACGAGGAGTCATCCAGGTTTCAGGCGATGCAGGTCGTTGCGCCAGCGGGCGTCGACATCAGCGGCCTGGGCGTTGAAGTGGCCGTAGGAGCCCCGGAAGGACTGCCCTTCGAAGGCGTGCTGCGGTTCGCGTTCCCGCGTCAAGGCTTTACTCCGTGCACATGGCTGACCACCGTGGCCCGGGACGACCTGATCGAGCGGGCGGGCGTGTTGTCCTCCGTGAAGCTCAGCGAGGTTGGAGAAGCCCTCCGTGCCGCGGGAGAGAGGAGGGAGTGGACCCCGATGACGGCTGCCAGGATCAGCGAGATCAAAGATGCCGGCCGTCTCGAAGGACTCGAGTAGCGGACGCCTGTGCTGCCCAGCTCGATCTCGTCGACGACTGACCGCTGCCCCCTCTCCACCGCACTCCAGCAACAAGATCACGATCTACGGCTGGAGTATTAGGCGGGCAGAGCGCGTGGCCCATCTACGCGGGGCGGCTGATCACCGGTTTCGCGGTTGGCATCGCCATGGCGGTGGGCAGCAGCTGGCCCACGCGGCGGGCTCGGCCCGAGGGCTCCTCGCCGCGCTGGTGAACGACCTGCGTGTCCCCGCGCCGGCCCGCAGGCGGTTCCGGCTCGTGGTCCTGCCGATGGCGCCGTGGGTGTTCGGCACGGCCGGGCTGGCGTACGCCGTCATGCCCCAGCTCGTCGGCTTCCGCGTGGGCGACTGGGGACTCGCGTACGCGACCGGGCTGACCGTGCTGACCCTGGGCACGGGCGTGGCCGTGCAGCCGGTGGCCAGGAGACTGCACCGCGAGAGGGGAACCCGGACGGGACGGGCTCCGGTGGCGGCGATGACGGTGACGCTCGTCGGCGCGGCGCTGTGCGCGGCCAACGCGGTGCTGCTGTCGCCGTGGCTCGCGGCCGTCGCCGCGGCCGCCCTCGGGGCCGGCTACGGCATCGCGGTGGTCTCCGGGCTGCTGGAGATACAGCGCATGGCCGGCGCCGACGACCTCGCCGGCCTGACCGGCGTCTACTACACGCTCGCCTACGCAGGCTTCCTGCTCCCCACCGTGCTCGCCACGTTGTCGGCGTGGCTCTCCTACCCCGTCATGCTGGCGGCGGTGGCCGCCACGGCCCTGGTCTGCCTCGGCCTCGTCATGACCGGCGCGCGCGTCACGGAGCCGGCCGCCCCGGCACGCTGACCCCGCCCGGGGCGTGCGTCCTTTGAAGCTTTCAGGCGGCGGGCAGCGCGGGGAGCGGGCATCCACCGAGATCAGACCGGGCGGCGGGGCTTCGCGGACGGCCGGCGTGCCGATCCGGTGTTGTCCGCGCCCGCCGCGTGAGTGATCGTGCTGAACAGGAAGATCTCACGCCATCGGTCGAGGAGGCACGGCATGGCGGTGCGTCTCGGAACGCGTCTCAAGGCGTTGGTCGCGGCGCTGGCCCTCCTGCCGGTCATGGCGGTCCTCACGAGCGCCCCTGCCGCCGCCGACACCCGCGTCGACAACCCCTACGTGGGTGCCCAGGGCTACGTCGACCCCTGGTGGTACGCGTCGGCCGCGGCGGAGCCCGGCGGCGCGGCGGTCGCCGCCAGTCCGACCGCCGTCTGGCTCGACCGCGTCGCCCGCGTCGAGGGGACCGCCTCCTCGCCCGGGCTGCGCGCGCATCTGAACGAGGCGGTCCTGCAGGACGCCGGTGTGTCGAGCCCGCTCACGATCCAGGTCGTGCTGAACGACCTGCCGGACCGCAACTGCACCCGCCTGGTCTCCAACGGTGACTTCAGCGTCGCGGCCGACGGCCTGAACCGCTACCGGACCGAGTACGTCGACCCGATCGCCGAGATCCTGGCCGACCCGGCCTATCAGCGGCTGCGCATCGTGGCGATCGTCGAGCCCGACTTCCTGCCCGGGCTGCTCCTGCCCGCCCCCACCGGCCGCTGCGCCGCCGTCCAGGCGAGCGGCGCCTACCCGGAGGCGGTGCGGTACGCGGTGACCCGGCTGCACGCCATCCCCAACGTGTACGTCTACCTCGACGCCTCCCACCACGGCGTCGTCGGCTACCCCGACAACTTCGGCCGGGCAGCCGGCCTGCTCGCGAGCATCGCGGGCACGACCGGCGGGGGGCCGTCGTCCGTGCACGGCTTCACGGTGAACGTCGGGGGCTACAACGCCCTGGCCGAGCCGTACTACGACGCCCAGATGAAGATCAACGGGCAGCCGGTGAAGATGTCGCGCTGGGTCGAGTGGAACGACTACGTGGACGAGCTCTCCTTCGCCCAGGCGTTCCGGCAGCGGCTCGTCGCGGCCGGGTTCCCGTCCGGCATCGGCATGGTGATCGACACCTCGCGCAGCGGGTGGGGCGGCCCGAACCGCCCGGTCCGCCGGAGCACCTCCACCGACGTGAACCGGTTCGTCGACGAATCCCGGGTGGACCGCCGCAAGAGCGTCGGCAACTGGTGCAACCAGGCCGGCGCGGGGCTCGGCGAGCGGCCCCGGGCCATTCCCGCCCCCGGCATCGACGCGTACGCCTGGATCAAGCAGCCGGGTGTCTCGGACGGCTCCAGCGTGAACGTCACCGCTCCCGACGGCACCCGGCACGACCCGATGTGCGACCCCGCGTACGCCCCCGTGACCGGTGCGTACGTGCCCAGCGGCGCGCTCCCGGGCGCCCCGCCGGCGGGACAGTGGTTCGGCGCGCAGTTCCTCCAGCTCCTGGCCAACGCCTACCCGCCGCTGTGAGGCGCCGGTTCGCCCCGCTACCAGCGGTTGCGCGCTTCCTCCGCCCAGCCGACCAGGCCGTCCAGGTCCACCCAGGCGCCGTCGTCGGCCCGCGCCCGTCCGCTGAAGTGGCCGAAGCACTGGTGCGTCTCGCTGCCCACGACGCCGAGCTCGGTGCGGGCCTCCCGCACGTGGAACGGATGGAACTCCACCTCGACGCGCGGGCCGGTGATCCGCCACGGACGCTCCCAGCCCGTCCGGTCGTAGGACCAGGTCAGCTCGTCGCCGATCTTGTGCAGGCGGCCGTCGAGGAACAACGCGTTCTCCGTTGAGCCGGTGCCGTCGGTCCATCTGCCGCCGAGCTGGATGGCCCTGCCGGGCCCGCTGCCGGCCGCCCAGTTCCAGGTGACCGCGTACGGCCACTTGCCGCGGCCGTGGTCCAGCACGGCGAAGGAGTCCGCCTCGCCGACGGCGTACTCGCCCGACGGCAGCCGGAGGCGTCCGCGTACGGGCCGGCCCACGTCCTTCACCGTGTACTGGAATCGGTTCGGCCCCCAGGGCACCACCACGCCCAGCGACTCGTGCCCCTGCGGCGACGCCGCCCGCAGGTCCACCTCGACTCCGGGGGCTGTGGCCCGGATCGTGGCGCCGCCCGGGTCCTGGTCGACGCGGATCTCCAGGCCGCCGCCGCGGACCGCGGCCGTCCCGGCCCCGCTGCGCTCGGGGAACACGGCGCCGCGGGCCAGCGGGACCGTCACGTCCTTGGTGATCTCCTCGCCGGTGTCCCGGTCCAGCACGTAGAGGCCGTACACGCCCGCGTAGTCGAGCGACGACGCCACCAGGCCGACGATGTGGCGGGGCGTCACGACGCCCCAGTATTCCCAGCGCTTGCGCCGTCCCCAGCCACGCAGGTTCGCCCGGTGGAGCGGACGGCGGGTCCAGCCGACGGCGCCGGGGTCGAGCCGCCCCCCGGGCAGGCACAGGTCGACGGGCGCGGTGATCTCCCGTTCGTGGGTGGTCACACGTTCGCCCGCGGTCACGGGGTCGCCGGCCGTTCGCCGAGGAGCCGGACCAGGCGTTTCGGCGCGATCAGCCGGTAGCTGTCCTCGATCAGCCCGGCGATCTCGTCCCAGTCCTGGTCGGCGTCCAGGCGTGCGCCCACCCAGCCGTTGCGGCCGACGTACGGCGGGACGAAGAAGCGCTCCGGATCCGAGGCCACGAGGGCGTCCTGTACCCCCGGCCCGGCCTTGAACGTCAGCGACCGCCCGTCCTCGCTCGTCATCGCGAACATCTTGTCGCTCACCCGGTATGTGGGCGCGGTGTGGCCCCCGAACGGCTTCTCCACGGCCTCCGGCAGGGCCAGGCAGATCTCCCGGATTCTGGCCGCCGCCTCCTCAGCGCTCACGCGACTCGTCCCTTCGCACGATCGTCATGACCGACCAGGGTACGGGCCGCCCTCCGCCCCCACCACCCGGCCGGAGCGGCGCGGGGACAGGGGCAGTGTCAGGGCAGGGTCAGTGGTCGTCCCAATGACCGTCGTGGCGGACGTGGCGGTGGCCATCGTGGATGTAGTCGACGTGGTCGCCGTGCGGCACGGCCACGTGCCCGCACCCCGGCCCGTGCTCGTGGTCGTGCACGTCGTGGACGGCGTGCGTGCTCTCCTCGCACTCGTCGGCATGGTTCTCGTGCATCCGGTGCAGGTGGCCGTCGTGGACGTAGTCCACATGGTCGCGGTGCGGCACCGCGACATGGCCGCACCCGGCGCCGTGCCGGTGCTCGTGTTGCGTGTGCGGATGATGCTCAGTCGATGTGGTCATGGGGGGATTCCCCTCTCCGGAAACCGCGGACTGCCGCATTGGTACCCCCGTGCGTACGCCGGAGGCACCGCTTTCGGCCGCTTTTGCGCAAGCCGACATGAGGCTCTACTCCCGTTTGGGGCACCCGGCCGTCGCTTTGGGCGACCCGGCCGTCGCGGTCGTGGGGCCCGGGGACTCCTCCCGCTCCGTCAGCGCTGACCGCCCGGAGCCCGCAACAGCGTGCCGGCCCGGGCCCGGACCGCCTCGACGGCCTCCCAGTCCTCGGTGGACAGGCCGGCCAACGCCGCCGGGAACACCCCGTCCTGCTCTTTGAGGATGTGGGCGCGCAGCAGATTCAGGACGTCGAGCAGCCTGCGCGGCCAGCCGGGATCGCCGGGCGCGCCGTCCGCCGCCTCGCCGAGGACGGCCTCGATGCGCCGATGCTCCGCCTCCAGGACCGCGACGTGCTCGGGGAAGTCGCCCGCCAGCGCGGGGAACAGGCCGTGCTCCTCGACCTCGGTGTGCGGGCCGAGCACCTCGGCGATCCGCCTGGCGATCACGGTCATGGCGTCCGTGTCGCCGGCGGCGTGCGCCGTGCGCGCGTCCCCGATCAGGTCGACCACCAGATCGTGCTCACGGGTCAGTTCGCCGATCACGGTCACGGCCTGGCAGCCGCAGTACTCGCACATCTCGATCCTCAGGTGCTCTGGGCGCGGTCCGGGACATCACCGCCGGACTCGTCCAACGATGCCCGGCCGCCGGGCCGGCGGGGCAGGGACCTTGGGCCTGTCCGTACAGGTCCCCCGTCACCTGCCGGGCCGGTCGCGGCCCGTGCTCTCCCTCGCCGGGCGGCTCGCGCGTGCCACGGGTCCGCCCGCTGAGGGCGTGTCCTCTCGACCGGGCCGACCGGCGCCCGGTAGGAGTAGGAACACTCTCCCCTTCCTTTGTCGGAAACGGTGAGCGATGGTTCCGGGGACGGGGACGCGCAGAGAGCTTCTGGTCTCCAGACGCTGGATTCAGGCAGCGGTGCTGGTGGCCGTGTTCGGGTTCTTCGTCATGGGCTTGCTCGCGTTCCGCACGTACACCGCGGGCCCGCCCGTGCCGCGGCTGGTGGTCGGCGAATCCGGGCAGGAGTTGTACACCGGCCGCGACGTCGCCGACGGGCAGAAGGTCTTCCTGGCCAACGGGCTGATGCAGTACGGGTCGGTGCTCGGGCACGGGGGCTATCTCGGGCCGGACTACACGGCCGACTACCTGCGTCGCGCCGCCACCGCCGCCCTACGGGCCCACGGCGGCGGCGACCGGGCTCGTGAGCGGGTCAGACAGGAGTTCCGGACCAATCGCTACGACCCCCGTAAGGGGGTGCTGACCTACACGCGGGCGCAGGCGGACGCGTTCACCGCGCTCACCGGGCACTATCGCGACTACTTCGCCGACCCTCGTACGGACAAGGGGCTGCGTCCGCACGCGATCACCGACCCGCGGCAGATCCGCCAGCTGACCGCGTTCCTGTCCTGGACGGCCTGGATCGCCTCGGCCGAACGCCCCGGCGCGGGCTACTCCTACACCAACAACTGGCCCGCCGAGCCGCTGGTCGGCAACACGCCCACCGCCGACACCGTGCTGTGGAGCGTGGTGTCGCTGGTCGCCCTGCTGATCGGCATCGGGGCGCTGTTCGGCGCCGTCGGCCGGTGGGGCGGTCACCTGGGCTGGCGCGGACGCCAGGCGGAGACCCTCGACTTCCACTCGCCCGATCACGTGGCGCTCACTCCCGCCCAGCGGGTCACCGCGTTCTTCTTCCTCGTCGTCGCGCTGCTCTTCCTCGCCCAGGTGCTGCTGGGCGGCGCGACGGAGCACTACCGGGCCGACCTCACGAGCTTCTTCGGTCTCAACCTGGCCGAGTTGCTGCCCTTCAACCTCGCCCGCACCTGGCATCTGCAGCTGTCGCTGTTCTGGGTGGTCGCCGCCTTCCTCGCGGCCGGCATCTTCCTGGCCCCGCTCATGGCCGGAGGAGAGCCGCGCGGGCATGACAGGCTCGCCTGGACGCTGCTGGCGGCCCTGGCCGTCGTGGCGTTCGGCTCTCTGATCGCGGAAGGGCTGAGCATCCACGGGTTCATCCAGCCGGGCGACTTCTGGGGCAGCCAGCAGTTCGAATGGCTCGACCTCCCCCGCGTCTGGCAGATCCTGCTGGCAGGCGGCATGGCGCTGTGGGCGGTGATGATGTGGCGGGTGCTGCGCGGGACGCTGACGAGGGACAGCCGCGGCAACCTGCCCTGGATGTTCTTCCTGTCCGGCCTGGCGATCCCCGGCGTCTACGCGATCGGCCTGCTGGCCCGCCCCGGCGACACCTTCACCGTCACCGACTTCTGGCGGTTCTGGGTGGTGCACCTGTGGGTGGAGGACTTCCTCGAACTGTTCACCACCGCCATGGTCGCCTACATGTTCGTCCAGCTCGGCGTGGTGCGGGAACGGGTCGCCCTGGTGGTGGTCTACCTGGACATCATCCTGTACTCGGCCGGCGGGGTGATCGGCACCATGCACCACCTGTACTTCAGCGGCGAACCCGTGGAGCACCTGGCGCTGGGCGCGTTCTTCTCCGCGATGGAGGTCGTGCCGCTGACCTTCCTGACCGTGGAGGCCTGGTCGTTCGTGCAGCTCGGAGCGCGCCAGCACATGGAGTCACGCACCCCGTTCCCACACCGTTGGGCCGTGATGTTCCTGGTCGCCGTGGGCTTCTGGAACTTCCTCGGCGCGGGCGTCTTCGGCTTCCTGATCAACCTCCCGATCGTCTCCTACTACGAGATCGGCACCGGCCTGACCGCGAACCACGCGCACGGCTCGATGATGGGTGTGTACGGCATGCTCGCCGTGGCCATGGGCCTGTTCGTGCTGCGCTACCTGATCCCCGCCGACCGGTGGCCGGAGAAGTGGGCCAGAGTCTCCTTCTGGTCGCTCAACATCGGCCTGGCCTGGATGTGCTTCGCCACCCTGCTGCCGCTCGGCCTCCTCCAGCTGTACGAGTCCGTGGCCTCCGGCTACTTCGAGGCGCGCTCCCTGGGCTACCTCACCGGCCGCAGCAACACCCTGCTCGAGTGGCTGCGCCTGCCCGGCGACGCGCTGTTCATCGTCGGCGGCGTCCTGCCCTTCTGCCGGATCGCCTGGCTCGGCGTACGCCACCGGGGACGGCAGGCAACCGCCGACCCGGTCACCGGGGTCACCCCCGCGCCCCGGCTGTCGGACATCCGGGAACCGGTGGACACAGCATGATCTTCACCATGGAGGCGGTCCTGGCGGACGGCTACGCGGCCGGGCTGCTCGCCACCGCCGCCGGGCTGGACCGCCTCGCCCGCCACGTCGCCGTACGATCCGAGCGCCACCGCACCGGAGGGTTCACCTATCGGCCGGAACACGACGCCTGGGTATGCCCGGCCGACCAACTGCTGTGGCCGGTCGGGCAGGACCGGCACCATCGGCTTTACCGGGCCAAGCCCTCGGTCTGCAATGCCTGCCCGGGCAAGGCCGGCTGCACCCCCTCCCGCGACGGCCGGGAGATCGTCCGGGCGCTGCTGCCCTGGCCGCACTCGGAGGTGGGGCGCTTCCACCGCGGCCTCGCCCTCGTCCTGGTCGTCCTGGCCGCATCGCTGACGCTCATCCAGGCGGTACGCCACCCCGCCTGGCCCGACCTCGTGCTGGCCGCCGCCACGCTCGCGGCCACCGGCCTGACCGGATGGCTGCTGACCCGCCATCTCCGCGCCACCCCCGCCGGTTTCCCCGAACCGGAAAGCGCGGCGAAGAAAGGCGACCGCTACACCACCGTCTGGAGGTCGGAATCGTGATCTGGGCAGTCGCCGCGGCGGTCCTTCTCCTCGCGGGCGGTCTGGCGGGGTTGCGGGTGCTACGCGAATACGAGCGGGCCGTCGTCTTCCGGCTCGGCCGGCTGCTGCCGGTCGCAGGGCCCGGGCCCGTGCTCCTGGTTCCGCTGGTCGACCGGATGGTCCGCGTCGACCTGCGGACGATCGCCCTCACCATCCCGCCGCAGGAGGCGATCACCAGGGACAACGTCCCCGTCCGCGTCAACGCGGTCGCCTACTTCAAGGTCGTGGACCCGGTCCGCGCGGTGAACGAGGTGGAAAACCACGCGGTCGCCACCTCCCAGCTGGCCCAGACGAGCCTGCGCTCCGTGCTCGGCCGCCACGACCTCGACGCCCTGCTCGCCGATCGTGACCGGCTGGGCGAGAGCCTGCAGAAGGTCCTCGACGAGCAGACCGAGCCCTGGGGCGTGAAGGTCGACCTGGTCGAGATCAAGGACGTCGAGATTCCCGAGGCCATGCAACGCGCCATCGCGCGCCAGGCCGAGGCCGAACGCGAACGCCGGGCCAAGGTGATCAACGCCGAGGGCGAGATGCAGGCCGCGCAGAATCTGCGCGACGCCGCGCTGACCCTGTCGGCCGACCCGGCCGCCATCCAGCTGCGTTACCTGCAGACGCTGCTGGAGCTGGGCGGTGAGGGCCGGTCGACCATCGTCTACCCGGTGCCCGTCGACCTGCCCGCGTACTCGCCGGGGACCGACCAGTCGCGCATGATGCCCGCCGTGCTCGCCGCCGCCCACGTCCCGTGCGGCTGCGCCTGCGCACAGGGCGGGAGCCCCAGCCCTCCTGGCAACCCTTAACAGCAGGCAACACCTGAGAGAACAAAAAATTTGGGTGGTTCCTTCTCTTGAACTCCTCGTGTTTATGACGATAGGTTAGGCGCCATGATCGCACCCGGGACTCCGACGACCGCCGAGGAACTGCGCGGGGCCGGCCTGCGGGTGACGGCCGCCCGCGTCGCACTGCTCGAGACCGTCCGCAGCGGTGACCACCTCGACGTCGAGGCGATCGCCTCCGGGGTCCGCGATCGCGTGGGCCACGTCTCTCTGCAAGCCGTGTACGAAGCCCTCCATGCCCTGACCGCAGCGGGACTCGTCCGCCGCCTCGAACCGGCCGGCAGCCCGGCCCGGTTCGAGGGCCGCGTCGGCGACAACCACCACCACGTCGTATGCCGGTCGTGCGGTGTCGTCGCCGACGTCGACTGCGCGGCCGGTGAGGCGCCGTGCCTGACCGCGTCCGACGACCACGGCTTCACGATCGACGAGGCCGACGTCATCTACTGGGGCCTGTGCCCCGGCTGTTCCAACGCCCGCGCTTCCTGAGCCCCATGATCGACTAGTTCCAGAAGGATTCCCTTGACCGAGAACCACGACGCAATCGTTGTCGACCCGAAGACGGAGGGTGAAGGCGGCTGCCCGGTCGCGCACACGCGCGCCCCGCACCCGACCAAGGGCAACGCCAACCACCAGTGGTGGCCGGAGCGGCTCAACCTCAAGATCCTCGCCAAGAACCCCGCCGTGGCCAACCCCCTCGGCGAGGACTACGACTACCGTGAGGCGTTCAAGTCCCTCGACCTCGCGGCGGTCAAGCGGGACATCGCCGAGGTGCTGACGACCTCGCAGGACTGGTGGCCGGCCGACTTCGGCCACTACGGCCCGCTCATGGTCCGGATGGCGTGGCACAGCGCGGGCACCTACCGGATCAGCGACGGCCGCGGCGGCGCCGGGTCCGGTCAGCAGCGCTTCGCCCCGCTCAACAGCTGGCCCGACAACGGGAACCTCGACAAGGCCCGCCGCCTGCTGTGGCCGGTCAAGAAGAAGTACGGCAAGAAGATCTCGTGGGCCGACCTCCTGGTCCTCACCGGCAACGTCGCCCTGGAGTCGATGGGCTTCGAGACCTTCGGCTTCGCCGGCGGCCGCGTGGACGCCTGGGAGCCCGACGACGACGTCTACTGGGGCCCCGAGACCACCTGGCTCGGCGACGAGCGCTACAGCGGCGACCGTGAGCTGGAGAACCCGCTCGCCGCGGTCCAGATGGGCCTCATCTACGTCAACCCGGAGGGCCCGAACGGCAACCCGGACCCGCTTGCCGCGGCCCGCGACATCCGTGAGACGTTCCGCCGCATGGCGATGAACGACGAGGAGACCGTCGCCCTCATCGCCGGTGGTCACACCTTCGGCAAGACCCACGGCGCGGGCCCGGCCGACAACGTCGGTCCCGACCCCGAGGCCTCCCCGATCGAGCAGCAGGGCCTGGGCTGGAAGAACGCCTACGGCACCGGCAAGGGCGGCGACACGATCACCAGCGGTCTCGAGGTCATCTGGACGCCCACCCCGACCACGTGGGACAACACCTTCTTCGAGGTCCTCTTCGGCTACGAGTGGGAGCTGTTCAAGAGCCCCGCCGGCGCCAACCAGTGGCGGCCGAAGGACGGCGCCGGGGCGGGCACCGTCCCCGACGCCCACGACCCGTCGAAGCGTCACGCCCCGACGATGCTGACGACCGACCTCTCGCTCCGGTTCGACCCGATCTACGAGCAGATCTCGCGGCGCTTCCTGGAGAACCCCGACGAGTTCGCGGACGCCTTCGCCCGGGCGTGGTTCAAGCTGACCCACCGCGACATGGGCCCGGTCTCCCGCTACCTCGGCCCGGAGGTCCCGAGCGAGGTGCTGCTGTGGCAGGACCCGCTGCCCGAGCGGACGTACGAGCTCGTCGACGCCGCGGACATCACCGCACTCAAGGAGCAGATCCTCGCCTCGGGTCTGTCGGTGTCCCAGCTCGTCTCCACCGCGTGGGCGTCGGCCGCGTCCTTCCGCGGCAGTGACAAGCGCGGCGGCGCCAACGGCGCGCGCGTCCGCCTGCAGCCGCAGATCGGGTGGGAGGTCAACGACCCCGACCAGCTCGCGGCCGTGCTGGGCACCCTGGAGAACGTGCAGCAGTCGTTCAACTCCGCCCAGACCGGCGGCAAGCAGGTCTCCCTCGCCGACCTGATCGTGCTCGCCGGGTGCGCCGCCGTGGAGAAGGCCGCCAAGGACGCCGGCTTCGACGTCGAGGTCCCCTTCACGCCGGGTCGCGTGGACGCGTCGCAGGAGCAGACGGACGTGGAGTCGTTCGCCGCGCTCGAGCCTGCCGCCGACGGGTTCCGCAACTACTACGGGAAGGGCAGCCGCCTGCCGGCCGAGTACCTGCTCATCGACCGGGCGAACCTGCTGAACCTCAGCGCCCCCGAGATGACGGTCCTCGTCGGCGGCCTGCGCGTCCTGGGCGCCAACCACCAGCAGTCGAAGCTCGGTGTCCTCACCGAGACCCCCGAGGTCCTGACCAACGACTTCTTCGTCAACCTGCTCGACCTGGGCACGGAGTGGAAGCCGGCCTCGGAGGACCAGACCACGTTCGAGGCGCGCGACGCCGCCACGGGCGAGGTCAAGTGGACCGGCACCCGGGCCGACCTCGTCTTCGGGGCCAACTCCGAGCTGCGCGCGGTCGCGGAGGTCTACGCGAGCGACGACGCCAAGGAGAAGTTCGTGCAGGACTTCGTCAAGGCGTGGGACAAGGTGATGAACCTCGACCGGTTCGACCTGATCTGATCCCGGCATGACCGTCCGGGCCGGCCCGCGCGGGCCGGCCCGGACGCGTGTCCGGTCTCAGAGCGCCACCGGGTAGGTCTCCGGGACCTCTCCGCGCTCCCAGCGCGCCGTACGCTCCAGGGGCTCCACCGCGCCGGTCTCGTCGATGTGGACGACCGCGTCGAACTGGTCGGGCAGGCGGGTCTGGAAGTAGTGGCTCCGCCGTTCCGTGCCCGGACGGTAGACGACCCCGATGGCCCGTTCGAGCAGCGCCCCGCGCAGCGCGTCCGCCGCGCCGGCCGGACGGGCGAGATCGACCAGGAACTCCTCGTGCCCGACCTCGTGGAACAGCTCCTCGACCGAGCCGGGCAGCGCCGGGCGCACGTTCTTCCGCTCGGCCGGGTGACCCCAGTCGCCGGCCGCCGTGACGGTGCCGGTGTAGGTGGTGAAGCCGATGAGCCGGCAGTCCTCCGGGTTGTGCTCGCGGACCAGCCGGCCGAGGTTGAGCTCGCCGCGCGCGCCCATCTCCGTCGCCCGCGCGTCACCGAGGTGGGAGTTGTGCGCCCACACCACAATCCTCGCCGGCTCGCCGCGTTGCCAGCCGAGGTGCTCGGCCAGCGCGAACAGCGTGTCGGCCATGTGCCGGTCGCGCAGGTTCCACGACGACACCCGGCCGCCGAACATCGTGCGGTAGTACCGCTCGGCGGCCGCCACCACCGCGGCGTTCCGCTCGGCGTGGAAGAACTCGTCCTCGCCGAGCAGCCCCTGCGCCCGCTGGTAGCGCAGCGCGTTGCGCTGGAGGTCGACGAGCTGGTCGACCACCCGCCGCTCGCACGACTCCCCCGCGCCGAAGGCGGCGGCGAAGCCGTACGCCTGCCCGTCGTCGCCGTCGCTGTGGTCGAAGCAGGCGTATCGGTCGCGGGCCTGTTCCGCCGCGCCGGGGTCCACCTTCTCCAGGTACGCGATGACCTCGTCGGCCGAGTGGTGCAGGCTGTAGAGGTCGAGCCCGTAGAAACCGGCCCGCGCCCGCTCGTCCAGCCGCTCGTTGTGCTCGCGAAGCCACCCGGAGAACTCCAGCACGTCCGCGTTCCGCCACATCCAGGTGGGGAAACGCCGGAAGCCGCGCAGCGCCTCCTCGGCGGACGCGTCGTCGCCGCGCCCCCGGACGTACCGGTTCACCCGGTACGCGTCGGGCCAGTCGGCCTCCACGGCCACGGCGACGAAGCCCTTCTTCTCGATGAGCCGCCGCGTCATGCGGGCGCGCGCGGCGTAGAACTCGTGGGTGCCGTGCGACGCCTCGCCGATCAGCACGAACCGCGCGTCGCCGACGAGGCCGAACAGCACCTCGTCCGGGGGAACGCCCTCCTGTGTGGGAACGAGCTGCGAGCGCAGGATCGCGAGGCCGGTCCGGGCGGGCACCGCCCGAGCCCGCGCCGAGACCTGGGCGGCCGCGGCGTGCAGCAGCTTGCGCACCTCGTCGTCCGTGATCCGGCTGAAGTTCCAGTACGACTCCCCCGCCGAGAAGAAGGGCGTGGGCGTGGTCGCGCAGACGATCTCGTCCACCAGAGCCGACAGCTCCTGACAGGTCGACCGCGGCGCGGCGGGCACGGCGACCACGATCCTGGCGGGCTCCCGCTGCCGGACCGCGCGGACGGCGGCGCGCATGCCCGCGCCGGTCGCCAGTCCGTCGTCCACGATGATCACGATTTTGCCGTACAGCTCCGGCGCGGGCGCGTCGCCCCGGTAGGCCCGCTCCCGCCTCGCCAGCTCGCGGGCCTCCCGCTCCACCACCTGCCGGATGGTGTCGGACTGGATGCCGAGCCCGCGGACGACGTCCTCGTCGAGCACGATCACTCCGCCGCCGGAGATCGCCCCCATCGCGAGCTCCTCGCGGCCGGGCGTGCCGAGCTTGCGCACCGGCAGCGCGTCGAGCGGGTGGCCCAGGTTCGTCGCCACCTCGTACGCCACGGGCACGCCGCCGGGCGGCAGGCCGAGGACGACGACGCCGGGCAGTCCCCGGTAGTGCCCGAGGAGCCCCGCGAGCACCGAGCCCGCGTCCCGGCGATCCGAAAACAGGCGATCATCCATGCGGCCCGCCTCCCGGTCGCGCAGCCGAATACCCCCTTGTGAGCAGCGCAAACACGGCAGAGGATCGCCGGGACGAAGTGATCTCCTGGCGCTCGAGGTGCGCGACGACCTGCGCCGGTTCATGCAGGTCAGGGAGACCGGCGAGGTCGTCTGAGGTGACCCGCCTGGAGACCGACCGGCCGTACGCCCTGCGCGAGGCCGTCATGACCGTTCCGTACGGGAGCCGGCCGGTCTCACTCTCAGGAGTGAGGCCACGGCCGCGGGGTGTCGGGGACACTGGCCGGATGCGTCGTGTACCTCCCACGGTGGTCGACGCGGTACTCGCGATCGGGTGCTTCCTGAGCATCATGGTCATGGCCGTGCTCAACCATCGTCTGGAGTGGTGGGTGGCGGCCCTGGCCGCGGTGAACACGCTGCCGCTCCTGTGGCGGCGGCGGTTCCCCCTGCTCGTGAGCGCCGTGACGGGGGTCGGCACCGGCGCCCTCTTCCTCACCGGCTCGATGGGCGGGATCCCCGCCGCGTCGCTGATCGCGACCTACGGCCTCGCCTCACTGTCCCCTCCCGCGCGGATGCTGGCCGGAGTGCTCTGCACCATCGCGGGGTTCGCCTCCGCGGCGGTGCTGCAGCATCACCAGCCGCTCAGCTACGGTCCCACGGCGGCGGCGTTCGTCGTCGCCTACGCCCTGGGCGCCGGCGCGCGAGCGCGCAGGGACCGCATCGCCGTCCTCGAAGAGCGCGCGCGGCGGCTCGCCGAGGAGCGGGAGGTCTCCGCCGTACGCGAACGGGAGCGGATCGCACGGGAGATGCACGACATCGTCGCCCATGCGATGAGCCTGGTGATCCTGCAGGCGGAGGCCGGGCCCGTGGCCCTGCGTACCGACCCGGCCAGGGCCGAGCGGATCTTCGACACGATATCGACGACCGCCAGGGACGCCCTGTCCCAGCTTCGCAGGGTGCTCCTCGCGCTCAGGCCGGAGGAGGCCGAGCGCCACCCGCAGCCCGGCCTCGAGTCCGTCCCCTCCCTGGTCGAGGGGGTGCGGCAGGCCGGGCTCGACGCCACCTTCGAGGAGCGCGGCGAGCCCCGCCCCTGTCGCTCCGACCTCGCCGTCACGGTGTACAGGATCGTGCAGGAGGCACTGTCGAACACGATCAAGCACGCTGAGGCGACCCGGGTGCGGGTCCGCATCACGTGGCGGGACGATGCCCTCGACCTGGAGATCCACGACGACGGGCGCGGCGTGAGCGGAGAGCACGGGCAGGGCGGGCATGGGCTGATCGGCATGCGCGAGCGGGTGGCGGTGGCCGGCGGCCGGCTCGTCACCGGCTCAGCCGGGACGGGCTTCCGCGTCACCGCCAGCCTGCCGCTCGCCGGCGCCCTCACAGACACGGGCACTCCCAGGGACTCGCGGGCCCCGTAGACTGAGGCGTGCAGACGCAGAACAGCATCCGGGTGCTCATCGCCGACGACCACACCCTCGTCCGCGACGGCCTGACCATGATGCTGGCGGAGCAACCCGACCTCGAGGTGGTGGGTGAGGCCGCCGACGGCGCCGAGGCGATCAGCGCGGCCCGCGAACTCCGGCCGCACGTGGTGCTGATGGACGTACGGATGCCGAGGGTCGACGGCATCGCGGCGACCGCCGGGATCTGCCGTGACACGGCCGCGAAGGTGCTGGTCCTGACCACCTTCGACCTCGACGAGTACGTCTACGACGCGCTGCGCGCGGGCGCGAGCGGTTTCCTGCTCAAGGACATGCGGCGGGCCGAGCTGGTGGAGGCGGTCAGGGTCGTCTCAGCGGGTGAGTCGCTGCTCGCGCCGACCGTGACCAGGCGGCTGATCTGCGACATGGTGGGCCGCTCACGCCCCGCCACCGCACGCCCCACCACCGCACGCCCCACCACCGCACGCCCCGCCACCGCACGCCCTGCCACCGCGCGTCAGGCCGACGACCGCAGGCTGGCCGCGCTCACCCCCAGGGAACTCGAGACGCTGCGCCAGGTCGCGCGAGGCCTGTCCAACGCGGAGATCGCCGCCGAGCTGTTCGTCACGGAGCACACGGTGAAGACGCACGTCAGCAGCGTGCTGGCCAAGTTGGGCCTGCGCGACCGGGTGCAGGCGGTGGTGCTCGCGTACGAGTCGGGGCTGGTCACGCCCCGCTCTCAGGAGTGAGGCGCGATCCCACTCCCACGGGCGATCCGCCGGCCCGTGCCGTACGACCAGCCTGAGGACATGAAGCGAAAGCTGCTCGTGGCCGCCTCCGTGCTGGCGGCCCTGCTGGTGGGAGGGATGGGAGCGGGTGCCTGGTATGTCAGCGACATCACCCTGGTGCCGAAGCACCCGGAGACGATCACCTATCCCGAGGTCGTCCTGGGCGTGACGGACAGGACCATCACCGTCACCGCGTCCGCCGCCACCATCCGTCCCGGCACGTGGTCGCTCAACTGGAGCAGCGGCTCCGCCATGGTCGGCGACATCGTCACGAGGTCGTCCGGCCGGGTGGAGCGTGTGCGCGTCAGCGGTCAGACCCCGCCGACCGGGGTCCGCGCGTCGATGTACATGACCTACAGCGGCGACCCGAAGACGGCGCTCGGCCTCGACTTCACGGAGATCATGGTGCCGACCGAGCTGGGCGACGCGCCCGCATGGTACGTGCCCGCACGCGGCGACACCTGGGCGATCACCGTGCACGGCGGCAACGCTTACCGCAACTCCAGCCTGCACGCCATCGCCACCATGCACCGGGTCGGCATGCCGGTGCTCGGCATCACCTACCGCAACGACCTCGGCGCGCCCGCGTCCCCGGACGGATTCCTGCACCAGGGCGAGTCGGAGTGGCGTGACCTGGAGGCCGCGATACGTAAGGCACGGTCCATGGGAGCCAGGCACATCGTCCTCTACGGCAGCTCGATGGGCGGCGCGATCGTCGGCCGGCTGCTCACTCGCTCCCCCCTGGCGGACGTGGTCTCGGCCGCCGTGCTGGAGAACCCGGAGATCAGCAGCCGGCGTACCGGCGAGTTCGCCGCCGCCCAGATGCACATGCCGTCGTTCATGGTGCCGATCATGGAGCGGGTCATCGACTGGCGCGGCGGCTTCGACATCGCCACGATCGACCTGCTCGGCCACCCGCCGCGGGTGAAGCCGCCCACGCTGCTGCTCATGGGCGACGCCGACAAGGAGCACCCGGTGGAGACGGCGCGTGAGCTGGCCAAGGCGTCGAGCGCGATGGACTGGCCGATCCAGTACGAGGAGTTTCCCGGCGCCGGCCATTCCGAGATCTGGAGCACCGACCGCGAACGCTACGACCGCACGCTGGCCGCCTTCCTCACCCGCACCTTGAGGTGAGCGCCTTCGTCCCGAATCCCGGACCTGGCCGGGCCGGTCGCTCAGCATGCGCTTGACGTGCTCTGCGGGCCGTCCGGCTGGTCGCCCGCACCGCGCCCAGCGAGTCGCCGTCGCGGCCGGCGACCCCCGCGCCGAGCACGTGCAGCACAGCGCGGCCGCAATCGGGAATGCGCGCCGTCAGCGCCTCTTCAGCAGAAGCTCGGTGTTACGGTCGCCGGGCAGGCCCGCCAGCCCGCTCCGCATGCCTGGGGAGTTGAACGAGAGCTCCCGGTAGAGCGCGGCCAGGCCGCTTTGGGACAAATCGGTGAAGTCGGTGCGGCGCGGCGCGGCCGACTCCACCAGCGTGGTGAACAGTGACAGCGTCCCATCATGGTTGTCAGCCAGCTCGACGACCCTCGCCAGCTGCGGGTAGTCGACGTGGGAGGCGGTGGAGACCTCCCAGAAGCCGTGGTGAGCGACGATCTTGTTGAGATGGGAGTGACCGTTGACCCACGCGGCCACGTTGCCGTGCTTGCTCAGCACTGCCAGCAACTCCTGCCCGCCGTGGCGCTTCTCGTGCGGGCGGGCCGGATGGGGGGCGAGGTTGGTCATGGCCCAGCTCGGGTGATGACTGAAGATCAGCGCGGTGTCGTCGGCGTGGGTCTTCAGGGTCCGCTCCAGCCAGGCCAGCTGCCGCGTGCCGACCGATCCGCGGTAGTCGCCGCCGCGATCGGTGGTGTCCAGGCTGATGCCGACGACCCCGTCGGCGATCCGGAAGGAGTAGTCCAGCCGGCCGCTGTCGAGATTGTCCCGGGTGTAGCCGTGGCCGACGGGTCCCGAGCCGGTGTAGGCCGGGTCGAGGTGAGCGGCGATGTAGGCGTGCGGGCTCAGGGGGGCGCGGCGCTCGTCGGCGGTGACCGTGCGGGCCTTGCCCTTGTAGCGCTTCCACGCGGCGCGGAAGCGGGCGCCCGTGGGGTCGCCCCGGCGCAGTGCCTGGTAGACGGCGCCGGCCTCGGAGGCGGGCAGGGCGAACAGCTTGCGCGAGCCGGTGGCCAGATCGGCGAAGAAGCCACCGGCCGTGGAATAGGCGCCGCCGAAGAGCTGGTCGTGATTGCCGACGGTGGAATACCACGGTACGGCCAGGCCGGGGCTGCTCACCTCGCGGATGGCCGCCTCCAGGAAGCCGTCCAGGCGGGGGAACCCTACCCGCTTGTCGACGTCGCGCATGCCGGAATCGGGCTGCCAGTAGAGGCCGAGGCCGGAGTTCTGCACGCCCTCATACCCGCCGGGGTCGCCGGTGTTGGGGGTGAAGCGGCCGCCGGTCATGGCGATGAGGAACCACTCCATCTCGATCCGGGAGTTGTTGTCGGTGTTGTCACCGGTGGTCATGACGAAGCCGATCGGCGCCCGGGTGGCCGGGCCGTACCGCAGGGCGTTGACCTGTTCGATCAATGAGACGGCGCCGACGGCGGTCAACGCCTCCTGCGGGCGCCAGGAGCCCGTGTCCCCGGCCCGCAGGAACTCATAGCGCTGCGGGTTCTGCACGTCGGTGATGTGCAGGTCGGTGAACTGGACGAAGCAGGCGAGCGCCGTACGGCGGTCGGCCCTGCCCTTCTTGGCCTCGGCCAGCTCGGTGCGGGTCACCCGCCGCCAGCCGGGGCCGTCGGACAGCCTGCGGTATCCGCCGGTGCCGTGGCGCGGTCCGGCGACGGTGTGGACCGTCGTCGAGGGCGTCACGGTCGAGGAGGTGGCCGGGGCGGAGGAAAGTGCCATCTCCAGCGCGACGCCCGAGGCGGTCATTCCGGAGGCGAGGAGGAAGGCGCGGCGGCCGAGGGCGGGACCCATGATGCTCCCAGTGGTGGCGTCGAGGGATGCGTCCACTGGGGATGTTTGACAGTGGGAATGACTCCCGGCCTAACACGGCTGAAACGCTGTCCAGCCATATATGGCCTAGAAATAGCCGTATGTGATACGGACACCTGGTGACAGCAGGCCGGAAGCCTGCCGCTCTCCCGCCGTTCAGAAAGGGCGTGGCCTCGGTGCGCGAGGTCGCCTGCGGTCAGCGGTAGGTGAAGCAGTAGTTCGACTTGGCCTTGAACCGGTGGAAGGCCTGCTGATCGGGGTAGCGCCAGCGGCAGCCGGCGTCGCGCCGGCTCTGGGTGAGGTACATCGTGTCGCCCTTCCGCTTGACGCAGTACGCGCCGGGCGTGGGCGTCTCGCGGTATTCGACCCACTCCCAGCCGAGCGTCACGCAGTACTCGGTGAAGTGTCCCGGTCCGAGCTCCACGAGCCGCTTCGCCAGCGTGGGCGAGGGCCGCGCCGGCGTCGACACCGGCGAGTCGGCCGGGACCGGCGCGGTCGTCCGCGAGCGGCGGGCGGTCGGCCGTGCGGTGACCGTCCTCGTGGGGGCGGGCCGCGTGGTGTCCGGCCCGGCCGTGGACGGTCTCACCCGGGGCCGGCCCGAGGAGACGGGCGACGCGGACCGCGACGGCTTGGCCGTGCGGCCGGGCGACGGGGCGGCGGACGGCGATGAGGCACCGCCGGCTGCCGGGGCCGTGCCGGCCGCCGCCCGCTCCGTCGTGGAGGCGCCGGTTCCCGCGAAGGGCGGGTGCAGAGACGGCAGCAGCGCGACGACGACGGCCACCGTGACCGCCACGGCCACGACCACGGCGGCGACGGTGGCTCCCACCCGCCCGCGCCGGCCGCCGCCCGGCACGGTGTCCGGCGCGGTGCCCGGCGCGGTGCCCGGCGCGGGCGTGCCGGGCGGGCTCACGGGCGGCCCGGACGAGCCGGAGGTCGCGACGGCGGACGCGGCCGGGCCGCCCGGCGGTGACCCGGCCGGAGCGGATTCGGCGGGCGCGGCCGGCATGGCCGGCGCCGCCGGCGCACTTCGCGGGTCGTGGCGCGGGCCCACCAGGTGGTCGAGGATCTCCCGTGCGGCCGGGCGGCGTGCCGGATCCTTGGCGAGGCAGGCCGTGAGCAGGTCGCGCAGCGGCGCCTCGACGCCGTCCAGGTCGGGCTCGTGGTGCAGGATCCTGTTGATGATGGCGGGGATCGCGTCGGCGCCGAACGGCGCGCGGCCGGTGGCGGCGAACGCGATGGTGGACGCCCAGGCGAACACGTCGAGGGCGAACCCGAGCTCGCCCGCAGTGAACTGCTCGGGCGCCATATAGGCGGGCGTCCCGACGATCTGGCTGGTCATCGTGCTCGTCCCGGCGAGGGCGCGGGCGATGCCGAAGTCGATGACCCGAGGCCCGTCCGGTCCGATCAGCACGTTGTGCGGTTTGAAGTCGCGGTGGAGGACCCCGGCGTCGTGCAGGGCGACCAGAGCGGTGGCCGTGCCGATGGCGAGCCGTTCGAGCGCGCCGCCCGACAACGGCCCCCGCGCGGCCACCACCTGGTTCAGCGAGGGCCCCTCAACGTACTCGCTCACGATGTACGGCCGGCCGCCGTCCATGCCGGACTCGAGCACCTGGGCCGTGCAGAACCGGGCGACCCTCCGGGCGAGCTCCGTCTCCCGGGCGAAGGCGGCCTGGGCCACGGCGTCCTGGCCGAGCCGCGCGTGGAAGAGCTTGACGGCGACGAGGTCGCCGGACTCCGACTCGCCGAGGTAGACGACGCCCTGTCCTCCCTCGCCTATCCTGCCGGTGATCCGACAGGAGCCCAGGCGTGCGGGATCGCTCGGCTCCAGCGGCTGCGGCATGACTCTCCGGGGGTCGGGGGCACGTACGAACCCCCAGTATCCCCGCGGAAGATCGCTCTCAGGTCCCGTTCGCGAGGATCGCGCTGAGCCGGCGACCTCGCCGTTTCCTCGGCCGGGCCATGACGGGACAAACGCTCTCCCACGTCGGCCCGCACACCGGCCGTGTGCCTGGCATGCCTTCCACCCCCGGGGTGAAAGAGATCAGTGACGGGATATGTGCGGAAATGTTGGGCCTTGACGGATGACTCAACCACTGTAAAGGTTCTTTTCAGAGAGCGCTCTCACGTCTCGTCCACCCCCCAGAAGGACTGCCGTGAGACTGACCGTGCTGACGGGCGTGGCGGTGTTCGCCGTCGCGCTCGTCCTCCCCGGCGTGCCCGTGCACGCCGCCCCCTCCCCCGTCCCCCCGCCGGGTCCCGCCGCCCCCTCCACCGGCACCGCGGCGACGATGCAGCAGGCGCTGCAGCGCGATCTGCGCCTGACCCCCGACCAGGCGCGGGTCCGCCAGACGCACGAGGCCGCGGCGGCGGCCGTCGAGCGGCGGGTGCGCGCCGAGCTCGGCGACCGCTTCGCGGGCGCCTGGTACGACCCGGCGCAGCAGCGCCTGGCCGCCGGTGTCCTCGACGCGGGCGACACCGAGCGTGTACGCGAGACGGGAGACGCCGAGCGTGTACGCGAGGCAGGTGCCATCCCCGTCTCCGTGAAGCGCGGCGACAGGCAGCTGAACGACGTCAAGGCCGCGCTCGACCGGGCCGCCGGCCGTGCCGGGACCGGCGTCTACGGCTGGTACGTCGACCCCGCCGCCAACGCGGTCGTGGTGTCGGCGGCCGACCGGGCCGCGGCTGAAGGCTTCGTCCGGGCCGCGTCCGCGGACGCGGCGGCGACGCGGATCGCCGTCGCCCAGGCTCCCCGTCTCGTGTACGACCTCCGGGGCGGCGACCAGTACGTCATCAACGGCAACGTGCTGTGCTCCGTCGGGTTCTCCGTGAACAACGGCGGGTTCGTCACGGCCGGGCACTGCGGGCGCGCCGGCTACCCGACGCTGGGCTACAACAACGCCGCCCAGGGCACGTTCGCCGCCTCGTCGTTCCCCGGCGACGACTACGCCTGGGTGCGCACCAACGGCGACTGGACGCCGCGCCCCTGGGTCAACGACTACGGTGGCGGCACCGTCCCCGTGGCCGGCTCGCAGGAGGTCCCGGTCGGGGCCTCGATCTGCCGCTCCGGACGCACCACCGGCTGGCGCTGCGGGGTCGTCCAGGCCAGGAACGTCACCGTGAACTACTCCGGCTCACTGGTCTACGGACTCACCCAGACCTCCGCCTGCGCCGAGGGGGGCGACTCGGGCGGCGCCTACATCTCCGGCGACCAGGCCCAGGGCGTCACCTCCGGCGCCGCGGGCAACTGCTCCACCGGCGGCGTCACCTTCTTCCAGCCGGTCAACGAGATCCTCGGCGCGTACGGCCTGAGCCTCACCACCACCGGCGGCGACACGAGCTCACTGATCAGCGGCCTCAACGGCAAGTGCGTCGACGTACCCGGCGCCGACTTCCGCGACGGCGCCCCGCTGCAGATGTACACGTGCAACGGCACCATCGCACAGAAATGGACGTTCACCGGCGGCACGCTGCGCACGCAGAACAACCTGTGCATGGACGTCGCCTGGGGATCCAGGGACAACGGCGCGGTGATCCAGATCGCGACCTGCAGCGGCAACCCCGCTCAGCAGTTCGTGCTCAGCGCGGCGGGCGACCTGGTCAATCCGCAGTCCGGCAAGTGCGTCGACATCGACGCCTGGAACACCGGCGACGGCGCCCGGCTGATCCAGTGGGAGTGCCACGGCGGCGCCAACCAGAAGTGGCGGCGGGGCTGATGCCGATGATCCAGCTTCGCCGGACTCTCGCCGCCGCGTCCGCCCTCCTGCTCACGGCGGCCTGCCTGATCCTCACCGGGCTCACCGGGCTCACCGTGCCCGCCGCGTCCGCCGCCGTCTGGCAGCCGAAGACGCCGCCCCTGTCCACGCCCTGGACCGCCCAGGTGTCCCCCGCCAACGCCCTGCCCGACTATCCGCGGCCCCAGCTCGTCCGGTCCGACTGGCTCAACCTCAACGGCGTGTGGGAGTTCACCGGCGCGCCGAACCTCGACTCGCCCCCGGTCGGCCGGACGCTGCCCGAGGGCGTGCTCGTGCCGTACCCGATCGAGTCGGCGCTGTCGGGGATCAAGCGCCACGAGGACACCATGTTCTACCGGCGGACGTTCACCGTCCCGTCCGGCTGGTCCGGGCGCCGGGTGATGCTCAACTTCGGGGCGGTCACCTGGGAGACCCGGGTGTGGGTGAACGGCGTCCAGGCCGGCCGGCACACCGGCGGCTACGACGCCTTCTCCTTCGACATCACCTCCGCCCTGCGGTCCGGGGACAACGAGCTGATCGTCGGGGTGTCCTCGCCGATCGACGGCGGCACGTTCCCCATCGGCAAGCAGCGCCGTAACCCGAGCGGCATCTGGTACACCGCGTCGTCGGGCATCTGGCAGACGGTGTGGCTCGAACCGGTGAACGCCGCGCACGTCACCCGGCTCGACACCACGCCCGACGTGCCCGCCGGCGTCCTGGACCTGGTCGTGCGGGGCACCGGCGACCAGGCCAGGGCCGAGGTGCTGATCGACGGCACGGTCGTCGGCTCGGCCACCGGCGCGGTCGGCTCGCACATCCGCGTCCCCGTCCCGAACGCCCGCCTCTGGTCGCCGGACGACCCGTTCCTGTACGACCTGCGCGTCACGCTCACGGGGAACGGCGGCGGTGACGTCGTGACCGGTTACTTCGGCATGCGGTCGATCGGCAAGGCGGTCGCCGGCGGCGTGCTGCGCCCGGTGCTGAACGGGAAGTTCGTGTTCCACCTCGGTACCCTCGACCAGGGCTACTGGCCGGACGGGATCTACACCGCGCCGACGGACGAGGCGCTGCGCTTCGACCTGGAGCGGCAGAAGGCCCTGGGCTTCACCATGGTCCGCAAGCACATCAAGGTCGAACCCGCCCGCTGGTACTACTGGGCCGACAAACTCGGACTGATGGTGTGGCAGGACATGCCCTCGCTGGACGCGGTGGACGACCCGCCGGAGCGCAGCCACGCCAACTACGAGTCGGAGCTGCGCAGGATCGTCGACCAGCTCAAGGGGATCACGTCGATCGTGATGTGGGTCCCGTTCAACGAGGGCTGGGGCGAGTACGACAACCAGCGCATCGTCGACCTGGTCCGGTCCATCGACTCGACCCGGCTGATCAATCACGACTCCGGGTCGAACTGCTGCGTCTCCGACCCCGAGCCGACCAACGGCGACGTGATCGACGACCACTGGTACCAGGTGCCCGGAGAGGGCGACACCCGGCTTCCCACGGCCACCCGGATCGCCGTGCTCGGCGAGTTCGGCGGCCTCGGCCGGCGCGTCCAGGGCCACGAGTACCAGCCCGGCGCCGGGTTCGCCTACGGCGACCTGTACCCCGACGAGGGGTCGCTGACCAACCGGTACGTCGAGATCACCAGGCAGGTGGAACGGCTCGTGCACACCCGCGGGCTGTCCGCCTCGGTCTACACCGAGCCGTACGACGTGGAGAACGAGGTCAACGGGTTCTACACCTACGACCGCCGGGTGCCGAAGATGACCGAGGCGCGGGTGCGGGAGGCCAACCGGCGCCTGCTGGCGGTCGCGGCGGGCACCGACGTTCCCCGGGGTGAGCCGGTGTCGCTGCGGGTGACCACGCCCGGCTACACCGGCCGCTACCTGCGCCACCAGGACGGGCTCGCGCGCACCGACGTGATCGACGGCGGGAGCGCCGACCTGGCCAAGCAGGACGCCACGTTCTGGACGCGCCCGGGCCTGGCCGACTCCTCGTGCGTGTCGTTCGAGTCGCGCGACTTCCCCGGCGAGTATCTGCGCCACTCGGACTACCGGCTGCGCAGGGACCGGCAGGACGGCACGGCCCTGTTCGCGGCCGACGCGACGTTCTGCCCGCGCGAGGGGCAGGGCGGGACCAGGCTGGAGTCCTACAACCTGCGCGGCCACTTCGTCCGCCACTACAACGCGCTCGTCTACGTCGCGAAGCAGGGCGGCGCCAACCCCTGGGACGCCGCCGCGAGCTTCGCCGCCGACACCACATGGGCGGTGACCGTCCCGCTGTGGCGCAGCGGCGCCGGCCTGCCGCTGGACCAGGCCCGGTCGTTCCGGGTCACCACTGCGGGGTTCACCGACCGCTACCTGCGGCACCGCAGCAGCCTGGCCCGCACCGACGTGGTCACCGCCGGGAGCGACGCGCTGCTGAAGTCCGACGCCACCTTCGTCGTACGGCGCGGCCTGGCCGAGCCGACCTGTTACTCGCTGGAGTCGCGCAACTATCCGGGCCGCTACCTGAGACACGCGAACTTCCGGGTCCGTCTGGACGCGCCGGACGGCGGCGAGCTGTTCCGCCGCGACGCCACCTTCTGCGCGCAGCCCGGGAGCACCCCGGGGAGCGTGCGCCTGGCGTCGCTCAACGAGCTGGGCACCAGCGTCCGGCACTACGCCGAGGAGGTCTGGGTCGCCTCCGGCGGCGGCGCGCATCCCTACGACAACCCGGCCTCGTACGCCGAGGACGTGAGCTGGGCCGTCACCGCCGCCTGGGCGCCCTGACCGGAAGGAGAGCCGTCGTGCGGAGGGCTCCGCACGACGGCTCGGGAGGTGCTACGCCGCGCGGCCCTCCAGGCCGGCGATCGCGATCGTCCCGAAGGTGCCGCGCAGGCCGAAGCCGTAGCGGAAGCCGTCACGGACCTGCGGCGTGGCGAGCGTGCCGCCGATGTCCGCCGTACGCAGCGGACGCCACCGGCCGCCGGTGTAGGCGAAGGAGGTGATCGTGTCGCCGGACAGCACCAGCGCGAACCGGTCGCCCGGTTCCAGGCTCAGCGGGGCGTCGCCGGGCGTGTCCAGGAACCGGCCACCGACCCGCACGTTGATGCCCGACTGCTTGCGGGTGTTGTTGTACCAGGCGGTCACGTAGTTCCCGGCGTCCTTGACCCAGCCGGTGAACAGGCTGTCCTCCGGGCTGCCGGTCCCGGCGAACGTCCCCGCCGTCACCACGCTGATGGCGTCGGCGGACGACAGCGCCGCCGGTCCGGCGGCCAGGCCGAAGAACGGCCGCGTGCCGCCGCCCGCGAACCGGCCGCCACCCGCCGTGACCGCCGGCAGCGCCTCGCCGCCCTCGGGCTTGTGGAGGGTGTAGCCCGCCGAGGTGTCCGTGCCGAAGTCGTCCCTGATTTCCGCCTTCCCGTACGCGTCCGGGTCGAGCCCCACGGTCACCTGGCCGTAGGGGCTCACCTGTTTCCCGCTTCGCTCGTCGGGGCGCTCGCATCCGCCCCGGTCGTGCCGGAGGCGCGCCATCGACACTTCCCTCGTCGCTCGGAGTCGCTCGTCCCTCGCTCCCCACTCGCTCCTCAGTCCAGACCGGCGGCGCGCCCCTCCGGCTCGCTCGGGGCACCGCGCCGACCCGTCGTACTCGGCGGTCGCGCGCAGCGGGTGGGCGCCGGGGCGCGGCGCGGTCCCGGCGGGCGGCCCGACGCGCCAGCGTACGGTGAACTCGCCGCCCGGCCGGACCACCGGGGTGCGCGGGGTGTCGACCGGCTCGGCCGACCAGCCCGGCGGCACGGCCAGCGAGGCCGTGACCCGGGTGGCGGGCGTGCGTCCCCGGTTGGCGAAGGTCGTGGTCACCTCGGCGGGCACGCCGGGACGCGCCTGCCCGCCGACTGCCACGTCCATCGTGGTGTCGGCCGCAGCGGGTGACCACGCCTGCAGTTCGGTCACGCCGACGTACGCGCCGGGCGGATTGCCGAACACCAGCCGGATCTTCGTCGTGGTCAGGGGCGGGAACGTGACGCGGTTCAACGCCGCGCCCACGGGCCGTTCGGGGGTGCGCGTCTGGCCCGGCACCTCGCGCCACGCCGCGCCGTCCCAGTACTCCAGCCGGTACGACGCCGGGGCCCTCACCCCGCCGCCGTCGTCGTAGGCGTGGAACCGCACGTCATTCACCCGGGTCGGAACGCCGAAGTCCACGCCGAGGTGGTCCTCAGCGTTCGGGGAGCGGTAGTTGGTCCACCGGTTGTGCGGGATGTCGTCGTAGTAGATCCGCCCGTCCACCGCGTCCCACACGTTGTCGATGCCGTTGGTGTACGACGCGAACGGCTTGGGATAGCCGATGCCGTACGGGTTGGCGGCGTCGTCGCTGGGCCGTGAGGACCGGCCGGGCGTCACGGCGGCCGGCACCCGGGCGGTCAGCTCGCCGATCGTGGCCCGGTGCGCGGCGGGCCTGCCGTCCACGTAGACGCGCATGCCCGCGCCCTGGCCGTACCTGGTGCCGTCGCGGTCCCACAGGACCGTCACGTTGTGCCCGTGGTAGGGCACGTTCTCCAGGGCGAAGTAGTCCCACCCCGCCGGCGCGAGCGGGTTCAGCACGACCCTGCCGTCCGGCTGCGGGCGCAGCCCGATCAGGCCGCTGATCACCAGGTCGTTGAAAGTGGAGTGGTTGTAGTGCTCGCTGTGCCCCCGGGAGTCGTAGATCCAGCGCGGCTCGTCCGGGTGGTGCGCCTCGGCGACGTACGGGCGGCCGTCCTTGTACTGCGTGAGCGCGTAGCCGCGCAGCAGGGCGTAGTAGTCGGCGGCGGTGACCACGTCCTGGTCGTAGTCGTCGAGCAGGTTGGCCATCGCGGTGAGCGTCGTCGAGGTGGAGTAGGGCCAGCTCGGCCCGTCCCAGCGGCAGCAGCCGCTCAGCGCGTCCCGCATGAACAGCGGGCTGCGCCGCTCCGCGGTGGCCGGGCCGTACGGCGCGGCGAACCCCTGCGGGTCGAGCAGCTGCGCCCACGCCTTCTCCGTGCCCGGCTCGGCCATGTGGAACGCCCACGGCACGAACCCGATCTGCTCCCGGGTGGACACCAGCCGCTGCCGAGGGTCCAGGTCCGCGCGGGCCTTGTGGTAGAAGAAGGACCGCTCGGGGTCCCACAGGTGACGGTGCAGCGCGTCCCGCAGCGACGCCGCCCGCTTCTCGAACTTTCCGGCCAGGGCCTTGTCGCCGCTCATCGTCGCGATGGCGGCGATCGCCCTGGCGTCGCCGTACTGGTAGGCGTTCAGCGTCGGCCGGTAGCCCGCGCCGCCGTGGTAGGGGTCGGCAGGGTCGGTCTCGTAGGAGGAGGCGGTGTACTCCATCGCGTCCCACACCGGCACCGACCAGTACAGGCCGAGCTTCTTGTCGTACTGGCCGCCCCACTTGTCGTACTGCCGGACCAGGTCGGGCAGCAGGCCCTCGACGAAGGAGGCGCCGCCGGTGACCAGGTAGCGCTGGTAGGCGGCGTCGGCCGCCCACCAGGAGTACTGGTGCGCCCAGTCGTCGGTGTCCTTGTTGACGTAGTCCTCCCTCGGCTTGGGGCCGGCGCCCGGCCCCTGCAGCCAGTACGTGAGGTAGTCGTCGACCGGGCGGGTGTCGCGCAGCCACCGCCCCTCGTAGACGTGGTGACCCGCGGCGGCGACGATGCCGCCGAGCGGGGCGGAGTATCCGGGCGGGTTGTGGAACTCGGTGATGACGTGGCCGGTCGCGGAGTCGGTGTAGCGGATGTGCCGTTTGTAGGTGCTCCAGCGGTAGTAGTAGACGTCCTGGATCTCCCGGTCGGGCACCTCCAGGAACGGGATGTTGGCCTTGTACCACTCCGGCTCGGCGTAGCCCGACACGAACGCGTCGTGGTCGAGGAAAGCGGTGCCCTTCCCGACCTCCGGGTACGTCGCGGGCGGTGCCTGGCCGGGGGCGGCCTCGGCCGTGGCGGGGATCAGGGCGGTCGGCGCGGCCAGCGCCGCGAGCGTCGCGAGCACGGCGACGGCGTGTCTCATTGCCACCTCAGGCGTTCTCAGCATTCCGGCGTCTCAGAGGTTTTCCGGAATGACGGCGGCTCGGCGGTGCCCGGCTCTCCCATATCGGATCGGGTACGACCGAATCTGTTCGATATTGCACAGTCTTGAGCACTACTGACAGAAAGACAAGACGTGTCTGCCTGCTACCGGCCGGACCCGAGCGGAGTGTTCCGGTTACAGGTGCGTCCCGTGGGTACGCCCCGGCACACACGCCTGTGCTTGCGAGGTGGGCCATGAGGTGTTCCACGTCGCGTCTCACGTGCGCGCGTTCCCGCTTACGCCGGCGCGCCGGCGCGTGCGTCGCCGTCCTCGCCGTCCTCGCCGTCCTCGCGCCCGCGGCGGCGCCCCGGGTGCGGCCCGGGGCCGACGTCATGCAGAAGCTGCTGGACGACCTGGTGCGCAGGGACGGCTTTCCGGCGGCCCTCGCCGCCGTACAGGGCAGGGACGGGCGTGTCCGCAGCTACACGGCGGGGGTGGGTGACCTGCGGACCAGAGCCAGGGCGCCGGTGGACGGGGAGGTCCGGATCGGCAGCAACACCAAGACCTTCGTCTCCGTGGTCGTCCTGCAACTGGCGGGCGAGGGAAAGGTCCGGCTGGACGAGCCGGTCGAGACCTATCTGCCCGGCCTCATCCGAGGGAACGGGAACGACGGCCACCACGTCACCGTGCGGCAACTGCTGCAGCACACCAGCGGCCTGCCCGAGTACACGGCGTTCCTGGACCTGGCCGTCGCGCCGTACCGGTACGACTACTTCGAACCCCGCCGGCTACTGGACATGGCTTTGCAGCAGAAGCCGGCCTTCTCGCCCGGCACCCGGTGGAAGTACACGAACACCAACTACATCGTCGCCGGGCTGCTCGTCGAGCGGGTCACCGGCCGCCCGGTGGCCGAGGCGATCACCAACCGGGTGATCAGACCGCTCGGTCTGCGCCACACCTACTTTCCCGCGGTCGGCGAGCGAGGCGTCAGGGGACCCCACCCGGACGGCTACCAGCAGGACCTGGGCAAACCGCTCGTCGACATGACCGACCTGGATCCTTCCTGGGCTTGGGCCGCCGGGCAGATGGTCTCCACCCCGGCCGAGATCAACCGTTTCTTCGGCGCCGTCGTCCGCGGCAAGCTGCTCAGGCCCGAGCAGTTGAAGGAGATGCGCCGCACTGTCGCCGTCTCCCCAAGCGCACCCGGCAAGGGCTACGGACTCGGGCTGTTCCGCCGGCCGCTGAAATGCGGCGGTGAGAGCTGGGGGCACGGAGGCGACATTCCCGGCTACTCGACCTGGAACTCGGTCACCGATGACGGCCGTGCCGCCGCGATCGCCGTCACCCGGACCCCGTTCCCCTCCGATGCCGCCGAGCAGCACCTCGATGCGGCGATCCAGACGGCCCTGTGCGGCAGGTGAGTGCACGGGGAGATGCGCGAGGGCACCCCCGCGGGTGGCGGGGGTGCCCGTGGCGCTCCTCCTGGTCAGGAGCGCGTCATCGCGGTTTCGCCGGTCAGGAGGCGCTGCACGTCAGGGTCGGCGTGTCGGCGCTGCCGTTGGCGGTGAAACCGAAGGTGGTGGTGCCGTTGGCGGACAGCGTGCCGTTCCACGACTCGTTGCGCACGGTGACCGAGGCGCCGGAGCCGGACTTGAGGCCGCCCCACAGCTGGGTGATGGACTGCGAGCCGGACCAGCTCCAGTTCACCGTCCAGCCCCTGACCGACGAGTTGCCGGCCTTGACGGTGACCTCGGACTGGAAGCCGCCGGGCCAGGAGTTGACCGTACTGATCGTCGCGCTGCATCCGCCGGGCTCCGGCGAGGTTCCGGGCGACGGGCTGACCGGCGGCGTGGGGCTCGGACTCACCGGCGGGGTCGGGCTCGGGCTCGGGCTCACCGGCGGGGTGGGGCTGGGCGAGGTGTCCGGAACGGCGGCGTTGAGGGCGTTGAGGACCGCATCGTAGGCGGGCTTCTTGTTGCCGCCGCTGAACAGCAGCGGGGTGTCGCCCGAGCGCCAGGAGTCCTGGTCACGGACGCCCCACACGGTGATGCCGTTGCAGCGGGGGACGGCCAGGCAGTCGTTGACGACGTTGGCGTAGGTGGTGGGCGAAGCGCCCTGGATGTCCAGCTCGGTGATCTGCACGTCGACCCCGAGGGCGGCGAAGCTGGAGATGGTGGTGCGGTAGTTGCTGTTGTAGGGGCTGCCGCTGTTGAAGTGCGACTGCAGGCCGACACAGTCGATCGGCACGCCGCGGGCCTTGAAGTCCTTGACCATGTTGTAGACGCCCTGCGTCTTGGCCCAGGTCCAGTTGTCGATGTTGTAGTCGTTGTAGCAGAGCTTCGCGTCGGGGTCGGCGGCGCGCGCGGTGCGGAAGGCGACCTCGATCCAGTCGTTGCCGGTGCGCTGGAGGTTGGAGTCGCGGCGGCCGCCGTTGCCGTCGTCGAAGGCCTCGTTGACCACGTCCCAGGCGTAGATCTTGCCCTTGTAGTGGGCCATCACGCCGTTGATGTGGTTGATCATGGCCTGGCGCAGCGCGCTGCCGCTGAGCGACTGCATCCAGCCCGGCTGCTGCTGGTGCCAGGCCAGGGTGTGGCCGCGGACCCGCTTGCCGTTCTGCACCGCCCAGTCGTAGACCCGGTCGCCGTTGGTGAAGTTGAACTGGTTCTGGTTCGGCTCGGTCGCGTCGATCTTCATCTCGTTCTCGGCCGTGACCATGTTGAACTCACGGCCGGCGATCGTGGTGTACTGCGAGTCGCCGAGCTTGCCCGCGCTGATCGCCGTACCGAAGTAACGTCCGCTGCGAGCGGCGGCAGCGCCCAGGGTCGTGGCCGGCGGGCCTCCGGTCGGGGTGGCCGAGGGGCTCACCGGCGGGGTCGGAGACGGGCTGTCCGGCGGCGTGGGCGACGGAGAGGGAGACGGCGAGGTCGTCGTGGTGCTGTTGAGACCGAGGAAGTTGATCGCATAGGCGATCATGCCGTTGAGGGGCAGCGAGTGGCCCTGGCCGGAGACGCTGACGCCCTCGACCGGTGCCTGCGTGCTGGTGTTGCCATAGCGGGTGCGGGTCCACCCCGACGAGGGGCTGTCGGTGGACGCCGGCGTCTGGCTGAGGCCGTGGAGGTTGGTCCACTGCTTGATCTCTTCGCCGAAGTTGTTGTAGTGCAGCGTCGTGTCGGTGGTGCCGTGCCACAGCTGCATGCGGGGATAGGGGCCGCTGTAGCCGGAGTACATCGAGCGGGCCAGGTCACCCCACTGCTGGGCGGTCTTGATGCTCTGCCCGCCGGAGCACTGGCTGTTCCAGGTGGAGCCGTCGGTGGTGGCGAAGCACCCCGCCGGGACGCCGCTGAACGCCGAGCCCGCCGTGAACACGTCCGGATACTCGGCCGCCAGCACGTTGGTCATCATCGCGCCGGAGGAGACGCCGCTGACGTAGACGCGGCCGGGGTCCACGTTGTAGCGCGACTTGGCGTAGTCGACCATCGACATGATGCCGACCGGGTCGCTGCCGCCGCCCCGCCTCAACGCCTGGGGTGAGTACACGTCGAAGCACTGGCCGCTGCGCGTGGCCTCGGGGAACACGATGATGAACCCGTACTGGTCGGCCGCCGTGACGTAGTCGCGGAAGTACCCGCTGAACAGTGCCGACGCGGTGCCCGTGCAGTAGTGGACGGCGACCAGCAGCGCGGGCCGGGCGGCCACCCGGTCCGGCACGTAGATGTACATGTTCAGGTTGCTCGGGTTGTTGCCGAAGCTGGTCACCCGGGTCAGCGAGGCCGCGGCTGCCGGTCTGGTGACCAGCAACGTGGTCACCGCGACCACGGGCATCAGCACGGCGGCCAGTAAGGCCACGATGCGTCGTCTCACGTGGACTGTCCTTCCTCCGGTTGCGCCGATCCGGACGAGCGCCGGCGACGCCTGATGTTTCCGAAGACTGCATAAAACTTTCAGGCCGCTCAAGCCGCAGGTCCACGGCGAACCGGCCGAGCCACGGAGCGGGAGGTCAGGGGTGGCGAGCACCGCTCCAGGGGTCAGTCGTTCTGGAAAGTTTCATGTCAGCTCCGAAAAATTCCAGCCGTGACTTCGCTGAGACGCGCCGTGAGAACGGCTCGCGGACGGGCATGGTCCGGGGCGGCGCGAGCGGGCGGGGACCAGGGGCCGTGCCGTACGGGACGGCGACGACGACGACGACGACGACGAGGAGCCTGGGCATGCTGGAGGTCATCGGCGCGGGACTTCCGCGCACCGGGACGACGTCGACGAAGGCGGCCCTGGAACGACTCGGCTTCGGGCCCTGCTACCACACCTTCGAGGTCATGCTCCACCCGGAGCTGGCCGAGCGGTGGCTGCCCGTCCGCTCCGGCGGGCCGGCCGACTGGGATGTGGTCTTCGAGGGCTTCCGGTCCTGCGTGGACTGGCCCGCCGGCTTCTTCTGGCGGGAGCTGGCGCAGTCCTACCCCGACGCCAAGGTCGTCCTCACGGTCCGGGACCCGCACAGCTGGTATTCCAGCTTCCGCGTGCTGGGCTCGCTCAGCTCGCGCGGGCCGATGCGGGAGGACGCGGTCCCCGAGGCCGTCCGTCCCGTCGTCGCCGCGATGACGAGCCTGCGGCCGCTCTTCGAGCGCATCAGCAGGTCGGTCTTCGGCGAGGAGTGGCGGCCCGGTCACACGCCGGACGAGGAGCGGGCGGTCGAGGCCTATCACCGGCACGTCGCCGAGGTGCGGGCCGCCCTGCCCGCCGAGCGGCTCCTGGTCTTCGACGTACGCGAGGGATGGGGGCCGCTGTGCGCCTTCCTCGGGGTCACCGCTCCCCCGGGCGGCCCGTTCCCGCACCTCAACGACGCCGCGTCGATCCGCGGGATGTTCGAGCTCATGCACACCGAGGGCCGCGTACGCGTTCCCTTCCAGGGCGGCGGAGGATGACCCGCGCGGGGCGGCAGGGGTGGTCGCGCCGCCCGGGAGCGCGCCGCCCGGGTGGCACTCGCCCGTTCACCGTCTCGGCGCGACGGCGAAAGGGCGACCGGGCGTACGCCCCCGGGCGACGCGCCAAGCTCGGGCACCCAGCGTGACGAGTCGATCGGGAGTGGTACGACTTCTGTCGCGTCGATCACATGTTTTGTGACCGTAGATCGAACTTATGCCAGCTGTCAACGAAAGTTGGTACTTTCGCTCGCAAAACATCCACACGGTCGTACGTCCGCGGCTGACGCGGGCCGTCAGCCACGAACGTCAAACGCGCTATTGACCATCCGGTAGCACGGTCGTAACAATGTGGGCGTCTCGCGCTCGACCGGCGGTGGCACGCCGGCGGAGCCAGGCAGCGTTCTGTCCAGTGTTCGATCAACGTTCGATCACGACGCGTTCGGCGCACGCGTCCTCACGAAGGGGACGATGCGTGCGGCCGCCCTGGCGACCACTTCCGAGTGCGACCTCCATGGCCGCGACCTCGCCGATTTCGGCGTGGGCGCATCTCCCCGGCATCGAGCGGCCGGACCGCCACGCTTCCCTGCCGTTGCCGCGGCACGGGTGGCGGCCCGGCCACCCATCTGACGCCCTCCGGCCAAGGAGAAGCATCACGTGAACGGTACCCCCAAGAGGACCAGGCTGATGGCGGCCGCCGCCGCCGCCGTCATGACGGGGCTCCTGACGACGCCGTCGATCGCGACGGCGCAGGAGACGCAGGCGCCCCCGGAGTCCGCCTTCCAGAAGGTGACCCTGAACGACACCCCCGGTGAGCCCATGGACCTCGCCGTCCTTCCGGACGGCAGGGTTCTGCACACCACCCGCGCCGGCACCATCTGGATGCACGACCCGGCGACCGGCCTCAACACGAAGGCCGGCACCATCGACGTGTACCAGCACGACGAGGAGGGCCTGCAGAGCATCGCGCTCGACCCGAACTTCGGCAAGGGCAACAACTGGGTCTACCTGTACTACTCGCCGCCGCTGAACACGCCGGTCGACGACCCCAAGACGCCCAACGTGAACGAGGGCGACGCCCCCAACGAGGGCACCGAGGCCGACTGGGAGCGCTTCAAGGGCGCGATCCGGCTGTCCCGCTTCGAGTTCAAGAAGGGCCAGATCGACCTGGCGAGCGAGCAGCGGATCCTCGACGTCCCGGTCGACCGGGGCATCTGCTGCCACGTCGGCGGAGACATCGTCTTCGACGCCGAGGGCAACCTCTACCTGTCCACCGGCGACGACACCAACCCCTTCGCCTCCGACGGGTACACCCCCATCGACGACCGGCCGAACCGCAACCCGGCGTACGACGCCCGGCGCACCTCGGGCAACACCAACGATCTGCGCGGCAAGATCCTGCGGATCAAGCCCAAGGACGGCGGCGGCTACACGATCCCCGAGGGCAACCTGTTCAAGCCGGGCACCCCGAAGACCCGGCCCGAGATCTACGCGATGGGGCTGCGCAACCCGTTCCGCATCGAGATCAACAAGAAGAACGGGGAGCTCTACGTCGGCGACTACTCGCCGGACGCCCGGCAGGACAACCCCAACCGCGGCCCGGCCGGAACCGGCAAGTGGACGATCATCCGCAAGCCGTCCAACTACGGCTGGCCGTACTGCGCCACCGCCAAGCTGCCGTACAACAACTACGACTTCGCCACCCGCGCCTCGGGCGCGCCCTTCGACTGCGCGGCGCCGGTGAACGACTCGCGGCACAACACCGGCCTGCGCGAGCTGCCGCCGGTCGAGCAGCCGGACGTGTGGTACAGCTACGGCGTGTCCGCCGAGTTCCCCGAGCTCGGCAGGGGCGGCATCTCGCCGATGGGCGGCCCCGTCTACCACTACGACAAGTCGGCGACGCACGGCCGCAGCCCGGTGGCCTGGCCGGAGTACTACGACGGCGTGCCGTTGCTGTACGAGTGGTCGCGTGACTGGGTGAAGGGCATGCGCCTGGGCGCGGACGGCAAGCTCTCGAAGATCGAGTCCGTCCTGCCGTCGTTCGTCTTCGACAACGCCATGGACATGGAGTTCGGCCCGGACGGCGCGCTCTACGTGCTGGAGTACGGCGACGGCTACTTCAACCAGAACCCCGACGCCCAGCTGGCCCGCATCGACTACATCGGGGAGAACGGCAACCACTCGCCGGTTCCGAAGGCGTCGGCGGACAAGACCAACGGCACGGCGCCGCTCACGGTCGCGTTCTCCAGCGAGGGCACGGTCGACGCCGACGGCGACCGGCTCCAGTACGCGTGGGACTTCGACGCCGACGGCAAGGTGGACTCGCGCGAGGCCAACCCCACCTTCACCTACAAGGAGAACGGCGTCCACCGGGCGACCCTGAAGGTGACCGACGTGGGCGGCCCCCAGCGCGGGCGCTCGGCCACGGCCGAGGTCGAGGTCGTGGTCGGCAACCAGGCGCCGGTCGTCGAGTTCGTCAAGCCGGCCGACGGGCAGGAGTTCCACTTCGGCGACGTCGTGCAGTTCGAGGTCAAGGTGACCGACGACCAGCCGGTCGACTGCTCGCGCGTCCAGGTGACCTACATCCTCGGCCACGACAGCCACGGGCACCCGCAGACGACCGCGAGCGGATGCACCGGCAGCATCACGACCACGGTGCCCTCGGGCCACGACCCGGCGAACGACAACCTCTCCGGTGTCTTCAACGCCACGTACACGGACCCGGGCGCGGACGGCCTGCCCGCCCTGTCCGGCAGTGACGAGGTGGTCCTGAAGCCGACCCGCTGATCCGGCCGGCTGACGCTGCTCGGCTGACCCAAGCGGCTGATCCGGGCGGCTGATCCGGAAGCCGGGGCGGGCGCGTGCCCGCCCCGGCTGCCCGGGACGCACTGATGCTCCGGCCACGCGAAACCCGCGGGCCGGTGTGCTCTGGGCGGGGCCGCGCCGAGATCCGCGCGCGGCCCTCTCGGCTGCCGGAGGCCGCCCGGGGACGGCCGGCGGGTGCGGGCGGCCGACGGTCAGGGCCGCACGGCGTACACCTTGCGGAGCGTCTCGTGCACCGTCCACACGGTGCGCGCGCCGCCGGGCATCAGGACGACGTCCCCCGGGCCGACGTCGAGCACCGGGCCGCCCTCGACCGCGATCGTCGCCCTGCCGCCGAGCACGACGAAGACCTCGTCCGCCTCGGTGTCGGTGCTCACGCCCGGCCCGTGCTGCCAGACGCCCACCGCCAGGTCCGCGCCCGACGCCAGCTCCAGGTGGCGGACCTGTGGGTTCCCGGACACGACCTGGGCGGGGTCGAGCGGGTCCGGATCGAGGTCGGCGTCGGCCAGGGCCGCCGCGCGCACCACGCGCGGGGTGACGGTGAACGATTTGTCGGTTTCCACCTGCGGAAGTGTAGGACCCGGCCCAGGTCACGCGTCGCGGCCACTGCTGTCCCCCCGCTGCCCGTCCGCTGACACCCGGCTGTCCGCCCTTCCGAAGACGCGGACAGTCCGTGGGCAGCCGGAATGACCCGCCTCGTCGGCTCCCCGGCGCGGGTCCCCGCCGGGATACCCCGACATGCCGGAGTGGCCACCGGCCATCACAGGAAGGGGTCGCTGTATCGGCCCTTCCGCACGCGGTCGTAGATCGCGCGCAGCCACGGCTCACGAACCTCCGGAAGCCGCGCCAGCACGCCGAGGAACACGCCCCAGTCAGGCCGGAACGGGCGGTACGGCACCAGCGGCGCAGGGGCCTCGCGGCAGGCATCTCCGGCCCGTCCGCCCGCGACCGCGATGAGCCGCCGATCGTCGTGGAAGGCCAGGTACGTCCACACCTCGGCGGTCAGCGGCACCACCGCACCCGCACCGTACGGCCATGCCTCGCCGCTTTGCGGATGCCGCGGGACCAGGGCGATGTCCGAGGTCGCGGCGGGCAGTCCCGGTCCCGCCAGGGACAGGCTCTTGACCGGCGGCCCCGGCGGGAGCAGGACGTCGAGCGCAGGGCGGAACACGCCGGCGACGGGACCGGCGGGTACGGCCACCCGCGCACCGCCGGACACCGCCAGGAGACGGGCCAGCGCCGCCGCCACCGCGGCCTCCCATACCGGACTCCACGCTCCGATCGGCTCGGTCGGCGGGATCTCCGTCAGCTCGTCGCGCAGTTCCTCCCACGCGACCATGCGACGCGGAGATCCGCCGGCGTCGGCCAGGCGAACGGCACGCGGATCCAGCCACACCACATGCCAGTACGAGCAGTCGTCGATGCGGGTCGCCGCTTCCCGGCCGCATCGCTCACACGCCAGGTTCGGCCCGTTCCTGCCGTCCAGGCCGCAGCAGAGGCCGTCGCACCGCTCAAGGATCGGAACGGTCCCGCGTACGTCGCCCGGCGAGAGCGCGATCGCTCCGGGCGGCCCGTACGACAGGGCGTGCACCGGCGCGTACACGCCGCGGGCCTCGGCCTCCCGCGCGCCGACCTCGTCGTAGGGCCGCCAGGGCTGTCCGGAGGGCTCCGGGTCCACGGCGTACGTCCCCGGTTCCATAAGCGCGGGAAGCAGGTAATGACCGTACTGCTGGTGGGCGTGTACGGGAAGCGCGACTTCCGCCACGGGCGCGGTCAGCACCGCGCCGCAACCCGCACACGCGAACACCGGCACATGCCCTCCCGCCAAGCCATTTGCGGATCACCCCTCCCGGGAACCCGCGCGTCACGCTCAGGCTTGACGGAAAGGCCGTGCAGGATGAGATCACAAGGATATGATCTTCATCGTGGCACGGCTGGTGTCGTACGTCTCGCAGACCGTCGAACCGCTGCCCGGCGACCTGGCGCCGACCGGCGGCCCCGCCCCGCACCCGGTGATGGGCGCGGCCAGCTCCCCCGTCAACCCCCTCGCCATGAAGTGAGACCACCATGCCGGCAGTAGGCAACGTTCTCATCGTCGGCGGCGGCACCGCCGGATCGGCCCTGGCGATCCCGCTCGCCCGCGCCGGGGTCGCCGTGGACGTCGTGGAGATCCGGCCCGCGGTCACCGCGCTCGGCTCGGGCATCACCCTGCAGGGCAACGCGCTGCGGGTGCTGCGCGACCTCGGCGTCTGGGACCGCGTCGCCGCCGCCGGATTCCCGTTCGACTCGCTCGGGCTGCGCGCCCCGGACGGCACGCTGCTCGCGGAGATCCCCGGCGCCCGCACCGGGGGCCCCGATCTGCCCGCCGCGCTCGGCGTGAACCGCCCCCAGCTGACGGCCGTCCTCGCCGACGCCGTACGCGCGGCCGGGGCGCGGACCAGGTTCGGCGTGACCGTGGAGACGCTGACCGACACCGGCGACCGGGTCGACGTGCGGCTGTCCGACGGCACCACCGGCACGTACGACCTGGTCGTGGGCGCCGACGGCATCCGCTCGGCGGTGCGCGGGCTGATCGGGATCGACGACGCCCCGCGGCCGACCGGCTTGGGCATCTGGCGCGTCCACACCCGCCGTCCGGCCGGGATCGAGCGTACCGACCTCATCTACGGCGGCCCCTGCTTCACCGCCGGGTACTGCCCGACCGGCCCGGACACCATGTACGCCTATCTCGTCGAGAAGGCCCGCCCACGTGAGGCGGTCGGCGACAGGGTGGCGCACATGCGGGCCCTCGCCGAAGGATACGGCGGGCCGTGGGACGAGATCCGGGAGGACATCACCGACCCCGAGCGCATCAACTACACGTGGTTCGAGTCGCTGCTGGTGGACCGTCCGTGGAACCGCGGCCGCGTCGTCCTGATCGGCGACGCCGCGCACGCCTGCCCGCCCACCATCGCCCAGGGGGCGGCCCAGTGCCTGGAGGACGCCGCCGTCCTGGCCGAGCTGCTGCTCGCCGCCGACAGGCTCGGCCGGCCGGTGTTCGACGCGTTCATGGACCGCCGCCACGAGCGGGCGAAGGCCGTGGTCGAGGCGTCCCTGCGGCTCGCCGAGTGGCAGCTGGATCCCGTGCCGGACGCCGACATGCCCGGTCTCGTGGACCGGATCAGCGCACTGGTGACGGAGCCGCCGTGATCACCGTCGACGCGAGTCGTCAGGGACGGCCGCGGGCTCCCAGCCTCGGCGGGGCGGACGCGAGCCGCGCCGGTCGTCCCGGCTGCGGTAGACGATGTACGGACGGGTGAGGTATCCGACGGGTGCGGTGAGCATGTGCACCAGCCGGGTGAACGGCCAGACGGCGAACAGGACGAGCGCGCTGAGCGCGTGCAGCTTGAACAGGATCGGCGCGGCCGCCATCGACTCGCCCTGCGGCTGGAGATAGAAGACCGACCGGAACCAGGGCGAGATGGTGGTGCGGTAGTCGTAGCCGCCGCCGAGGATGTTGGCGACGACGGTGGCGGCCAGCCCGAGCGCGATGGTCAGGGCGAGCAGCGCGTACATCAGCTTGTCGTTGCGGGTGGTGGCGGTGAAGACCGGGCCGACCGTGCGGCGACGGTAGATCAGGATGGCCAGGCCCGCGACGGTGCAGACTCCGGCGACCGTGCCGAGCGCGACCGCGGCGAGATGGTAGGCGTGCTCGCTCACTCCGGCCGCCTCTGTCCAGGTCTTGGGGATCACCAGGCCGCCGATGTGGCCGAGGAGCACGACCAGGATCCCGAAGTGGAACAGCGGGCTGCCGATCCGCAGCAGCCGTGACTCGTACATCTGTGACGACCGGGTCGTCCAGCCGAACTTGTCGTAGCGGTAGCGCCAGACGTGGCCGAGCACGAAGACCGTCAGCGCGACGTAGGGCGCCACGACCCACAGGGTCACGTCGAGCGCGCTCACCGGACACCTCCCACAGGCCCGTACGGCTCCAGGCCGACCTCCTCGGCCGGCGGGCCCTCCTCCGCCAGGCGCAGGGCGGCCTGGCGCTCCCGCTCGGTGGGCGGGGGGAGCGTCGCCAGCACCGCCGCGACGACGTCGGCGTACGGTGAGCGCTCCTCCCGCAGGGCACCCAGCAGCGTCTCCAGTCCGGGACGGTGTTCGCGCAGCAGCCGTACGGCCTGCTCGGTGGCGCCGCGGCCGGACAGCTCGCACACCACGCCCAGATGGTCGGGCAGCTCCCCGGTGACCTCGAACCCCGCCGCCCGGTAGGCCTGCGTGAAGCGCAGCAGGGCCATCCCGCGCCGCCGGGTGTCGCCGTAGGTGTAGTAGGTCAGATAAGGGCAGCAGCGGCGCTTGAGGTCGAAGGTCGCGACGTAGTGCTCGGCCAGCTCATGCGGCGGTGTCGTGGCCACGTGGCCGAGGAAGGCGGCCAGCCGCCTGGCGGGCTCGCCCGGCGCCAGCCCGGCCACAGCGGCGTTCAGCAGCGGCAGCGCCTCGACGAGCCGCTCGTCCGGATAGGACAGCAGCACCGAGGCCGTCAGGTGAACCGTGCGGTCGCTCACGACTTGTCCTTCCGCTTCGGGAACAGCCCGTCCGGAGTGCCCTTGCCGTCCCAGTTGAGCAGGTTGACCCGGCCGCGCAGCTCGTCCGCCCGGTCCAGGTCGTCGGTGGCCTGCCGCTCCTTAAGGGCGTGGAAGTTCTCCACCGCCACGGGGGCGGGCGTGCCGGACGCCTCGCCGAAGGGGCCGCCCATGCCGGGGCCGCCGTCGTAGTCGAGACTGCATTCGGTGGCGAGCTCCTCCAGCCGGGCGCCCTGCTCGGCGTGCGCCTTGGGGATGACGTACCGCTCGCCGTAGGGGGCGATGGCCAGCAGGCGGTACATCTCCTCGATCTGGTCGCCCTTGAGCCCGACGGCGGCCGGGATCGACTCCTCGCGCTCCCCGGCGAGGTTGATCCCCCGCATGTACGACCGCATCGCGGCCAGGCGGCGCAGCACGGCGCGTACGGGCTCGGGGTCTCCGGCGGTGAACAGCTCGGCCAGGTAGCCGATCGGGATGCGCAGCGCGTCGATGGCGCCGAACAGGTTGCCGGCCCGCTCCCCGTCGTGGCCGGTCTCGCGCAGCACGTCGACCACGGGCGACAGGGGCGGGATGTACCAGACCATCGGCATGGTCCGATACTCGGGATGCAGCGGCAGCGCCACCCCGTAGTCGAAGATCAGCTTGTATATCGGGGAGTTCCTCGCCGCCTCCAGCCAGTCCTCCGGTATGCCGGAGGCCCGGGCCGCGGCGATCACTTCGGGGTCGCGGGGGTCGAGCATGACGCTCTTCTGCGCCTCGTACAGCGCCTTCTCGTCCGGGGTGGACGCCGCCTCCGCGACGCGGTCGGCGTCGTAGAGGATCAGCCCGATGTAGCGCAGCCGGCCGACGCAGGTCTCCGAGCACACGGTCGGGATGCCGACCTCGATCCTCGGGTAGCAGAAGGTGCACTTCTCGGCCTTGCCGGTGCGGTGGTTGAAGTACACCTTCTTGTACGGGCAGCCGGTGACGCACATCCGCCAGCCGCGGCAGCGGTCCTGGTCCACCAGCACGATGCCGTCCTCCGAGCGCTTGTACATCGCGCCGGAGGGGCAGGAGGCGACGCACGACGGGTTGAGGCAGTGCTCGCAGATGCGCGGCAGGTAGAACATGAAGGCCCGCTCGAACTCGAGCTTCACCTGGTCGGACACCTTGCGCAGCACGGGATCGGCCGGAGCCAGTTCAGGTGCGCCCGCGAGGTCGTCGTCCCAGTTGGCGCTCCATTTGATCTTCGTCGGTTGGCCGGTGATGAGCGAGCGGGGCCGGGCGACCGGGGTGTCCTCGGTGACCGGCGCCGAGAACAGGCGGTCGTAGTCGTAGGTCCAGGGCTCGTAGTAGTCGCCGATGGACGGCATCAGCGGGTTGGCGAAGATGGTCAGCAGCTTCTTCAGCCGCCCGCCGGCTTTGAGCTGGAGCCGGCCGCGCCGGTTGAGCTCCCAGCCGCCCTTCCACCTGTCCTGGTCCTCGTACGTGCGGGGGTAGCCCTGGCCGGGCCGAGTCTCCACGTTGTTGAACCAGACGTACTCGGTGCCGGCCCGGTTGGTCCACGCCTGCTTGCAGGTGACCGAACAGGTGTGGCAGCCGATGCACTTGTCCAGGTTCATCACCATCGCCAGCTGAGCCATCACGCGCGTCATCAGTAGTCCACCTCCTGGGCACGGCGGCGGATCACCGTGACCTCGTCGCGCTGGTGGCCCGTCGGCCCGAGATAGTTGAAGGCGAAGCTGAGCTGCGCGTACCCGCCGATCAGGTGGGTGGGCTTGATCAGCAGGCGGGTGAGGCTGTTGTGGATGCCGCCGCGCCTGCCGGAGGTCTCGCTCTTGGGCACGTCCACCACGCGCTCCTGCGCGTGGTACATGTACACGGTCCCGGCGGGCATGCGGTGCGAGACCACGGCCCGCGCGACCACCACGCCGTTCCGGTTGACCGCCTCGACCCAGTCGTTGTCGCGGATGCCGGCCCGCGCCGCGTCGTCCGGGCTCATCCAGATCGTCGGGCCGCCCCGCGACAGCGTCAGCATCAGCAGGTTGTCCTGATACTCGGAGTGGATCGACCATTTGGAGTGCGGGGTGAGGTAGCGCACCACGATGCCGTTCTCGCCGCCCGGCCCCGCGGCGAGGGCGGCCGTGTTGAGCGGCGGCCGGTAGACGGGCAGCGCCTCGCCGGCCTCCTGCATCCAGTCGTGGTCGAGGTAGAAGTGCTGGCGGCCGGTGAGGGTGTGCCAGGGCTTGTGGTGCTCGACGTTGATGGTGAAGGCGGAGTAGCGCCTGCCTCCGGTCTCGCTGCCCGACCACTCCGGCGAGGTGATCACCGGGGTCGGCCGCGCCTGCGTGTCGGCGAAGGTGATCCGGCGATGCTCGTCGGCCAGGCCGCCGAGGTCGGTACCCGTACGGCGGGCCAGGGTCTCGAACCCCTGGGCCGCCAGCCTGCCGTTGGTGGTGCCGGACAGCGCGAGGATCGTCTCGCACATCGCGACGTCCGTCGCCAGCGAAGGCCGGCCGTCGGCCGCTCCCCCGCGTACGGTCCCGTTGACCCTGCCCAGCCGTTCGACCTCGGCCGCGACGTCGAACGTCACGCCCTTCGTCGTGGCGCCCAGGCGCTCGGCGAGCGGACCGAGGGCGGCCAGCTTGTCGGCGATCGCACCGTAGTCCCGCTCGACCACCACGATCTTCGGGAACGTACGGCCCGGCACCGGCTCCTCGCCGGTCTCCCGCCAGTCGCGCACCCGGCCGTGCGGGCTGGCCAGCTCGTCCGGCGTGTCGTGCAGCAGCGGCACGGCGACGACGTCCCGGCGTACGCCGAGATGCTCGCGGGCCAGCGCGCTGAACGCCCGCGCGATGGCGTGGAAGGCGGCGAAGTCGGTGCGGGTCTGCCAGGGCGGGTCGATGGCCGGGGTGAAGGCGTGCACGAACGGGTGCATGTCGGTGGACGACAGGTCGTGCTTCTCGTACCAGGTGGCCGCCGGGAGCACGATGTCGGAGAACAGCGTCGTCGAGGTCATCCGGAAGTCGAGCGACAGCAGCAGGTCGAGCTTGCCCCGGGGCGCCTCGTCCCGCCAGGTCACGTCGCCGGGCCGCCGGTCCGGGCCGTTCTCCTCGGCCCGCACCGCGTCGGAGGCGCCGAGCAGGTGCCGCAGGAAGAACTCGTTGCCCTTCGCCGAGGAGCCGAGCAGGTTCGCCCGCCACACGGTGAGCACCCGCGGCCAGTTCTCCGGCGCGTCGGGGTCCTCGCAGGCGAAGCCGAGGCGGCCCGCGCGCACCTCCTCCACGACGTACGGGCCCGCCTCCCGGCCGGCGCGCTCGGCCTCGTCGGCGAGGTCGAGGGGGTTGCGGCCGAAGGTGGGATAGGACGGCATCCACCCCATCCGGGCGGACTGAGCGAGCAGGTCGGCGCTGGTCCTTCCCGCGAACGTCCCGCCGCCGAGCGGTGAGGCCACGACGTCGGCGGTGTGCTCGTCGTAGCGCCACTGCCCCGTGTTGAGATACCAGTACGCCGTGCCGATCATCTGGCGGGGCGGGCGGGACCAGTCGAGGCCGGAGGCCAGCTGCGCCCAGCCGGTGACCGGGCGGCACTTCTCCTGCCCGACGTAGTGCGCCCAGCCGCCGCCGTTGACGCCCTGACAGCCGGTCAGCGTGACCAGCGCGAGGAAAGCCCGGTACATCGTGTCGGAGTGGAACCAGTGGTTGGTCCCCGCACCCAGGATGATCATCGATCGGCCGCCGGACTCCTCGGCGTTGCGGGCGAACTCCCGGGCGATCCGCGCCGCCGCGTCCGCCGGCACCGAGGTGATCGCCTCCTGCCAGGCGGGGGTGTACGGCTGCGCCGGGTCGTCGTACCCGGACGGCCACTCCCCCGGCAGCCCGTCGCGGGCCACGCCGTACTGCGCGAGCATCAGGTCGAGGACCGTGGTGACCAGGTGACCGTTCACCCGGCGGGCGGGCACGCCGCGGCGCATCACCGCCTCGCCGGGAGCGTCGAAGCGCGGCAGCGAGACCGGGACGGCCTCGCCGTCCGCGAGCAGGGTGAGCAGCGGGTCGACGTCGCCGAGGTCGAGGTTCCAGCGGCCCTCGCCCTCGGCGGAGAACCGGAAGCCGAGCGAGCCGCCGGGCACGACCGGTTCGCCGTCCCGCGCGTCGAGCAGCACGGTCTTGAACGCGGCCTCTTCCCCCTGCTCGCCCAGGTCGGCCGAGGTGAGGAACTTGTCCGGCACGTACGCGCCGTCGTGCTCGCGCAGCCGCACCAGGAAGGGCAGGTCGGTGTAGCGCCTGACGTAGTCGAGGAAGCGGGGCGTCTCGCGGTCGACGAAGAACTCCCGGAGGATCACGTGGCCCATCGCCATCGCCAGCGCGCCGTCCGTGCCGGGGTGCGGGGCCAGCCATTCGTCGGCGAACTTGGCGGCGTCGTTGTAGTCCGGGGCCATGACGACGACCTTCTGCCCCCGGTAGCGGGCCTCGGCCATGTAGTGCGCGTCGGGGGTGCGGGTGACCGGCACGTTGGAACCCCACAGCATCAGGTAGGAGGCGTCCCACCAGTCCGCCGACTCCGGCACGTCGGTCTGGTCGCCGAAGACCTGGGGCGAGGCCACCGGCAGGTCGGCGTACCAGTCGTAGAACGACAGCATCGTGCCGCCGAGCAGCGAGACGAACCGCGCGCCCACGGCGTGGGAGACCATCGACATGGCCGGAATCGGCGAGAACCCGGCGATCCGGTCGGGGCCGTAGGTCTTGATCGTGTGCACGTGCGCGGCGGCGACGATCTCGGCGGCCTCGTCCCAGGAGACGCGGACGAGCCCGCCCCTGCCCCGGACCTCCTGGTAGCGGCGGCGCTTCACGGGGTCGGTCGTGATCTCGGCCCAGGCCGCCACCGGGTCGCCCAGCCGCGCCTTCGCCTCGCGGTACATCTCCACCAGCACGCCCCGGGCGTACGGGTAGCGCACCCGGGTCGGCGAGTAGGTGTACCAGGAGAAGGCCGCACCGCGCGGGCAGCCCCGCGGCTCGTATTCGGGACGGTCGTCGCCCACGCTGGGGTAGTCGGTCTGCTGCGCCTCCCAGGTGATGATGCCGTCCTTGACGTACACCTTCCAGGAGCACGACCCGGTGCAGTTCACCCCGTGGGTCGAGCGCACCACCTTGTCGTGGCTCCACCGGTCGCGGTAGAACACGTCACCCTGCCGCCCGCCGACCTGGTGGAGCGCGCGCAGGTCCGGCGACACCTCGCCGCGGCGCAGGTGCCGTCCCAGTCCGAGCAGGGCGTCGCTGACCGGCCCGTCGATCCTCGACATCAGATTCCCTCTCCCTGGGTCAGGGGGGCGGTCCCGGAGGGCCGCAGGACGAACCAGCAGTAGACCAGCGCCGCCGCCGCGACGGCCGCCAGCAGCATGAGCCCGATGGCGTACGAAGCGGTGGCCTGGTAGATGAGGCCCATGACGATCGGCGGCAGGAATCCGCCGAGACCGCCGACCGCGCCGACCACGCCGGTCGCGCTGCCGATCGCGTGCGCCGGCACGGCCCGGCCGAGCAGCGCGAAGATCGCACCGTTGCCCAGGCCGAGCGAGGCCGCCATGGCCAGGAAGCCGGCCGTCGCCAGTGGCATCGGCGGGGCGAACGACACGGCGACCGCGCACACCACCGCCACGGCGAGCGCCCCGGAGAGCACGATCTCGCCGCCGAAGCGGTCCGCGAGCCAGCCGCCGACCGGCCGGGCGAGCGTGGCCAGCACGACGAACCCGGCCGCCCGCGCGGCCGCGTCGGCCGTGGACAGCCCGTAGACCGCCTTCAGATACAGCGGCAGGTAGGCGCCGAACGCCACGAACCCGCCGAAGGTCAGCGCGTACATCGCGGCCAGTTCGCGGGTGACGCGCAACCGCCCCGCGGCCAGGAACCTGGCGAGGAACGGCTCGGTCGCGCGACGGGCACCGGGCGCCTCCCGGCCGAACGCCAGGAACGCCAGCCCGACGACCACCAGCGCGACCGCGACCACGAAGAACGGCACCGGCCGGCCGAACCGGTCCGCGAGCCAGGGAGTGGCGAAGCCGGAGATCGCCGTGCCGATGTTGCCCATCCCGAAGACGCCCAGGGCCAGCCCTCGGCGCTCCGGCGGGAACCAGGCGTTGACGAACGGCACGCCGATCGCGAAGGTCGCCCCCGTCAGGCCCAGGACGAGCCCCCCGGCCAGCAACGCCGGATAGCTCTCGGCGAAGGCGAGGAAGACCACCGGGATCACGCCGAGCATGCTCGCCACCGCGAACATCAGCCGCCCGCCGTACCGGTCGGTCAGCGCGCCGAGCACGATCCGCCCCAGCGACCCGACGATGACCGGGATCGCGACCAGGACCGACGCCTCGAACGGAGTGAGCCCGAGCAGGTCCTTGTATGTCGCGCTGAGCGGGCTGAGCAGCGCCCACGCCCAGAAGTTCACCGCGAACCCTGCCGTCGCCAGCACCAGCGCGACCGCCCGGCCGCCCCTGCGTGTCTCCTGGACGGCTGCCGAGCCGACTGTCATTGCCTTCCTCCGGGGGGAGAGGATCTTCCGCCCTACCCTCCCGGTGGGACGGCGGGGACGTCAGGGACCTTGGTCCTTCCGGCGGTACCCAGAAGACCCTGACTTATCCATTGAATCGGACGGGTGACTTTGGTCCCCATGATCGATGACTTCCGCGCGCGAAGGGCGGCCGGCTCAGGGACGACAGTGGAGACGGAACCGACGAAGGGGGTAGACGATGACCGTCACCGAGGTCAGGCGACAGGCGGACGCGCCGGCGCCCGCGCACGTGGCGTGGCGCGGTTTCCGCGGCACGACCTGGCACGGGAGCGTCGACGTGCGCGACTTCATCCAGGCCAACTACACGCCGTACGAGGGCGACGAGTCGTTCCTCGCCGGGCCGACCGAGCGGACCCGCGCGGTCTGGGCGGAGGTGTCGGACCTGTTTCCCGAGGAGCGGCGGCGCGGGATATACGACGTGGACACCACCACCCCCTCCTCGATCACCGCGCACCGGCCCGGCTACATCGACTCCGAGCGCGAACTGATCGTCGGACTGCAGACCGACGCCCCGCTGAAGCGGGCCATCATGCCGGCGGGCGGGCTGCGGATGGTCGAGAGCGGCCTCGCCGCGTACGGCTACACGCTCGACCCCGGGGTCAAGGAGATCTTCACCCGGTATCGCAAGACGCACAACGACGGCGTCTTCGACGCGTACACGCCGGAGATCCGGGCGGCCCGCCGCGCCGGGATCATCACCGGGCTGCCCGACGCGTACGGCCGCGGGCGCATCATCGGCGACTACCGGCGGGTCGCGTTGTACGGCGTGGACCGGCTGATCGAGGCCAAGCGGGCCGAGCTGCGCACGCTGGACGGCGAGTTCTCCACGGACGCGGTCATCCGCGACCGGGAGGAGCTGGCCGAGCAACTGCGCGCCCTCGACGAGCTGAAGCGGATGGCCGCCTCCTACGGCTACGACATCTCCCGGCCCGCGGCCACCGCGCGCGAGGCCATCCAGTGGCTCTACTTCGCCTACCTCGCCGCCGTCAAGGAGCAGAACGGCGCGGCCATGTCCCTCGGCCGCACCTCCACGTTCGTGGACGTCTACCTGGAGCGGGACCTCGCCGAGGGACGGCTCACCGAGCAGGAGGCGCAGGAGCTGGTCGACGACTTCGTCATCAAGCTGCGCATCGTCCGCTTCCTGCGCACCCCCGAGTACGACCAGCTCTTCTCCGGCGACCCGACCTGGGTGACCGAGTCGATCGGCGGCATCGGCGCCGACGGCAGGCCGCTGGTCACCCGCACCAGCTACCGCTACCTGCAGACGCTGCGCAACCTCGGCCCCGCCCCTGAGCCGAACCTGACGGTCTTCTGGTCGCCGCGGCTGCCCGAGCCGTTCAAGCGCTTCTGCGCCCGCCTGTCCATCGAGACCAGCTCGATCCAGTACGAGAGCGACGAGCTGATGCGGCCGCGGTACGGCGACGACACCGCCATCGCCTGCTGCGTCTCGGCCGCCCCCGTCGGAAAGCAGATGCAGTTCTTCGGCGCCCGGGTCAACCTCGCCAAGGCCCTGCTGTACGCGATCAACGGCGGCCGGGACGAGATCAGCGGCGAGCAGGTCGGCCCCGCCTACCCCGCGCTGACCGGCGACGTGCTCGACTACGAGGAGGTCGCGGCGGCGTTCGACCGGATGATGGACTGGCTCGCGAAGACCTACGTGAACGCGCTGAACGTCATCCACTACATGCACGACAAGTACGCCTACGAGCGCATCGAGATGGCGCTGCACGACTACCCCGTCAAGCGCACGCTCGCCTGCGGCATCGCCGGCCTGTCGGTGGCCGCCGACAGCCTGTCGGCCGTCAAGCACGCGACGGTCCGGGTGCTCCGGGACGTGACCGGGCTGGCCGTGGACTACGTGGTCGAGGGCGACTACCCGGCGTACGGCAACAACGACGACCGCGCCGACGCCATCGCCGTCGACCTCGTCAGGTCGTTCATGGACAAGATCCGCCGCAACCCGTCCTACCGCGACGCCGAGCACACCCAGTCGGTGCTCACCATCACCTCCAACGTGGTGTACGGCGAGCACACCGGCAACACGCCCGACGGACGCAGGGCCGGCACGCCCTTCGCTCCCGGCGCCAACCCGATGAACGGCCGCGACCGGCACGGCCTGGTCGCCTCGGCGCTGTCGGTGGCCAAGCTCCCCTACGAGCAGGCGCAGGACGGCATCTCGCTCACCAGCACGGTCACCCCGGACGGGCTGGGCCGCACGGCCGACGACCGGGTCGCCGACCTCGTGGGCGTGCTCGACGGCTACTTCGACGCGGGCGGCTTCCACATGAACGTCAACGTGCTCGACCGGGCCACGCTGATCGACGCGATGGACCACCCCGAGAAGTACCCGCAGCTCACCATCCGCGTCTCCGGGTACGCCGTCAACTTCGTCCGGCTAACCCGGGAACAGCAGCAGGACGTCATCGACCGCACCTTCCACGGGCGGCTGTGATGCGCGACGAACCGCGTAACGGCGCCACCGCCCGGCTCCACCAGGACTCCACTGCCCGGCTCGCCCAGGACACCACCGCCCGGCTCGCCCAGGACTCCACCGCCCGGCTGCGGGAGGACGCCGCCGCCGAGCTCTGCCAGGCGGAGCCGGCGGCCGGCGGCGGCGTCATCGAGTCGTGGGACGTGTCGGTCGGCGTGGACGGTCCCGGCACCCGCTTCGTGGTGTTCACCTGCGGCTGCCCGCTGCGCTGCCTGTACTGCCACAACCCGGAGACCTGGCGCATGCGCGACGGCCGCCGGGTAACGGTGGACGAGGTCATGACCGAGGTGGACCGCTACCGGCGGTTCATCTCGGTCGCCGGCGGCGGGGTGACGGTCAGCGGCGGCGAGCCGCTGCTGCAGCCCCGCTTCACCGGCGAACTGCTGCGCCGCTGCCATGAGAGCGGCCTGCACACCGCGCTGGACACCTCCGGCTACCTCGGCGACCGGGCGAGCGACGCGCTGCTGGCCGACACCGACCTCGTGCTGCTCGACATCAAGTCGTACGACCCGCAGGGCTACCGGCGGCTCACCGGCGGGAGCCTGGAGCCGACCCTGCGCTTCGCCCGCCGCCTGGCCGACCTGGGCCGCCCGGTCTGGGTGCGGTTCGTCCTGGTGCCCGGCCACACCGACGCCGAGGAGAACGTCGAGGGCCTGGCCCGGTTCGTCGCGTCGCTCGGCAACGTCGAGCGGGTCGACGTCCTGCCCTTCCACCGCATGGCCGCCGGCAAGTACGCCCGGCTCGGGCTGGCCTACCCGCTGGCCGACGTCAAGCCGCCGGACCAGGACCTGCTGGAACGCGTGCACGCCCAGTTCGCCGCGCACGGAGTGACCAGTGTGTGACCGGCCGGGCGCTCGACGCGTGCACGGATCGCGGCCGGGACCGGAAGCGACGTCCGGCGCCTGGTCCGGGGACCTTCGGCCCTCCCCGCGCCGGACGGCCGACGGCACGGTTGAGTCATGACGATCCTGAGCACCGACCCCCGTCCGGTCCCCCGCCGGCAGGACGGCGAAGAGAACCGCGAACAGGCCACCGGCCCGGCCGCACGGCGCACCGTGCGGGAGGCCCTGCAGGAGGAGTTCACCGAGACGGTGGACGACGTGCGCCTGGCGGACATCGACGGCATGGTGCACATCTACGTGTGCATCCGCCCCACCGCGTCCGCCTGCCCGGAACTCATCCGCGCCGCGGCCCGCGAGGCGTACCGCCGCGCCGTGCACGGCGAGCCGGTGGTGGCCCATGTCGCGGCGCCCGCTGCCGGCCAGGGACGCCGGTGACGTCCGCACCTCTGCCACACCGCCCGCGTCGGCCCGGCGTGCCGGGTGTCACCGGGGGGACCGCCCGGGCCACGCGGCCACGACGAGCAGGGCGACGCCGGCGGCGACGGTCCCGCTGACGACCGGGTCGTAGTGCGACCCGTGGTCGGGGAAGAGGGACCAGCCGACGTTGGAGGCGGCATGGCAGACGACCGCGGCGAGCACGCTCGCACTGCGCTGGTACAGCCAGACGATGACGACCCGCAGCGCCACGGTGTACAGACACTGCCCCGCGATCCACAGCGGGCCGTGGCCGGCCTGCGCGTACGGGACGAGGTGCCAGACCGCCCACACCACGCCCAGGACGACGCCGGTGGCCGGCACGTTAAGGCGGGCGCGCAGCGCATCGGTGGCGTACGCGGTCCAGCCCGCCTCCTCGCAGACGGCGGCGACGAGGAACACGGCGGACAGCAGTGGGATCTCGACCGGCGCGATCCGCGGCTCGGGCAGTGACCGGCCCAGGAGGACCAGCACGGCGTAGGAGGCGGCCATCACCCCCAGCGGCACCGCGATCGCGAGTGCGTACCAGCCGGGGTCGGGGGCGGCACGCCAGTCCACGACGCGCCGCAGCAGACCGTGCACGGCTCCGCGCGGCTCATGACGCCGCACGAGCGCCATCGCCGCCAGCAGGGGGCAGCACGCCATCAGCGCACTGACGGGCAGCGTCTCCGACAGGCGGCCGATCACGGCACCGGCCAGCCAGAAGGGCACGGACAGGGCGAAGGTCAACGCGATCAGCCGCGCCGGCGACCTGCGGAGCGCCTCCGGCCACCCATTCACGCGCCGCTCCTCGAGTCGTGGCCGATCGCGTCCTGCCGCCGTTCATTGTGCCCGCTTCCGGCCGGCCGCCGGGCGGGGTGGGGGCGGAGTGCGGGCGGGGAGCCGGTCAGACCTCCGTCCGATGCCCGGTCGCCACACGCTCGGCGACCTCTCGCGCCCAGGCGCGCACCCGGTCGGCGTCGCGGTAGTCGCCCCCGGTCCTTTCGGCGATCCTCGCGGTGATGAAGCCCTTGGCGTCGCGGGCGAGCCGCCCTCCGAACGTCCGGTGCCCCACCGCGCCGAGAGCCTCCGACGCCCGGGCCACCTGGGGAACCGGCGGGATCTCGGCCTCGTCCGCGGACCGGTCGAGCGGCCCGCTGCTGAACAGCCACACCGGCCGGCCCGACAGGGCCGCGGCGTGCCGCCGGGCGAAGCGCCGGGCGTCCTTGTGCCAGTGTCCCGCATACAACGCTCCGCCCAGCACCACGGCGTCGTAGGCGGTCACGTCGCGGACCGACCCGGCGTCCGCGACCTCGGTCTCGAGCCCCTGCCCGCGCAGGGTCTCGCCGATCCAGCCCGCGATCTCCGCGGTCGAGCCTCGTCTGGATCCGTAGGCGACCAGCACGCGTGTCATGGCCGGACCTCCTTCTCTCGGGGACTGTCGATCGCAGCCTCCCGCCGGGACGACCGAAGCGGGTAGAGACTCAGGACCCCTCCCCACCGGTCGTTGGGCCCGCTCCGGTCGCGACGTCCGCAGTGAACCCGCCTGGGCCGTCCAGACCTCCACACATCGATCGGCCTGAAAGATCGACGGCTGTCGCTCAGTTCGCGTCCTCCCACTCTTCGCCCCACCGCGCGACGTCGTCGAGGATGTTCCCGAGTGCGAAACCCCGGGGCGTCAGGGCGTACTCCACGCGCGGCGGTTTTTCCGGATGCACCGTGCGCGTGACCAGTCCGCGCTCCTCCAGGGCCTGCAGGCGGTCGGCCAGCGTCTTGGGGCTGATCCCGGGCAGCGCCTGACGAAGCTCGCCGTATCGCTTGGTGCCGTCGAGCAGGTGCCAGATGACCAGCGGCGTCCACCTGCTGCCGACGAACGTCAGCGTCCGCGTGACGACGCATTCTTCGGGCGTGACCGGCCGCGGTGCCTGGCTTGTTTCCATAGCTGTAGTTACTACAGGAAAAGTGCCTACTTCAAAAGATGAAGCAACGGCTCTAGCGTCGGCCGCATGACGAAGATGATCGTCGCCGTGCACGGCGCGACCGGAACCCAGGGCTCTCCCGTCGTACGGAGGCTGCGCGCGCTCGGGCACCAGGTCCGGCCGCTGAACTCCGCCTCCGCCGATCTGGCCGACGCCGCCTCCCTCGCCGCGGCGTACAAGGGCGCCGACGCGGTCGTCGTGCAGCTTCCGCAGGTGTTCGGCGAGATCGCCCTGCGGCACGCGGCGTCGGTGCTCGCCGCTCTCTGCGAGGCCGCCGTGTCGCGGGTGGTGTTCAATCCGGGGATGCCGCTGCCGCCGGACCCGGTGGGTGTCCCGTTCGTCGACGCCCGGGTCCTGTTCGCCCGGGATCTGCCCGCGCGGGTGGAGGCCGCGTCAGTGATCGGTCCCGCGGGGCCGTACCTGGAGAACCTGGTGCAGCCCTGGTCGGCCCGGCGCGTCCGCGAGCACGGTGAGCTGGTCTATCCTCTGCCGGCGGAGACCCCCGTGCCGTGGTCGTCGCTCGACGACCTGGCGGAGGCCGTCGGTGAGGCGTTGGCCGGGGCCGAGCCGCCCGCGCGGCTCGTCGTGACGGGCCCGGAGGAGGTCACCGGTGACCGGCTCGCCGCCGCCGCGGCCTCCGCCGCCGGAAGGCCGGTGCGCTACCTGTGGGTCGAGCCCGCCGAGTACGCCCGGCTCATCACGCCGGTCGTGGGCCGGGAGGCGGCCGAAGGAATCGCCGGGTTCTACGCCCCGGCCGCAGCGGCCGCACCACCGCCGATCCCGGAGGGGTGGCTCCACCGGGGGACGACGACGGTGGAGCGATGGGCCGCGCGCCAGGCGTGGCGGTGAGGCCCAGCCGGTTCGATCTGCGGCCCGCTCAAGGACACGGCCGGGAGCCACACCGACTACGCGTTCGTGGTGCCGAGGGACATCGAGGTCACGATCCGCAGCGAGCACGGCGACGTCACCGTACGCGGCGTGACGGGGAAGGTCGACGCGCGGACGGAGGCCGGCCGCCTGCGGCTGGACCCGCCCTCGCCGGAATGACCGGGGCACCAGTACGCGCCGTACGGCCGGACGTACGACGAAAGTCCCATGATCGCGGGACTTCGGGGCGGACGCGGCGTGCCGTACGGCTCCTGCGGCAGGGCCGGTGATCGCGGTTTGCTTGAGATGTCAAAGACAGAGCAAAGACGCGAAACGTTGAAAGGGGCCGGTCATGGCCACCAT